>NZ_JANQKD010000044.1 GCF_028281305.1 Pelagibius sp. | reverse complement strand
CACCTGGGCGCCGACCTCGCTCTGGGGCTTCAGCAACACCGGGTTCATGTCGGTCGAGGGCGTGAGGCCGCAGGCCCGGGCCTGCAGCGCCTGGGCCCGGCCGATCTCACCGCCCTCGGCGGTGACCGCCGCGTTGTTGGACATGTTCTGGGGCTTGAAGGGCCGCACCTTCAGACCGCGCTTCAGGAAGGCCCGGCCAAGGCCCGCCGTCAGCAGCGACTTGCCGACGTCGGAGCCGGTGCCCTGCAGCATGATGGCCGGCGCGCGGGTCATGGTCCTAGAACTCTATGCCCTTTTGGGCTTTCACGTTCTGCTCCCGGAAGGGGTGCTTCACCAGGGTCATCTCGGTCACCAGGTCGGCGATCTCGATCAGCTCGTCCTTGGCGTTGCGGCCGGTGACAACGATATGAAGGCCTTGCGGCCGATTCTTGAGAACTTCAATGATCTCGTCCCGAGGCAGGTAGTCGTAGCGCAGCACGATGTTAAGCTCGTCCAATACCACCATGTCATACTTGGGATTTTCGCCCCTGCAGGCCTCGATCATCTCCTTGGAGGCCTGCCAGGCCGCCTGGGCGGCGCGGATGTCCCGCGCCCGGTCCTGGGTGTCCCAGGTGAAGCCCTCGCCCATGGTGCGGATCTCGACCTGATCGGGGAAGGCCTCCAGGACCTGGCGCTCGCCGGTCTCCCACTTGCCCTTCACGTACTGGACCACGCCGACCTTCATGCCGTTGCCCAGCGCCCGCACGGCGAGGCCGAAGGCGGCGGTCGACTTGCCCTTGCCCTTGCCGGTGTGAACGATCAGGAGGCCCTTCTCCACCGTCTTGTTGGCGAGCATCTTGTCGCGGGCCGCCTTGCGCTTGCGCGCCTTCTCGTTGGCCCTTTCGTTGATCTCGGCTTCGCTCGGCTGGTCGCTCATCTCGCTTCCTCCATAACTCTACCCGCCAGACTTTCCAGCTCGGCCCGGGCCGAATTGGAGCGCGGCTTCCAGAGGTCCCGCGCCTGGGCCTCGATCAGCCGCTCGGCGATCTCGCGCAGGGCCGCCGGGTTCTTCTCGGCCAGGAAGGCGCGCACCTCCGGGTCTTCCAGATAGGCCTCGTAGACCGCGTCGAAATGGTGGTCGCCGACCACCCGGGCGGTGGCGGCGAAAGCGAAAAGATAGTCCACCGTCGCCGCCATCTCGAAGGCGCCCTTGTAGCCGTGGCGCATGACCCCCGCGATCCATTTGGGGTTGACCACCCGGGCGCGCACAACGCGGGCGATTTCCTCTTCCAGCGTGCGGATCTTCGGGCTTTCGGGACGGGAATGATCGTTGTGGTAGACCCGCGGCCGGGCGCCGGAGAGATGCTCGACCGCTGCCGTCAGCCCGCCTTCGAACTGATAGTAGTCGTCGGAGTCCAGCAGGTCGTGCTCCCGGTTGTCCTGGTTGTGGACCACCGCCTCCACGCTGCCGAGGCGCGCCTCGAAGAGATCCTGCGCCGCCTGCCCGCCGGCGCCGGCACCATAGGCATAGCCGCCCCAGGCCAGATAGGCCCTGGCGAGATCCGCCGTCTCGTGCCAACCACGCTCGTCGATCAGCGCCTGCAGCCCGGCGCCGTAAGCCCCGGGCTTGGAACCGAAGACGCGGAAGCCGGCCCGCCGCTGCGCCTCCTCTTCGGAGGCACCGGCAGCCACCAGGCGGGCCTTGTCGTCGGCCACCTGGGCGGCCAGGGGGTTCTGCTCCGGCGGCTCGTCGAGCGCCGCGACCGCGCGGGCGGCGGAGTCCACCAGGTCGATCTGCGCCGGGAAGGCATCGCGGAAAAACCCGGAGACCCGCAGGGTCACGTCGACGCGCGGCCGGTCCAGCAAGGAAAGCGGCAGGATTTCGAAACCGGTGATGCGGCGCGAGGCCGTCTCCCAGGTCGGCTTCACGCCCATCAGCGCCAGGGCCTGGGCGATGTCGTCACCGCCGGTGCGCATGTTGGCGGTGCCCCAGGCAGAAAGCGCCAGGCGCCGCGGCCAGCCCCCTTCCTCCTGCCGGTGGCGCAGCAACAGCCGTTCGGCGGAGGCCCAGCCGAGCTGCCAGGCCGCCGGGGTCGGCACGGTGCGGGTGTCGACGGAATAGAAGTTGCGTCCCGTCGGCAGCACGTCCAGGCGCCCGCGGGTCGGCGCGCCGGAGGGCCCGGGCGCGACGAAGCGGCCGTCGAGGCCGCGCCGGAGACCGGCAACTTCCGCCGCGCCGGAAGCCGCCACTGCCGGCCGAACCTGTTCCTCGATACGGTCCAGAACAGCCCTCGTTTCCGTCCAGTCCGAGTCGGCAGTTCGGGTACCCGCAACCAGCGCCTGCGCCAGCAGTTCCAGGCGTTCCACGGTGTCGCCCTGGCTGCGCCAGCCGCCCGTTACGTCGAAAGAGGCTGGGCCGAGCGCCTCCGGTCGGGGGCCGCGCCAGGGGTCGCCCAGCACGCAGTCCAACGGATCGAACTCCACCAGGCCGAGATCGCGGGCCAACGCGCGGATCAGGGAGGCATCGCCCCCCTCGCCCCGGCCGCGCGGCAGGCGGGTCAGCGCCACCAACAGATCGGTTTCCTGACCGCCCATCGGCGACTCGCCAAAGATGTGCAGGCCGTCGCGGATCTGCATCTCCTTCAACTCGCAGAGATGGTTGTCGAGCTTGCCAAGCGCGGTCTCGGCATCGTCGCCGCTGGCGATACCGCAGTCCTTGTCGAGGCCGCTGGCCGCCGAAAGCTGCAGGATCTCCTCGCCCAGGACCTTGAGGCGCCGGGGATCGAGACCGGCGGCGTCGTAGTACTCGTCCACCAGGCGCTCCAGCTCCGCCAGCGGGCCATAGGTCTCGGCGCGCGTCAGCGGCGGGGTCAGGTGGTCGACGATCACCGCCTGGGCGCGGCGCTTGGCCTGCGTGCCCTCGCCCGGGTCGTTGACGATAAAGGGATAGAGGTGCGGCAGCGGCCCAAACACCGCCTCCGGGAAGCAGGCTTCCGAAAGCGCCAGCGCCTTGCCGGGCAGCCATTCCATGTTGCCGTGCTTGCCCATGTGGACGACCGCGTGCACGCCCATCGTCTCGCGCAGCCAGGCATAGAAAGCGAGGTAGCCGTGCGGCGGCACCAGGTCAGGGTCGTGATAGCTGGCGACAGGATCGATGTTGTAGCCACGCGCCGGCTGCAGGCCGACGACGACCTTGCCGAGACGAAAGGCCGACAACCGGAAAGCGTCCCCTTCGACAAAAGGATCTTCTGCGGCATCGCCCCAGCGCTCCGCAACGGCCACCTGCACCGCCCGCGGCAGTCGGGCGAAGAAGCGCCGGTAGGTTGCCAGCGGATAACGCTCGCCACCGGGGCGCTCGGAGCGTACCGTCAGGTCGTTGGTGGGCCCCGCCGCCAGCCGTTCGATCAGCGCCTGGCCGTCGGGCGGCAGCTTGCCGGTGTCGTAGCCCTCGGCCTTTAAGGCGCGGAGGACGTTCAGGGTTCCCGCCGGGGTGTCGAGCCCGACACCGTTGCCGAGGCGCCCGTCCTGATTGGGATAGTTGGCGAGGATCAGGGCGACCGAGCGCTTGCCCGCCGGCATGCGGCGCAGCCGCAGCCAGTTGGCGGTCAAGGCCGCGACAAAGTCGATGCGGTCCGCGACGGGTTCGTAGGCGACGACGGAGGTCTGTGTTGCCGGATCGTAGCGCGCCTCCCCCTTGAAGGAGACGGCGCGGGTCAGCACCCGGCCGTCGACCTCCGGCAGAGCGACGTTCATGGCGATGTCGCGGGCTGAGAGGCCCGTCACCCCCTCCGCCCAGACGGCCTGATTGCCGCCGGAGAAGACCACCTGCAGCACCGGCCCGTCACAGGCATTGAAAGGCGTTCTCGCGCGCTCGGCGCCGGGCGCGGTCAGGGCAAAGCCCGTGGCGTTGAGAACGATTTCCGTCTTGGCCTCGGCGAGCAGGGCCGACACCACCTCCCCCGCCTGCGGGTCCTTCAGGCTGCTGCAGTAGAGCGGCAGCGGGTTGACCCCTTGCGCCCGCAGTCCGGTGATGAGCGCGTCGACGGCAGCGAGATTTCCCGCCTGCAGGAGCGCGCGGTAGAAGACAATGGCGGCCACCGGGGCGGCGGCGCGCCAGTGCCGCTGCAGATCCTGCAATGCAGGCTGGGCGGTGCCGGGCCAGTAGAGGCCGGCGCGCAGCAGGGGGCGCGGTTCCTGCCAATTGCTCTGCCGGCCCAGCAGGCTGGCGCCATAGCGCAGGAGATTGAGCGCATTCTCCGGGCCGCCCTCGATGCAGTAGCGCCACAGCCGTAACGCCGCGTCTTCCGCCAGGGTTCCGTAAGCCGAGAGGCCGGGGTCAGGCTGTTCGTCGCCCGGCAGCATGGCCAGGGCAATGCCTTTCTCGCGGCAGGCCGCATGAATTTGCTCGACGCCATAAGGCCAGTAGCTCTCTCCGCCCAGCAGGCGCACGATCACCAGCCGGGCGCCGGAGATCACCTGCTCGACGTAGAGGTCGACCGAAAGGTTGTGGCCGAGCTGCATGAGATTGGCGAGGCGCAGGCTGGGCGCTTCATCATCCAAAGCTGCCTGTGCGGCGGCAAGCGCGGCCAGCTCCGTGTCCGCCGCGGAAAGAAAGACGATGTCGCCCGGCGTCTGGCCGAGGTCCACCGCCTCCGATCCGTCGGCAATGGCCCCCGGCGTCGCCTGCAGCAGGTGCATGGGCTCAGGCCGCCAGCGCGGCCCGGATCGCTGCCTCGTCCAGGCCGGTTTCGCCGATGATCACCAGGCGGGTCCGGCGTGCTTCGTCCGGCCGCCAGTCGCGGTCATAGTGGTGCTGCAGCCGGTCGCCCACGCCCTGCACCACCAGACGCATGGCTTTGCCGGTCACTGCGGCGAAACCCTTGACGCGCAGGATCCCGTGCTCGGCGATGACCGGGAGCAGCCGGTGCACCAGGGTCTCGGGGGCGTCGGTCTCGTCCAGTTCCAGCGAGAAAGAGGTGAAGTCGTCGTGGTCGTGCTCACCCGCCGCATCGATGTGGGAAGGGCGCGAGTCGAGATCGTCCTCCGCCGCCGCATCGAGGCCCAGCAGCACCGACGCATCGACCGCACCGTGCACCGAGCGCACCGTCTTCACCGCCGGGCGCAGATGGCGGGCGACGCTGTTCTCGACGCCGCGCAGATCCGCCTCCGCCAGCATGTCGGTCTTGTTGATCACCACCATGTCGGCGCAGGCAAGCTGCTCCTCGAAGAGCTCCTCCAGCGGCGTATCGTGGTCAAGGGACTCGTCGGCGGCGCGCTGGGCGGCGACAGCATCAGGATCGCCGGCAAAGAGCCCCTCAGCGACGGCCGGGCCGTCGATCATGGTAATGACGCCGTCGACCGTGGTGCGGGTGCGCACCTCCGGCCAGGCAAAGGCCTTTACCAGAGGCTTGGGCAGCGCAAGGCCGGAGGTTTCGATGACGATGTGGTCGGGCGGGTCGGCGCGGTCCAGCAGCGCCTGAATGGTGGGCAGAAAGTCGTCGGCCACTGTGCAGCAGATGCAGCCGTTGGCCAGTTCCACCACGTCGTCTTCGCCGCAGTCTTCGATGCCGCAGCCCTTCAGGATCTCGCCGTCGACGCCCAGGTCACCGAACTCGTTGATCACCAGAGCGATCCGCCGCCCCTTGGCGTTCTGCAGGAGGTGGCGGATCGCCGAGGTCTTGCCGGCGCCCAGAAACCCGGTGATGACGGTTGCGGGAATCTTCCTCTGTTCTTGCATCGTCTCTCCTGCCTCCTGCTGATGGGACGGTTGCCAAGGCGTCACCTGCTGGCGGCTCGGCCAAGCCTCATTAGGGCCCAGAGCGAGTGCCGAAACTGTCTCGGCTGCGACCTCTAAACGCTCAGATGCCGGGCTCGCCGCGGACCCCGGTCAGGCCGCCAAAGCCAAACGGCCTCAGTCGGCCTCCATTGCCTTGACGATGTGCTCGCACATCTTCTTGGCGTCGTCGAAGAGCATCATGGTGTTGTCGCGGAAGAACAGCTCGTTCTGCACACCGGCGTAGCCGCTGGCCATGGAGCGTTTGACGAAAAGTACCGTCCCGGCGTTCTCGACGTCGAGGATCGGCATGCCGTAGATCGGCGATGCCGGATCGGTCTTGGCGGCCGGGTTGGTGATGTCGTTGGCCCCGATGACGAAGGCCACGTCGGTGCCGTTGAAGTCCCGGTTGATCTCGTCCATCTCGAAGACCTCGTCGTAAGGGACGTTGGCTTCGGCGAGCAGCACGTTCATATGGCCGGGCATGCGTCCGGCCACCGGATGGATGGCGTAGCGCACATCGACGCCTTCCTTCTTCAGGAAGTCCGCCATCTCGCGTAAAGCATGCTGGGCCTGGGCGACCGCCATGCCGTAGCCGGGGACGATGATCACCTTGCTGGCGTTCTTCATCAGGAAGGCGGCATCGTCGGCCGAGCCGGCCTTCACCGTGCGGTCCTCGTCGTCGCCAGCCGCAGCGCCCGTGGTCTCGCCGCCGAAGCCGCCGAGGATGACGTTGATGATGGAGCGGTTCATCCCCTTGCACATGATGTAGCTGAGGATGGCACCGGAGGAGCCCACCAGCGCGCCGGTGATGATCAGCAGGTTGTTCTGCAGCGTGAAGCCGATGCCGCAGGCCGCCCAGCCGGAGTAGGAGTTCAGCATGGAGACCACGACCGGCATGTCGGCGCCGCCGATCGGCAGGATCAGGAGAAAGCCGAGCACCAAGGCGATCAGCACGATCAGCCAGAACACCAGGCCCGACTGGCCGAGGCAGAGGGCCACGACCAGCACCACGAGCAGAATGCCAAGGAGGGCGTTCAGCGGGTGCTGCATCGGGAACACCAGCGGCTTGCCGGTCACAAGGCCCTGCAGCTTGGCGAAGGCGACCACGGAGCCGGTGAAGGTGATGGCGCCGATAGCAACACCGAGCGACATCTCGATCAGGCTGGCGATGCCGATGTCGCCGGGCACGCCGAGGCCGTAGGCCTGCGGCTTGTAGAAGGCGGCAGCAGCGACGAAGACCGCCGCCAGACCGACCAGGGAGTGGAAGGCGGCCACGAGCTGCGGCAGCGCCGTCATCTGGATGCGCAGGGCGATCACGGTGCCGATAGCACCGCCGATCAGCATGCCGACGATGATGAGCGCGTAGCTGACGACGCCCGGCATCGCCAGGGTGGTGATGATGGCGATGGCCATGCCGACCATGCCGTAGAGGTTGCCGGCGCGGCTGGTCGTCGGATGCGACAGCCCGCGCAGAGCCATAACGAAGCAGACCGATGCAACGAGGTACAGCAGCGCGGCGAGATCAGCGTTCATGGTTGTCCGGCCCCCTTATTTCTTCTTCTTGAACATGGACAGCATGCGCTGAGTCACGATAAAGCCGCCGAAGATGTTGACCGAGGCCAGGATGACGGCGAGGAAGCCCATGACCTCGCTGAAGCCGAAATCGGCCGGCCCCGCGGCGATCAGGGCGCCGACAATGATCACCGAGGAGATGGCGTTGGTCACCGCCATAAGGGGGGAGTGCAGCGCCGGTGTGACGCGCCAAACCACGTGATAGCCGACGAAAACGGCAAGCACGAAGACCGTGAGGCCGATCACCAGGGAAGAGGTGCCGCCCGCCGCCGTGCTTTCGGCCGAAAGCCGGCTGGCCTCCACCGCGAGGGAGGCGACATCGTTGGCCAGCGCCTGCGCCTCGTTGGCGATCTCCGCAGCCCGTTCGGAGAAAGTCTCGTTTGCCATGACCGTCAGCCTCCTTGTTTATCGCCGCTGGGCTTATCGCTGCCGGGCTCTGGCCCTGACTCGGGTTCAGCCTCCGCCGCCGGGGGTTCGGACGCAGCCTCCTCCGCCGTTGCGGCTTCCGCAGGCGGCGGCGCATCCTTGGGCGCAAGCGCAGGATGAACGAGCTGTCCGTCACGGATGATGCAGGTCTCGGCGACGATCTGGTCTTCCCAATCGATGGCGAGCGCCTTCGACTCCTTGTCGACCAGCAGATCGATGAAGGTGAGGATGTTGCGCGCGTAGAGCGCCGACGCGTCGGCGGCCAGGCGCCCGGGCACGTTCACGTGGCCGACAATCTGCACACCGCCGGTCTCGACGACCTCGCCGGGCTTGGAAAGTTCGCAGTTGCCGCCGGTCTCCACCGCCAGGTCGACGATGACGGAGCCCGGCTTCATGGAGGCGACCATCTCGGCCGACACCAGCTTCGGGGCAGGCCGCCCTGGGATCAGCGCAGTGGTGATCACCATGTCCATCTTCTTGATGGTCTCGGCGATCAGCTCGGCCTGCTTTTTCTGGTACTCCGGGCTCATCTCCTTGGCGTAGCCGCCTGAGGTCTCGGCCTGTTTGAACTCCTCGTCCTCGACGGCCACGAAGCTGGCGCCCAGGCTTTCCACCTGTTCCTTGGCCGCCGGGCGCACGTCGGTGGCCGAGACGATCGCGCCCAGGCGCCGCGCCGTGGCGATCGCCTGCAACCCGGCGACGCCCGCCCCCATGACCAGCACCTTGGCCGGCGGCACGGTGCCAGCCGCCGTCATCATCATCGGAAAAGCGCGGCCATAAACCGCCGCGCCGTCCAGCACCGCCTTATAGCCGGCCAGATTCGACTGCGAGGAGAGCACGTCCATGGACTGGGCACGGGTGATGCGCGGGATCAGGTCCATGGCAAAGGCCGTGACACCGGCCTTCTGGAGAGGCCCCAGTTCGTCCCCGGCCCGAAAGGGGTCGACGATGGAAATCAGCAGCGCACCGGACTTCACGCCCCTCAGCTCGTCCGCCAGAGGACGGCGCACCTTGGCGATCACGTCGGCGTCGCCATAGGCTACCGTCGCATCAGGTGCCACGGTGGCTCCGGCCTTTTCGTAAGCTTCGTCGGTGATGGCTGCGCCCAGGCCGGCGCCGGTCTCGACTGAGACTTCGAAGCCCAGGTTGATCAGCTTCTTGACCGTTTCCGGCGAGGCTGCGACGCGCGCCTCGTCCGGGCGCTGCTCCCTGGGTATCGCGATCTTCATCTGATGGAGTTCCCCTGTCTGCCCCGCGGCCTTGAACAGCCGCGTATAACCACCCGCCTGACCGGAGGACGCCGTCGGGGTGACCCCCAGGATGTGTGACGCCCCTGCCGCACAAAGCCGCCGCCTAAGCGCGTATCAGCATTCCGTGATGCGGCGTCGGGCGGCTCCTTCTTTAATGACTGCCACGCCCCTGGGTTTCAAGCCCTTTTGCCGCGCCGCGGCGGCTGAGGGCGCAGAGCCGGCGGGGGTCGGCCGCCAATGAATGGGATTGGAATAAATTCTCAAGGCACGGGGCCGGCTGCGTCACCGGGCCTGTGGACAAGCCCGATCCCGCCGGATATGCACGGGGCTCAGAGAGCTTCCGCAGGCAGGGGATTCGCGGCATGACGTTTATGGCGGGCACAGATGAGCTCGGCACTCTGCTGGAGCGCGTGGGGCTTTTCATCGTAACCGGGGTCACCAAGTCCGGCACCACCTGGCTTCAGCGGCTGCTCGACAGCCATCCGCAGATTGCCTGTGGTGGGGAGAGCAAACTCAACGTTTTGCTTACTCACCTCGCCCCAGCCATTCGCGAGTACAATACCGCCCTCTCCAAGACCAACGCGAAAATCTACAAACAGGAAGCGGTCTACCGGGAACTGGGCGAGCCCCAACTGCTGACAGCGATGCAGTATTTCTTCCTCGACCGGCTGTCCGCGGTCCAGCACGCGGCTGAGGCTACGGGCAAGAACGGCGCCCTGCGCTGGATCGGCGACAAGGACCCGGACTACAAGCGCCAGCTCGGCACCTGGCGGGCCATCCTGCCGCAGGCCCGGGTCATCTCGACGACCCGGGACGGCAGAGACTGTTTCGTCTCCCTCTGGTTCCACCTCTTTCCGGACCGCGAGCCTCTGGCAGCGGATAACCGCGCGGACTTCGTCGGCCGCATCAAGGGCCATGCCGCCACCTGGCGCGACACCATGGCCAAATTCCAGAAGGACTCGGCAGGCTTTCCCGGCCGCCACTTTTCTCTGCGCTACGAAGCGATGCTGGAAGACACGCCCGCCGAGATGACCCGGCTCTTCGGCTGGCTGGACTGCGATGCCGAGCCCGCCACAATCGAGAAGATCGTCGCACGCAACACCTTCAGCGCCCTCAGCGGCGGGCGGCGGCCCGGCGAGGCTGACGCCCAGAGTTTCCTGCGCAAAGGCATCGCCGGCGACTGGAAGAACCATTTCGATGAGGAATGCAACGCCCTTTACTGCGAGGTTGCAGGCGAAGCCCTAACCGCCGCCGGATACGAGGTCTCATGAACCCCACCTATGTTGTCACCGACATCGAGGTGAACGGACCGACGCCCGGCAGTCACTCGATGCTGGCGTTCGCTTCGGTCGCCATAGACGCCGAGGGCGAGGAGATCGACTTTTTCCAGGCCGTGCTGGCACGCCTGCCGGAGGCCGGCGAAGACCCGGTCACCATGGAGTGGTTCAAGGGCTTTCCAGAAGCCTGGGCGGCGGCGACGCACGACCCCAAACCGCCGGCAGAGGTCATGCAGAGCTACGCCGCCTGGGTGCGCGGCCTGCCCGGCCAGCCGATCTTCGCAGCCCAGCCGCTGGCCTTCGACGGGGCCTGGATCGACTACTACCTCAGGCGCTTCGCCGATATCCGTATGCTCAAGGGTCCCTGGATCGGCGAGCGGCTGTTCTTCACCGCCGGCCTTTGCATCCAGGCCTTCGCCGCCGGGCGGACCGGCCGGGCCTTGCATGAGTGCTCGGCCGAGGCCTTTCCGCCGGAATGGCTGGGCCACGTGCCGCACAACCACATCTCGATCGACGATGCCCGCGGCACCGCGAACCTGCTGAAGACCTTGCTTCAGATCAAGGCACCGGCCGAACGCTAGCGCGTCACCGCCGCGTGGCGCTGTGCAGGTAGAGGATCGCCTCGGTGCGCGAACGCACGCCCAGCTTGCGGAAGAGGTTGGAGGCATGGTTGCGTACGGTGCGCTCCGAAAGGCTGAGCACAGCGGCGATTTCCGGGTTGGACTTGGCCTCGCAGATCAGCGAGAGGATCTCGTTCTCGCGCCGTGACAGACCGCCGAGCCCGTGGGCGTGTCCGCGGCTGATCATCGGGCTGCGTTCCATGAAATCGAGCACGGCTTCCTTGAAGCGCACCCAGGCGGCTTCGTGTTTGAGCACGATGTGGTTGTTGGTCTCCAGCTCCACGAACTCCGCATTGGGCAGCTCGCTGGCGAGCATGCGGCCCTCCCTGAAGGGGATCACCTCATCGCGGTTGGGATGGATCACCAGCACCGGCACGGCAACGCGGCTCAAGAGGTGGCAGACGTCGACGTCAGCGCGCGACTCAAGCAGCCGCCCGGCCATCTCCGCCGTCATGGTCCTGAGGCAGAGGTCGTTGTACCAGTCGACCTGCTCTTCGCTGCCTCCGGGGATGTAGCGACGGGTGATAAGTTCCCGGAACACCGGGTTTTCCAGCTCCCATCCGAGAGCGACCAGGTCGGCGATGGACTTGGCCAGCTTGGCGCCGCGCGGATCGCCGCGCGCGCCCCAGCCCTGCGCATAGCCACCGTAGATAATGATCCGGGACACGCGGTCCGGATACCTGGCGGCATAGGCAATCGCCGTCGCCGCCCCCTTGGAAACCCCCAGGAGATTGACCGGACCGTCGATCCCGGCGGCGTCGATCACCGCCTCCAGATCCTCGACCCAACGGTCGAAGGTCAGGTCCTCCACCTCACGGTCCGAAAGGCCGCAGCCGCGCTCGTCGTAGCGCACGAACTGAAAGTGGGCGGCAAAGAAGTTCACCCAATGCGCCCAGACCGGGCTTTGGAGGTCGTACTCCAGGTGGGTCGGACAGTTGGACGTTTTCACGAGGGGCAGGCCCTCGCCCAAACTCGCCCATCCAATGGCAGTGCCGTCGGCTGAGCGAGCGTAGCGGATACGCTGCTTCACGCCTTTAAGCCCTCACTTGGCTCCCCATGCTGCGGCGACAGCTGACCGCATAGTTATCGCAAAAGAGGGGCGCCGCAAGATGGTGAAACAAAGCAGCAACATATTAGTTCGTCCGACTATCCTTAGGGGGTAGTGCGGAAAGACGCGCGCGCCCGACCGGGCCCTTCCTAGGGCTGCGATCCGCCATGGCGCAGCAGGATCGCCTCCGCCCGGGACCTCACGCCCAGCTTGCGGAAGAGATTGGAGGCGTGGTTGCGCACGGTGCGTTCCGAGAGCCCCAGAGCCTTGGCAATCTCCGGGTTCGATTTGGCCTCGCAGATCAAGGCCAGGATTTCCCGCTCACGCGGCGACAGCCCCGCCAGTGCGGCGTCGCTCGTTTCCCCGCGCTGTGGCGTCTGCTCCATGAAGTCGAGCACGGCCTCCTTGAAGTGCGACCAGGCCGGCTCCGGCTTCAGCAGGATGTGATTGCGGGAGTCCAGGCTGACGAATTCGGCATTCGGCAAATCGGCAGCGAGGCCACGGCCCTGGGCAAGGGGGACGACCTCGTCGCCAGCGGCATGCAGAACCTGAACCGGAACCTGCACCTGGGAAATCAACGGGCCCAAGTCGACGTCAGCACGGGCACTCAAGAGGCGCGCAGCAGTCTGCGCCTCGACAGTCTTGCAGCAGAGATCGTTGAACCAGGCGATCTGCTCCGGCGTTCCTGCCGGAATGAAGCGCTTGGTAAAGAGCTCCCGAAAAACCGGGTTTTCAAGATCCCAGCCCAAAGCAATGACATCGGCGATGGAGCGGTAAAGCTTCGCCCCTTGCGGATCGCCGCGTACGCGCCAGCCTTGCGAATAGCCGCCGTAGACAATAACCCGCGATACCCGTTCAGGATGGCGCGCCGCATAGGCCAATGCGGTTGCAGCTCCTTGGGAGACGCCGAGCAAGGCAACCGGTCCTTCAAGCCCCGCCGCTTCGATAACAGCCTCGAGATCCTCGATCCAGCGTTCGAAAGACAGGTCCCCGGCATCGCGCTGGGTCAGCCCGCAGCCCCGCTCGTCGTAGCGCACGAATTGAAAATGCGCGGCAAAGAAGTGCACCCAGTGCGACCAGACCGGGCTTTCCAGATCGTATTCGAGATGGGTCAGCCAGTTGGCCGCCTTGACCAATGGCTGCCCCCGGCCGGCCGAGGCCCAGGCCAGCGAGGTCCCGTCTTTGGATCGGGCGAACCTAATACGCTGTTTCAACTTTTCCGACACATCCAACACACGATCCGGCGTGTGAAATCGCCTGAGAACCACCCTTTTCCCATCAAGCCGGGACAGCTGTACCGGTTGGGAGGAAGAAATCAAGGCGAACCGGGACAGCTGCCCGATTTCCCGGACCAGGGCCTTCGGCGATACCTGTCCGCGCCGCCGGTCCGAGGCCCAGCCACCGCCATGACCCTTCGCCATGACCATTCTACGTAAAGCGCTGCCCTTCGCACGCCTGGATTCCGATCACCCGGTGCCGGTCGTGGCGTTGCACTGTTCGGGCTCCGACGCGCGGCAATGGCGCCATCTGGCCGCCAGCCTGGACCTGCCGTTCCACCTGATCGCCCCGAGCTTCCTGGGCGCCGACGGCCGGCTTGACTGGCACGGTGCGCACCCCTTCGCCCTGGCGGACGAAGCCGCCCCGATCCTCGAGCGGATCGATGCCTTGAACGCACCCTTTCATCTGATCGGTCATTCCTATGGCGGCGGTGTCGCCCTGCACATCGCCCTGCAGCGCCCTCATGCCGTCACCAGCATGACGCTCTACGAACCTTCGGCTTTTCACCTGCTGAAAGCGGCCGGCGCCGCTGAGGAAGCGAGCTTCTCGGAGATTCGCGCGGTCGCTGAAGTCACGGCGCAGGGTGTTGCCAGCGGAGATTACCGCGGCGCCGCAACGCACTTCGTCGATTACTGGAGCGGCGAAGGGGCCTGGGCGGCCCTGCGGCCCTCTCTACAGGAAGTCCTCACAAGCTGGCTGCCAAAGGCACCGCTCGACTTTCATGCGTTGATCGAAGAACCGACGGCGCTGTCGTCGTATCGCCGCCTTGAGTTTCCGGTCCTGCTGCTCCGCGGCTCCCTGGCGCCACCGCCGACGGCAGCCGTGATCCGGCTTCTCCACAGCGTGCTGCCCCGCTCCAGCATCGAGACAGTTGCCGGCGCCGGGCACATGGGGCCGATCACGCACGCAGAAGACGTGAGCCGTCACATCCTGCGCTTTCTTCAGGTCAACCAGAAACCAACGGCCCCTCCGCCTGCGGGCGACGCGGCGTCGGGGCGCCCGGAAAGATGATCCGAGATTCAGGAGACAACCATGCAGAGCCATACGGAAACCCAGATCGCCGATAGCGACCGCGCGCGTTTTGCGCGCTGTATCGAAGCCTCCAAGCGTGTCAACTGGGACATCGACCGCGACGTGATTCGCGGTCGCGCCTTCGACATGGACGAGACCTTCCTGCCCCAGGGTCTGAGCAAGGTGCAGGAACTGGGCTTCCTCACCGCCGCCGAACAACGCTTCCTGAGCCAGATCCAAGGCCGCACCTATGCCTACATCTTCGGGCTGGTGGAGCGCTTCATCAACGCCAAGGTGCTCGATCTCAGCCGCGCCCATGCCCTGGGCGATCAGACCGCGCTGGAAGCCCTGGTCCGCTTCAGTGAAGAAGAACTGAAACACCAGGAGCTGTTTCGCCGCATCGAAGCGCTGGCCGAGGAGCAGATGCCCGAGGGCTACAAGCAGGCCGGCGACCCGGACGCCATCGCCGACGCCGTCCTCAGCATGGAGTCCTGGGCTGTGCTGATGCTGACTCTTCACATCGAGCTTTTTACCCAGCTGCACTATCGCGAGAGCCTGGAGCCGGACGAGAGCCTCTCGCCCCTCTTCAAGGACGTCTTCCTGTTCCATTGGAAGGAAGAGAGCCAGCACGCGATCATGGACGAATTGGAGCTGCGCCGCCTCGATGCGAAGCTGAGCGATGCGGAACGCGACAAGGCCGTCGACGACTTCATCGCCCTTGTCGGTGCCGTCGACGGGCTGCTGCAGCTCCAGGCCGCCGAGGATACGCGCTACTTCCTGGAGACCTGCGGACGCAGCCTGAGCAAAGCCGAGAAGGAAGCCGTCGGCGCGGGCGTACTGAAGGCCTACCGCTGGCAGTACATCCTTTCCGGCGCCCAGCATCGACCCTTCCAGCGCATTCTCGGCGACCTCATCACCGAAGCGCAGGCGCAGCGCGTGAACCAGGCGCTCAGTCCGCTGATGGCCGCGTAGACAAGACAGAGGACTTACGGACGAAAGGGGGCGGGCCGCCGGCAGAAGCTGCGGCCCGCCTCGACGCACACACTTGGGGATGATCAATGAGCCGTCGATACGAGAGCATACTGGAGACCATCGGGCGCACACCGGCCGTGCGCATTCGCAAACTGGGGCCGGACGGCGTGAAGCTCTACGCCAAGCTTGAGGCCTTCAACCCGATGGCCTCGGTGAAGGACCGCCTGGCCCTGGGGGTGATCGAAGATGCCGAGCGGCGCGGGCTGCTCAAGCCCGGCCAGACCGTCATCGAAGCGACCAGCGGCAACACCGGCATCGGTCTCGCCATGGTCTGCGCCAGCAAAGGCTATCCCCTGGTGGTCACCATGGCGGAAAACTTCAGCGTCGAACGCCGCAAGCTGCTGCGCTTTTTCGGCGCCAAGGTGGTGCTGACGCCGGCTGCGGAAAAAGGCAGCGGCATGCTGGTCAAGGCCGAGGAGCTGGCGCAGACCCACGGCTGGTTCCTCTGCCGCCAGTTCGAAAACGAGGCCAATGCCGAGATGCACTCGCGGACCACGGCCCAGGAGATTCTCGCCGACTTCGCCGATTGCGGTCTCGACTACTGGGTGACCGGCTCCGGCACCGGGGGGACCCTGAAGGGCGTCGCGCGCGTGCTGGCGGCTGAGAGCCCGAAGACCAAGGTCGTTGTCTGCGAACCGGACAACGCCCAGGTCCTGGGCAGCGGCGTCAGCCAGCAGCGCAACGCCGACGGCAGCCCCAGCGCCAGCCATCCGCATTTCCGCCCTCACCTGATGCAGGGCTGGAGCCCCGACTTCATTCCGCGCCTGACCGAGGCCGCCCTGGACGCCAGGCACGTCGACCGGATCATCCCTGTGGACGGCAACGAGTCTCTGCGCCTGTCGCGCGCTCTGGCGCGCGAGGAGGGCATCTTCACCGGGATCAGCGGCGGCGCGACCCTGGCCGGCGCCTTGGAAGTCTGCCGCACCGCACCTGCCGGCAGCACCGTGCTCTGCATGCTGCCCGACACCGGCGAGCGCTATCTCAGCACGATGCTGTTCGAGGATATTCCGGAGGACATGACCGAGGAAGAGGTCGCCCTCTCCCGCACCACGCCGTCGGCGCGCTTCGACAGCACGACGCCCAGCGCCCCCGCCCAGCAGACCGCCAACGGCGCTGCCGCGAAGCCCGCCGAGGAGAGCGATGCCGAGGCAACGGCCTATCTGGCGCAGGCGGTCGGCGACCCGACGGAGCCGGTGGTCATGTTCGCACTGGAGTGGTGCGAGTTCTGCTGGTCCGTGCGGCGCTTTTTCGCAAGGCTTCGGATCCCCTATCGCTCCGTCGATCTGGACTCGGTCGCCCTGCAGGCCGACGATCTGGGCGGCCGGATCCGCCGGGCCCTCAACGCCCGCACCGGCTGCGTCACCATTCCACAGATCTTCGTCGGCGGGCGCTTTATCGGCGGCTGCACCGAACTCTTCGAAGCCTACGAAGACGGCAGCCTCCAGGTCCTGCTGTCCGATGCCAAGATCACCTTCAAGACAGACATCGACTTAAACCCCAAGGAGCTCTTTCCCTCCTGGGTCCAGCCGCGTCAACGCCAACACTCGGGAGAGGCACAAGACGCCTAGGAGCGCCATGGCAATACCACTGCAGGCCATCGAGAAAGAAGAGGCCTTTCAACGCCTTCTGTACAGAAGCGTCACACTGCAAAAGGCCGTGCCCGGCGCCTTGCTGCGCATCGAGTCGCCCGGCTTCACCTGGGCCGGCGCCGCCGGGCTGCGGGATCGGGTCTCGGGCGCGCCGCTGCGGCCGGGCGATGCCTTTCACGCAGCCAGCATCACCAAAATGTTCACCGCCACTCTCTGCCTGCTGCTCGCTGAGGAGGGCGTGCTCGATCTCGACCGTGGTATAGGCGCCTACCTGCCCAATACCCTGCTCGGCGGTCTGCATGTGGTCCGCGGCCTCGACCGCGGATGCTTCATTACGCTGCGCCAACTGCTGGGACACACCAGCGGTCTCGCAGACTGTTTCAGCGATGGAAAACCTCTCGAAGACGGCCGCTCGCCCTTCATGGCCGAACTCATGGAAGACCCGGAGCGGCTCTGGCAGCCACCGGAGGTGATCGACTGGACCCGGGAGCACCTGACCGCCCACTTTGCCCCCGCCGGCGGCTGGCACTACTGCGACACAGGCTTTGTGCTCGCCGGACTGGTGATTGAAGCCGTGACCGGGATGCCCCTGCACCAGGCCTACCGCGCCAAGATCTTCCGCCCCCTGGCAATGAACGAAACCTACCTGCTGTTCCGCGAGGCACCGCCGAGCTTCACGGCTGCGGTGGTCTCACAGCCTTACGTGGGCGCTCTTCACTACGGCGGTATGCGCAGCATATCAGCCGACTGGGCGGGCGGCGGCCTGGTAACCACCGCGGCGGACCTCGCACGCTTTCTGCGCGCCTTTGCGGAGGACCGGGTCTTTCGCGACCGCAGAAGCCGCCAGCATATGATGGCTTGGCGTGCCACCGGGGAACATGGCGTCTCCTATGGTCTGGGCATGCGCCACTTCAACCTCGAGGACCTCGGCGCGCCGGGCTTCGGCGAGCTCTGGGGGCACACGGGCTTTCTGAAAGGCTTCATGTTGTACTGGCCGGCCGCCGATGCCGTCATCTGCGGCACGGAGAACCAGAGCGATGCAGCGGGTGTCTTTTCCCTGCTGCGGCCGGCCTCTTCCCTGGTGCCGGCGGTGCTGCGCCTGCTCGCACCCGGTTAGGGCGTCTGCTCTGCGGGATAGAGAATGAAGCCGCTGTTGACGTCATCCTGATCGTCGTCGAGGCGCTGGCTCTTGTCGATTTCCATGGTATCGGGCACCGGGCCCATACCCTTCATGCGGATTTCCGCTTCCAGATCGAAGAGGGCGAGCTTCTCAGCCGTCGTCTGATCGCCTGCGGCCACCGTGCGCACGACATAGAATCCCAACTGCTCGTCGTCACCTGAGTCGCCCGGGACGGAGAGATACTCTCCGCGCAGCACGACGCAGAAGCGCGGCAGCCTGTCCAGGTTCTGCCCTTGGATGGCGGCGTAATCCGGCATTTGAAACAATTGGCTGTTGATGACATCGACCGTCCCCTATTTGATAGAACCAGGGTTAAGGCTTCGATAAAGGGGCGAAGCATGCTGGAGACCGAAACACAGCCGGTCATCGAGAGCGCCATGACCATCGTGCCGGTCAGCGACGTCGCGCGCAGCGTTGCGTTCTACACCGAGACCCTGGGGTTCGAGACCCGATTCCTGGCCGAGGACGCCAGCCTCGCCATCGTCATGCGCGAACCGGCCGTCGGCCTGCAGTTGCTCCACTGCGACGATCCGAAAGCCCTGGAGGCCACTGCCAACAACATCGCGATCTACTTCCACGTTCGCGGCCTCGATGCCCTCTACGAGGATCTGCGGGCCAAACTTGAGACCCTACCGCAGGGTCGGCTGCGCCCGCCCTTCGATCAACCCTACGGCATGCGCGAATTTCACGTAAAAGACCCTGACGGCTGCCTGCTGTTTTTCGGTGAGGAGGTTTGAGCCAAGCGCGCCGAGCCCGATGCCGCAGGGTCAAGGCTGTTTGTCGGTACCGATTGTTTGAAAGCCTCCGAATTGGCTGCGCGATGTGATGAGCCGTAGCCAGCGGCAAGGACCCTGCGCTATGCTGACAACCCAAGGAAGGCGAACGAGGGACAGGGAGCATGAAGCGACTATTGCCGGCTTGCCTTACCGTTCTGGCGCTCGCAGCCTGCGGCGAAAGCAACACCTACGTCGAACCGCCGCCCCCTAAGGTCAAGGTCGCCGCTCCCCTGGTCCAGAGCATCACCGACTACCTCTACTTCACCGGCACCACCCAGGCCGCCGCCGTGGTCGACGTGCGCGCCCGGGTGCCCGGGGAACTCGTGAAGATGACCTTCGGCCCCGGCACCGACGTGCAGGCGGGCGATCCGCTCTTCATGATTGACCAGCGCGAATACATCGCCGATGTGGAGATCGCCAAGGCGCAGCTTGAAAGCGCAAAGGCGCTGAAGATCGAGGCCGACAGAGCCCTGGAGCGCGCTGAGACCCTGATCCAACGCGGCAACATCTCCCAGGCCAGGCTGGACGAAGCAGAGGCTGGCGCGCGCTCTGCCACGGCGGAGGTCTCGGTCAAGCAGGCAGCGCTGCGCCAGGCCGAGCTTGACCTGGAGTATACCGACATCCGCGCGCCGATCACCGGGCGCATCGGGCGCAACCTTGTCGACACCGGCAACCTTGTCGGGGAAAGCGAAGCCACGCTGCTGGCCACGATCACCGACAGCAATCCAATGTATGTCTATTTCTCGATCAACGAACGCGATCTGCTGGTGGCCCGGGCCGCCTATCGCGCGACCGCGATCGATGCCGGCGTCAGCAACGAAGCGGAGATGCGCGAAACCGTGTCGGTGGAGATGTCGACAGCGGACCAGACGGATTTCGTCTACGAGGGTTCGCTGGACTTTGCCGAGTCCGCACTCAATCCCGAGACCGGGACCCTGCAGCTGCGTGCCAGTTTCGAAAACCCAGGACCGATCCCGGCGCTGATCTCCGGGCTCTTCGCGCGGCTGCGCGTCGCCGCGACAGAACGGCCGGACATGCCGCTGGTCACCGAGCGGGCCATCGGCCTCGATCAGACCGGCCGCTACCTCTATGTCCTGGGCGCGGAGAACGTCATCGAGAAACGCAGCGTCAAGATCGGCCAGTTGATCGACGGCATGCGGGTGATCGAAGAGGGTCTCGCCAACGACGAAAGGGTCGTGGTGGTCGGCCTTCAAAGGGTGCGCGGCGGGTCGACGGTGACGCCCGAGGAGGCTGACATGGCGGACTTCACCGCCACGGCCCTGACCGCCGCACGCCAGCAGCTCAGCCAGGGCGCGGGGCCAGACCGCGCTTCCGAGACCGCAACGCAATAGCGGGAGGCAGCCGCAGTGTTCTCTGCCTTTTTCATCCGGCGGCCGATCTTCGCCTCGGTGATTTCCATCGTCATCGTCATCGCCGGCATCGTCACCCTGGGCGCTCTGCCGATCGAGCAGTACCCGGAGATTACGCCGCCGACGGTTCAGGTCTCCGCCGTCTATCCCGGCGCCAGCGCCGAAGTGGTGGCCGAAACCGTCGCAGCACCGATCGAGCAACAGGTCAACGGCGTCGAAGGCATGATCTACATGTCTTCGACCAGCGCCAGCGACGGCTCCTATACCCTGACGGTCACGTTCGAGGTCGGCAGTGATCTGGACCTGTCTCAGATCCTGGTTCAGAACCGGGTAGCCCTGGCCGAGCCCAATCTGCCGGAGGAGGTTGTCCGCCAGGGCGTCAACACCAAGAAGCAGTCCAGCAACATCATTCTCTTCGCCGCACTGCTCTCCGAGGGCAACCGCTACGACGAACTCTTCCTCAGCAACTACGCCACCCTCAACCTGCGCGATACGCTGAGCCGGATCGACGGCGTTGGCGAGGTCTTCGTCTTTCCCGCCAGCGATTACTCCATGCGCGTCTGGCTGGACCCGACGGCCCTGAAATCACGGGGCCTGACGACACAGGACGTGGTCGCCGCCATCCGCGAGCAGAACGTCCAGGTGGCCGCCGGACAGATCGGCCAGCCGCCGGCCCCCAGCGGCCAATCTTTCCAGCTTTCGGTGAACGTGCTGGGTCGGCTGACCGAGATCGAACAGTTCGAAGAGATCATTATCAAATACGGCGCCGATGGCGGCATCACCTATCTAAGGGACATTGCCCGGGTGGAACTGGGTGGCAAGAGCTACGACATCACCTCGCGCCTCTCCGGCACCCCCTCCGCGTCGATCGGGATCTATCAGCTGCCCGGCGCCAACGCCATCGCCGTGGCCAGCGACGTCCGCCAGGCCATGGAGGAGATGAGCCAGCGCTTCCCGCAGGGCATGTACTACGAAATCCCCTACGACACGACGATCTTCGTCAAGACCTCGATCGAGGAGGTCTATGTCACCCTCTTCCAGGCGGCGGGGCTGGTCTTCCTGGTGCTCTTCCTCTTCCTCCAGGACTGGCGCGCCACCATCATCCCGGCGGTCACCATCCCGGTCTCGCTGATCGGTACCTTCGCGGTGATGGGGCTGCTGGGGTATTCCCTCAACATGCTCACCCTCTTCGGTATCGTCCTGGCCATCGGCATCGTGGTCGACGACGCCATCGTGGTGGTCGAGGCCACGGCAGTGAAGATCGACAACGGTCTCTCGGCCATGGATGCCGCCATCGAAGCCATGAGCGAGGTCTCCGGCCCGGTGATCGCCACAACCCTGGTCCTGCTGGCGGTCTTCATTCCGGCCGCCTTCCTGCCTGGAATCACCGGGCAGATGTATCGCCAGTTCGCCATCACCATTGCCGTGGCGACTGTCTTCAGTTCGATCAACGCGCTCACCATGGCCCCGGCTCTGGCAGCCCTGCTGTTGAGACCGCAAAAGGCCGGCAAGAATTTCTTCTTTCGCGGCTTCGACAAAGTCTTCGCGACTTCGGAAAACGCCTACATGGGCCTGACCAAGAAGCTGACGCGGGTGACCGCGGTCATGATGCTGCTGTTCGTGGCGCTCGGCGGCTTCACCGGCTGGCAGTTCCAAAAGCTGCCGACCGCATTCCTGCCGGTCGAGGATCAGGGCTATCTCATCATTTCGGCCCAGCTCCCCAACGCCGCGGCGCTGGAGCGCACCAACGAGGTGCTCGACCGCATCGACGTCATCCTGGCCGACATTCCAGGCGTGGCGGACTGGGTCTCCCTCGGCGGCTTTTCCGTGATCGACGGGACCAACGCCTCCAACGCGGCGACGATCTTCCTCACCATGACGCCCTGGGGCGAGCGGCTGGAGCCGGCCCTCTCCCAAGGCGCTATCCTGGGGCGCCTGCAGCGGGAACTGTCCCAGATTCAGGAAGCGATCGCCTTTGCCTTCCCGCCCCCGGCCATCCCCGGCCTCGGGGTTTCCGGCGGCTTTCAGATGCAGCTTCAGGACCGGCAGGCGCTCGGCCTCCAGGAACTGCAACGGATGTCTCAGGAAATCCTAGCCGACGGCAACGCGCAATCGGGCCTGACCAACCTCAACACCACCTTCCGCGCCGACGTGCCGCAGCTCTTCGCCGAGGTCGACCGCACCATGGCCAAGTCCCTGGAGATCTCCCTCGACGAGGTCTTCGGCACCCTGCAGACCTACCTCGGCTCGGCCTATGTGAACGACTTCAACAAGTTCGGGCGCACCTGGCAGGTGAAGGTACAGGCGGACCACAGGTTCCGCGTCAAGCCGGAGGACATCCGCCAGCTCGATGTGCGCAATGCCGCCGGCGACATGGTCCCGCTGGGCACCCTTGTCGCGGTGGACGAGATCCTGGGACCCCAGACGGTACTGCGCTACAACCTCTATCCCAGCGCCTCGATCACCGGCCAGGCGGCACCGGGCTTTTCCTCCGGCCAGGCACTCAATCTGATGGAACAACTGGCCGAGATGAAGCTGCCCGCGGGTATGGGATTCGAATGGACCGGCATGTCCTTCCAGGAGAAGCAGGTCGGCTCCGAAGCAATCCTGGTTTTCGCCCTGGCCATCGTCCTGGTCTTCCTGGTGCTGGCGGCACAATACGAAAGCTGGGCGATGCCGGCGGCGGTCATCCTGGTGGTGCCCCTCGCCCTGGTCGGCACCATCGGCGCCCTGGTGGCACGGCAGTTCGACAACAACGTCTACACCCAGATCGGCATCGTCCTGCTGATCGGCCTGGCCAGCAAGAACGCCATCCTGATCGTCGAATTCGCCAAGGCCGAGCGGGAGGCCGGCAAGTCGATCCTGGAGGCATCCGCTTCGGCGGCCAAGCTGCGCTTTCGCCCGATCCTGATGACCGCCATCTCCTCCATTGCCGGGTTCATGCCGCTGGTGGTGGCCAGCGGCGCCGGGGCCGCCAGCCGCCAGGCTATCGGTACCGCCGTGGTTGGCGGTATGACCGCCGCGACGCTGATGTCGCTGGTCTTCACCCCTGTCTTCTATGTCGTCATGCAGCGGATCAGCGAGCGCGCCAGTGGACAGAAGGGCCGGAACGAGAAACCGGCCTCGCGCGAACCGGAAAGCGCGGCAGGCCCCGCTTCCGACTAGACGGGCGGCCTGCTGGGCTGCTCGCCGCCCTCGGGTCCGTACATCATCACCCAGGTCTCGAAATCGTCGGTGAAGTCCTCAAAGCGGTGCAGCCTGCCGGCGGCCACGAAGATCGCATCGCCGGGGCCGAAGGCCTTGCGCTCAAGGCTGGCTTCGCTGTCGCCCACAGCAAAGGTGCCGAACCCGCTGACGACCACGTAGACCTCGTCCTGGTCGTGAACCGGCTGGTGGTCAACGCCGCGGGGTTCGTAGAAGAAGAGCTTGAGGCTGCCGTGTTCAAAGATCTGCGCGGCAGGTAGACCAAAGGGTGCCGCCCCCGATGAAACAGCCTGCCGGACGGCCTTGCGGGCCTGGGTGAGAGGGGTCGCCAAATCCATTTCCGATCCTCCGATCGAAGCGATGGTGCGGCGACTGCGACCTGGTAGAGGCGGGAACCTGACGGAAACCGGTCGTCGCGGCCTGCCCGCCTCAGGCAAAGACATAGGCCACCTTGGTCGAGAGCAAAAGAGGGCTGCTCTGTCACTTTTTGTCGCAGGTTGAAAGCCAGGAGTCACAGGCCCTCGATCAACACGGCGTTGCAGACCACAGCGGACTGACGCAAGGCCTTGAGCGCGCTGTAGTCTTCCGAGTTGTACCAGGCCCGCGCCCTGTCCGCGTCGTCAAACTCGATGATGACCGGATACCTTGGCTGCCAGGACCCTTCAAAGACGGTCACCGCACCACCGAGTGTTCTGTAACGCCCGCCGTATTTGGCCACCACCGGGCCGACGCTGTTCTTGTAGGTTTCCAGGGCCGCCGGGTCGGTGACCTCCAGGTTGTCGAAGAAGAAAAGCGCGCTCATCAGCAAACTCCGCTCTGTGTGGTCCTTGGCTCACCGGCTCCGGCCCGCGGCCCGGCTGAAACCGGTGAGACGAGGCAAACGATGACTTGTCAGGCTGCCGCCCTGCGCGGCTTCACCGAAGGAAAGTCGACATCGACGTCGAAGGCCACGTTGACGTAGTTGGTGAAAAGATTGAGCGCCACATGGGCGACAATCTCGACGATCTCCTCATCGTCGAAGCCCGCCGCACGCAGACTTTCGAGGTCACTGGTTTCGATATGGGCGCGGGTTTCCACCACCTTCAGAGCAAAAACAATGGCCGCCTGACTGCGCGGGTCGGCCGAGCGGCCCTGACGGGCTTCCTCCATTGTCTCCGCAGACACACCAGCCTTCTTGCCGAGCACGGTATGCGCCGAAAGACAGTATTCGCAGCCATTGGCATTGGCGACGGCAACGGCGATCTGCTCGCCAAGAGCGGCACCAAGCCGGCCTTTTCCAAGGGCGGCGAAAGACCCGAGCATGCTCTCCAGGGCCGCCGGCGAATGGGCGACCGTCCCGAACATGTTGATCACGCCGCCGAACTGCTGCTTCACGGCATCCATCAGCCCCTTGCGGCTGCCTGTGGCCTTGTCATGGGGATAGGGTGTGAGTCTGGACATCGGATTCTCCATTAGTATCGAGTCGATATAATCGAGATAATGCTCGAAGTCCCGGCTTGCAAGAAAAGTTTTTAGTCGATACTATAAAATGATGAAGACCACCGATGACCTGGGCCTTCTGCTGGAACGGCTCGCCCGCGTCCTGCAGAACGAAGCCCATGCGGAGGGCCTCAAGCCGACCCAGTGGGAGGCCCTGCGCTATCTGTCGCGGGCGAACCGCTTCTCGCGCACGCCCTCGGGCGTCACGGCCTACCTGGGCATGACCAAGGGAACGGTTTCCCAGACGCTGAATGCGCTGGAACGCAAAGGTCTGATTGGAAAGCGGGTCGACCCGCAAGACCGGCGGCAGATCGCCCTCACCCTCACGGCCAAGGGCAGGCGCCTGCTGGCCCGCGACCCCATCGACGCGCTCATGCGCGGGACCGCAAACCTTTCCACCGAGCAAAAGGAGGCGCTCACGGAGGGCCTTCACCGCCTGCTCGCCGAAACCCTGCGCCGGCGCGACAGCCGGCCTTTCGGTCTCTGCCGGGCCTGCCGGCACTTCAGTGCCGGGGACCCGGCCGGCAGCCCGCACCGATGCCGGCTCCTGGAGGTGCCTCTGAGCGAGGAAGACGGCGGGCTGATCTGCGCCGAGCAGGAGGCGGCTTGAAGGAGCCTTTACTACTCGCCCACCCGTGTCACCTGGATCTCGTGCAGCACCGTCGTTCCCGGCGGGAACGCTTGCAGCCGCGCGGCGTTCTCCTGCAGGCTCGTGTTGGCCATCGGATCGGCGGCCACGATGCCGATGCGGTAGACATAACCGATGTCGGCGCGGCCGGGGCGCCCGTGGCTGAGATCATGGATCGCCCAGATGCCGGAGGCGCCCGGATCGCGCTCCACCGGCCGCAGGTAGTACCACCGCGGCTCCGGACTGAAGCTGAAGTACCAGAGCTCGTAATCGTCCTCGAGGTCCCGGAAGGTGCCGAGCGCTGAAGACCCCGGGGTCACGTCGTCGCCGTTGGCCGGATACTCGATGCTGCCCGCCGGACCCGGAGCCTGAATGGCCGTGACCTCCGCCGTGCCGGGAGCGACGATCGCTGCCCCGCCACGCAGTATATTGTCTTTCAATCGCTTCGCGGCCGCCTCGCCGGCGCCCTCGTTCAGATAGACGGTGTAGCTATAGCGCCCGGCAATCCCGGCGGGATCCCACTCGACAAAGATTTGGGCCAGGCCCTCAGGCTCCAGGCGCCCCAGCGCGCAAGATGCTGTTCCCACGTTCACCACGCAGGGCACGCGGCGCACCGGCCGGGCGCTGTCATCGAGACTCGGAACCACCGTATAGACACTGCGCAGAAAGCGCAGGCCCTGCGGGACGGCCTGCTGAGTTTCGATTGCAAAGTCCAGTTTCAGACCCACGGCGTCCTGCGCAATGGTTCCGTCGTTCTCAACCCAGAAGTTGAAGCCCTGAGGCTGAAGCGCCTCTGCCTCCTTGTCGCTATGGCCCCTGAACACACGCAGGTCGGCGACGGACTCCCCGGTCGCGAAGATCTGGGCACCGCCGCTCACCGTGTTGTCCCGCGTGCGGGCGGCATCGCCGGCCTCGCCCTGCCCTTCGGTGATCCGTGCCTTGTAGCGGTAGCGCCCTGCGGCAAGGTCTCCGGAGTTGATCTCGAAGATAATGGAGTCGGCACTGCGGGGTCGCAGCGTACCCAGAGCGCAGCGGGCCGCGTTGCCCGAGACCTCGCAGGCTGCCTTCACAACCTCGCCGGGGCGGTCCGGGTTGCCCAGCAGGGCGGCGGCGCGCGTCAGGTGGCTGCCCGGGGCCGGCGCACCGTTTTCGTCGGTGAGATCGAGGCGCAGGTCCAAAACGGCGTCGTCCTGCGGCCATGTCCCCTTGTTGCCGATCTCGAGTTGGATCACCTGAGGCACGCCGGGCTCCAGGCCTTCCGCCGGCAGGTACTCCGCGACATAGAGGTCGGCGACGCGCTTGCCGACACCGTATTGCGCGTAACCCTTTTCATTGGCCGTCGAAGGATAAGGAAAGCGGTGGCCCGGCACCGACAACTCCCACACCAGCCCAAGCTCGCTGCCCTCGGCCCCAGCCGGCACGGGGGTCGTGACGACGAGGACCTCGGCCGGCGCCTCCTTCGAGAACTCGGCCAGAGCGCACTCGGTAACGCCCGAGGCAAGCTTCTCGGCCTTGCAGCCTTCGACCGTCTCGATTGCGAAGCCGTCGGCGCTGCCGCCCCGCGGGATCAGTTGCAGTGCCCCGCCGGGGATGGAACCCCGCCCGCGGTTGGCGACGTCGAAGGACGCGACGATCCGCTGTCCTTCGGCCACCGTCGACGAAGGCGCCGGGGCAAACCCCATCGTCACGACCGGGTCGACGTCCATCGCGGTCTCGTAGACATGGTCCTGCGTTGACCGGCCGGCGCTGGCCGCAGCCTCTACCATGAAACGCCGGCCGTAGCGGAAAGCGGCATCGACCTCCACGCTCTGTCCCGGCGCGAGGCCGGCGATCACGCAATCGGCGACCTGTCTGTCCGTCGGCTTCGGGCGGCCACAGGGCAGCGCTGCTCCCGAGGCGAGAGAGATCGACCGCACTTCGCCGGTGCGGGTAAAGAAGTCGAGCGCGATTTCGCGGGCATGCCCGCCCTGGCGGCTGTTGAGAAGGGCGTAGCGCAGGATGATCTCCCGGCCCTCGTGCAGCGGCAGGCGCGGGTTGTCGCTGTAACCGTAGGGCTCCGGCGTGGTGCCCAGGAGCCGCAGGCCAAGGATCGGGCCGGTGACGCTGCTTTGTTCCGAGGCCGTGACCTCAAGCTTCCCTGCTTCGCCGGTCGCGGCGGATGCGCGCGCAGTCACGGACAGTAACCCGGGCTCCCAGGCCGTGACCTGAAACAGGATGCTGCGCGCCTCGCCGGGTTCGAGATAGGTCCTGCCCCCTTCGACCCGGTCGCCGTAGCCCAGCGGACAGGTTGCGGTTGTGCCATCGAGCGCGCAGATGATGTCAAAGAAGGCCGCCTCCGCATCCTGCCGTGGCTTGGCCGGCGCTGCGTCGAGCTCTGCAGCTTCCGAAACCGCCTCGCCGGACAAAACGAGTTCGAGGACCGGGGCATAGATCCGTTCGGCGCCGGTGTTGGTGACCGTCACAACACTGTCCAGAGGCTCACCGGTGAGAGCCCGGGAGCCGCCACCCTCGTTCTCCAAGGGTGTCACCTCTACCAAAAGCCCCTCCGGCGTGCTCACAGCCGCGACGTCCTGGGCCGCGCTTTCGCTTTCGGCCCCTATGTTCAATGCTTCGACGGCATCGATGTCCATGCCGGGCCGCACGCCCTGGCAGAATCCGCGCTCATCGGTGATGCGCACGAAGGAGAAACGCTCGTTTGCTTCGGCGACATTCGAGATATCGAAGCTGCTGTTGCCGCCCTCCGCCCGTCCCACAGCCCGCCACTCGGCCCCGTCGACCGAGATTTCAACGCTGTAGGCTTCGCGGTCGCCCGGCTCGAAGATTCTGAGATCGGCCCCCGCGCCGTCGACCAAGTCGTTGTCGCTGAAGCGCACGACGATCTGCCCGCCGCAGCCGAGGGTGACGATGCCGGGGTCGCGGTGGCTGCCGGTGTAGTCGGGCGGCCCCAGGGCGAAGCTCGGCTTGGAAGGGCCCTCGTTGGACCGCGGACTCCCGAAGGTCCAGGAAACCACCGCATCGGCATAGGGGTCCGGCGCCTCGGTATCGGCGCACTGCGCGCCGGTCGCCGGCGCCGCTTCTCCAATCCACCGCCCGTCGACACGGCCCAGGTGCAGCGGCTTGTTGTTCGGCTGACTGACCGTGCCGCTGTAAACGTCGTTGCCCTGCCGGACCATCGTCAAATGCGTTCCAAGCTCGTCGTGCAAAAGAAACTCGAGCTCGGTGGCATTGATGCGCAGAATCTCGGCCCTTTCGGAGCCGTAGCTGCCAAATCGGATGCCGTAATCATTGCAGGGCCGAATGACCTCGAACCGCCATTCCCAAACGTCGGTGGTTTGGCTGTAACTCGACACACCGGACCACTTCCCGAGCCAGGCGTCCGCCGGCCGGAAATCGACGCGATCTGCATGGGCTCCTGCCGGGGCGGCTGCCGTGTTGTTGCTCTGGCCCGCAGCGGGCGGCGCCATTGCCGCCACTGCCGCCAGGAACGCAGCGGGTATCGTGAGCCTTGTCATCCGGACCCCCCTCCTCGCCTGTGTCAACGGGCCGGGGCGCTGCGCCGGCCGCCACGACAACGCCCACTTACCGCGGCTTTGTGGCAGAGGTGGGGCGAATTCTCATTAGACGTGATTTGCCGGCAGCAGGCAAATTGCGCGCGGAGCGCGAGGCGCCAGAGTCTTTAACTCGGCAGGGGAAGTGCGAGCTTCTTGAGGGCCTTGGTCTGCCGGTCTTCCAGGGCGTCGACGTCGAAGCCGCTGATCAGATCATGGAAGACCTGATGCCAGTTGATCTCGGCGTCCAGATGCATGAAGACCGATCCCAGACCGACGGCGGCGCGGTCCATCAGCACGAACTCGCGCGGCGGCTTCACCCCGCCCAGGCGGCGCAGTTCCTTGTGCACCTCGCCGGCCACCTCGGCGCCGTAGAGGCTGCTTTTGTCGCCCATGATCTTCTGCGGCTTGTCCTCCAGCAACGGCGCATAGAGGAAGGCCGCCCAGAGATTGAGCGCCGCCAGCAGTTCCTTGCTGATCTCGGTGAAGCCCCAGGTGCGGTAGGCTTCCACCGCCAGCTCCGGGTCGTCGCGTTCCAGCGCGAAGTAGAGGTCGATGACCCCCTTCACGAACTTCGGCGGGAAGACCCGGATGCAGCCGAAGTCCAGCAGGTTAACCGTGCCGTCCTCGCGGATGGTGTAGTTGCCCAGGTGCGGGTCGCCGTGGATGATGCCGTAAAAGTAGAAGGGCACGTACCAGGCGCGGAACATGTTCAGCGCCACGGCGTTGCGCTGCTCGACACAGTCGGTGCCGGCGATGAAATCCATCAGCGGCTTGCCTTCCAGCCAGGTCATGGTGAGGAGGCGCTGGGTGGAAAGCTCCGGCAGGAGATCGGCAACATGGACGCCGTCCTCCTCCGCCAGCATGGCCTGATAAAGCTCCATGTGGCGGCCTTCGCGTTCGTAGTCGAGCTCCTCGCGCAGGCGGTCGGCCAGCTCGTGATAGATGTCCGAGGGATCGATGGCGCGGTCGTAGCGCCGGTAGATGCCGAAGAGGATCTTGAGCTGCTGAAGGTCGGCCTCCACGGCGGAGAGCATATCCGGGTACTGCAGCTTGCAGGCGAGGCCGCGGCCGTCGGGGCTGACGGCCCGATGCACCTGGCCGAGGGAGGCGGCGGCCGCCGCTTCGTGCTCGAAGGATTTGAACTTCTTCTGCCAGTCCGCGCCCAGTTCGGCGCGCATGCGGCGCTTGACGAAGTGCCAGCCCATGGAGGGCGCGTTGGACTGAAGCTGGCGCAGTTCCTCCGCATACTCCCGCGGCAGCGCATCGGGAATGGTGGCGAGAATCTGCGCCGCCTTCATCAAGGGGCCCTTGAGCCCGCCCAGCGCGGCTTTCAGCTCCGAGGAGTGCTTGCCCCGGTCGAGACCCAGCCCCAGGTAGCGGGCGCCCACCACCTGGGCCGCCAAACCGCCCACCGAGGTGCCGACCCGTGCATAGCGCCGCATGCGGCCCGAAAAGCGGGACCGGTCGTCCTCGTTAAGCTCTTGGTTTTCGTTGTCAATCTCGGACATGCCCATGAACTTGGGCCCAAGGCGTCCAGAAGTCCAGTGACAGTCATCCGGCGGCGCCCGGAAAGGCAGGGATTCCGCCGTTCTTTACCGCTCGTGGACATAGAGGCCCGGCGCGTCCTCCAGGGCCGGGAAGCCAGCCTCCGGCCGACCCATGGGCGGCGGCGGCCCGGGCGCCCCGGAACGCTCGGCCAGCCAGGACTGCCAGGCCGGCCACCAGGACCCCTTGTGGACCGGTGCCGAGGCACGCCAGCGTTCGGGGTCGATGTAGCCCTCGTGGTTATGCATCCGGGTGATCTGGTAGATCCGCCGCGGATGGCCCGGCGGGGTCACGATGCCGGCGTTGTGGCCGCCGCTGGTCAGCAGGAAGGTGACCTCGCTGTCCGTCAGCAGCACAATCTTGTAGACCGAGCGCCAGGGTGCGACGTGGTCCTTGGCGGTGCCGAGGGCGAAGACCGGCACCTGGATGTCGCCGAGGGTGACGGGGCGGCCGTCGACCGGGTAGCGGTTCTGGGCCAGATCGTTGTTGAGAAAGAGTCGGCGCAGATACTGGCTGTGCATGCGGTAGGGCATGCGGGTGGCATCCGCGTTCCAGGCCATCAGGTCGGTCTGATCGCGGCGCTGGCCGAAGTAGTAGTCATGAACCATGCGCGACCAGATGAGGTCGTTCGAGCGCAGGAGCTGAAAGGCACCGGCCATCTGGCTGGTATCCAGATAGCCCTGCGACCACATGATATCCTCCAGGAAGGTGAGCTGACTCTCGTCGATGAAGAGCATCAACTCGCCGGCCTCCGTAAAGTCGGTCTGGGCGGCCAGCAGGGTCATGGACTGCAGGCGGTCGTCGCCGTCACGCGCCATGGCCGCGGCCGCAATGGCCAGCAGGGTCCCGCCCAGGCAGTATCCGACCGCATGAACCCTGCTGTCGGGAACGATGGCGGTCACCGCATCCAGCGCCGCCATCACGCCGAGGCGGCGATAGTCCTCCATGTCCAGATCACGGTCCTCGGCACCAGGGTTTCTCCAGGACACGGCAAAGACCGTGTGGCCGGCACCCACCAGATAGCGGATCAGGGAGTTCTGCGGCGAAAGATCGAGGATGTAGTACTTCATGATCCAGGCCGGCAGGATCAGAACCGGCTCCGGACGAACCTCCTTCGTCGCCGGGCTGTACTGGATCAGCTCGATCAGGTCGTTGCGGTAGACCACCTTGCCCGGCGTGATGGCGAGGTTGCGCCCGGGCTTGAAGGCCTCGGTCCCCGCCGGCCCGCGGCCGCTCACCCGCCGCTCCCAGTCCTCCAGCGCGTTCAGCCAGCCGCGATAGAGATTGCTGCCGCCCTGAGCCAGGGTTTCCCGCGCCAGCAAAGGGTTGGTCGCCAGATAGTTGGAGGGCGCATGCACGTCCAGCAGTTGGCGCAGGGTAAAGGAGACCACGGCCTCGTGGTGCTGCGAAACGCCCGGCACGCCGCCGGCTGCCTGCCGCCACCAGTCCTGGGCCAGCAGAAAACTCTGGCAGTAGATCGCATAGGGCAGCCGGTTCCAGGCGGGGTCGCGAAACCGCTTGTCGCCGCGCGCCGGGGATATCGCCGCCGAGCCCTCTGCCCCGGCTGCGTTGCGCGAGAGGGCAACGGCGAGGCGCAGGGCGGCCGACCAGGCCGCCTCGGCAAGCTGAACCTGCTTGCCCGGCGCCAGGGCCAGATGCGCCCACCAATCGGTGAAGGCGAGACCCAGCGCCGCCGGTGAAATGCCTGCGGTCAGGCGCGCGAGGCCGGCGTGCAACATGCGGTCGAACGCCTCGCCGCCGAAGAGGCCCGCCAAAGGAACCGTCGGCGGAGCCATGATCTCGCCAGCAGGGCCGCCGACCGGGTGGCCGGCGACATCGGGCAGGCGGTCGGGGTCTGGGGGTTCGACGACGGTATCCGGCGCTGGCAGCGCCTTGCCGTCCTTGGCCACCAGGCGGGGGGACTCGGGGTGGGGTGATCCGGGGCGGGGCGATTCGGGGGGCGCTGGCACCGAAACCTCCATGCAGGCGGGAATGAGACCGCGCCTCTTGCCCGGCATCCTTCCAAGGCCCGGGACGGCGCGACCTTGCTGGCCCAATTGAAGCGGAAGTGCCCTCACGGCGCCTTGAGCCACATCAGCCCAAGCGCTCAGTCCCCCGTCGGAGTTCCGGAAAGCACCCGGTGCCTAGTCCATGTCCTCGAGCTGATCGATGAAGCTCTCGATCAGAGACAGTCCACGATCCCAGAACGCCGGATCGGAAGCATCCAGGCCGAACGGCGCCAGAAGCTCGCGGTGACGCTTGCTGCCGCCGGCGCTCAGCATCGCCAGGTACTTCTCGGCAAAGCCCTGCTCGGCGTCCTGGTAGACCGCATAGAGCGAGTTCACCAGGCAGTCCCCGAAGGCATAGGCATAGACGTAGAAGGGCACGTGGATGAAGTGCGGGATGTAGGCCCAGAAGTGCCTGTATTCCTGGTCGAAGGCGATGGCCGGCCCGAGGCTGATGCTCTGGGTTTCCATCCAGATTTCGCCCAACCGGTCGGGCAGCAGCTCGCCGCCGCGGCGCTCGTCATGCACGCGGGTTTCGAACTCGTGCATGGCGATCTGCCGCACGACGGTGTTCAGCATGTCCTCAACCTTCGAGGCCAGCATGATCTTGCGGCGCCTGGGCCTGCTTTCCGCCTTCAGCATGGCCTGAAAGGTCAGCATCTCGCCGAAGACAGAGGCGGTCTCGGCCAAGGTCAGAGGGGTTTCCGCCATCAGATGGCCCTGCGGGGCAGCGAGGACCTGGTGGACACCGTGACCCAGTTCGTGCGCCAGCGTCATGACGTCGCGCGTGCGGCCCTGATAGTTCAGCAGCAGGTACGGGTGGGCCGAAGGCACCGTCGGATGGGCGAAGGCCCCGGGCGCCTTGCCCGGACGGACCGGGGCGTCGATCCAGGACTGATCGAAGAAGCGCTTGCCGATGGCCGCCAGCGCCGGCGAAAACGCCGCATAGGCGTCCAGCACCAGCTCACGCGCATCACGCCAGGGGATGAGCCGGTCGTCGTCTTCCGGCAGCGGCGCATTGCGGTCCCAATACGGCAACGCTTCCACCCCGAACCACTTGGCTTTGAGCGCGTAGTAGCGATGCGACAGGCGCGGATAGGCGCGGTGGACGGCGCCGACCAGGGCATCGACCACCTCGTCCTCGACGAAGTTCGCCAGATTGCGGGAGGACACCGGGCGCGCGAAGCTGCGCCAGCTGTCCTCGATCTCCTTGTCCTTGGCCAGGGTGTTGGTGATGAGGGAGAACACCCGCATGTTCTCGCCCAGCACGCGGCCCAGGGACCTGGCGGCTTCCTGGCGCGCCTCGGGATCGCGGTCGGTGAGGCGGTTGAGAACCTCTGCCGAGGTCAGGGTCTGGTCGCGGAAAGGAAACCGGAGGGCCGCCATGGTCTCGTCGAACAGCCGCGTCCAGGACGCGCGCCCCGCAACGTGCTTTTCGTGCAGCAGCCGCTCGACCTCATCGGAGAGCTGGTGCGGGCGCATGGCGCGCAGGTCGCGCAGCCAGGGCGCGTAGCGGGCCAGGCCCGGCGCCTTGAGCTTCTCCGCCAGGGCCGCCTCGTCCAGGCGGTTGAGTTCGAGGCTGAAGAACAGAAGATCACTGGAGATTGCGGTGGAGCGTTCCTGCATGCTCTGGAAGAAGCGCGCGACCTCCGGGTCGGTCATATCACCGGAGTAGACCAGCTGCGCATAGCTCATGATGCGGCCGAGGTTCTCGTGGATCTCCTCGTAGGCCACAATTGCCGCGCCCAGGGCCTCCCCGTCGAGCTCGTCCAGAGTGCCCGCATAGCGCTTACGGAAGGCCTGGGCGCGCTGCTCGCTGCGCATCAGGTCCTTGCCCAGTTGATCGGACTCCGGCCCGCCGTAGAGATCGCTCAGATCCCAGGCAGGAAGTTCCCCCAAGGCCTCGTCAACTATCGGTTTTGCGTCCACGTCACCACCTCAGCGCTTGACCGTGAGGGTCCCTACTACTAAATCCGGCCGACACAACAGCTTGACCCCTTGCGATATAGACCGCAAATACTGGAGAACCAAGGATAAAGGCGCAGGATCGGGTTTCGGACTGATCACGGGTTTCTGGCCGATCACCGGCGCAAACACCAGACTAAGGGCGCAACGCAGGGGCGGCGAGGCTTCCCAGGGGAGACGATATGGATTTCACGGCTTGGCCGTCGCTGACCGCGATGTTCTTCGAGCAGGCGGCGGCGCGGCGCGACAAGAACTTTCTGTGGTCGAAGGTGGACGGCACCTACCGGCCACAGACCTGGGCCGCCGTCAGCGAGCAGGTCAAGGACCTGAGCCGCGGCCTGCGCGACCTGGGCCTGGAGCGCGGCGACCGTGTGGTGCTGGTCTCGGAGAACCGCCCCGAATGGCTGGTGGCCGATGTCGCCGTGATGGCGGCCGGCGGCATCACCGTTCCGGCCTACACCACCAACCTGCCCGGCGATCATCTGCATATCCTCAGCAACAGTGGCGCCGTTGGCGCCATCGTGTCCACCCGGGCGCTGGCGAAGAAGCTGATGCCCGCCGTCCTGGATGCCCCGGACTGCCGCTGGGTCGTTGCCATGGAGGATCTGCAGCAGGGCCAGGCCGGTCCCAAGGCGGTCCACCATTGGGACACCGTCATGGAACGCGGGCGCGCCCTGCCTGACGATGTCGAAGACTACGCAGGCGTGGCCGAACGCGGCGACACGGCCTGCATCATCTACACCTCCGGAACCGGCGGCGTGCCGCGCGGCGTCATGCTCAGCCATGGGGCGATGCTGTGCAACTGCATGGGCGCCTATGACCTGCTGGTGAAGGTCGGCCTCGGCCACGAGGTCTTTCTCTGCTTCCTGCCGCTGTCCCATGCCTACGAACATACCGCCGGTCAGTTCTTTCCCATGACAATCGGCGCGGAGATCTATTACTCCGAGGGCGTCGAACACCTGCTGCGCAATCTGGGCGAGGCGCGGCCGACGATCCTCACCGCCGTCCCGCGGCTCTATGAGTCCATGCATCTGAAGATCCGCCGCGGCATCGACAAGCAGGGCGGCTTCAAGGCCAAGCTCTTCGCCAAGGCCGAGGAGATCGGGCGCCGCCGCTACCTTGCGCCGGAAAAACTGACCCTTCTCGACCGCATCCAGGATTTCTTCCTGGAACGGCTGGTGCGCAACAAGATCCGCGCCCGGTTCGGCGGGCGGATCAAGGCGATCGTTTCCGGCGGCGCGGCGCTCAACTTCGACATCGGGCTGTTCTTCACGGCTCTGGGCCTGCCGATCCTGCAGGGCTACGGGCAGACCGAGACCGCGCCCGTCGTCTCTGCCAACCCGCCATGGAAAGTAAAGCTTCACACCGTCGGCCCGCCCTTCACGGGCGTCGAAGCCAGGATCGCCGAGGACGGCGAGATCCTGATTCGCGGCGAACTGGTGATGAACGGCTATTGGCGCGACGAGGAGGCAACGGCGCTGGCGCTGAAGGACGGCTGGCTGCACACCGGCGACATCGGCAAGATCGATGACGACGGCTACCTCATCATCACAGACCGCAAGAAGGACATCATCGTCCTCTCGGGCGGCGACAACGTTTCCCCTGCGCGCGTCGAGGGGATCCTGACGCTGCAGACCGAGATCACCCAGGCCATGGTCTACGGCGACAAGCGCCCAAACCTGGTCGCCGTGCTGGTGCCCGACGAAGAATTCCTCTCGGGCTGGGCGAAACAAAACGGCAAGCCGGCCGATCAGGCGGCTCTGGCCGAAGACCCGGACTTCCGCGCCGCCGTCGGCGCGGTGGTCGACAAGGTCAACGGCGAGCTTTCGCCTCTGGAGAAGATCCGCCGCTTCGCCATCCTGCCCGAAGCCTTCACCGTCGAGAACCACATGATGACACCGACCTTGAAGATCCGGCGCCACAAGATCCGGGAAGCCTATGGCCCGGTGCTCGAAGGGCTCTACGAGAAACGGGCCTGACCCGTCCCTGAAAGCTGCCCACAAAAGCCGCTCAAACCGGCGGGCCGTGAAACCTGCGGACCGGCCGGCGCATCGGAGAAGCGGTGGCCAGCGGGCCGGAGGTCCCGCATTCCCCCGCCGAAAGGCGCAATTTAGGATGCTGGATCGCGGCCACAAGCTGTGACATAAGGGGAGCGGATGGCCCGTTCCGCCGGCCAGAATGTTACAGCTTGCTGGGCGGGTCTGATCTGTCGGGGACCGTTCAGAATCGGGGGATTCTAAAGGTGATGAGACGCTTGGCGCTTGTGGCGGCGCTATTCTGCTTGGCCGCTTTCAGCTTCAACCAGCGCGCAAGCGCGCAGGTGACCCTTAACGAAACGCCGGCTGTCTTCAGCGCTGCCGTCGGCTGGTTCGACCTCGTCCAGGATGACGATCAGGCTGTGGATTTCCGTCTCGAGTACCGGCATGGGGAGGATTTCCTCTTCCTGAAGCCCTGGGGCGGTGTGGAAGTCACCACCGACGGATCGGTCTGGGGCGGCATCGGCGTCCTGGTGGATGTCGTCTTCTTCGAGGACATCGTCGTCACCGCCAGCATCGCGCCGGGTCTCTATGAGGAGGGTGACGGCAAGGACCTCGGCAGCACCTTCGAAATCCGCAGCCAGATCGAGCTGGGCTACCAGTTCGAAAACCTGTCGCGGGTTTCTCTCGGCTTCAGCCACATCTCCAACGCCAGTGTCGACGACGACAATCCAGGCGCAGAGGTCCTCAGTCTCTACTACCACCTGCCGCTGGACGCGGTGTTCTAGGGCAGGCCGCCAACAACCGAAACGACACCCCGGTCAAGCGGCGCCCGCTTCTTCCTTGGGCGGGAAGGTCGGCGGCAGGGACTTCAGGCGCTTGGCCTCGTCCATGATCGGCACGAGATCGCTGGTGACCAGATCGTAGAGCTGCTGGGCCGACTCGATCACGTAGTAGACGCGCTGAAAGATGTCGATGCGGTAGGGCGTGCGGAACACGGTCAACGCATCGAAAGGCCGGCGTTCCGGCTCCGGACTTTCCACCGCATAGGGCGTCTCGCCGGCCGAGGAGGCGATACCCGCGCCATAGATGCGCACCCCCTCCTCCGTGCGGATCAGGCCGAACTCCACCGTGAACCAGAACAGCCGCTGCATCATCCATATGTAGGACTTGTCGAGTTCCAGCGCCTTCTCGCCATACTTCTGCAGGAAGTTGGCGTAGGTCGGCAGGGTCAGCATCGGGCAGTGGCCGAAGATCTCGTGGAAGACGTCCGGTTCCTGCAGGTAGTCGAACTCCTCGCGCCGCCGGATGAAGGTCGCCGCCGGAAACTTGCGCTCGGCCAGCAGGGTGAAGAAGCGTTTGGGCGAGATCAGCGCCGGCACCGCCTCGACGCCGAAGCCGCCGATCTCCTGCAGGCGCGCGTTGACATCCTTGAGCTGCGGCACCCGGTCGCGCGGCAGGTCCAGCGCCTTCAGGCCCTCCAGGTAGGCATTGCAGACGCGGCCCGGCAGCAGCGCTTCCTGGCGGGCATAGAGGTCGCGCCAGACGGCGTTTTCTTCCTCGCTGTAGGCAATGATCCCGTTTTCGTCCGGGATCTTGGATTCATAGCTGGTCGACTTCGCCATGGTCCTTCCTCCTTCCCGTCTCCGGGAAGTCTCGATCAAACGATGCGGGCACCGACCTGACGCTTGAGCTTGCCTAACGCATCAGCTTGGCAGCAGCGTCCTTACCCAAAAGTTAACCCCACGGCTCTCGCGTCCCTCACGCCTCCGCCTTCAACACACCGCGGCGGATCTGGTCTTCTTCGATGGAATCGAACAGCGCCTGGAAATTGCCCTCGCCGAAGCCTTCATCGCCCTTGCGCTGGATCAGCTCGAAAAAGACCGGTCCGATGACGTTGCGGGTGAAGATCTGGAGCAGGCGCCCGCCGTCTTCCGTCGGCGCGCCGTCGATCAGGATCTTGTTGGCCGCGAGGCGCCCCAGATCCTCGCCATGGCCCGGCAGGCGCGCATCCACCTTCTCGTAGTAGGTGTCGGGCACACCGGACTGAAACTCGACACCCTTGGCCGTCAGGCGCTCTACCGAATCGTAGATGTCGTCGGTGCCGAGCGCGATGTGCTGGATGCCCTCGCCCTTGTACTCTTCCAGGTACTCGGCAATCTGCGACTTGTCGTCGGCGCTCTCGTTGATGGGAATGCGGATCTTGCCGCAGGGGCTGGTCATGGCCTTGGATTTAAGCCCTGTCAGCTTGCCCTCGATGTCGAAGTAGCGGATCTCGCGGAAGTTAAAGAGGCGTTCGTAGAACTCCGCCCACTCCTTCATGCGGCCGCGGTAGACGTTGTGGGTCAGGTGGTCGATGTAGGTCAGGCCCGCGCCCGGCGGGTGCTGATCGACGCCCGGCAAGGGCTTGAAATCAACGTCGTAGATGGAGCCGTTGTCGCCGTAGCGGTCGACGAGGTAGATCAGCGAGTCGCCGATGCCCTTGATGGCGGGGATGTTCAATTCCATCGGCCCGGCGCTCGACTCGACCACCCAGGCGCCCAACTCCTCCGCGCGCTTACAGGCCGCCGCCGCATCCTTGACCCTGAAGGCGATCGCGCAGACGGAGGGGCCGTGCAGCAGGGTGAAGGCCTGGGGGAACCCCTCGCCCTCCGCATTCAGGATGAAGTTCACATCGCCCTGGCGATAGAGCGTCACCTCCTTGGAGCGATGCTTGGCGATGGCGGTAAAGCCCATGGTCTCGAACAGCCGGCCCAGGGCCGCCGGGTCCGGCGAGGTGAACTCGATGAACTCGAAGCCATCGGTCTGCATCGGATTTTCCCAATGGTCCGCCATGGCGGGTCCTTTCGTCTCTCTCTGTGCTCCCCAGTCGCAGCGCAAGCGGCGATCAATCATGATCCGGCGCGCGACAACTCTTTGCCGGCACCACTAGACCGGCAGGATGTAACCATCAATATACCCTCAATATAGGCGCGGCAGAGGACGCATTGAATGGGCCGCGCGTTCAGCGCGGTGCGTCGCGCCCATGCTGCACAGCAGCATTGCGAAGCGCCGGAGACTCAGGTCTTGGCAATTCTTTCGCCTACCGCGGAGGGCGCATTGCGATATGATCAAAGCCGTTTCCAGATTCGGTTTTTCCTTGCTTTCTTTGGCCGCGGCCGCCGCGTGAAATTGTCATTTAGGTCAGTATCTATTACCTTTTTATGGAGCCCTTCGGGGTCAAGGCGCCGTAACAGCAAGCAGGAACTGTGGCATGGCTTTGCAGGCGGTATCCCTCGACGACAAGTATGCTCTTGAGCGCGGGCAGGTTTTCCTAACCGGCACGCAGGCGCTTGTGCGTCTGCCGATGATGCAGCGACAGCGCGACCTCGCCGCCGGCCTGAACACGGCGGGCTTCGTCACCGGTTACCGCGGCTCGCCCCTGGGCGGTGTCGATCAGCAGATGGGCCGCGCGGCGCCGTTCCTGAAACGTCATCACATCCATTTCCAGGCCGGCGTCAACGAGGACCTGGCCGCCACGGCGGTCTGGGGCAGCCAGCAGGGCGAGCTCTTCGGCGACAGCAACTACGACGGCGTCTTCGCCATGTGGTACGCCAAGGGCCCGGGCGTCGACCGCTCCGGCGACGTGCTGCGCCACGGCAACATGGCCGGCGCCGGGCGCCACGGCGGTGTGCTGCTGCTGGCGGGGGACGACCACACGGCGAAGTCCTCCACCACCGCGCACCAGTGCGAATACACCTTCATGGATCTCATGATCCCCGTGCTCAATCCGGCCGGCGTGCAGGAATTTCTCGACCTCGGTCTCTACGGCTGGGCGATGAGCCGCTTCTCCGGCTGCTGGGTGGGGTTCAAGACCATCGGCGAAACGGTGGACTCCTCGGCCAGCGTGTCGATCGATCCGGCGCGCAACCCGATCATTCTGCCGGAGGATTTCGAGATGCCGGCCGGCGGCCTGCAGGTGCGCTGGCCCGACACGCCGCTGCAGCAGGAAGAACGCCTGCACCGCGACAAGATCTATGCCGCCCTCGCCTTCGCGCGCGCCAACAGGCTGGACAGGACGGTGCTGGGGGCCGAGAAGCCGCGTTTCGGCATCGTCACCGCCGGCAAGGCCTACCTCGACGTGCGCCAGGCGCTCGACGACCTGGGCATCGACGAGGCCCGTGCCGCCGAGATCGGCCTGGCCGTCTACAAGGTCGGCATGTCCTGGCCGCTGGAGCGCGAAGGCATCCGCCGCTTTGCCGAGGGTCTGGAAGAGATCCTGGTGGTGGAGGAGAAGCGCGCCATCATCGAGAACCAGGTGAAGGAGCAGCTCTACAACTGGCGCGCCGACGTGCGCCCGCGGGTCGTCGGCAAGTTCGACGAGAACGGCGACTGGATTCTGCCGTCCATAGGCGAGTTGACCCCGGCGCGCATCGCCCGGGCCATCGCCAAGCGCATCGCCCGTTTCCATTCCAGCGAGGACATCGACCAACGCCTGCGCTTCCTGGCCGCGAAGGAGGAGTCCCTGCAGGCCGAGCAGACGCCCATGACCCGGGTGCCCTACTTCTGCTCCGGCTGTCCGCACAACACCTCGACCCAGGTGCCCGAGGGCAGCCGCGCGCTCGCCGGGATCGGCTGCCACTACATGGTCCAGTGGATGGACCGCAACACCGACACCTTCTCCCAGATGGGCGGCGAAGGCGTGGCCTGGGTCGGCCAGGCGCCCTTTTCCAAGACCAAGCATGTCTTTGTGAACCTGGGCGACGGCACCTACTTCCACTCCGGCATTCTGGCGATCCGCGCCGCCATCGGTGCCGGGGTGAACATCACCTACAAGATCCTCTACAACGACGCCGTGGCGATGACCGGCGGCCAGGCGGTCGACGGCCCGCTCGATCCCGCCATGATCACGCGCCAGGTCGCCGCCGAGGGCGTAGAGCGCATCGTCGTGGTGACCGACGAACCGGACAAGTACCCCATCGGCACCAACTGGGCGCCCGGCGTCACGGTGGAACACCGCGACCGCCTGGACGCCGTCCAGAAGGAGCTGCGCGAGATCGACGGCGTCACCATTCTGCTCTACGACCAGACCTGCGCGGCCGAGAAGCGCCGGCGCCGCAAGCGCGGCCTCTTTCCCGACCCGCCCAAGCGCGCCTTCATCAATGACTTGGTCTGCGAGGGCTGCGGCGACTGCTCGGTGAAGTCCAACTGCGTCTCGGTGGCGCCGGTGGAAACCGAGTTCGGGCGCAAGCGCGCCATCGACCAGTCCTCCTGCAACAAGGACTTCTCCTGCGTGAAGGGCTTCTGCCCCAGCTTTGTCTCCGTACACGGCGGCAAGATCCGCAAGATGAAGCCGCTGTCGCAAGGGCCGAAGAGCGACGCCGACATCTGGGCGCACCTGCCGGAGCCCCAGGTCCCGGCGCTGGACAGCCCCTTCGGCATCGTCGTCACCGGCGTCGGGGGGACCGGCGTGGTGACCATCGGCGCGCTGCTGGGCATGGCCGCCCACCTGGAGGGGCGCGGCTGCTCCGTGCTCGACATGGCGGGTCTTGCGCAAAAGGGCGGTGCGGTGGTGAGCCACATCCGCCTCGCCCCGCAGCCGGAAGACATCCACGCGGTGCGCATCTCCGCCGGCGGCGCCGGGCTGATCCTCGGCTGCGACCTGGTGGTCGCCAGCGGCTTTGAGGCGCTGTCAAAGATCAAGCAGGGCGAAACCCGCGCCGTCATCAACAGCCACCAGGTGATGACCGGCGACTTCACCCGCAATCCGGACCTCGCCTTCCCCGGCGGCGAGCTTGAGCGGCTGATTGCCGAGGCCAGCGGCCCGGGCCAGGCGGACTTCATCGACGCGACACGCATCGCCACCGCCCTCTTGGGCGATTCCATCGCCACCAACCTCTTCATGCTGGGCTACGCCTGGCAGAAAGGCCTGGTGCCCTTGAGCGCTCAGGCGATCAACCAAGCGATCGAGCTGAACGCGGTGGCGGTGGAGGCCAACAAGCGGGCCTTCCGCTGGGGCCGGCGCGCGGCGCACGACCTGGCCGCGGTGGAGCGCATGGTGACCCCCGCTGAAGAACCGCAGAGCCATCATCTCTCCCAGAGCCTGGAAGAGATCATCCAGCGGCGCGTCGACTTCCTGACCGGCTATCAGAACGCCGCCTATGCAAAACGCTACGTGACGCTGGTCGAGCGCCTGAAAAAGGCGGAGGGCGAGAAGGCGCCGGGCTTCTCCGGCCTCGCCGAAGCGGTGGCGCGCTATTACTTCAAGCTTCTGGCGGTGAAGGACGAATACGAGGTGGCGCGGCTCTACGCCGGCCCGGAATTCGCTCAGAAGCTGAACGAGCAGTTCGAGGGCGACTTCAAGCTCTCCTTCCATCTGGCGCCACCGCTTTTCGCCAAGCGCGACCCCGACACCGGCGAACTGCAGAAGCAGGAGTTCGGCGCCTGGATGCTTCCAGTCCTGCGCATGATGGCGAAGCTGAAGGGCCTCCGCGGCACGGTTCTCGACATCTTCGGATACACCGCCGAGCGCAGGATGGAGCGCGGCCTGATCCGCGACTATGAAACGCTGATGGAGGAGATCGCCGGCAAACTGACGCCGGATAACCACGCCCTGGCTGTGGAACTGGCTTCGATTCCGGAAAAGATCCGCGGCTACGGCCACGTGAAGGAAGCCCACGTGAAGACCGCCAAGGCCTGCGAAGCCGACCTGCTGACCGCCTTCCGCGATCCGGCCCAGCGCCAGACCGCCGCGGAGTAACAGAGGCCTCGTCTCCTTCCCTCTCCCCTTCGTGGGAGAGGGTTGCGCAGGCTTTGCGAGCGTAGCGAGCCCCTTGAAAGACTTCTGGGCCGAAGCTGGGTGAGGGGGAGCCAGACGGTCCGAACCGTTCGCCGTTCCCCTTACAAAACCAAAGCCCCCCTCACCCTCCCGCTCCGCGGGCCCCTCCCTCTCCCGCGAGGGGAGAGGGTGAGTAGTGAGGGCAGCCGCCCGCCTAATCGTCTCAGGTCAAACGCCAGTAGCTGCCGATGTCGTTGACGCGGCGCTCTTTCTTCTCCAGGAACTCTTCGTCCAGCTTGCCGTTCAGCACCTCGACCATGTCCTGGCGCACCCGCGCGTTGTTGCGGAAGTACTGATGGCCCGTCGGATCGGCAGCCCAGGCGTTGGCGCCCTTCGACTCCCAGATGATCTTCGGGGCGACGTTGATCACGGCCACCTTGTCCGAGAGATCGGCCTTGCGGCGCGGGCCACTGCGACCCAGGCGGTCCGGGTTGCCCATGGCATAGTCGCTCGCCTTCAAGGCCAGGTCCTGGTGGTTGTAGTAGACCGTCAGGCGCCGGCAGCCGCGCAGCAGCGGGGCGATCTTGTGGCGCGCCTGGACCGTGTCGTCATCCTCGTCGGCGGCGGTCAGGATGACTTCGTCGAGCAGCGGCGGGATGTTGTCGCCGACGAAGGTGCGCATGGCCTGGACCGCGCCGCGGATCGCCCAATTGCCCATGGAGTGGCAGAGCAGGTGGATGCGCCCGTCGCAGCGCTCGGCACGCGGCGTGTTGCGGATGAAATCGGTGGCCTTGAGGATCGCCCGCCCCAGGGCTGCGCCGGAAGCCTCGGCCCGCCTGCGGTCGTCGGCATAGGTGCGCCGCCCCACCCCTGCCCCCGCCGAGGGCCAGGAAAACAGCAGCAGGGTCATGTCCTTGCCGCCGCCCGCCAGCCACTGCTGGAGCTGCGCCGCGCGGCCCGCGGCCTCGCGAAAGGTGTGATCGTAGCCATGCACGAAGATCAAGGCGTCCCCCTTCTTCAGCATGTCCTCACGCACGGCATCGAAGACGGCCGCGCTGCCCAGCTTCGACCTTGCGGCGTCGTCCTTGTCCAGCCGCTCCGGCGCCAGGCTGATCTTGGCCTTGTCCATGAAGTCGGCGAGATCCTTCTTGAACAGGTCCTTGCCGGCGAAAGCGACCTTGCCGAAGCGCAACTCGTCGATGTTGTCGGGGTGGAAGGCCTCCCCGATCTCAGCATCCTCGCCCCCCTTGACCACCTTGCGGTTGGTCGCGAAATAGATTGTCACAGCCATGTCGCGGTCTTCCCTTCAGGACTTGCGTGTCCGTGCGCTCTCCAACGCAGCGCGAGCCTAGCAGGCTTTACCGCAGATGGGCAGGACGCGAAGGGATAGGCCCGATCGGAACAATGGTGGCATCTGCGCGTCAACCGGGGGCGCCGGATGACCGGACTGCGCTTTGCCGCTATGCTCCCCGCAATCAACCGGGAGCGGTGCCATGTCCAAGGACCTTGTCTTCTATACAAATCCGCGTTCGCGCGGCCGCATCGTGCGCTGGATGCTGGAAGAGGTTGGGGCGCCCTACGAGACCGAGTTTGTCGCCTACGGCGAGGAGATGAAAGGGGCCGGCTACCGTGCCATCAACCCAATGGGCAAGGTACCCGCAATCCGCCATGGCGAGACGGTGGTCTCCGAGTGTGCCGCGATCTGCGCCTATATGGCCGACAGCTTTCCCGAGGCGGGCCTGGCACCGCCACCGGGAGAGCGCGGCAGCTACTACCGCTGGCTGTTCTTTGCGGCCGGTCCGGTCGAGGCGGCCGTCATGGACAAAGCCATGGGCTTGGAGCCGGACCCGGACCAGCAAGGTATGGTCGGCTATGGCACCTTTGCGCTTGTGATGGATGTGCTGCAGCAGGCGCTCGCCCAGGGGAGCTACATCGCCGGTGACCGCTTCACCGCCGCCGATGTCTTTCTGGGCTCCCAGATCAACTGGGGCCTGCAGTTCGGCACGATGGAGGCGCGGCCGGGTTTCGCCGACTACGTGGCCAGGCTGACCGCGCGCGAGGCTTTCAAACGCGCGGCCGCCCTCGACGACGCCGCGATGCCGGCAGAAGCCCAATGATGGAACCAGGGACGTGAGTCCGGCGCCGGGGCGCGGCGGGATTGCGCTGCGGCGCGCGGGACCGGACGACGCCGCGGCCGTCGCTGCTGTCTTTTCCCCCTCCTTCCGGCTTCTCACCTTTCTGCCGAAGCTTCATACCGTCGAGGAAGACCGCCGCTTCATCAAAGACGTCATCCTGAAGGACTGCGAGGTGACCGTGGCAGAGCTGGCCGGCCGGATCGTTTCCTTCCTCGCCCGCGACGGCGAGGAGGTCCGCCTGCTCTACACGCACCCCGACTCCATCGGGCGTGGCGCCGGCGGGCGGCTGCTGGAGGCGGCCAAGCAGGCAGGCGTCGAGGCTCTCGAACTCTGGTGCTTCCAGGCCAACACCGCAGGGCGTCGCTTCTATGAAGCCCGTGGTTTCAAAGCCGTCGCTTTCACCGACGGGACCGGCAACGAAGAGAAGACGCCCGACGTCCGCTACCGCTGGGAGCGCACGTGGGTCTCAAAAAAGGCGTAGGGCGTCAGCGGCACAAGACACCCCAGGTCTGGGTAGCCAAAGCGGACTCGAGGAGCCCTTGGCAGAACCGGGCACGCTTCTCTAGGCCGCGGCTGCCTGAAGCGCTGCGTCGACCGACTTTTCTGCATCGGCCCTGTAGGAGGCGGGATAGTCGATGGCCGCCGTCTCCCGGACCATCGCCAGTCTGAGTTCGAGTTCTTCCAGGCGTTGCCGGGGCTCTGCGACCTCGAGCTGCAAGAGGGTACGGTACCGTGTCGCCAGGCCCTCGAACTCCTGCACCAGGCGGCGGCATTCGGCCTGATAGAAGTCGCAGTTGCGGCCCTTGTGCACCGCCACCAGCAAGGCACTGAGCAGTGCCGCTCCACCGCTCCAGACCTTCCACTGCGCACCCAGGACACTCGTCTCGGAAGCTTCGAAGATCGCCGCCCCCGCAAGAGCCGAGAGCAGGGCCGGGGCAACAATGGTGATCCAGTTGGTCTTTGACAGCAGCGCCAGACGCCTTCTGAAGGCATGGGCTTCGACCAGGCACTCCTTCACGCGCTCTTGCGCGATCGGCTCGATGCTCCGAACAGCGGCCTCCACCATGAGCTGTCTCCCCTCATGTGTTACTGCGATCGCCCCCGCGGACGACCGAGCGTCTCCAAGAGGGAGACGCGCAGCAAAGCTAAACGAAAGACTGTTACAGATCTGGTGTCTTCGGCAGGGTGACGCCGATCATGCAGTCGCGGGTGACGAGGTCAGCCAGGGCGGCCTCGTCCAGCCCCTCGCTGCCCGCCGGGCGCGCCGGCAAGACCATGTAGCGCAGGTCGGCTGTGGAGTCGTGTACGCGGACCTCCACGGCGTCGGGGATGGTCGTGCCGAATTCCGTCAGCACAACGCGCGGCTCGCGGACCGTGCGGCTGCGGTAGCTGCGTGCCTTGTACCAGTCCGGCGGCAGGCCGATGAGGTTGCGCGGATAGCAGGAGCAGAGCGTGCAAACGATGACGTTGTGCACAGCCTCGGTGTTCTCGACCGCACGGATGGGAATGGTGCCGGCGTCGATTCCCATCTCTTCCGCGGCCTTGTTCACGTCCGCCAGCATGCGCGCCTTGAAGTCGTCATCCATCCAGGCACGGGCGACCATGCGCGCACCGGCGGCCGGGCTCTTGGAATCGATCTGCTCCAACACGGCGCGCAGTTCTTCGCCCGAGATCACGCCCTTCTCGATGAGGAGCTGGCCCACCGCCTCGGTCATGGCCTGGTAGTGGGTGAGCGGTGTTTCTTCCAGGTCCGGCTGGTGCGGATGGGGATGCGAGTGATCCTGTGCCATGACTTCAAGCCTCCGCCGAACTCAGCCAGTTCTCGTAGATATCCACCACGGTGGTGTCGCCCGAAGAGCCCTCATAGCCATCCCAGAGCTCAGCGGTCCGGAACAGAATGCGGTAGAGCGGCAGCGCCGGATCGCCGCTGCGCCCGTAGGCCAGCGCCTCCGGATTGCGGTAGGGCCCCAGGATTTCGGTCACCACGCCGGTTTTGCCGCGCACGAAGAAAGGCGTACGCACATGGCCGGGCGGATAGGCCGCGCGCACCGCAACCCGGGCACCGATCTCGAAGCGGGCGGTCATGACAGATCGCCAGCGGTTTTCGGTTCCGCCTCGGCCACGCCGCCGGCGGGCCAGGCATCGGTGATCTCGGCCATCCGGCGGCCTAGCTCTTCGATCTCGATGACACCCTTCTCGATGAGGATATTGGTGACCGACGCGATCCAGCGTTCGTAGTAGCTGAGCTCGTCGTAGACGCCGGGGCCCAACTCTTCGATGCCGCGGCGCAGTTCGTCCACCGTCATGATCTGGCGCTTCTGGTCGCTGACCAGCCTCAGGATGGCATCGACCTTCTTTTCCCAGGGCGCGTAGTCGTGCTCGGCCCCGGGCCCGAAGGGGTCGACCGGTCCGGCATCCAAGCCACCCATGTCGTGATGTCTGCGTAGCATCCCTCTCTCCCGATTTTCCGAGGCTTTCGGATCTTGGCGAGAAGTATCGGGCAGGCACATTGCCAGGGTCAATGACGGAAGCCCCGTCGGAGGCCCCCGGCTGCGCGAAGCACCAAAACGTGAAGACGCGCTGGGCCATGCCGTTGATCTTGCCAGCGACCCAACGCATATCTCAATCAGAGACGCTACAGAGGCAGCCCAGGACGTTCAGACCATGGCCGTGAAGCGCAACCCCGTTGCCGGCAGCAAAGCTCATTCGGCGTCGCAAGACCGCCCATCGCTCAAAGACCGCCGACGTCTGCTTCGGAACTGGCTTTTCGCTCCGCTGGCCTTCTCCCTGGTTGCCATCGCGGGCTGCGCCAACAGAAAGGACCTGCCGCCGGAGCGGCGGACCAGAGGCAGGTTCGGTCAGGGAAGACCTTGAACCACCCTAACCCACCATGCCGAGGGCCTGTTTATAGAGATCGAGGATGGCTTCCTGTTCCTGGCGGTCGCCGGAGTCCATCTTGCGCAGGCGGACCACCTGGCGCATCACCTTGGTGTCGAAGCCATCGCCCTTCGCCTCGGCATAGACCTCGCGGATATCCGCGGTCAATGCCGCCTTTTCTTCTTCCAGGCGCTCAATCCGCTCAACGAAAGACCGCAGCCGATCCGCCCCGATGCCGCCGACATCAGCCATAGACGTACAAACTCCTCTAGATGCGCCCGAGCCAGACTGCTGATTCAGGCCTGCTGAAGGGCGCCGAGACTAGACCGGGGCCGGAAGACTGACAACGCGGGAAAGCTGTGGATAACGGGGGAAAGCCCGCAGATCACCGCAACGCGGCGAGGCCGCTCGGCGGTACTCCTGACCGGTCAGCCGTGCTTGTGGCTGGCCTCGAAGGCGGCCTTCTGCTCCGGCGTCGCCTCGGTCTGGTACTTGGCCTTCCAATCGGCGTAGGGCATGCCGTAGATCAGCTCCCGCGCCGAGTCGTAGTCCATCTCGATGCCCTTGTCCTCGGCCGCGGCCCGGTACCACTTGGACAGGCAGTTGCGGCAGAACCCGGCCAGGTTCATCAGGTCGATGTTCTGCACGTCCGTGCGCTCGCGCAGGTGGGAAACCAGTGTGCGGAAGGCCGCAGCCTCCAGTTCGGTACGGGTCTTGTCGTCCATTCTTGCTCTCTCCCTGGCTCTCTTCTTTGGCTCTCCCGGGCCAAAGGTATCGGATGCTTTAGTGGAATCTGGGGACTGCAGCGCCGAAGTCCAGCCCTTCAGGCCGGGGCCCGTCAGGTTGGGGCGCCGGGCACGGTCTCCGCGATCAGGAAATCCACCACCTGGGCCAGAGCCTCGCGTTTGTCGGCCCCGGCGGCAATCGCCGCGTCATAGGTTGCGATCTGGCGGTGGGCCGAGGTGCCGCGGTTCAGGATATCCCGGGCGTGTGCCACCTCCTCCAGGCAGTTCAGGGCCCCGGCATGTTCGGAGACCAGCCCGATGATCTCCTCAAGAAGGGTCCCATAGGAAACCACCTCGCCCTTGCCGAAATCGACCAGGCCCTCGTCGAAGCCGTAACGCTGCGCCCGCCAGCGGTTCTCCTGGATCAGCATGTTGCTGTACTTGCGCCAGCGCTGATTGTCGCGCTTCAAGGCATAGAGCATGCGCATCAGGCTGACGTAGAGCGCAGCCACAGTGATCCCATCCTCAATCCGGGTGCAGACATCGGCAACCCGCATTTCCAGCGTCGGGAAGCGTGCAGAGGGCCGCACGTCCCACCAGATCTTGGTGGCATCCTCGATCAGCCCGGCGCTGACCATGGCATCGACATGGCGCTGATACTCGCCGAAGCTGTCGAAGGACTCCGGCAGGCCGGTGCGCGGCAGTTCCTCGAATACGGACAGGCGGTAACACTTCAGGCCCGTCGTCTCGCCCCGCCAGAAGGGCGAAGAGGTAGACAGCGCCAGCAGGTGTGGCAGGAAATAGCTGATCTGCTGCATCAGATCGATGCGCAGTTCGTCGTCGTCCAGCCCGACATGAACGTGCATGCCGCAGATCAGAAGACGGCGGACCACCGCCTGCATGTCGCGCGCCAGTTCGTCGTAGCGCTCCTTACGGGTGTGCTTCTGGGCGTCCCACTGGGCAAAAGGATGTGTGGAGGCGGCGATGGGGGCGAGGTTGTAGTCCGCCGCCACGCGGGCGATGCAGCGGCGCAGTTCCGCCAGCTCTTCGGCTGCCTCGCGCACAGTCTCGCGCTTGGAGGTGCCGACCTCAATCTGCGACTGCAGGAACTCCGGGCTGACCCGTTCGGCCAGTTCCGCCTCGCAGCGGGTCATCAGGGCGTCCGGCGGGTCGACGACCAGGTCCCGCGTCTCGCGGTCGACCAGCAGGTACTCCTCCTCGATGCCGACGGTGAAGGAAGGCTCACGTCGCATCAGCCGTAGTGCTCCACCTTGTAGAGCTCCGGGTCGCGCAACACCTCTTCCAGCACGGGCCCCAGGCGCTCGGCCCACTCGGCGGCACCGTGATGGGTGTCGATCAGATCCTGGCGGACCTCGATGAGAGCATTGGCCAGGCCTCGGCGGTCGCCGTGGACGTGCTGGCTGTAACCGTGCTCGTCGGCGCCGGAGTACGGCAGGTTGTCGCCGACGGTCAGACCCTCGGCCCGCAGCCGGTCCATCAGCGGCTTGGGCAGGCGCGGATCCTTGTTCCACAGAATGCCGATCTCCCAAGGCCGCTCCTGCCCCCTCATCACGGGCGTAAAACTGTGCATGGAGATCAGCGCCGGCGCAGTCCCCGTCGCCATCATCCGGTCCAGCTGGCGTTCGATCGCCTCATGATAGGGATAGAAGAAGGCTTCCAGACGGGCGGCAACAGCCTGCTCATCGAGATCGCGGTTGCCGGGCACGATGACACCGTCGCTGATCTCGGGGATCGAGGTGGGGTTGTTCACCTGCCGGTTGGGATCGACGATCAGCCGGGAAAAGTGGCTGAGGACCGCCGGCGCCTCCAGGCGCTCGGCGAGACGGCGGGTCACCTCGGCGATGCCGATGTCCCAGGCGATATGGCGGGAAAGGCAGGCCTCGTCGAGCCCGAGGGCGTTCAGCGAACGCGGAATGAAGCGGGTGGCGTGATCGCAGATCAGCAGCACCGGCGCGCTGCCGGAGAGATTGAAAAGCTCAAAAGGGCGCGGCTCATCCTCGGCCAGAAGCTGACCCCCGGCCTTCTCCTGGTCTTTGCGGTCGGCGACGATTTCGGGACTGTCCATGGCAGCGATCGACATAAGACGCCGACTATAGCCGCCGCCACGCGGCCAGGCAAAGCCTCCCGGCGCGCAGCAGCGGCCAAGGCGCGGGTGGCCGAAAAGCGGCGCCCGGGGCCGCCCCTTTTGCCGGCCACCATCTCGATCCCCCAACCAGAACTGCAGAGAGCCTAGCCTCCCTGGGAGGCCAGTCCGGCCGGGTTCTCGGCCAGGTTCTCGGGCGGATTTTGGACCGGCAGGCGTTCGGCAACGGCCTGCTCCAGGCCGGAGAACTGCTCCGCCGAGAAAGAGGCGTCCGAGAGCGCCTTGCGGACGGCGGCCGCCCGCTCCGGTTTCAGGGTCGAGAACAGGACGACGCCCTCGCTGTTCTCCCGGAGGGCATGGGCGAGCAGGAGGGTCGCCACGGCCGCCGGATCGCGGCCGTCCGCACCGGTCGTCTCGGCGAAGCGGGCCGCATAGGCCGCATCGGCTCTGGCCCGCGCGGCGATCTCCGGCAGCAGGGTCTTGAGCACCGAGTGGGTCACGACGAAACCGCCGGAGGCGCGGCGGTAGAGAGGCAGGTTGCGCTCCCGCGCATCGCTGGGGCCCTGCACAATCTCGATGGTCGGGGGCTTTCGGTCGAGGATCTCGGCCGTCGCCGCGACCGTGGCCGCAATCCCGCAATGACGCACCTTGCCCTCCTGCACCACGCGGGCGAGGAAGTCCTGGATTTCCGGGCGCAGGGCGTCGGCTGGGGTACATTCGTGCAGCAGCAGGATGTCCAGGTGATCGGTGCGCAGCGCCTTCAGGCTGGCCTCCAGGCTGCGGCGCAATTGACCGAGCCCAAAGGCACCGAAGAGCGCGCCCGCCGGTTCCGGCGCTGCAACCAGGGCCCTGGCAAGACCGCCCCCTTTTCTAGCGAGGCGCCGCACGCGGTGAGCAATCCGCAGTCCGCGACGCATGCGCCAGGGCAGGATGCCCACCTTGCTGGCCAGCACAACCTGATCGCGGCGACCGGCGAGCGCCGCACCGATCACCGACTCCGCGCTGCCGTCGCCGTAAAGCCGCGCCGTGTCGATGTAGCGGAACCCATGATCGAGGGCGCTGTCGATCAGGCGCCGCGAGGCCTCGGCGCGGTCGCGCCCATAGACGTCGCCGGTGCCGAAGCCCAGCCGGGGCCCGCCGTCCGCAAAGGCCTTGCCCAACAAGGCGCTCAAGGTCTCCGCCATCACCCGACCGGGGCGCCGACAGGCTGGCCGATTGTCTGCCGGCCGTCGCTAAAATCGGCCGTTGCCGAGGCCTTCAGGCCGCGCAGGGCGTGATCGCAGGCCCGCGCCGTCAGGGCCATGATGGTCAGCGTCGGGTTCTGCGCACCCTGCGACGGAAAGCAGGCGCCGTCGGTGACATAGAGGCCCTTTGCGTCCCAGCATTGATTGAATGGATCGAGCACGGAGGTCTCCGGCGTGCTGCCCATGCGGGCCGTACCGCATTCGTGGATTGCCATGCCGGGCGGGGTCGGTCGGGTGTTCAGGTCCGACAAGGTCACGCCGAGGACATCTGCAATGGCCTGCAAGGCCGCCGACTGCCGCCGGGCCTGATCGATCTCTTCCACGCTGTGACGGCAGTGGATCGAAAGTGCCGGCACACCCCAGCGGTCCCTCATCCGGCCGTCGAGCATGACCCGGTTGTCCGGGCGCGGCGTCATCTCGGCAAAGGCGACCGCCTGAAAGAACGAAGCATCGGCGCCCTTGGACATCCGGTAGAGCTGGACGCCGAAGCCGCGCCCCGTCCCTGGCGCCTGACCATCCGCTCCGTCCTGAAGGTCGAAACGCGGGACGTAAACACTGCGCCCGTCCACAAGGGTCGCGCGGCCCCCTGGCAGCGCGGGCCCAAAGCCACGCCCGCTCATGACCACGTGGTCCATAAGGTTGCGGCCGAGAGCGCCCGATGCACCCCCAAGACCTTCCGGATGCCGTGGAGAACGCGACAGCATCAGGAGGCGCGTCGATTCCAGCGTCGACGCGCAGAGGAACACCAGCGGCGCCTCGACGCGGAGCGCTGCGCCGCTGGCATCGTCGACGAAGCTGACGCCGCAGACCGCGCCCTTGCCGTCCACATGGATCTGTCGCACGACGGCTCCCTGGCGGCAGGCCAGCCGGCCGGTATGCGCCGCCTGCGCCAGAGACGCCAGCGGCGGGGCAAAGCGGCCGGCGATGGGATGCAGATGCGGCCAGTGGCGGTTAATCGCCGCCATCAGATCGGCCTCAGCCGGCGTCGGCTCGATCGCCTGGGCGATCTCGCTGTCCGGCACCCAGGGATGGCCTTCCCGGCGGCCATGCAGCCCCAGCCGGCGTTCGACCAGCGCATACCAGGGCGCCAGGTCTTCGGCCGTCACCGGCCAGGGCGGGCTCAAGCCGTCTCGCGGGTGGAGGTCGGCGGCACTCAGCCTGAAGTACTGACGCCCGTGGCCCGGCACGATCATGCGCCCGCCGAGCTGGCGGGACCGAAACCAGCAGAACGAGCCATCAGGATCGGACAGATAGGGGTTGTCGCGATCGTCGACCAGACAGTCCGGCTGCAGTTCCCAGGCAAAGCAGCGCGACTGTACGGGCTGACGCAGCCGGCCAGCCAGGCGCAAGGCCTTGCGGCCCAGGTTGGAGATGCTCAGCGGCAGGCGCTCGAACATCTCCGGCGTTGCGATGCGGGTCACGACCGCAGACAGCGCCCGTGAGTAGGGTGCCTGGAGGAAACCCTTTCGGACGCCGGCATCGAGTGTCAGGACCCGAAGGCCGGCCTCGCAGAGCAGCAGCGAGGCCAGACCGCCGGCCGCTCCGCCACCGACGACAATGGCATCCGCGGAGAGCGACGAGATCCGCTCCGGCGTGGTCTCGAGCAGGACCGATTGCAGGTCGTCGAACGTTTCGGCCATCTGCGCCTTGCTGCCCCTGAAATGCCAGAGCGCATGTAACAGTCGCGGCGCCGTACAAATCCAGTGTCATGACCGTGACGCCACGTGGGCCTGCGGCGGCCCGGCCCAGCCCGGCCGCCAGCATTGCCAAAGGGGGGAGCGGAGCCGATACTCGGCCCCCATGAACGGGGCACCCGGGCCGGTGAAGCCCAACACCTTTTTCTGCATCGACGGACACACCTGCGGCAACCCGGTGCGGCTGGTCGCCGGCGGCGGCCCGGCGCTGGAGGGCGCCAGCATGAGCGCCCGGCGGCAGGACTTCCTCGCCCGCTACGACTGGATCCGCACCGGCCTGATGTTCGAGCCGCGCGGCCACGACATGATGTCCGGCGCCATCCTCTACCCGGCCACCCGGGAGGACTGCGACGTCGGCGTGCTGTACATCGAGACCAGCGGCTGCCTGCCGATGTGCGGGCACGGCACCATCGGCACAGTGACCTTCGCCGTCGAACGCGGACTGGTGCAGCCGCGCGAGCCGGGACGTCTGATGCTCGACACCCCTGCGGGCCCTGTGGAGGCGCGCTACGACCTCCAGGCCGGCTATGTGGACTCCGTTCGCCTGACAAACGTCGGTGCCTACCTGGCCGCCGAGGCCGTGACCGTGGACTGCCCCGGCCTCGGCCCGCTCAGCGTCGACATCGCCTACGGCGGCAACTTTTACGCCATCGTGGAACCGCAGCCCGGCTACGAGGATCTCGCGCAGCTCGGCGCCGGCGACATCCTGCGGCTCTCCCCGCTGCTGCGCCGGGCGCTCAACGACGCGGTGGAGATCGTCCACCCAGAGGACCCGACAATCCGCGGCGTCAGCCACATACTCTGGACCGGCGCCCCAACCCAGCCGGGGGCCGATGCCCGCAACGCGGTCTTCTACGGCGACAAGGCCATCGACCGCAGCCCCTGCGGCACCGGCACCTCGGCCCGCATGGCCCAACTGCACGCCAAAGACCGCCTGAAGACCGGCCAGCGCTTCGTGCACGAGAGCATCATCGGCAGCCTCTTCACCGGGCGCATCGAGGGGGAAACCAAGGTCGGCAACCACGCCGCCATCGTCCCCTCCATCGAAGGCTGGGCACGCATGACCGGCCTCAACACCATCACCATCGACGACCGCGACCCCTACGCCCACGGCTTCCAGGTGGTCTAAAGCACCGCCGGTCGATCCTCCGGCGAGCGCGCGCCCAACCTGGGCACCTCGATGGAGCGGCTGTTGCACCAGGTATTGGCGCGCAGTGTCGCCGTCTCCCGCCTGGAACGGCAGCACGCCAATCCCGGTGCCGATCCCTTCGCGCGTGAGAATCCCCACAGGGCCGCCCGCAGCCGACCGATATAATCATATCGTCTAGATTTGATGGACGGAGTGTTCCGCAGCGCTTCGTCGCAGGGCTTGGGAGAGCCTTTCGGCTGCCGGGATGACGCGGCAAAGGGGTTCAAAAAGGGGTGGGGAATGCAGGAATTTGATCTTGCTTTGAATGCGGGGCTGCTGGTCCATGCGGCGGCGCTGCTTCAGGTGCTCGGTTTTCTGAACCGCGGGCAGCTCACGCTGCGGTGCCTCGTTCTGGCAGGGAACCTGCTCTACATTCCCTACTACTACTTTCATCCGGACGATCCTTTGCTGGGTGCGATCTTCTGGTCCTCGGTGCTCGCGCTGGCCGGCCTGATCGGCATCCTGCGCCTGCTTCACGACCGCCATCAGCGCCCCGGCGACCGGACCAGCGAGTCGTTTCTCAACATCCGCAAGGTGCTGACTCCCGGCGAATTCCGGCGCCTCATGCAGATGGCGGAGTGGCACACGGCCGAGCAAACCGTCGAACTCACCCGCGAAGGCGAAGCTGTCCCCAGCCTCTACTTCGTGACCAGCGGCCAGGTTGAAATCGAAAAGGATGGCGCCAGCTTCGCCTCCGGCCCCGGCGTTTTCATCGGCGAGATTTCCTTCCTGCTCGGCGGCGCGGCGACGGCCTCCGTGCGGGCGGCGGCGGGAACCGAATACATCGCCTGGCCACGCGAGGCCCTGCGCAAGGCGATCTTGCGCACACCGGCGCTCGGCACCTCCATGGAACGGCTGTTCAATCAGGAGCTGGCCCGTAAGGTCGCCGTCTCCTGGAGCCGCTAGGAGGAAGCCGCAGAACCGGCATTGGACAATCAGACTGCGGCGGCAAATGCCCCTCTTGCCTGACCGTTTCCGCCGCAAAGGCGCTGCAGCGGGACTCCCCTGCACCCGTCTGTTTTCGTTGTTTTCGTTGGCCAGACTGAGAAAGTCAGGCGCTCTTGGCCTTGCGTTGCTCCAGCGAGGCCAGCAGGTCGGCGAAGCGCTCGCCCTGCACCGTCACGTGGATGCGCATGGCCTCCGCGGCGGCCTCGGCATCGCCGGCTTCGATGGCCGCGATGATGGCTTCGTGCTCCGCAAAGGAAGCACGCACGCGGTCGCGCGCCCGCAGTTGCAGGCGCCGATAGGCTTTCAGGCGTTTCTGCAGGGCGCTGGCCTGCTCGACCAGGAACTCGTTGCGGCTCGCGTCGCGGATCGCCTCGTGAAAGACTTCGTTTTCATAGTAGTAGCCGTCGCAGTCGCCGCGCTCTGCGGCAGCCTCGCAGCCGGTATGGGCACGGCGCAGCGCGGCCAGATCCTCCGGCGTCGCGCGGCGGGCGGCCAGGCGTGCGCACATCGCCTCCAGCTCCGCCATGACGTCGAACATCTCCATCAACCGCCGCGGGCCGAGTTCGGCCACGAAGGTACCGCGCCGCGGCCGCTGCTCGATCAGGCCGGCGGCGGAAAGCTGAAACAGGGCTTCACGGATCGGGGTGCGGGAGACGCCGAAGCGTTCGGCCAGCAACAGTTCCTCCAGCCGGTCTCCCGGCCTCAGCACGCCGGTGAGGATCTCCTCCTCCAGCACGTCCCGCAGCCTTTCCGCCCGCTTTTCCATTGCAAACCCTTCCGATTCGGACGTGGATACAATAGCGCAATTTTATAAATACCGCAATTGCGTTCATGTATACATAACAATTGACCGTGCACTCATGTGGTGATATCCCAGTGTTCGATGAAGACCGCTCCGGTCCTTCGATGCCGACCAAGCGGGCCAAGGGCTCGAAACAAGAAACCCGGGAGGAACCCCATGCTGAAAACCACATCCATCGCTGCCGCCGCAGCGGTTGCCACGGCTATGTCCTTCGGCGCCGTGCAGGCGGCCGAACTGAAGCTCAGCCATCAGTGGTCGACCAGCGACGTCCGCCACAAGGTAGCGGAGATCGTCGCCAGCGAAGTCGCCGCCGCAAACGTCGACCTGGAGATCAAGATCTATCCCTCCAAGTCGCTGTTCAAACCCCGCGAACAGTACAACCCGCTGACCCGCGGCCGGCTCGACATGGTGGTCTTGCCGCTGTCATACGCCGGCGGCCAGCAGCCGGCCTACAACCTGACCCTGATGCCGGGCCTGGTGAAGAACCATGACCACTGGTCGCGCCTGGTCGAATCGCCCTTCATGGACAAGCTCGAAGAGATTATGGCCGGCGACGACGTGATGGTGCTGGTGCACGGCTATCTCGCCGGCGGCTTCGGCGGCAAGGACCGCTGCATCACCGGACCCGACGACGTGAAGGGGCTGCAGACCCGCGCCGCGGGCAAGGCCTTCGAACAGATGCTGGCCGCCGCCGGCGCGTCGATCACCTCGATGCCGTCCTCGGAGATCTACTCCGCCATGCAGACCGGCGTTCTGCAGGCCGCCAACACCTCCTCCTCCAGCTTCGTCTCCTACCGGCTCTACGAGCAGCTCAAGTGCTACACACCGGCCGGCGACGTGGCGCTGTGGTTCATGTACCAGCCGCTGCTGATGAACAAGACGACCTTCGACAACCTCAGTGCCGAGCAGCAGGCGGCGCTGAAGGCCGGCGCAGCAAAGGCCCAGGCCTACTATCTGGACGAGGCGAAGAAGGCCGACGCGGCCTCGGTCGAGGCCTTCAAGAAGGCGGGCGTCGAGATCGCCTCCATGAGCAACGACGACTTCACCGCCTGGCGCGAGATCGCCAAGACGTCGTCCTACAAGGCCTTCGTCGAGCAGACGCCAGGCGGCCAGGAACTCCTGGATCTGGCCCTCTCGGTCGAGTAAGCGGAACTTTCGGGAAGCCGGCGGCGCGGCGCCGCCCCGGCGCCGGCTTCCCCTCCAGAACCCTGTCCTCGCAAAGGCCGGCCCGGAGCGATGCCATGACAGAGCACGCGAGAGAGCGCGCTGCGCCGCGCGACGGCGCCTTTGCCAGATCCCTTTTCAGGGTGATCGGACTGATCTCCACCCTCTGCGGAATCGCCGCGGCGACGATGATCTTCGCCTCCGTTCTCATCACCTGCCAGATGATCTGGATGCGCTTCGTCATGAACGCCTCGACCATCTGGCAGACGGAGATGGTGGTCTACCTGATGATCGCCGCCACCATGATCGGCCTGCCCTACGTCCAGCGCCTGCGCGGCCATGTGAACGTCGACCTTCTGCCCATGCTCCTGCCGCCACCGGCCCGCCGGGCCCTGGCCGCCGTCACGCTCATTCTCACCATCGCGGTGGCCGGCGTGGTCGCCTTCTACGGCTTCGAGCTCTTCCATCTGGCCTTTGAGCGCAACTGGAAGTCCGACACCGTCTGGGGCGTCTCGCTCTGGATTCCCTATCTTGCCATCCCGCTGGGCTTCGGCCTCTTCGTCGTGCAGCTCGCCGCCGATCTCTTCGCGATCATGACCGGCCGTGACGACGCCGGCGCGCCGGGCGTACCGGGCTCTCGGCGTGAGAAAGCCCGGGGGGAGAAAGCCCGGGGGGAGAAAGCCCGGGGGGAGAAAGACTGATGGATCCCCTCGTTCTCGGCGCCCTGGTGGCTGCCTTCACCATCCTCGTGCTGTTCTCCGGCGTCTCCGTCGCCGCGGGCCTGCTGATCGTCTCGGCCGGCTTCCTCATCGTCTTCGACGGCTTCGGCTCCATGGAGCTGCTGCCGGAGATCTTCTTCGGCAAGCTGGACAATTTCGCCCTCCTGTCGATCCCCATGTTCATCATCATGGGCGCGGCGATCTCCTCCACCCGCGCCGGGGCCGACCTCTACGAAGCGCTGGAGCGCTGGCTGACCCGCGTGCCCGGCGGCCTCGTCGTCTCCAACCTCGGCGCCTGCGCCCTCTTCGCCGCCATGTCCGGCTCCTCTCCCGCGACCTGTGCCGCCATCGGCAAGATGGGCATCCCGGAGATGCGCAAGCGCGGCTATCCCGACGGCGTCGCCGCGGGCTCCATCGCCGCCGGCGGCACCCTGGGCATCCTGATCCCGCCCTCGGTCACCATGATCGTCTACGGCATCTCCACCGAGACCTCCATCGGGCGGCTGTTTCTCGCCGGCGTGATCCCGGGCCTGCTGCTGGTGCTGCTGTTCATGGCCTGGTCGATCTTCGACACCTGGCGCCAGGGCGGCGGCGAGGTCGCCCTCGGCCGTCTGCGCTATTCCTGGGTCGAGAAGCTGGAGATCCTGCCGCGGGTCCTGCCCTTCATCGCCATCATCCTGGGCGTGCTCTACGCACTCTACGGCGGGGTCGCCACACCCTCTGAGACTGCGGCCGTCGGCGCCCTGCTCTGTGTCATCGTCGCCGTCATCATCTACAAGCTCTTCGCGCCGCGTTCGCTCTGGGCGGTCCTCAGGGACTCGACCCGCGAAAGCGTGATGATCCTCTTCATCATCGGCGCCGCGGGCGTGTTCTCCTACATGCTCTCCAGCCTCTTCGTCACCCAGGCCATCGCCGAGTGGATTGCCGGCCTCGACGTCAACCGTTGGACCCTGATGATCGCCATCAACCTCTTCCTCCTGGTGGCGGGCTTTTTCCTGCCGCCGGTGGCGGTCATCCTGATGTCGGCGCCGATCCTGCTGCCTATCGTCGTCTCCGCCGGCTTCGATCCCTACTGGTTCGCGGTGATCCTGACCATCAACATGGAGATCGGCCTGATCACCCCGCCGGTCGGCCTCAACCTCTATGTCATCAACGGCATAGCGCCCGATATCTCGCTGAAGACCATTCTGAAGGGCTCCCTACCCTTCGTGGTCTGCATGGTTCTCGCCATTGTCATCCTCTCGGTCTTCCCCGGTCTGGTAACCTGGCTGCCGGATGTGGTGATGGGACCGGTGATACAATGATCAGCAGCAGCATCTTCAACGACCTTGTGGCGCGCATTGCCGAGGCAGGGCGCAGCCTGGCCCTGGGCACGCAGGCGACGGCGGGCGACCCTCTGGCGCTTTGCGAGCGCCTTTTGAGCGGCAAGGGCGAGGCGACGGGCCTGGCCATCGCCCAGCAGGTCTTCGACGCCTATGGCGGGCTCGATCCGGACAGCAGGCTGGGCTTCTTCCGCCAGGTTTCCGAACGCTTCGGCGTCGACGACGGGGCCCTCGAGAGAGCCGTCGAGGCCTGGCGGCAGGAGGGCAGCAGTGCGGCACGGGCCCTGCACTTCGCCTCCGAGCCACAAAGCCAGGAGCTGATCCGCCGCCTGAACCGGGCACCGGGGGGCACCAAGGCGCTGGTGGACATGCGCGCCGACCTGCTCGATGCGGTCGCGGAGGATGCAACCCTGCAACAGCTCGACACCGACTTTCAGCACCTGCTGGCCTCCTGGTTCAACAGGGGGTTTCTGGAACTGCGGCGCATCGACTGGTCGACCCCCGCCGCAATCCTGGAGAAGATCATCGCCTACGAGGCGGTGCACGAAATCGCCGGCTGGGACGATCTGAGGCGCCGGGTCGCGGCGCCGGACCGGCGCCTCTACGGCTTCTTCCATCCGGCGCTCAGCGACGACCCGTTGATTTTCGTCGAAGTGGCCCTGACGGCTGCGCTGCCAGATGCCATCCAGCCGATCCTGGCCGAAGACCGGGAGCCGCTGGAACCCAACAAGGCAACCACCGCCGTCTTCTACTCGATCTCCAACTGTCAGAAGGGCCTGCGCAGCATTTCCTTCGGCAACTTCCTCATCAAGCAGGTGGTCGAGGAGCTGCGGCGGGAGTTCGACGGCCTCACCACCTTTGTCACCCTCTCCCCCGTGCCCGGCCTGCGCCGCTGGGCGGAGCGCGAGGCGAAGGACGAAGAGGGCCTGCTCGGCGCCGAACAGTGCGCGCGCGTGGATTTGCTGAACAAGGACGATCCGGCGGTGGTCGACGACGAGCTGCTGGAACTGGCTGCTGTCTACCTGCTCCAGGCCCGCGGCAGACGCGGCGGCGCGCTGGACCCGGTGGCGCGCTTTCACCTCGGCAACGGCGCCCGCCTGGAGCGCATCAACGCGGCCGCCGACCTCAGCGAGCGCGGGCGCGCCAATGCCTGGGGCGTGATGGTGAACTACCTCTACGATCTCAAGAGCATCGAGAAGAACCACGAGGCCTATGCCAACGACGGCAGCATCGCTGCCTCGACGGCCGTCCAGCGCCTTGCCAGAAGCAGTAAGCGGAGCTCTGTCCATGTATGACCGCAACCATCTCGCCAGCCGTCTGCGCTCCGCTTCGTTGGTCCGCGAGGCGGCGGGCTTCGCGGAACTTGCCGAGCAGCCGGGCCGGCCCGTCGTCACCTATGGCGCGCTCTTCGAGGCGGCGGAGCGCTGTGCGAAGGCCCTTGTCGCAGCCGGCCTGCAGCCGGGGGACCGGGTGGCAGCGCAGGTGGAGAAGTCCATCGAGGCAGTCGAACTTTATCTCGGCAGCGTTCTGGCCGGCGGCGTCTTTCTGCCCCTCAACACCGCCTACACGGTCGCCGAGGTCAGCTATTTCCTGGGCGACGCGGAGCCGCGCGTTTTCGTTTGCGATCCGACGAGGCTGGAAGCCTTAAACGGCGTTGCGGCGGAGGCCGGGGTCGGCGCGGTTCTGACCCTTGCCGCCGACGGTAGCGGCAGCCTGACCGACGCCGTTGCCGCCCAGGACGCCGGCTTCGAGGCGGTGCCGCGCGAAGCGGAGGACCTGGCGGCCATTCTCTATACCTCCGGGACCACCGGCCGCTCCAAGGGCGCCATGCTGACCCATGCCAACCTCGCCTCCAACGCCGAGGTGCTGACGCAGAGCTGGCGCTTCACCGCCGAGGACGTGCTGATCCACGCCCTGCCGATCTTCCACACCCACGGACTGTTCGTCGCCACCAACGTGACCCTGATGAGCGGAGCAAGGCTGATCTTCCGTAGCCGGTTCGACGCCGAGGCCGTGCTGGGCGATATGGCCGGTGCAACCGCGCTGATGGGGGTGCCCACCTTCTACACCCGGCTGCTGGACTGCCCGGGCCTCGGGCGGGAAACCACCGCAGGCATGCGCGTCTTCATCTCCGGCTCCGCGCCGCTTCTCGCCGAGACGCACCGGCAATGGACCGAGTGCACGGGTCACGCGATCCTGGAACGCTACGGCATGACCGAAACGGGCATGAACACCTCCAACCCCTATGACGGCGAACGGCGTGCCGGCACGGTCGGATTCCCGCTGCCCGGCGTCGAGATCCGGATCACCGATCCGGAAAGCGGCGCCGTGCTGCCGCCAAGCAAGGTCGGCGGCATCGAGGTGCGCGGACCCAACGTCTTCACGGGCTACTGGCGCATGCCGGAGAAGACGGCCGAGGAGATGCGCGAGGACGGCTTCTTCATCACCGGCGATGTCGGGGTCGTCGACGCCGAGGGCTACATCGCCATCGTCGGCCGCTCCAAGGATCTCATCATTTCGGGCGGCTACAACATCTACCCCAAGGAAATCGAAGCCCTGATCGACGACCTGGCGGGCGTACGGGAGTCGGCGGTGATCGGGCTGCCCCATCCCGACTTCGGCGAAGGCGTGGCCGCGGTGATCGTGCCAGAGGGCGGGAGCCGCCTCACCGAAGAAGAGGTCGCCGCGGCGCTGAAAGACGATCTGGCGCGCTTCAAGCAGCCCAAGCGCATCTACTTCGAGACAGAACTGCCGCGCAACGCCATGGGTAAGGTCCAGAAGAACCTGCTGCGCGAGCGCTACAAGGACGCCTTTGCAGCCAGCGAAGCGCCGGCTGCCGGCGCCCGCGCCTCAGGTTAAAGGCCTAAAGCGCACCGTTCGGCGTCAGCAGGATCTTGCCGCCGCGGCTTTCCGCATGGGCATGGGCCAGCGCCTCGGTGGCCTGCTCCAGGGTGTACTCCGCCTCCACCGGCGAAACCAGCACCCCGTCCTCGAAGGCGCGCGCCATCTCCGCATACATCGCTTCGATCTCGAAACGCGGGGTCGAGCGCATATAGCCGACCAGCCAGAAGCCGGTGAGCGTGAGGCCGTGGATGACCGTGTGATAGGGCGTCATGCGGCAGGCCTCGCCGGAAATGAACCCGTAGTTCACCACCGTGCCGCCGTCGCTGAGACAGTCCGCCAGAATCGAGGTGGCAACGCCGCCGATGGCATCGATACCGAGACGGATCGGCGCTTCGGCACCTGCGGCATCGCGGATCTTCGCGGCGATGTCGCCCTCGTCGGTGACCACAACATCGGCGCCGAAGGCCGTCAGTTCCTCGATCAGCGGTCTGCGCCGCACGATGTTCGCCGTCTTCAACCCGCGGGCCCGGGCAAAGCGGATGACGTGGCGGCCAACCGCGGAATTGGCGGCGTTCTGGACAACCCAATCCCCGGGCTGCAGATCGACGTACTGGCTGAGCATCAGATGGGCGGAAGGCGGGTTGGCCTTCAACTGCGCGGCATCGCGCCACGCCAGGCTCTTGGGAACACGCATGAACTGGCTGGCCTCGGCCTTCACCTTCTCCGCCCAGTTGGCCCGCCCCAGGCTGAGCACGTGGTCGCCGGGTGCCAGATCGACACCCTCACCCACCGCCAGCACTTCCCCCGCCCCTTCGATGCCGACGAAGGCCGGCAGCTCTTCGGGGCCGGGATAGCGTCCCTCGAAGATCAGCAGGTCGGCCGGGTTGATCGCCGCCGCACGGATCGCCACCACCGCCTCCCCCGGCCCCGGTGCGCCCGGATCGGGCACCTCAACCGCTGCACAGGCGAGATCCGGGCGCGCGTGGCGCTGAAGCTGAACGGCGAGCATGAGGAAGACTCCTGCAAGGGATCCTGGGGACAGGCATTCGGACGGCAAATCACTGCCTGGGCGATAGAACACCAGCACGCAGTGCGGTGCAATCGCTCACTGCCGCCTGCCAAGCCACCCTCCGAACCGCTGCAAAGCGCCCTTGCGGCCCAGTAAGGGACCGATCAAACTATCCCAACCCGCCGAACATCAGCGACGTAAAGACCGGGCTTCGGCTCCGGCAACGCCGCCTGTCAAAGAGACAAACAGAAGGACAAACTGATGGATGCAGGACTGCTATCGTCCTGGCTTGTCGAACTGATCGGGAGTGCTGCCGCTATCCTCGGCACACTCTGCTGGCTGCCGCAGTCGGTCAAGGTGATCCGCGAGAAACAGACCGCCGGCATTTCGCTGGCCGCCAATCTTATGCTCTTGAGCGCGGTCAGCCTGTGGATGATCTATGGGCTGATGATCGGCTCCTGGCCCCTTGTCGTGGCCAACGCCATCTCGACGGCCCTCGTCTCGACCATCGTCTTCATGAAGCTCCGCTACAGCGCGACCCCAGGTTAGTCGGCGCCTGCCTTCGATCTCGGCCGGCAATCCGTCTCAATCGCCGCAGTTCAGGCCGCCTTGGCGCCGGGCCGGGTGTCGATCGCCTGCTGGATCAGCGCCATGATGCGGGCCCGCTCCTCCCCTTCCAGGGCAAGGCGCGGCGCACGGCAGATCTCGCTGCCGTAGCCGCACATCGCCTGCGCCAGCTTGATGTACTGAACCAGCTTCGGGTGGCAGTCGAGATGGAGCACCGGCATGAACCAGCGATAGAGGTCCAGCGCCTCGGCATAGCGGCCCTGCACGGCCATGGCCCAGAGCTGCAGCGTTTCCTCGGGAAAGGCGTTGACGAGGCCGGCGACGGTGCCCTGAGCGCCCAGCATCACGGACTCCATGACCAGGTCGTCGACGCCGCCGAACAGGATGTAGCGCTCGCCGCAGGCGTTCACCAGGTCGGTGAGCCGGCGCGGATCGTCGGAGGATTCCTTGATCGCCACCAGGGTCGGCTCGTCGCCAAGCTCCGCAAACATATCCGGCGTGATGTCGATGCCGTAGGTGACCGGGTTGTTGTAGCACATGATGGGGAGCGCGCTGGCCTGGGCGACGGCGCGGTAGTGGGCCATGGTTTCCCGTGCATCGGACTTGTAGACCATGGCCGGCAGCACCATCAGACCCTGGGCGCCGATCGCTTCGACATCGGCAGCGAAGCGGCAGGCCTGGGCCGTGGTCGTCTCCGCCACTCCGGCCAGCACCGGCACGCGGCCGGTTGCAGTTTCCACAGCAGCCTGCATGATCGTGCGCTTCTCATCGGCGCTGAGCGAACAGTTCTCCCCCACCGTCCCCAGCATGACCAGACCGTGCACCCCGGCGCGGATCAGCATGTCGATGTGCGCGCGGGTCGCTTCCACGTCCACGGCCTCGGCGGTCGTGAACTGGGTGGTCACGGCGGGAAAGACGCCTTGCCATTCAACGGTCATCACACCACCTCCTGCTGTATTGTTTTGCTGTTTTGCTTGCCCGAGTTACCTGGCTGGTTTGCTTGCGGGAGCCGATCAGGTCCTGGAACTGGCCCGGCCCTTCGGCTTAGCATGCGCATGCTGCGCTGTCATCGGCTGCAATGGCCTCCCGCCCAGCCGCTGCCAAGCGACCCGTGCCAAGCGACCCACCGGAGGGCAGAACCATCTCGCTCGAAACCGACCTGCCAGGAACCGGGCGGCACTCAAGGCCTACGCCGGACGGCGCACCGCTGCTGTCGGTGCTGGCTGTCGTGGTCCACGACGGCGCGGTGCTGCTGGTGCGCCGCGCCAATCCGCCTCAGGCCGGCGCCTGGGGCTTTCCGGGCGGCAAGGTGGAACTGGGAGAGACGGCAGCCGCGGCGGCGCTGCGGGAACTGTATGAGGAAACCGGACTCCACGGCGGCAACCCGCGCGCCCTCGCCGCCGTCGATCTCATCGAACCCGTCGCATCCGCTGATCCGCAGGGCCGTGGGACGGCCGCCCATCATCTGATGCTGGCCCTCCGGCTCGACTGGCTCGGCGGCCGCCCCGCGGCGGCGGACGATGCCCTGGAGCTCTGCTGGGCCGCCCCGGACCGCCTGCCTCAGCCGCTCTGCGCCGATGTCGCGAGGGTCGCCTGCGCGGCGCTGAAAGGCTAATCAGGCTTCTCTCCGGTGCCCCGGCGCCTTGACGAAGCCGCCCGCGGCGCCCATAAAGAGGCCTTCAAATTGGTGATACCAAAATGCCAGTCAGACCACTGGAGGGGTCAGGCCCCTTTTGCCAACAGCGCAGACCGGCATGAACACCCAGGGGGCCGGTGGCGACAAGCCCACGGTCGGAGACGATGGATCCGAGGTTCCAGGAGATTCCACGCGAGCGCGTTGCCGATCGCATCGCCAATGAGTTGCTGCGCCTGATCACCAGCGGTGAGCTGGCGCCGGGGGAACGGCTGCCGGGCGAGCGCCAGTTGGCGGACATGATGGGCGTCAGCCGCGTTTCGATCCGCGCCGCCCTGCAGCAGCTCAAGGCCCAGGGCTTCGTCACCGCCGTGCAGGGCGGCGGCACCCGCATTACGGCAGCCGCCGATCAGCTCGACTCCGCACTCGCGCGGCTGGTCCGTTCAAACCGCGACAACCTCCAAGATCTGGCCGAGATCCGCTCGAAGCTGGAGGTCTGGGCCGCACGGCGGGCGGCGGAGCGGGCGACACCGGAACAGCGGACCGAGATCGACCGCGCCTTCGTCACCATGACCGCCGCCGGGCGCCCCTCGCGCTTCAAGGCGGAAGACGATCTCAATTTCCACCTGGCGATCGCCAAGGCTTCGGGCTCTGCGGTCTACCTCCATCTCATGTCGGTGCTGGGTGACATCCTGGAACAGATGCTGGCCTTTCACCGCTACAGCCTCTACGCCACTCCGGCGGACGATCAGCGCTTCACCCAACAGCACCGGGCCATCTGGTCCGCCATCAAGGCGCGTGACGGCGACGCGGCCGCCGACGCCATGCAGGACCACCTGACGACGGTCCTGTCGCGCTACGAAGAGAACGACACGCCCTCCCAGGACGCCGAAGCGCCAACCGACGCCAAGGGGACGGCCAGCGGCTGAGCGCCATCTCGCGGCCGCCGCCGGACTTCGTCCCATCCCTCCATCCAAGGCCCAGCGCAGCATGACAGCGATACCAGACGCAAACCCGGCAGACTTCGTGCGCCGGCTTTTCGATACGGCCCTGGCGGCCGCCGACCCCGCCAAGGCTGTGCCGGCCTTCCTGCCGCCCCGCCCCAAGGGCCGGACGGTGGTGATCGGCGCCGGCAAGGCCGCTGCGGCCATGGCCAAGGCTGTGGAGGAACACTGGGACGGGCCGTTGGAAGGCCTGGTGGTCACCCGCTACGATCACGGTGCCGACTGCCAGCGCATCGAGGTCATCGAGGCGGCACATCCTGTGCCGGACAGCAAGGGGCGCGAAGCCGCCGGACGTATCCTCGGCATGGTCGAGGGTCTCGGCCCCGACGATCTTGCCCTCTGTCTCATCTCCGGCGGCGGCTCGGCCCTTCTGGCGCTGCCCGCGGCGGGGATCACCCTTGAGGAGAAGCAGGCGGTCAACCGTGCCCTGCTGAAGTCCGGCGCCGCCATCGACGAGATGAATTGTGTGCGCAAGCACCTCTCCGCCATCAAGGGCGGCCGCCTTGCCGCCGCCGCGGCGCCGGCCAAGGTGGTCAGCCTCCTGATCTCCGATGTGCCGGGAGATGATCCCTCCGTCATCGCCTCCGGCCCGACGGTCGCCGATCCGACCACCTTTGCGGAAGCCCGGGCGATCCTGGAGAAGTACGGCATCGCCGCACCCGAAGGCGTCGCCAAACTGCTCTGGGAGGCGGCTGACGAAACGCCCAAGCCCGGCGATCCGCGCCTCGAAAGAGCGGAGACCTATGTCATCGCCAAGCCGCAGGCCTGCCTGGAAGCAGCGGCGGCGGCCGCCCGCGAAGCCGGCATCACGCCTGTCATTCTGGGCGATTCCATCGAAGGCGAGGCACGCGATGTGGCTCAGGTGATGGCGGGGATTGCGCGGCAGGTGGTGCACTACGGACAGCCGGTCCCGGCCCCCTGTGTCCTGCTCTCAGGCGGCGAGACGACGGTGACGGTGCGCGGCGGCGGGCGTGGCGGACGCAATGCCGAGTTCCTGCTGGCCCTGACGGTCGCGCTCGACGGGCTGCCGGGGGTCTACGCGCTTGCCGGCGATACCGACGGCATAGACGGCAGCGAAGACAATGCCGGGGCGATTGTGACACCCGATACCCTGGCGCGGGCGGCTGGGGCCGGCCTGGACGCCAAGGCCATGCTGGCCAACAATGATGGCTACAGCTTCTTCTCCAGGCTTGGCGCGCTGGTGGAGACCGGGCCGACGCGGACCAACGTGAATGACTTTCGCGCAATCCTGATACAACGTATACACTAGACGTCGGTGTGCGGGGGGCTTGATAACAGGATGTGCTGATATCTCTCGGGCTTGCCTGTCAAGAAGGGCGGGCCTGCTCTTCAAGAGATCGTCAGACCGCCGTCACGCTGCCGAAACAAAGCTTCACTTAAGGTAACCTTCCTGCCATGCGCCGTAGCCGAAAAGCCAAGATCGTCGCCACCCTGGGTCCGGCGACATCGACGAAAGAAACCATCCGCGATCTCTTCGTTGCGGGGGCCGATGTCTTTCGCCTCAACTTCAGTCACGGCAGCCATGACGACCACCAGGCACGCTACGACACCATCCGCGAGGTGGAACGGGAGGTCGAGCGGCCGATCGGAGTTCTTGCCGACATGCAGGGCCCGAAGCTGCGCATCGGCACGGTCAAAGACGGCTCGGTCGAGCTGGAGGCGGGCCAGACCTACAGGCTCGACCTCGATCCGCAGATCGGCGACGAGACCCGGGCACCGCTGCCGCATCCGGAAATCTTCGCGGCGATCTCACCCGGGACGGCGCTGTTGATCGACGACGGCAAGCTGCGGCTGGAGGTGGCGGAGAGCACGCCGGACTATGCGATCACCAAGGTGGTCACCGGCGGCCCCTTGCGCGACCGCAAGGGGGTGAACCTGCCCGGTGTCATCCTGCCGATCTCTCCCCTGACCGATAAGGATCGCAAGGACCTGGACTTTGCCCTCGACCTGGGGGTCGACTGGGTTGCTCTCTCCTTCGTGCAGCGGCCAGAGGACCTGACCGAGGCGCGGCGGCTGATCGGCGACCGCGCCACCATCATGACGAAGATCGAAAAGCCGGCGGCGCTCGACTGCCTGCCGCAGCTTGTCGCCCTGTCCGATGCCGTCATGGTGGCGCGCGGCGATCTGGGCGTGGAGATGCCGCCGGAGAGCATTCCCGGGCGCCAGAAGCAGATCGTCCATGCTTGCCGCCTCTCCGGCGTGCCGGTTGTCGTCGCGACACAGATGCTGGAGTCCATGATCGCCGCGCCGGCGCCGACCCGCGCCGAGGCCTCGGACGTCGCCACCGCGGTCTATGACGGCGCCGATGCCGTCATGCTCTCCGCCGAAACCGCTGCCGGCCAGTACCCCAACGAGGCGGTGGCGATTATGGACCGCATCATCCAGAGCACGGAGATCGATCCTTCCTATCGCGGCATCATCCATGCCCGCGACGGCGAAACGGAGGCCACCGGTGCCGACGCCATCTCGACGGCCGCGGCCCAGGTTTCAGCCACAATCTCCACCGCCGCCATCGTCAACTACACGATGTCCGGATCGACCGCCCTGCGCGCGGCGCGCCAGCGGCCCAACGTGCCGATCCTGGTGCTGACCAACGAGATCCGCACGGCCCGCCGCCTGGCCGTGCTCTGGGGCGCCCACTGCGTGCATACCGAAGACGTCTCCAACACGCAGGAGATGGTGGACAAGGCCAGCCGCATTGCGGTGCGCGAAGGCTTTGCCAACCTCGGTGACAACCTGGCGATCACCGCCGGCGTTCCCTTCAGGACACCGGGAACAACCAACATGCTGCGCATCGCCAAGATCGAGCAGTAGACGCGCAGGCCGGGCGGGAAAACAGATGCCATGGCATCATCGACCTCTCTCGATCTGACGCGGACCTATCTGGACCTCCAGGCCGACGGCAAGGTCGCCGAGATCCCCGTTTCCGAGACCTTCTGGCAGGACCTGATGTCCGGCGGGGTTCGCATCGAGGGGCGCATGGTGATGGCTGCGGAGATGACCGCGGACATGCGGCACTGGGAGATGCATCCAGCGGGCGATGAGGTCCTGGTCCTGATGAACGGGCGCGCCATCGTCGTGCTGGAGGAGCCGGACGGCCCGCGGCAGATCGAAGTTTCCGCAGGAGAAGTCGTCATCGTGCCGCGCGGCTGCTGGCATAGGATCAAGGTGGTCGAGCCTGGGAAGATGGTGTTCATGACCGCAGGCGACGGCACCGAAAACAAGCCGTTTGAGGACGCAGTCTAGGCCGCCGCTCAGCTACGCGGAGCGCCCGCTCTATGCTTCGAGACGTTCGCTGCGCTCTCTCCTCAGCATGAGGGGTGATTGTTGAAACGGCCTCTTCCTCATCCTGAGGAGCGCACCAAGGGCGCGCGTCTCGAAGGATGCGCAATGCCGCGGCTGGCCCTTCCTTTACACCGACACTAGATCTGCTTCTCACGCAGGCTCTTGCGCAGCGCCTCCGCGTTGATCGCCGCGGAGACCAGATTGGGGTGTATGGCCAGCGCTTCCTCGAAGGATTCGAGGGCGCGCTGCTCATCTTCCAAAGCGACATAAACGAGACCGCGCCCGGACAGGGCACCGAAGTGACGGGGCTCCAGTTCAAGGGTGCGGACGATGTCTTCCAGGGAAGCGCGGTAATTGCCCATCAGGTAGTGCACGGTGGCGCGCTTGTTCCAGCCTTCGGCAAAGTCCGGCGCAATGGCGACCATCTGCTCGAACCTGGAAAGCGCCCGGCGGTAGTCGCGCCGCGACATGGCCGCCACGCCGTCTTCCATCAGCGCCCGGACGGCCCCGTCGTCGGACTGCCCCCAGATATGCCAGATTGCGCCCTCGATGAGCTGCGCCTCGGCGGGGCCGGGAGCGGTGAGCAGCTGCGAGAAGAGGTCCTCAAGGCGCGCGTCCTTCTGGTCGGCCAAGGCAGGCGCCGCCGCCAAAAGGCTAAACAACACAATAATCGTCTTAAGGCCGAGTTTTCTCATAGACTAGATTATGGCGGAAACGGCCAGCCTGCCAAAGAACTTGGTTGACCCGCCGGAATCACAATTCCATGAAGGGACCCACACGATGACCGTGGCGCGCTATTTTTCGCAAGACTACTTCGAGGCCAGACGCCGCTTCGCCGAGGCGGGCGAACGCGCCGGCGCAGAGCTTGCGAGCCACCGTCATCCCGGCTTCGGGCCCGATGGCGAGACGCTTTCGACCGACGTCGCCTGGCTCGGCCCGCGCGATGCGGAACGCGTGCTGGTCAGCATCTCAGGCACGCATGGCGCCGAGGGCTTCTGCGGCTCCGGTGTACAGCTCGGCTGGTTCGAAAGCGGCCTGGCCGGCGAGCTGCCCGACGGTGTCGCCTACATGGCCATCCACGCCATCAACCCCCACGGCTTCGCCTGGCTGCGGCGCGTGACCGAGGACAACGTCGATCTTAACCGCAACTTCGCCGATTTCTCCGCACCCCTGCCGCCCAACGCCGGCTATGAGGAGCTGGCAGAGGCGCTCTGCCCGCCGACCTGGGACGACGCCACCATCACCGCCACCCGCGATGTGCTGGTGGCCTATGTGGAAGCCCATGGGCGCGCCGCCCTGCAGGCCGCCGTCTCCGGCGGGCAGTACAGCCATCCCGACGGCATCTTCTTCGGCGGCCAGACGCCGACCTGGTCGCACAAGACGCTGAAGACGCTGTTCTCGGAAGATCTGGCCGCTGCGCGTCAGATCGCGGTCATCGACTACCACACGGGGCTGGGGCCGCGCGGTCATGGCGAACGGATCTGCGCCGCCGACCCGCAGTCGCCAGGCCTGGCGCGGGTCGAGGCCTGGTACGGCGACGACCACACCTGCCCGGCGCTCGGCACCTCCTCGTCGACGGAGATCCGCGGGCACAACGTGATCGGCATGGAAGCGGCGGCACCACAAGCGGAAGTGACCGCCATCGCCCTGGAGTACGGCACCCTGCCGACCGAGGAGGTCAAGCTGGCGCTTCGCGCCGACAACTGGCTGCATCTTTACGGCGCGGTGAACTCGGCCAAGGGCCGCGCCATCAAGGCGCAGATCCGTGAAGCCTTCTATCAGGACGCCGACGACTGGAAGCAGATGGTCTGGGACCGCGCGGTGGAAACCCAGCGGCTCGCCCTCGCAGGCCTCACCAGCAAAGAGTCCGAGACGGTCGGATAGAGACTGTCAGCCGACCCGTTCAACGCCGGCACGGTCGAGGGCCGGCGGCGTCGGGCCGCCGGTGGCCCAGTCCAGCAGTTCGACCGTGTGCACCACCGGAATCTCGGTGCCGCCGCCGATCTGCGTCATGCAACCGATGTTGCCGGTAGCGATGACATCCGGCCGTGTCGACTCGATGTTGCGCACCTTCCGCTCTTTGAGCTGCGTGGCGATTTCCGGCTGCATCAGGTTGTAGGTGCCGGCGGAACCGCAGCAGAGGTGCCCCTCCGGCACCTCCTTTACGGCAAAGCCCGCCTTGCTCAGAAGGTCCTTCGGCTGGCGCCGGATCTGCTGGCCGTGCTGCATGGAACAGGCCGAGTGATAGGCGACGGTAAGGCCCGCGTCCTCCCGCGGGGCGATCACGTCAAGGCTGTCGAGGAACTCGGTGACGTCCTTGGTGAGCGCCGCGACGGCGGCGGCCTTGTCCTTCCAGGCCGCGTCCTCGCGCAGCATGAAGCCGTAGTCCTTCACCGTGGTGCCGCAGCCCGAGGCGTTGATGATGATCGCATCGAGGCCCTTGCCCTCGAGTTCGCGCGCCCAGGCGCCGATGTTGGCGCGGGCGCTTTCCAGCGCAGGCTCCTCCTTGCCCATGTGATGAACCAGCGCACCGCAGCAGCCGGTGCCCTTCGCCACGACGACCTCGACACCCAGGCGCGTCAGCAGGCGCACCGTGGCCTCGTTGATCTCCGGCGCCAACACCTTCTGCGCGCAGCCGGTCATCAGCGCCACCCGCGCCCGCCGCTTGCCCTCGGCGGCGAAGACCTGCGGCCGGTCCACCTTGCTGGGCGGGCGCACCTCCGCGGGAGCCATGGCCAAAAGTCCCTTCAGGCGGCCGGGCATCAGCGGCGCCAGCGGCTTTGCGAAGAAGGCGCCGAGCAGCGCCAGGCGAAAACGAAAGGGACTCGGCAGCACGAAGGCCAGCAGCCAGCGTAGTGCGCGCTCAGGCAGGGGGCGGCGAAAGGTCTCCTCGATGTATTTCCGGCCGTGATCCACCAGATGCATGTAATGCACGCCGGAAGGGCAGGTGGTCATGCAGGAGAGGCAGGAAAGGCAGCGGTCGATGTGCTTCACCACCTTGGCGGAGGCCGGCTGCCCCTTCTCCAGCATGTCCTTCAGCAGGTAGATGCGCCCGCGCGGACTGTCGAGTTCATCGCCCAGCAGGGTATAGGTCGGACAGGTCGCGGTGCAGAAGCCGCAGTGCACGCAGTTGCGCAGGATCTTCTCGGACTCGGCGGTGTCCGGATCGGCAAGCTGAGCGACGGAGAAGTTCGTTTGCATCCGCGTCTCGCCTCAGAGCCCGGCGTACATACGGCCGGGGTTCAGGATGCGGTGCGGGTCGAAGCCCTCCTTCACCCGCGCCTGCAGGGCCGCCATCGCCGGGTCCTGCGGCTGGAAGACCGCCTCCGCCGCGCGCACCTCCGCCGGGGCCCGGATCAGGGTTGCGTGGCCGCCCAGCGGCTGCAGCACGTCGCGAATGCGCGCGGCCCCGGCATCGCCGTCGGCCGAGAGCGCCAGCCAGACCAGGCCGCCGCCCCAGTCGTAAAAGGCCTCACCTTCGGCGATGCTGGCCACCACCTCCGGCCCCAGGCTAGGGGCCACCGAGAGGCGCCAGACGGCTCTGTCGCTGCCTGTCCAGAATGGCCGGACATCGCGCAGCTCCCGCCAGAACGTGAGCGAGTTCTGGCTGTGCAGTTCCTCGGTTTCGCCGAGGTCGGCCAGTTCCCGGCGCAGAGCCGCGCAGCGGTACTCGACCGAGGGACCGGGCCCTTCGAGACGCAGTGCGGTGACCGCGCCGCCGGCCGCCGCGACGTAGGACACCTCCGAGCCCGCCGCCAGGGCAGCGGGCAGATGGGCGGCGCCGGCGACCTCGTGCGGCGAGCCCAGGGCGCGGCTCATCGCCTTCACCGCCGTCGCGTCGTCGAGGCCGAGGAGCAGAACCGTGTAGGTCTTCTGGGGCCGCGGCAGCACCTTCAAGGTGACATCCGTCATCACGGCCAGCGTGCCGTAGGAGCCGCAAAGCAGCTTGCAGAGGTCGTAGCCGGTAACGTTCTTCACCACCCGGCCGCCGGACTTGAAAACCTCACCGCGGCCTGAGGCCGACTCGACACCGAGGAAGTGGTCGCGCGCCGCGCCAGCCTTGATACGCCGCGGGCCGGACAGGTTGCAGGCAAGCATGCCGCCGATGGAGCCATTGCCCGTCTCGGTCCCGAGCAGCGGTGCAAGGTCCGCCGGCTCGAAGGCCATCATCTGGTTTTCCGCATCCAGGGCCGCCTCGATTTCGGCGAGCGGCGTGCCGGCACGCGCGGAGAGGACGAGTTCCTCCGGCTCGTAGAGCGTAATGCCGCTCAGCTTCGACAGGTCCAGGCTGTGGGCGGCCTGCACCGGGCGCCCAAGCGCACGCTTGCTGCCCCGGCCCAGGATTTCCAGCGGCTGTTCCTCGGCTGCCGCCCAGGCGACAGCCTCCACAACCTGGTCGCGGTTCTCCGCGGAAAAGGTCGATCCCATGGCGTCCGGCCCGGCTAGAAGCGCGGCAGATCGGGGAACGGCAACTTGCCCCCGCTGATGTGCATGCGCCCCAGCTCTGCACAGCGATGAAGCTGCGGAAAAACTTTGCCGGGATTCAGCAGCGCTTCCGGATCGAAAGCGCACTTGACGCGCTGCTGCTGCTTCAGATCGATCTCGCTGAACATCTCGCCCATGAGATCGCGCTTCTCCACGCCGACGCCGTGCTCGCCGGTGAGCACGCCGCCCACCTCGACGCAGAGCTTCAGGATATCGGAACCGAAGTCCTCAGCGGCCTCCAGTTCACCCGGCTTGTTGGCATCGTAGAGAATCAGCGGATGCAGGTTGCCGTCGCCGGCATGGAAGACATTGGCAACGCGCAGACCGTACTTCTCGCTCATTTCCCGCATACGCCGGAGCACCAGCGGCAACTGCGCACGGGGAATGGTGCCGTCCATGCAGTAGTAGTCCGGCGAGATACGCCCCACGGCCGGAAATGCAGCCTTGCGACCGGCCCAGAAGGACAGGCGCTCCTCCTCGCTTTCGCTGACGCGGCTGGTGATGGCGCCATGCTCCTCGGCGATACGCGAGACTTCGGCCAGCAGGTGGTCCACCTCCGCCTGCGGGCCGTCCAGTTCGACGATCAGCAGGGCTTCGACGTCCAGGGGGTAGCCGGCCTGGACGAAATCCTCGGCGGCATGAATGGCGGGTTTGTCCATCATCTCCATGCCGCCGGGAATGATCCCGGCCGCGATGATGGCGGCCACGGTGTCGCCGGCCTGCTCGGCGGTTTCGAAACCCAGCAGCACCGCGCGGGCCGTCTCGGGCTTGCGCAGAAGGCGCACGGTCACCTCCGTCACCACGCCCAGCAGGCCCTCCGAGCCGGTCATCAGACCCAGCAGGTCATAACCCTCGGCATCCAGGTGCTTGCCGCCGACGCGCAGGATGGTGCCGTCCATCAGCACCATCTCAAGACCCAGTAGGTTGTTGGTGGTCAGCCCGTACTTCAGGCAGTGCACGCCACCGGAATTCTCCGCCACATTGCCGCCGATGGTGCAGGCGATCTGGCTCGAGGGGTCGGGCGCATAGTAAAATCCGTCGGCCTCGACGGCCTTGGTCACGCCCAGGTTGGTGACGCCCGGCTGCACCACGGCGCAGCGGTTCTCCAGGTCGATCTCCAGAACGCGGTTGAACTTGCCGAGGCCCAGAATGATGCCGTCAGCCAGGGGCAGCGCGCCGCCGGAGAGCGAGGTGCCCGCGCCGCGCGGCACCACCTTCACGCCGCGTTCCCGGCAGCACTTCAGGATCCGGCTCACCTGCTCCGTGGTCTCCGGCAGCACGACGATCAGCGGGAGCTGTTTGTAGGCCGTCAGCCCATCCGTCTCGTAGGCCCTCAGCTCGTCCTCGTCGACGATCACCCCCTCGCCGGGCACGATGGCCTGGAGGGCGGCGACGATGTCGCGCTTGGCATCGATGATCGCCTGATCTGGCTCGGGCATCTGCATGGCATTGCTCTCCCCGGATCCCGCCGTACTGGGGCGGGACATTGCGTCCCCAGGGTGCTGCGGCGGCGCGGGTCTTTCTTGCCCTTAGGTGCTGCGCCGTCCGGACGGCCACGGTTCACACCGGGGCCGGCCCTGGGTCGTTCCATAGGCCGCTAACGGGCCAGAGACTGCAAAATTGGTATTACCAATTTCTTTGACTATGGCGTGGGGCCGATGGCGGGTCAATGGCGGAGGCCGCCAAAACGGCAAAAAAGCACCCGGAATCCGCCCGAGCGGGCTGGTTTTCAGACCGCTGCGTTGCCCCGCGCCGCTGCCAAAAGCAAGGCCGCGCCCCCGATCGGGGGCGCGGCCTTGCGGTCACAACTGTATTCCGCGCCGTCAGCCCGGATGTCCGGGCGCGGCCGCGGAGGTCCTCAGCCCTGGCGGGCCTTGAACCGCGGGTTCTTTTTGTTGATCACGTAAACGCGGCCACGGCGCCGGACGACGCGGCAGCCCTTTTCCCGCAGTTTCGCGGTCTTCAAAGAGTTAACGACCTTCATCTTTCTACCCTCTCTGCCGCCGGGTTCAGTCCCGAGGCGAAAATCGCGGCGAACATAGGCAGCGGAACAAGGGCTGTCAAGCGCGGCCGGCCTGGACTTCGGGGGATTCTCGACGCCCTCTGCGATAGCCCAGGCTACCAGTCGGAGAGCATCTTCTCTCCCTCCTTCTTCAGGGCATGAAAACGGCAGAGGCGCAGAGCGCCGCTCTCGATCGCCTTGGTCCGGCGGGTCCAGAGATCCACCGCCTCATTGATGGCATCGGAGGTCGACTTGTCGAGCTCGCGCCCCCTGAGGCTTGCCAGGAACTCCGCCCAGGCCGAAGTGATGATCTTATAGACCTCATCCGTGATGTCTTCCTTGATGCGGATATCGAGCCGTGCCTCGGTCAGAGTCTGCTCATACTGGCGCTGGGTCCAGGGATGGGGCGTCACCGGCTCTCCGCTGACCCAGGCCTGGATATCCTTCTTGGCAGCGTCCTCAGCGAAGACATAGTCGGTAAAGAGCAGCTGCCCACGCGGCTTGATCATGTTGATGATCTCCGCCAGCAGCCGCTTCTTGTCCTCGACGACGTACAGGGCCTCCTTGGAGAAGACGCAGTCGATCGAGGCTTCGCGGAACTCGTAGTGGTCGACATCGAAGTAGTGGACCGGCGCCTTCTTCGCCATACCGGCCATGGTCGAGAGTTCCATGCCGGCATCGGCCACCTCGCGGTCGGCCTCCAGGCCGGTCATCCAGATGTCGAAGTGCTCAGAGATCACCCGGGTCGCACCGCCGAGCCCGGCACCTACCTCGATCACCGTAAAAGCCGGATCCAGAGCCAGCGGCTTCACCAGCTTCAGGATGTAGGCCGCATCGCCGGGCCCGGTCATGCCCTTGCCCCAGATCTCCTGCATGATCTCCAGGCGTTTGGACATCCACTCCGGCGAATCGTAGCGCACGGCATCCTGGGAAAGGTCGCCCATGTCGAAGGGAATCGCCTGCTTCTCGCGGATCGAGAGATCGTAGCCTTCCCACCAAGCCTTCAGCCGCATCCAGAACGGAATGCGGACCTTATTGCGCGTCTGCGGGGCCGCTTTGGCGGTGCCGGCCATGGGATTCCTCTGCTCCTGTGGCGGCTGTCCGAGTGCTTCTAAGCGGCGACTTAGGCGGGACAACAGCCATGCTTAACAAGCAATAACGACAATTCCTTTATCCACCCTTAAGCGCATGGCAAAGCTGGACTATTGGTCTTAACAGGCGAATTGCTGCACATACTCAACCAGCGCGCGCATTGATCCGCGGACGGGGATGCGGCCCTTCGGCAGGGAGCGCGGAAGCTGGCAGGAGAGAAGCCTAAACCGTTGAGCGCGGCGTCAGCGCGTCCGGAGAGATGCGAAGCTCCAGCACCGCCGGGCGCCGAGACATGCGCGCCGCTTCGCGCGCCCGCGCCAGGGCGTCGGGGAAGTCCTCATCCCGACTCACCACCTCGCCGTGGCCACCATAGGCCGCGGCAAGGGCGGCAAAGTCCGGGTTGACGATATCGGTTGCGGACGGGCGGCCGGGGTAGCTGCGCTCCTGGTGCATCCGAATTGTCCCGTAGAGGCCGTTGTTGGAGACCAGCACCACCACGCCGGCGCCGTATTGGGCGGCGGTTCCCAGCTCCTGCATGGTCATCTGGAAACAGCCGTCACCGGCCAGGCAGATCACGTCCCGATCCGGATACTCCAGCTTGGCCGCCACCGCTGCCGGCAGGCCGTAGCCCATCGATCCGGAGGTCGGCGCGAGCTGGCTGCGCCAGGTCTTGTAGCGATGGTAGCGATGCAGCCAGGCCGAGTAGTTCCCGGCCCCGTTGGTGAGAATCGCATCGTCGGGGAGGACGCGGCCCAGATGGGCGATCACCTGTTCCATCTTCAAAGCCCCCGGCGTCTGCCGGGGCTGTTGCCAGTCCTCATAGTCAGCCCGGGCAGCCGAAAGCCAGTCGCCCGGCTCTTTGCGGGACGCCGCCGCGGCCTCGGCGAGCTGCTGAACGAAAACACCGGCAGCGGCCGCCACGGCCCGCTCCGGCCGGTAGACGCGGCCGAGTTCGCTCGGGTCGGGATGCACGTGGATCAGCCGCTGGCGCGGACTGGGGATGTCCACCAGGGTGTATCCGCTGGTCGTCATCTCGCCGAGCCGGGCGCCGAGAACCAACAGCAGATCCGCCGCCCTGACACGGTCCGCCAGTTTCGGGTTGATGCCGATGCCCACATCGCCGACGTAGCAGGGGTGCCGGTTGTCGAGGTAGTCCTGGCAGCGGAAGGCGGCGCCGACAGGAAGGGCCGCCGTCTCGGCAAAGCGCCCGAGGGCCTCGGACGCCGCAGCCGACCAACCGGGGCCACCCACCACCGCCAGCGGTCGCTGCGCCCCTTGCAGGGCGTCGAGAACCGCCTCGACGTCGGCCTGGGATGCACCACCGCCGGGCAGGCTGGCCGGAAGCGCGTCCGCGGCAACGGCCTCGGCCGACAGCATGTCCTCCGGCAGCGCCAGGACGACAGGCCCCGGCCGCCCGGAAGCGGCAACATGGAAAGCCTGGCTCACGTATTCGGGAATCCGCTCAGTCACCTCGATCTCGGCCACCCACTTGGCCAGGGGGGCGAACATGCGGCGGTAATCGACCTCCTGAAAGGCCTCCCGGTCGCGCTGATCGCGGGCCACCTGGCCCACGAAGAGCACCATCGGCGTGGAGTCCTGATAGGCGATATGGATGCCCGCGGACGCGTTGGTCGCCCCGGGCCCGCGGGTCACGAAGGCAACGCCCGGCTTGCCTGTGAGCTTGCCATGGGCTTCCGCCATCATGGCGGCCCCACCTTCCTGCCGGCAGACCACAGTATGGATCTGGCTCTGATGCAGCCCGTCCAGCGCCGCCAGGAAGCTCTCGCCGGGGATGCAGAAGACGCGCTCCACGCCCTGGATGCGAAGCTGGTCTACGAGGATCTGGCCACCATGGCGCGCCGACATGTCTGGTCTCCGAAGGATCACGGGCCGGGCGAAGAGCGCCCCGGTCCTTTGCCCTTGCCACAAGCGCCCGGAGACGGCAAGGCTGGCGAGCCGCAAGCGACCCCCTCGGCAGCCGCAGCGCCGGTCATTCAATGACGCCGCGATCCGGAAGCCCGCTGACGGCGAACCGAAAGGGGTGGCGAAGGCAACGACGGCCCGGTCAGGCCGGCTGAGAGGAGATCGGAACCTGCCATGGTGGCGGCCGCACGACTGCGAACCGAAAGACTGATTCTGGACCCGGCGAAGGCGGAAGATCTGGATGAGATCTTCGAGATCGCCCGCGACAGGAAAAGCATCGAGGACTTTCAGTCCGCAGCCGAGCGCATCGAAGACGTCAGGGCCTGGTTCGACCCGAGTCTGGAAGATCCTCTGAACCTGGTCTGGATCATCCGGAAAGACGGACGGGCCATTGGACTGTTCGACCTCTACTTCGAGGCGGAGTATTCGCAGACGCAGGGCCACGTCTGCCGGATCGGGTACTTCGTCTCTCACCGGGAGCATCGCAAAGGCTACGCGACCGAGGCCCTGGCAGCGGTCGCGGAGTGGGTCTTCGGCGAAACCCAGACGACCAGAATCGAGGCCGGGGTCACCCTGCGCAACGCGGCGTCTTTTCGTGTGCTGGAGAAAGTCGGTTTTGTCCGGGAGAAAGTGGCCCGAGGCAACTGGGCATGGCGCGGTAAAGTCTACGACAGCGCCTACTATTGCCTGACAAAGGGGTGCTCCGGGGCGCCAGACCGCAATCCCGATTCAGAGCAGCGGCACCCCCGGGACCACAGGCCCGGATGACGGGCCTTCCGCCAGATCATTGATCAGGTCACTGACCGTATCATTGAAAAGAATGGTGGGCGTACCTGGGATTGAACCAGGGACCTCCTCGATGTCAACGAGGCGCTCTCCCGCTGAGCTATACGCCCTCTATGCCGCTAGGGCAGCCTGGCTGCGGAACATCGTTCCGCGAAGGCCCGGCACAATGAACACTGCCCTTGGCCGACCGTACCCTTGGGAGGAGGCGGAGTAGCATCATCCCCGGGCTTTTTCAAGAGCCCCAGCATCAGGAGCCCCAAGCCCGGTTTTCAGGCCGTGAGCATCGATTCCACCTCCTCCACCAGATGGCGGAGATGGAAGGGCTTGGAGAGAATGCGCGCCCCGCGCGGGGTCTGGTCCCTGTTCTTCAGGGCCACGGCGGCAAAACCGGTGATGAACATGACCCGCAGACCCGGCTGCAGCTTGGCGGCCCGGCGCGCCAGTTCGATGCCGTCGAGACCCGGCATCACCACGTCGGCCAGCAACAGGTCGACCTGAAACCCGTCCAGAGCGGCGATGGCATCCAGGCCGTCACCGACCGCCACGACATGATGGCCCGCCTTGCGCAGGGCTTTCGCCAGGAACTCCCGCATCGAGGCATCGTCTTCAGCAAGGAGGATTTGCGCCATTATCCCGTTTGGCCGTCACGTCGAAGCAATGGTTAACCCCGGCCGCTGCCCGAATGGGGAGGGCCAAACTCTTCACAGGCTACCATGCCGGCGCCAAAAGAGAGCTTAATGCGCCCCGGGCGGGGTGGAAAGCCACCATTGGCGAACCAATCTCCCAGAGGGTGCGCATCGGGCATGACAGCGCGGGCGCTTTGGCCTAGAACACTAGGAAGAAACAGGCTCTTTGGAGATATGGACGCCCTAGCCCCAAGCGCCCAAACCGGCAGGCCACACGAGATCGTCTGGCCGTCCCGGCAGACCCTGCCGTTGGTCTTCGCCTCGCCGCACAGCGGCAGCGATTATCCTCCGGAGTTTCTGGCGTCCTCCTGCCTCGATCCGATCAGTCTGCGCCAGTCGGAAGACAGCTTCGTCAATGAGATCTTCAGCTGCGCGCCGGAGATGGGTGCGCCGCTGATCCATGCACTCTTTCCCCGCGCTTTCGTCGACCCCAACCGCGAGCCCTATGAGCTCGATCCCGCGATCTTCAAGGAAAAGCTTCCCCCTTACGCAAACACGCGCTCGCCCCGCGTCGCCGCAGGGCTCGGAACCATTGCCCGAGTGGTCGCCAGCGGCGCCAATATCTATCGGGACAAGCTGAGCCTGGCCGAGGGGCTGGATCGCATCCGCAGCTGTTATTGGCCGTACCACGAGGCGCTCAGGATGCTGGTTCAGCAGACCAAGGAGCAGTTCGGCTGGTGTATCCTGGTCGACTGTCACTCCATGCCCTCGGCGAGCAAGCTGGGACATGGCCGCGGCGCCACGAACCGCACCGCCTTTGTTCTGGGCGACTGTCACGGCAGCAGCTGCGCGGCGGCAGTCACCGACACGGTGGAGAGGATCCTGCACCGCAAAGGCTATCAGGTCGCGCGCAACAGTCCCTACGCCGGCGGATTCGTCACCCGCCATTACGGCAAACCGGAAACCGGCGTCCACAGTCTGCAGATCGAAATCAACCGCCAGATCTACATGGACGAAACGCGGATGGAACGGCGCCCGGCGCTGCGCGCGCTGGCACAGGACATGCGCGATGTCGTCGCCGCCCTGGGTGACCTGCAGCAGGGACGGCTGCGACCCAACGGCCGGTGAGCCAAGCCATCAGACCGGACCGGACGGCGGAACTGCGCGACGCCCGGCCGGACGACTGTCCGGCCCTGCAGGCGATCTATGCAGACCACGTGCTCCACGGCGTCGCCTCCTTCGAGGAGACGCCGCCCGACCTCGCGGAGATGCAGCGGCGGGTTGCCGCGGTCCAGGAAGCCTCCCTGCCCTATCTCGTCGCCCAGGCGCCGGGGCCGGGCGGCGACATCCTGGGGTTCGCCGCAGTGGGCCCCTATCGCACACGCCCGGCCTACCGGCATACGCTGGAGACAACCGTCTACCTGCGCAGAGGACTGGAAGGCCAGGGGATCGGCAGCCTGCTGCTGTCGGCGCTGATCCAACGCTGTGAGGCGATGGGGTACCGGCAACTCGTCGCGGTGATCGGCGACAGCGGCAACCTGGCATCCATCGGTCTCCACAAACGCCATGGCTTTCGCGAAGCGGGTGTTCTTCGCGCCATAGGCTTCAAGCATGGCCGCTGGCTCGACTCGGTGCTGATGCAACGCCCTCTCGGCACGGGCGCCGATTCGCCGCCGGACGACTGAGGCGGACCGCGCGGCTCCCTGGCGGACCTCTGCGCAAGACCGGACCAAGACCCGGAATCCCCCCTCGAACGGCGCCGCCGGCAAGAAAAAAGGGCCGCGCAACCGCGCGGCCCAAGTTTAGGGAGGAAATGCCCTATGGAACTGCGATACCGACCGCCGTAGGCAATCGCATATCGCAGTGCACAATATGCGCCGCTGCCCGGTGGATTTCAACAGAGAATTCACCAATTCATTGATTTGCATACAAATTTCACACGATCATCATTTCTCCCCCACCTCTGTTTGGCTAATCATATTGCGTTGCACCATCTAAGTGCAGCGGTTAGGCCCCTTTGCAGCCGTTGGCACGCCGGTTGCTTCGTTCCTGGCATGAGAAAAGCGCTCCCCCAGGCCGGAAAGGCCCGAACGGCGATCGTAGCGGCCCTGCTGGCCCTGCTGTGGCTTACGCTGGCGCCGGCCGAGGCCGCCGGTGACCCCGGCCGGAGCCCTGAAGATCCCTGGACTCTTTGCCGTCTGGGCATCGAGGCCGCCGAGCGGCAACACCAGTTGCCACCGCTGCTGCTGCGGGCCATTGCCCAGACCGAATCGGGGCGCTGGCACGAAGGAAAGGCGGAAAGACTTGCCTGGCCCTGGACCGTCATGGCCGAGGGCAAGGGGCGCTTTCTGCCCAGCAAGCAGGCGGCGATTGATACGGTGAGGGCCCTGCGCGCGCGGGGCGTGCGGAACATCGATGTCGGCTGCATGCAGGTGAACCTCTACCACCACGCCGAGGCCTTCGAGGACCTCGAGGCCGCTTTCGATCCCCTGCGCAACGCCGCCTATGCCGCCGGCTTCCTGGCGGAGCTGCGCAGCGAAGCGCGCTCCTGGACGCGCGCCGTCGGCCACTATCATTCCCGCACCATTCTCCGGGCCAATGCCTACCGGGCGAAGGTCTTCAAGGCCTGGCGGGCGGAGCGCCACCGCGCCAACCGCGAACGCCGCGCCCGCCTGCAGGCAGAGCGCGAAGCGGCGCGCAAAAAGTCCTGACCGGCTCTTGCCTTCGGCCCTGCCCCACCGCTAACTAGCGACGGTGACACCAGGGGTCCGGGAACAAGAAGGGTTCGGGGGGAGACGTGATCGATCTGGCGAAGGTAAGGCGCGATACCAGCGCCTGCGAAAGAGTTCTGCATTTCAACAATGCCGGGGCGGCGCTGATGCCGGACGCCGTGGTCGCCCGCCAGGTCGCACACATCCGGCGCGAAGGCGAAATCGGCGGCTACGAAGCAGCGGCGGAAGCCGCCGAGGAAATCGACGGCGTCTACCGCAGCGTCGCGGCGCTGCTGAACGCCGCGCCGGGCGAGATCGCGCTGATGGAGAACGCGACCCTGGCCTGGAACGCCGCATTCTTCTCCTTCGACTTCCAGCCCGGCGACCGCCTGCTGACGGGCGAGGCGGAGTACGCCAGCAACTACCTGAACTATCTGAAGCTCGCCCGGAGCACGGGGCTGGTGATCGAAGCAATTCCCTCCACCCCCGAGGGCGAGCTCTCGATTCCCGATCTGGAAGCGGCCTGCGCCAAGCCGGGGGTGAAGCTGATCACGGTGACCCATGTGCCGACCAACGGCGGGCTGGTGAACCCGGCCGAGGCGATCGGCCGTGTCGCCAAGGCCCATGGCATCCCCTTTCTTTTGGACGCCTGCCAGTCGGCCGGGCAGATCGACCTGGATGTCGAGAAGCTGGGCTGCGACCTGCTCTCCGCCACCGGGCGCAAGTATCTGCGCGGACCCCGCGGCAGCGGTTTCCTCTATGTCCGCCGCGGCTTCCTCGACCGGGTCGAGCCGCCGGCGCTCGACCTGCGCGCCGCCAAGTGGGTGGCCGCGGACCGCTACGAGCTGCGGCCCGATGCCAAGCGGTTCGAGAACTGGGAGTACAACTACGCCGCGGTGCTGGGGCTCGGCACCGCTGTCGACTATGCCCGCGCCATCGGCCTGCCGGCCATCGAGGCGCGGGTGGCGGACCTGGCCGCGGGCCTGCGCGCGCGGCTGGCCGAAGTCCCCGGCGTCACCGTGCAGGACATCGGCCGCCGGCGCTGCGGCCTCTGCGTGTTCGAGGTCGCCGGCCAGGCGGCGGAGGAGGTGAAGACAAACCTGCGCCGCCAGGACATCAACACTTCGGTCACCGATCCAAACTCGACGCTGCTGGACGCGACCAAGCGGGCCCTGCCCGATCTCGTGCGCGCCTCCGTGCACTACTACAACAGCGACGAAGAACTCGACCGCTTCGCGGCGGCGGTGAAGGCCATCGCCGCAAGCTGAGACAGTGCCATCCGGTGACGGCAAACAATCCGCACATCGTGGCGGCGGGTTGACCCCGTGCTTCGAGACGCCCTTGCGGGGCTCCCCATGCTTCGAGACGGCCGCTGCGCAGCCTCCTCAGCATGAGGCCAGTCCTTCCAACGTCGCACCTCACCCTGAGGAGGCCTGAAAGGTCGTCTCGAAGGGTGACTCCGGGCTGCTCTGCGCCTCGTGTAATCCGTTACCGCTTCGGTGCGTCGAAGAAGTCGACCGGCGCCATCAGCTTGTTGGACTGGGAGATGAGCGCCCCCAGTTCGGCGGAGCGGCGCAGGTAGTCCTGCCAGTCAGGATCGGCCTGCATGGCGGCGCGCTTGGTCTCGCGGTCGCCGGCGTTCTCATAGACCCAGATGTGGACGTATTCGTTGGGATCGCCGGTCTCGGTACGCAGATAGGCCAGGGGCTGGCCCAGGTGGCGGGTCTGCGCCGGCTTGCCGTAGGTCTCGTAGAGATCGAAGTGGGCCTTCATGGTGTTGGGTTTCACGCGGTAGGTGCGTACGTCCAAAAGCATATCCGTCCTCTTGATTGCTGTGGTTTGTGAAAAGGTGGCCGCCAGAGAGCCACCGTTAAAGCGTCAGTTCCAGTCCAGGTTCACCGACATGCAGTTCGCGCAGAGCAGCGCGCCACGCGGCATGGGGTGACCGCAGTAGTGGCAGCCCTCGTCCTTCTTGCGCAGGTGCAGCACAACGGCCTTGGCCGCTCGGTCTCCGCAGGGCACGGCTTTCTTCAGGTAGTCCATGGCCGCGACTGAGTCGGTTTCCCTGAGCCTGGCAGCCTTCCGGCGCTGCCGGTCCGACAACGACTGGCACAGCAGCACCGGCGTCAGGCATTGCGGGCAGATCACGTGCGGCCGGCCTTCGACATCGACGCTTTCGTAGGACGCACTATGGTCACGGTAGAGCTCGATGTTACGGGGGATCATTCTTCTGGGCATCGGTCAACGCCACTTCACGGCGCCGCGCATGGCGAGGAAGCCGTCGGGGTCGGTCACCCAGAGGTCGGCGCGCGTATCCTCCGGGGCGCCGCAGACCATGAAGGGCCTGGTATCGAAAATGGGGCGCAGGGCGCGGAAGCGGAAGGCGGTGGCCACGGCCTCCGGCCGCTCGCGCCGCAGCAGGCCGATCATCAGCGTGGCCAGCAGGGGGCCATGGACGATGAGGCCGGGATAGCCCTCCTCCCCGGTCGTGTAGGGTTGGTCGTAATGGATGCGGTGACCGTTGAAAGTGAGCGCCGAATAGCGGAACAGCAGCACCGGGTCCGGCGTCACCGGATGCACCCAGGCGGCCGGCGCCGGCGCCGGCTCGCCCGACGGCAGGACCGCCCCTTTCGCCGCCGCCGCGCGGTAGACGATGTCGTGTTCCTCGACGACGCAGTCGCCGGAAGCATCGGCCATAACATGCTCGACGGTGACGAAGGCCAGCGCACCGCTGCGTCCGGTCTTGTGCTCGACCGACGTGATGGTGGAGCGGCGGGTGACCGCGCTGCCGATGACGGGAAGCCTCGCGAAGGATACGCGGCTGCCGGCCCACATGCGCCGCGGCAGGTCGATGGGCGGCAGAAAGCCGCCCCGTGCCGCGTGGCCGTCAGGCCCGAGATCCGCCGTCGGCGCCGTGGTCCAGAAGTAGGCCCAATGCCAGAGCGGCGGCAGGGCATCGCCGGAGGCCAGCGCATCCTGCGGGTCGTCAAGGGTCGCCTGCAGCGCCCGCGCCCGGTTGAGGTCGAGGCTGTCCGCGGCCTCTTCGCGGCGCCCCACCCAGCCGCTCCAGTCCTGTGACGCGTCGCTCATGCCGCGAACTCCGCCCGCAGGGCCGTGCCGTGCTGGCCGAGAGCCGGGACCGGACCGAGTTGGACGTCCTGCCCGCGCGCCCAGGCCGGCGGCGCCACCAGCTCGATGCGGCCGCCCGGCGTTTCAACGGAAACGCGCCGGAGCTGCGGGTGGACGCTGAGATCGGCCGGACTGTTCACGGCACCGAAGGCGATCTGCGCCGCCTCCAGCCGGGCAACGACGTCGGCACGGTCGAGGGCGCCGAAACAGGCTTCGATCTCCCGGTCGAGGGCCGGGCGGTTGTCGACGCGCGCGGTGTTGTCGTTGAAGCGCGGATCCGCCGCGAGCCCGGGCTGCCCAAGCACTTGGGCAGCAAAGCGGTGCCATTCCCGCTCGTTCTGAACGCAGATCACGATCTCGGCCCCTTCGGCGCAGGCGTAAACGCCATAGGGGGCGATGCTCGGATGATTGAGGCCGACGCGCGGGGGCGCGCCGGGGCCATAGTCCTGGTGCAGCAGCGGCACGGTCATCCAGTCGGCCATGCCGCTGAACAGCGACGTGGCCAGGGCTGCGCCCTCACCCGTCCGCCCGCGGCGCAGCAGCGCCTCCAGGACAGCCTGGTAGGCATACATGCCGCAGGCGATGTCGCAGACCGAAACGCCCACCCGCCCGGGCCCTTCCGGCCGCCCGGTTATGGCGGCCAGACCGCTCTCCGCCTGCACCAGCAGGTCGTAAGCCTTCATCTGGGCATAGGGACCGGTCTCGCCGTAGCCGGAGATGTCGCAGGTGATGAGGCGCGGATCGGCGGCGCGCAGGCCCTCAGACCCCAGGCCGAGACGCCCGGCCGCCCCGGGCGCCAGGTTCTGGATGAAGATGTCGGCCTGCGCGATCATACGCTTCACCAGGGCCAGATCGCCGGGCGTCTTGAGATCGACGGCGATGGATTCCTTGCCGCGGTTCAGCCAGACGAAGTAAGCGCTTTCCCCCTTGGCCGCGCGGTCGTAGGCGCGGGCGAAGTCGCCCTCCGGCCGTTCCAGCTTGATGACGCGGGCGCCGGCATCGGCCAGGCGGCAACTGCAATAGGGCGCCGCGACCGCCTGTTCAAGGCTGACCACGAGGACACCTTCAAGGGGCCGGGTCACGGAACAGCCGGAGGGGTGTATGTGGACTGGACGGAAGACCGCGCCGAAACCTGTGTCCACCATCGCTCCAGATTCGGGTGGGCCTGCAGTTGCTGCTGTCCCTCCTCGGCAAAGAGGAAATACTGAAACATCGGCACGGCCTGCGCGTCGGCGCGGCTGAAGGCTGCCCCCGCGAGATAGGTCTGATCGCCGAGCAGTTCCGCCAGCGCCGCCAGGCAGCGCGCCGTCTTGGGCAGCGCTTCGGCGATGGCCTCCGCGTCGTAGTCCAGTTTGCGGGCGCGCTCCAGCGTCTGAACGAAGACCGCGCGCACCATGGGGCGGTAAGCCTGGCCGTCGAGCACGGAGATCACCTGCTCCATGCGCGCAAGCTCCGTCGCGCGGCTCGGCTCCAGGGGCGGTCCCTCGAAGGCCTCCTCGACGTAGCGGGTGATGGCGCGGGCCTCGTAAAGTCGGAAGCCGTCATGCTCGAAGGCCGGCACCAGGCCGAAGGGCTGACGCTCCAGCCAGTCCGCCGGCCAGTCGCTACGGTCGAAGACGTCGAACTCGGTATGGTCGTAGTCGACGCCCTTCTCGATCAGCGCAAGGCGGGCGATGCGGACGTACACGCTGTAGCTCGGGCCCATAAGGACGGGTTTCATGCGATGGCCTCTACAATGCTGGAACGACTAACTGTGGACCTAATAGCTGCGGGGAAGGCCGAGGACGTGTTCGGCCAGGTAGGCGAGGATGAGGTTGGTGGATACCGGCGCCACCTGATAGAGCCGGGTTTCGCGGTACTTGCGCTCGACATCGTACTCCTCGGCAAAACCGAAGCCGCCGTGGGTCTGCAGGCAGGCCTCCGCCGCCGCCCAGGAAGCTTCGGAGGCGAGCAGCTTGGCCATGTTGGCTTCCTTGCCGCAGCGCTCCCCCGCATCGAAGAGGGCGGCAGCGCGGGCCACCATCAGCGACGCCGCCTCGCTCTGGGCGTAGGCGCGGGCGATGGGGAACTGGATGCCCTGGTTCTGCCCGATGGGCCGGCCGAAGACCTCGCGCTCCCCGGCGTAGCTTGTGGCTTTGTCGATGAACCAGCGGGCATCGCCGATGCACTCCGCGGCGATGAGAATGCGTTCGGCGTTCATGCCGTCGAGGATGTAGCGGAAGCCCTGGCCCTCGGTACCGATCAGGTTCTCCGCCGGTACCTCCAGGTTGTCGAAGAAAACCTCCGTCGTGGCGTGGTTCATCATCGCGCGGATCGGCTTGACGGTGACGCCCCGGCCGAGCGCCGCGCGCAGATCGACGAGGAAGACCGAGAGGCCCTCGCCCTTCTTCGCTACCTGGTCTTTCGGCGTGGTGCGTGCCAGCAGCAGCATGAGGTCGCTGTGTTCGGCGCGGCTGGTCCAGACCTTCTGGCCGTTGACGAAGTAGCGCCCGCCCTCGCGCCCGCCCTCGCGTCTGGCCGTGGTGGCGAGGCTCAGGGTGTCGCTGCCGCTGGTCGGCTCGGTCACGCCGAAGGCCTGAAGCCTGAGAGAACCCTCGGCGATGCCCGGCAGCCAGAGCTGTTTCTGCGCGTCGCTGCCGTGCTTCAGGAGCGTGCCCATGGTGTACATCTGGGCGTGGCAGGCCGCGCCGTTGCAGCCGGCCTTGTGGATCTCTTCCAGGATCGCGGCACCGGCAGCGAGCGGCAAGCCGCTGCCGCCATAGGCCTCCGGGATCAGCGCGGCGAGATAGCCCGCCTCCGTCAGCGCCCGGACGAAGTCTTCCGGATAGGCGCGCCGGGCGTCCAGGTCCCGCCAGTAGGACCCGGGGAAGCCGGCGCAGAGCGACCGCAGGCCGGCGCGGATGTCTGGAAAGCTCTCGTCTTCTGTCATGGCGCGTTCGGACATTGGGGCGCCAGCCTAGCGCATCGCGCCGAGGCCGCAAGACCGCGTGCGCAACCGTGTCATGCCGGCTGCGAAGGATCGTTACCCGCGAATGTGATAGCCGCCGTCGATGTAATGCACGCAGCCGGTGATGTTGGCAGCCTCGGAGCTGGCCAAGAAGGCGGCATAGGCACCCACGTCCTCGATGCTCACAAGTTCGCGGGTCGGCGCCTGCTTGGCGGCGCGTTCAAGGAGCTCGTCGAAGCGGTCGAGCCCGGAGGCAGCGCGGGTCTTCAAGGGCCCCGGCGAGAGCGCATGGACCGAGATCTTCTTGGGTCCCAGTTCCGCCGCCATGTAGCGCGTGACAGCCTCCAGGGCCGCCTTCACCGGACCCATGACGTTGTAGTAGTCGACCACTTTTTCGGAGCCATAGAACGACACGGTCATGCAGGTGCCTCCCGACGGCATCAGCCGCTCGGCATGATGGACCATGCGCATGAAGGAATGGACCGAAACGTCCATCGCCGTGACGAAGCCGTCGCGCGAGCAGTCGACAACCCGACTGTGCAGATCCTCGCGCGGGCAATAGGCGATGGAGTGCAGGCAGATATCGATGCTGCCCCAGGCGTCGCTGATCGCATCGAACAGGGCAGAGACCTGCCCGTCCTCACGGACATCGAGCGGCAGGAAGATTTCCGCCCCCAGCGCCTCGGCAAGGGGCTCGACATGCGGCTTAGCCTTTTCGTTCAGATAGGTGATCGCGAGGCTGGCCCCCTGATCACGGAAAGCCTTGGCACAGCCATGAGCAATCGACGATTCGTTGGCAATGCCAACCACCAGCGCTTTCTTGCCTTTCAGCGAGAACATGGTCCCTCTTTCGCGTTCCTGTTGGACTCTCAAGCTATCGGTCGGAAATGACAGCCAAGTTGCCGTCCGATGACGGATCGGACCGGGCATCACCGCGGGGTCATCCAGCCGCCACCGGCAGGCAGACTGCTGTCAGGGGGCTGGCACCAGCGTTATGGGCAGGTGCTGGCGAATCCCGGTACCCGCAGCTTAAGATGACGGACCTCTTCGCGACTTGAAAGCCGATGACCCAGGGTCCACTGGAAAAACACACTGCTGTCCTGCGCGACCGTCTCTCTCTGGCCGGGGCCCGGGTCGCCGACATCGGCTGCGGGGACGGCGGTCTGGTCCGGGCGCTGACCCGCAGTGGCGCAGCGGTTGTCGGGATCGATCCGCAGCCCCATCAGCTGGCCCGCGCCCAGGCGGCCCCGGCGGCGGGGTCAGAGCGCTACTGCGCCGCCGAAGGTCAGGCCCTGCCCTTCGACGATGCCAGTCTGGACGTGGTGATCTACTTCAATGCCCTGCACCATGTCCCTGTAGCGGATCAGGAGGCCGCCCTCGCGGAGGCCGCGCGGGTGCTGCACCAGGGCGGGCAGCTCTACATACAGGAACCTCTGGCCGAGGGTGTCTTCTTCGAGATGGTGCGCCCCATCGAGGATGAGACCGAGGTGCGCACCCGGGCTTACGAGGCGCTGCAGCGGGCCGCGGACGGCAGAACCCTGGCCGCGGAGGAGGAGTACGTCTACCGGGCGCCCCACCGCCAGGCGAGCTTTGAGGCTTTCCGCGACGGCATGATCGCCGTCGACCCGGCGCGCCGCCCGCTGGTCGAGGCCCGGGAGGAGTCGCTGCGGCAGAGCTTTATGGCGGCGGGCGAACAGCGCGACGGCGCGTTCTGGTTCGAGATACCCAGCCGACTCAATCTCCTCAGGCGGGTCTGACCGATGCCCATTCGCTACATATCCAAGCACGACTCCCCGGACGATCCCGGCGGCATGATCCGCGAGGTTCTGGAAATGGGGGAGAGCTTTCCCGGCCCGGCGGAAGACCTGATGCTGGCCTGGGTGCTGCGTCTGGGCGAAGGCCGCGACCCCGCCGGCGCCGCCCGTCGCCTGATCGAGGACTACCGGCTCGAGGAAGAGCCCCTGCCCGGCGGCGCTTGCGGGCGCCTGATCGAGATGCTGAAGGAAACGGCGCTCTATCCCGGCGACCGCATGGCCCGCCATCTCTGCAAACCGGCCCGGCGCGGCGGCTGGCGGCGCAACAGAGGCAAATGACACCGGGCATTGTATGGCTCCGCGACTGATCGATACCCGTTCCGCCCGTCGGCTCTTCCTGCAGCGTCAGGGGCTCTGCGAGTCGCCCTACCGCAAGATCGGCCATGAGGATCTCTTGGCGCTGATCGACCGCCTGGGCTTCGTCCAGGTCGATTCCATCCAGACCGTCGAGCGCGCCCATCACATGATCCTCTTCGCGCGCAATCAGACCTACCGGCACCGCCAGCTCAGCCGCCTCGTGGAGAAGGACGCCACCCTCTTCGAGAACTGGACCCATGACGCCTCCCTCATCCCAAGCCGCTACTTTCCGTACTGGCGGCGGCGCTTCGCCCAGCGGAGCGAGCAGCTTCGCGCGCGCTGGGGCAAGAACCGCCGCGGCAACTTCGAGGAGGAACTCGAGGCCGTGCTCGGGCACATCGAAGACAACGGCCCGGCCATGGCCCGCGACCTGGGCGGCGAGGAGACCAAAAGACCGAAGGGCAGTAACGGATGGTGGGACTGGCATCCGTCAAAGACCGCCCTGGAGTATCTCTGGCACAGCGGCCGCTTGGCGGTTTCGGCCCGCAGCGGCTTCCAGAAGGTCTACGACCTGACGGAACGGGTAATCCCCGAACCCCACCGCAGCGAGTCGCCCTCCGAAGCGGAGATCATCGACTGGGCCTGCCGCAGCGCGCTGGAGCGCCTGGGCCTCGCCACGTCAGGCGAAATCGCCGCTTTCTGGGATCTTGTAACGCCCGAAGAGGCCAAGGCCTGGTGCCGCGCGCAAAACGGAAAGGACCTGGAGGAGGTTCTGGTTGCCGACACCAAGGGCGGGCGCCCGCGTGCCGCCTACTGCAGTGCCGCCGCGGACCCGCTGCGGGACCTGCCGGAGCCGCCGAAGCGCCTGCGGGTCCTCAGCCCCTTCGACCCGCTGATCCGCGACCGCAAGCGTTGCGAGCGGCTGTTCGGATTTCACTATCGGATCGAGGTCTTTGTGCCGGCAGCCAAGCGGCGCTACGGCTATTACGTCTTTCCGCTGCTGGAGGGCGACCGGCTGATCGGGCGGATCGATATGAAACACGAGCGCGAGAGCGCCACCCTGCGGGTCAAGGGGCTTTGGCTGGAACCGAAGGTCAAGCTGTCGCGCGCACGGCAGGACCGGCTGGAGGCCGAACTGGAACGCCAGCGCCGTTTCACCGGCGCGGAGCAGGTCGCCTTCGATGATGGATACCTGCGGAGCGCCCGCTGAGAGCGGTCACTGCCCGCAGCGCTTCGCCAGTTCCTTGGGCGAAAGGTAGTGATAGGCCAGGAGCTCACCGTCCTTCACGATGGCGAAGACTCCGTAAGGGGTCGGCGAAAGCCGGCGGACCTCGCTGGCGCTGGTCATTTCGATTTGACGAAAGGCCATCCCTTTGTCCGCGGCGTAGTCGGCGACGATCTGCACGGCGTTGTCGAGATAGGGACACTGGTCGCTGCGGAACACGGTGAGGCCCCTGCCGCCGCCCGGCACAGCCTCCAGCTTCTTCCGCCAGCCGCCGCAGAACGCCGGATCGGGCGCTTTGGGATCCAGCTTGCGCACCATGATGTCGAAGCCGGGCTCAGCCGCGGCAACAGACTCAAAGCCATGGTGTGCGAGAATGCCAGCGTCGATCAGCCAGTTGCCGGTGCTGGTAACGGCGGCGACGCCCTTGAAGCCGCCGGCCTTCGCCGCCGCCAGCGCTTCCTCGATCAATACCGTTGAATGTCCCTTGCCCTTGCTGCGCCCGACCACCCAGAGGCAGTGGATCACCAGGTAGTCGCCGGCCTTGCGGATGGCACGCCAGGCGAAGTCGCCGGGAATGAACTCAATGAAGCCCCGCTCCCCGCCGCCGAGCAGGCGCATCTGCAAGCCTTCGTCGAAGCGCGCCTTCAGCCAGGCGAGCTTGCGCTGATAGCCGGCTTCCTTGCGGGCGCTCATCTTGCAGAAGAAACCGGTCTTCTCGACGGTCTCGGGCGTCACGGTAATCAGTTCCGAACTGCTCACTTTGGGCCTCCCGCAAACCCGGCAACAATACTCATACGACCTAGGGCGTCTGGCCTTCGGGTACCACGGCGGAAGGGCCCCGGCCATGACGCATCGCAATGCGGACGAGGCGATAGAGAACGACAGCGTTCAGGATGTGCCAGAAGTAGTGGGTGCCGATGGGCAGCACTTCACAGAGCGGCAGGTCGATGGTGCGAAGCGTCAGCGAGGCGGCGAAGAGTCCGGCAGTGAGGAGAATCGGCATACCCGCCGGATGGCCGCGGACGACGTGCAGGAACCCGCCCACCACGATCATGGCGGTGAGCGCCACGCCATAGGTGGGCAGACTGAAACCGAAGAGGACCGGCATGGCCGAAACCAGCGCCAGCACCCCGAGGAGGCTGAGGCCGCAGACCCATACCGGCAGGGCAATCATGCGCCGCAGGGCCAGATACATGTAGAGCAGGATAAAGAGAGCGATCGGGATGACGTCCGTCAGGGCTGCCCAGAGGACCGCGAAGGTGTGGAAAAGACCGCTTCCGATACCGATGAGAAAAACCAGGATCACCAGTGCGACAATCGCCGGGTCGCGGCGCAGCGCCGGGTCGGCCCGCCTGAGCACCTGAACAAGCAGCAGCCCGGCGATGATGAAGGCGAGGTTGCTGATGGCATTGAGCGGCTCCGCCCAGAACGCCGTCCCCACCCGCTCGCAGTAAATGTCGATATGGCGGTGCATGTCGGATCAGTTCGGGTTTCGGAAGGAGGCCACAACCAAGCCCTTTGCCCTATTGTTGTTGGTTCACCACGTCCTCGACGAACTGAACGATCTCCCGCACGGGAACCGTAAACCAGCCCGCCCTGCCTTCGTCAAAAGCGGCACGCCACTGGCCATAGCCCTCGGAGATGTCGGGCAGGGACGACTCCGTGGCGACAAGCTCGATCACGCTGGCGTCCAGCGTTTCCCGGCCGACCGGCGAATGCTGGATCTCGCTCATGACCATCCCTTTGGTCTGCGTGTTTCTGATCCGCAGGCCTGTCAGGTGAATGTGGAAGATCGTTGCCTCCGCAATCTCGCGGTCGATCCTTACGATATGGAGCGTCGAGCCCTCCTCGCCAGGCCTTGTTGCATAACTCCAAACCTGACCTTCCTCGTATTCGGCCGCCTGAGCGGGGGGCATGGCACTGCAGGCGATGCTCACCAGGAAGACTACGGTCGCAACTGGTCTCAAACTCAGTCCCCTTCGCCAGCCTCGGCGCTCTGGACATGCAGAATCGGATTCAGCGCCGCGATTACAGGGGTCCCGGCCACAGCCAGGTTGCCGACGTACAGGTGGCTGGCGCGATGCTACCCCCACAGAGCAGCCTCAGGCGGATGGATGAGGCTGTCATCGATTTGCAGGGCCGGCACCCTGTCCTTGGCGAGCAGAAGTGGCCCATCCAGATCGACCACCGGCACGCCCTGGGCCAGGATCACCGCCGGGGCCATGGCCAGTGAAGTTGCCAGCATGCAGCCCACCATGATGCCGAAGCCTTCCGCCTGCGCGGCGGCTTTCAGCTTCAGGGCCTCAGTGAGGCCGCCGGTTTTGTCGAGCTTGATGTTGACCATGTCGTAGCGGCCCTTGAGGGCTGCCAGGGTCGCCGTATCGTGACAGGACTCGTCGGCGCAGACCGGCACGGGGCGCTTCATCCCAGCGAGCGCCTGGTCTTCGCCTGCCGGCAGGGGCTGCTCGATCATCTCGACGCCAAGCACCGCAAGCTGCGGCGCCAACTGGGCGTAGTCCGCCGCCGACCAGCCCTCGTTGGCATCGACGACGATGCGCGCTTCGGGCGCCTGTTCGCGCACCGCCGCCACCCGCGCCATGTCTTCCGGCCCGGCCAGCTTCAGTTTCAGGAGCGGGCGCGCAGCGTTGGCGGCGGCGGACCTGGCCATGTTCTCCACGGTGTCGAGGGACAGGGTGTAGGCCGTTGTCACCGGGCCGGGTTCCGCAGCGCCGATAAGCTCCCAATAACGGTGACCGGCCTGCTTGGCCTCCAGGTCCCAGAACGCACAGTCGACCGCATTGCGCGCCGCGCCGGGCGGCAGGACCGCCTGCAGACCGAGGCGGTCCAGCCCCTGGGCGAGGCGCGGGCGCAGCGCCTCGATATCCGCCAGCACGCCCTCCATGGTCTCGCCGTAGCGGGTGTAGGGCACGGCCTCGCCGCGCCCGGTCATGCCGTCGGCGGTGAGTTCCACGACCACGACATCCGCAGAGGTCTTGCTGCCGCGCGAGATCGTGAAGCTGCCCCGGATGGGCCAGGACTCGGAGGAAACCTTGAGGTCAATCATCGCAATGCCCGGACCCGTCCTACTGAAGCCGGTCGACCAATGGCTTTACCCCATCGCGGAAAGGGTCGACCGCCGGCAGTCCGAACTCGGCTTCCAGGCGCTGGAGATAGTCGTCCACCGATGCGCCGGGCATCTGCGAGGTGTTGACGGCAACCCCGATGAACTGCACCTGCGGATTGGTGAGCCGGGCGGCTGAGAGATTGGCATCGATGCAGGCCTGCAGACTGGGCAGAGAAAAGTCCGGAAGGCCGCGCATGTGCTGGCGCGTCGGTTCGTGACAGAGCACCAGGGCATCGGGCTGGCTGCCGTGCAGCAGGCCCATGGACACGCCCGCGAAGGAGGCATGGAACAGCGATCCCTGCCCCTCGATGATGTCCCAATGATCGTCGTCGTTCGCAGGCGAGAGATACTCCACGGCACCGGAGATGAAGTCGGCAACGACGGCGTCGATGGACACGCCTTCGCCGGCGATCAGAATGCCGGTCTGGCCGGTGGCGCGAAAATTCGCGTCCATGCCCCGTGCCTTCATGTCTTTCTCAATGGCAAGGGTGGTGTACATCTTGCCGACCGAGCAATCCGTGCCCACGGCCAGCAGACGCTTGCCGGGACGCTTGCTGCCGCTGGCGACGGCGAACTCTCGATCCGGGTGACGGACATCGAACAGGCGGCGGCCGTGTTGCTCGGCGGCGGCCTTCAGGACCGGAACGTCGACCAGCCGATTGTGCAGCCCGGCAGCAATATCGAAACCGAGCAGCAGCGCCTGCTCCAGCGCCGAGATCCAGGCTTCGGAGAACACGCCGCCGCGGTTGGCTACCCCGATCACCAGGGTCTTCGCGCCGGCTTCCCGCGCCGCCTCCAGGCTGAGGTCGGGCAGCCCGAGGTCGGCCTGGCAACCCTCCAGACGGAGTTGCCCGACACACCAGTCAGGCCGCCAATGGGCGATGCCCTGGGCGGTCTTGGCCGCCAACTGGTCCGGCGCGTCGCCGAGAAACAAGAGATACGGATGCTCAATCGCCATCTGCCCCTAGACCTCTTCCTTAGTGTCCGCCGCCAAGCAGCGCCGCAGCATCTTAGGGACAACCTCCGTGCCCGCCAAGCGGGCCGCTTCTGGAACCGCCCGGCACGGCTCTATCGGCGGGAGTTTTGTTCGTCCGGTCCGTGACCTATTATCGGCCCTGGCCTGGCATCGTTCCTGCCCAAGTCCTCGTCGCTCAACCCATCGCACTCAAACCCGCGGCCGTCTTCCGATATGGACCAGCCTTCCAATCCGAGTACGGCGGCCCCAGACGCTCCCCCGCAACGCCCGGGCGACGACGGCGGAAACTGGAGCCGCAGGGTCTGGCGGCTGGCCGGGCCGATCATGCTGGCCAATCTGACGACGCCGCTGCTGGGCATCGTCGACACGGCCGTGGTCGGCCACCTGCCCGACCCGCGCTTCATCGGCGGCGTTGCTGTCGGCAGCCTGATTTTCAGCTTCCTGTTCTGGGGCTTCGGTTTCCTGCGCATGGGCACGACCGGCTTCACCGCCCAGGCTTATGGCGCCGGGGATCGGGCCGAACTGCGCGCGGCGCTTCTGCGCCCGCTGGCGCTGGCGCTGGGCTTCGGCGTGGTGATCATCGCCCTGCAGGGCCCGCTGCGCAGTCTCGCACTCTGGGCAATCGACGCCAGTCCGGCGGTCAGCGGCGAAGCCGCCCTCTATTTTGACATTCGTGTCTGGACGGCGCCCGCCGCCCTGGTGAACTTCACCCTCTTCGGCTGGCTCCTGGGCGTGCAGCGCGCCCGGACCGCACTGGTTCTGCAGATCGTCCTGAACGGCATCAACATCGTGCTCGATCTGGTCTTTGTGCTGGGCTTCGGCTGGGGCGTGGCCGGGGTTGCCTGGGCGACGTTGGCCGCAGAAGTCGGTGCTGCCGTGCTGGGCATCGCCGTGGTCTGGCGGCACCTCGGACGGCGGCTGGAGCGGGGCGACCTCGAACGCCTGCTGAACCGGGACCGCCTGCTGGCCCTGTTCCGGGTCAACATCGACATCTTTCTGAGAACCATGTGTCTGCTGCTCGCCTCCGGTGCCTTCACCGCTCAAAGTGCCGGCCTGGGCGACGTCGTTCTGGCCGGCAACGCGATCCTTCTGAAGCTGCAGACCGTCATCGCCCATGGCCTCGACGGTCTGGCCCACGCCCTGGAGATCCTGGCCGGCAGTGCCTACGGCGCCCGCAACCGGCGCCGGTTCCGCCAGGCGATCGCCGTCTGCGGCCTCTGGGCACTGGGCGCGGCGCTGCTGCTGAGCGCCGTCTTCGCCGCCGCCGGCACCCCCATCATCGCGATCTTCACCGACATCGCTAGCGTGCGTGCCAGCGCCGAGAGCTATCTCTGGTGGATTGTGCTTTCACCGGTGGTGTCGGTATGGAGCTTCCTGCTTGACGGCATCTTCATCGGCACCACCCGGACGGCGGCGATGCGCAACGCCGCCTTCCTTTCGCTCGGCTGCTTCCTGGCAGCATCCTGGGCTCTGGTGCCGCTGCTCGGCAACCACGGTCTGTGGCTGAGCTTTACCCTCTACATGGTGGCGCGGGCGATCACCCTGGGCCTCTGGTACCCGGCTCTCGAGCGCAGTGCCGAAGGGCCGGCGGCAGCCCAAGGCGAGGAACGTTAGGCGGTCCGGCCCAGGCTGGCCGGGCGCAGCGGCTGGAGGGGCTGGCTGAGAAGGACGTCGAAGCTGGCAGCGCCCTCGTCGACCGCCGCCGCATCGCAATGCCAGCAGCTGTAGCGCAGAGCCCAAAGAGGCAGCCGCTGGCGATAGAAGGCATCCATAAGGCGCTGACAGAGAGCCTGCTCGGCCAGGACATCGTCGGTGACATCAGCCGGGTGGATGAACACTACGATGAGCGCACCGTCGCGTGCCGGCTCGGCGATCAGATAGGGATCGTCGATGGCCGCCAAGCGCCCATCGCTGCCCTGGCGCAGGGACACCCGGCAAAGGGACAGCCTTACATGCAGACCGCGCAGGCGCCGCAGACTGTCCTGAATCGCCTCGGGGACGGAGAGTGCCGGCCGGGCTGTCGGGCCACCCGGCCGGCGCAGGGGAAGCTCGGGGGAGAACCCGAAGGGAGGGGCCGTCAGAACGCTTCCCCTGTTTGGCTGCTCACGGTTCCCGAGACGGTCGGGCAGATGCGCCGACACGGTCGCCGGCGCAGGACCGTTTCCAGATCCATGAGAACCTTGTTTGCTCCGCATCACACGTAAAGTACTCGCTCCTACAACCAGACGGTGCGTCAAAGTTGTGGCGTGGAACGGGCCAAAAGGTGACCCGATTGCAAGATTTCAGCAATATTTATAGATATTTACCGCAGTGCGGTCAGGCTGCCAGAGGGAACCTCATGACCATGGCGAGGCCGCCGTCAGGACGATTTTCCGCGCGGACACTACCACCTATCGCCTGTAAGTTGCGACGCACAATCCACAGGCCGATTCCCATGTGAGGATTGCCTTCGCCGCCGTCCTGCTCCGGATCGCCCGCCGGCCTCGAGCGCAGGGAGACGTAGCGCTCGAAGATCCGCGTCAGTTCGCCGTGCGGCACACCGGGCCCGCGGTCCAGAAGGGAAAGCTCGGCGCGGTCGTTCACCCTGCGCAACTCCACGATGATCTTGGAGCCGTGCGGCGACACCTCGACCGCATTGTCGATGACGTTTTCGAGAACGGTTTCCAGCAGGTCTTCACCGGCCAGCACTGACACCTCTTCCTGCAGACGCGCATCGAGGATAAGGCGCCGGCTGGCGAAGGTATCAGCGTAGGCTGCCAGCATCCGCTCCACCATCTCGGTCAGCACGATGCGCTGGCGCGGTGGATCCAAAAGTTCGGCGGTGGTCTCCTCCAGACGCCGTGCGTAGGCCACGAGGTGGTCAAGACGGTCGATCGAAACCTCCAGGACGTCCAGCGCCCGCTGTCCGCGCACCTCTTCCGGCGCGACCAGGCGACGCAGCGGCTCGAGGGACTGCCGCATGATGGCAATCGGTGTCTTGAAGGCGTGGGCGTTGTCCTCGGCGGCCAGGCGGATGCTCTCCGCCGAGTCCTGCAGGGCCAGCGTCATGCGGTCGAACTCCTCGGCGACCGGCGCCAGCTCCGGAACCCTGTTCTGCTTGCCGAAGCTGACATGGCCCGATTTGCCGGTGCGAATACTGCGTGCCAGATACCGGAACCGCATCAGGCCACGCCAGATCGACACGAAGAGGCCAATGGTGAAGATCGCCATGGCAAAGTAGATCGCCGCGGCAATGCGCACCTCGATGGTCTTCCAATAGGGCTGATCGATCGACGTGCCCAGGAACTCCGCCGTCGAATGGGTGGTGATCACCGCCCAGCAGCCCGCCCCGGTGTTGATCGGGGTGATGGAGGTCAGCAACTCCTCTTCCCCCGAGGGCCGGCGATGGCGCAGGGCCATCGATAGCTCGCCCCAGCAGCTCTGGGCCAGATTGTCGAAGACACCCCGTTCGACCAGCCGGTCCCGCTCCTCGGCCAGTTCGGTCGGCGCGATCGTCGGCTGGGAGGCGACGAAGAAGAAGCTCTCGGCCCCATACTCTCCGGTCGGGCGGAACAGGATCTTCACCCCGGTCTGCTGATTGGCGAAACGCGCCACCTCGTCGTTCAACAGCGGCAGCGACGACACCTCCTGCTGCTCCAGGAGCGGGCGCAGGCTTTCGGCCACGACCCGGCCCTGCTCGCGCACGCTTTCCATCAGCAGAAAGCGCTTCTCCGCATCGGCCTCGCGGAACTGGGTGTAGAGAATGACCGGGACTGCACAGAAAATGATCAACAGCAGGACCAGCTTGCTGACCAGCGAGCGGAAGGGCAGACCGAGGTCGAACCCCCGGCCGGTCGCCGCCGTTGCCGGCCCCTCCACCCGCGCAACCATGACCTTAGGCGGCTCCGCCCTTGCCGGCCTGGTCGCGCCAGCGGTACCCGAAACCGGGATAGTTCTCGATGCCATCGAAGGAATCGTCGACGTCACGGAACTTCTTGCGGATGCGCTTTATGAAGGACCGCACATTGGCGCGGTAGCCATCAGGCCCATAGCCGGCGACGAAGTCCTTGCCGCGGACGATATCGTAGATCTGCCGGTAGGAAACGTCGCCGCCCTGCTGGGTGACCAGGAACAGGACGATGGCGAACTCGGTCAGCGTCAGGTCGACCTGCTTGTTGTCCCAGAACGCCCGCGAGATGTCCGTCTTGAGTTCCAGCGGCCCGTTGCGGATGACGGCCGGCGTCTGACCGCCACCCTCCGCGGAGGGCTTCACGCCTTCGGTGATCAGCTTCAGGCGCTGCAGGATGATCGGCAGGCGGCGCGATTTGTCGATGAAGTCGACCGCCCCCCATTTCAGCGCCGCCTCCTCATAGATCTCGTCGCTCAGGACGGTCAGAAAGATGACCGGCGTCTGAATGCGGCATTCGCGCATGCGGCGCAGGACGGCAAGGCCGTCTAGACCGGGCATGCGCCAGTCCAGAAGGACCGCCTCCGCCTCCTCGCCCGACATCATGAACTCCAAGGCGCTCTCGCCGTTGGCGAAGTCCACGACCTCGTAGCCTTCCTCGGCCAGGTTGAGCCCGAGGGATTCCCGGAAAAGATCGTCGTCATCGACGATGAAAACACGATTGAATGTTGTCTCTGTCACGACCGGCTGCACAGCCATCATTTCTCTCGCGCTCTTGGCGCCCCCTTACTGTTGCCTGCTCCTCACTCCTCGCGACGCTAGCTGCCTCCAGCCGCCCCATTCGCCGGCTGCACGACGGATGCACCATCCTGCGCACCGCGCACGGCCTCGGCCTGAGCCAGCAGCTCGCTCAAACAAAGGCGGGCAAATTCGTCCGGCGCCTCGTCGCCGCCGGTATCGCCCTCTGTTCCGCCTTTGACCTTGTACGTCAGCACCCGAAAGTCGCTGCCGCCAACCTTTGGATAGAAGAATATATGCAGAACGCAGTTGGTGCCATTGTAGGCCCAGATCTTCGCCGGCGGTTCTTCGATCAGCAGAGCCGGATCCCCCAGCAAGGCAGAGGTCCGCTCAAAGTCCAACCCGACGAGAGCATCGGGGTCCGCCTGCGGGTCCTGGACGGTCTCCAGTATCGCCTGGGTGACCTCCGGCTTGCGCTTGGGGACCGGCGGTGGGGGTTTCAGTTCAACCACCTTTTCCTGCTCGTCACGCGTTGGAAAACGGCCCTGATCGCTCAGGGCTTTGTCCGGGGAAACCGGGCGCACAGAGCCCTGTTCCGGGCCCTGCGGCGCCGGGAACTGAATCCCGAGCTCGGCACACGCAGAAAGACCCAGCAATGCCATCCCCAGGACCCCGTAGCGGAGCCTCATTATCGTTTTCCTGATCGTCGTTCCGTCCGGCCGTACCGGAACCCTGTTAATCGTGAACCGCAAATTCTTAACGAAACCCTAAGGCGACGGTGTCCGCGCGGAAGGCCGCAGCATCCGCAGCGAGAATCGCCGAAATTGGCAGCCAAGCCCTTAATTTAAAACGCATCCTTCGCAGTGTGACAAATTTGTGCAGTGCCGCGATAAAGACCGAAAACAGCCCGCTTGGGATCACAGAATCGCCTCTGCGAAGCACCGCTGCCTCATTTCAGAACCTGACTGCGTTAACGTATCGCCTTTGGACTTCAACCCTCAATACCGTTCTTTGAACGCGAAAGGCGGCGAAGTTAGGGCAAAGGTCGGGCGGCGCGATGACATCTCCGGGTTGTGGTGCCTTCCCCGCCGCGCGCCCGCTTCGTCCCGGCGCCGGGCTCCCCATGGCCGGGCCGGCAGCCGGCGGCAGGAAAGCGGCCCCGGCAAGCGGCCCCGGAAAGGCCGCCGCAGGGCCCAGCGAAGAAGCATTGACAAGCGCCATCGCGCGGCTTGATATCACGGAGAGGTTGGTCGACAGAGACCCAAGAAGGCACCGAAGGTGCTGACATGAAGTCAAGAAACAGGGAAATCGACATGAACAGAAAGTCTTTTCTCGCCTCCGCGGTCGCTGCGGCTGCGCTGGCGCTGCCGCTGGGCCCGCTCGCGGCACAGGAGAAAGTCGTCAACGTCTTTAACTGGTCCGACTACATCGACGAGTCGATCCTGGAGGACTTCGAAAAGAAGACCGGGATCAGGGTCGTCTACGATGTCTTCGATTCCAACGAGGTTCTCGAGACCAAGCTTCTGGCCGGCGGCACCGGCTACGACGTCGTGGTCCCCAGCGGAACCTTCCTGGCGCGGCAGATTCAAGCCGGCGTGTTCCAGCAGCTCGACGCCGACAAGCTGCCGAACCTTGCCAACATGTGGGGCGTAGTCACCGACCGCACCGCTAAGTACGACCCCGGCAACGCCTACTCCATCAACTACATGTGGGGCACCACCGGGATCGGCTACAACGAGGAGAAGATCCTGGAGCGGATGCCCGATGCGCCGGTGGATTCCTGGCGCATGCTGTTCGATCCGGAGGTGGCCTCCAAGTTCGCCGACTGCGGCATCCACGTGCTGGACGCGCCGACGGAGATGATCCCGGCCGCCCTGAACTACATCGGCGAGGATCCGGACAGCCAGGACCCCGAGGTGATCCGCAAGGCCGAAGCCGCACTGTCGGCGGTCCGGCCCTACATCCAGAAGTTCCACAACTCCGAGTACATCAACGCCCTGGCCAACGGCGATATCTGCATGGCGGTCGGCTGGTCGGGCGACGTGCTGCAGGCCCGCGACCGTGCCGATGAAGCCGACAACGGCGTTACCATCAAGTACGTGGCACCGAACGAAGGCGCGCTGATGTGGTTCGATCAGATGGCGATCCCTTCCGATGCCCGCAACGTGGAAGAGGCCCACACCTTCCTGAACTACATCATGAGCCCGGAGGTCATGGCCAAGGCATCGAATTACGTCTACTACGCCAACGGCAACGAGGCCTCGCAGCAGTTCCTCGAAGAAGACGTGATCGACGATCCGGCGATCTACCCGACGCCCGATGCGCTGGCCACCCTCTATACGACGACCCCCTATGCGCCAAAGGTGCAGCGCGTGGTCACCCGGCTCTGGACCAAGGTCAAGAGCGGGCAGTAGCGGCCTCCAAGCGGTCCCGCCTGAGGGGAGGCGGGACCGTTTCTCACACGGGGTTTTGCGATCATCGGCGGGCGGGGGCTCTGATATGAGTGATGCCGGATCACCCGGAAGTGCAGTGAAGACCTCGGCGAAGACCTCGGCGAAGACCTCGGCGAAGACCGCGGCGAAGAGCACGGGCGCAACGCACACGCGCCAGCGCTGGGAACCCTGGAACGACCCCAACCAGCGCCCCCACGTAGAGATTTCTCGAGTCACCAAGCGTTTCGGCGACTTCGTCGCCGTCGACGACATCTCCCTCAACATCTATCAGCGGGAGTTCTTCTCCCTGCTCGGCCCCTCCGGCTGCGGCAAGACCACGCTGCTGCGGATGCTGGCAGGCTTCGAGATGCCCAGCCAAGGCCAGATCCTCCTGGAGGGCGAGGATATGTCGGGCGTGCCGCCCTACCAGCGGCCGGTCAATATGATGTTCCAGTCCTACGCGCTCTTCCCCCACATGAATGTGGAGAAAAACATAGCCTTCGGCCTGCGCCAGGACGGCGTGCCGAAGCCGGAGATCGAGCGCCGGGTCGCGGAGGTCATCGAGATGGTCCAGCTCAACGCCTTTGCCCGCCGCAAGCCGCATCAGCTCTCGGGCGGTCAGCGCCAGCGCGTCGCCCTGGCCCGCTCTCTTGTGAAGAAGCCGAAGATGCTACTGCTCGACGAACCGCTGGGCGCCCTCGATAAGAACCTCAGGACCCAGACCCAGTTCGAGCTCATGAACATCCAGGAGGAAACCGGCATCACCTTTGTGATCGTCACCCACGATCAGGAAGAGGCAATGACCGTTTCTAGCCGCATCGCCGTCATGGACCACGGCAAGATCGTCCAGGTCTCGACCCCGGCCGAGCTCTACGAGTACCCGAATTCCCGCTACGTGGCGGAGTTCATCGGCGAGGTCAACACGCTCGAAGGCCGGGTCGCGGCGCGCGAGGGCGACCACCTGCTGGTGCAGAGCCAGGAGGCCGGCTGCACCATCAAGACGGGCCCGAGCGCCGATGAGCCGGCCGGGCGGCAGGTCTGGATTGCGCTCAGGCCCGAGAAGGTTCAGATCGCCTTGGAACCGCCGCCCGATACAACGACGAACTGCCTGTCCGGCGAGGTCTGGGACATCGGCTATCTGGGCAATCTCTCGATCTATCACGTGAAGCTGGACAGCGGAAAGATGGTCACCGCCACTCAGGCCAACCGGACGCGCCTGATCGAACGGCCGATCACCTGGGAGGATCGGGTTTACCTGACCTGGCCGCCCGATGCGGCCGTGGTTCTGCTGAGCTGAGCCGCCGGTCATGGCACGGTCCGCGAAAGAGCCCGATCCCCGGCAAGAGGTCGCCTACCTGCAAGGCGACGGCGCCGCGGCCGGCACGCTCTCCGGGCTGCACGCGAGACTTCTGCTGCTGCCCCCATACCGGATCCTGGTGACCGTTCTGAAACGCCTCGGCGTTTCCGGCCGGAACGCGGTCATCGCCATTCCCTACCTCTGGCTGCTGGCGTTCTTCCTGGCGCCCTTTCTGATCGTCCTGAAGATCAGCCTGGCCGAGGTGGTGGTCGCCCAGCCCCCCTATACGCCGCTCTTCGTCTTCGTCGAGGACGGCTTCATCGCCATCCAGGCGAGCCTGGAGAACTATCTCTTCCTGCTCGAGGACAGCCTCTACTGGAAGTCCTATCTTTCCTCGCTGCGCATCGCTCTGGTCTCGACCGTGCTGACGCTGCTGATCGGCTTTCCCATTGCCTATGGCATGGCGCGGGCACCCAAGCGCTGGCGCTTCGCGCTGCTGATGATGGTGATCCTGCCGTTCTGGACGTCCTTCCTGATCCGGGTCTACGCCTGGATCGGCATTCTGAAGAAAGAGGGTCTGCTCAATCTGGCCCTGACCCAGCTGGGCCTGATCTCCGAACCGCTGACGATCCTCAACACCGACATCGCCGTCTACATCGGTATCGTCTACTCCTACCTGCCCTTCATGGTGCTGCCGCTCTACGCCAACCTGGAAAAGATGGACCTCAGCCTCTTGGAGGCCGCCGCCGACCTGGGCTGCCGGCCGATCAAGGCCTTCTGGGTGATCACCGTACCGCTCTCCCTGCCCGGCATCATCGCCGGCAGCTTCCTCGTGTTCATTCCGGCGATGGGCGAGTTCGTGATTCCGGACCTCCTGGGCGGCTCCCAGACTCTGATGATCGGCAAGACCCTGTGGTCGGAATTCTTCAACAACCGCGACTGGCCGCTCTCATCGGCCGTGGCCGTGATCCTGCTGCTGGTGCTGGTGGTACCCATCATGCTGTTCCAGCGCATGCAGGAAAAGACGGCGAAGGCGGAGGGCTGAGGCGGTGAAGCAGGGTGCGAGCTGGTTCAACATCGCCTCCCTGGTGGTCGGCTTTCTGTTTCTCTACCTGCCGATCGCGCTCCTGGTGATCTACAGCTTCAACGAATCGCGCCTGGTCACGGTCTGGGCCGGCTTTTCGACGAAGTGGTATGGCGAAATGTGGAATAACGAAGGACTGATGAACTCAGCCTGGGTAACCCTCAAGGTCGCCGTCGTCGCCTCTACCTTCGCCACCTTTCTCGGCACCCTCGCCGGGCTGATCATGGCGCGCTTCGGGGGGTTCCGCGGCCGCACCCTGTTTTCCGGCATGATCTACGCCCCCCTGGTCATGCCGGAAGTCATCACCGGCCTGTCGCTGCTGTTGATGTTCGTTGCGATCTCCCTGGACCGCGGCTTCGTCACCGTCACCATCGCCCATATCACCTTTTCAATGTGCTACGTCGCCGTGGTCGTGCAGTCGCGCCTGGTGAGCTTCGACCGCTCCATCGAAGAGGCCGCAATGGACCTGGGCTGCCCGCCGGGGCGCACCTTCCTGCAGATCACCCTGCCGGTTATCGCGCCGGCGGTGGTTGCCGGCTGGCTGTTGTCGTTCACCCTTTCGCTTGACGACCTGGTGATCGCCAGCTTTACCACCGGGCCGGGCGCCACGACCCTGCCGATGAAGATCTACAGCCAGGTCCGCCTGGGTGTGACCCCGGAAATCAACGCCGTCTGCACAATCCTGGTGGGGCTGGTTGCGGCTGGCGTTCTGGTCGCCTCTCTCGTCACCCGGCGCCAGGAACTGCGCCGCGAGATGGAGGAACGGGCGGCCCAGGCCGCACCTTGAGCAACCGGCGGGTCCCCGAGGCCGCATGACCCGCAAGCCCGGAGTTTTCATGGCGCGGTCTATGCTCTAAAAGGCCCCTGTGACGACCCCGACGCAAGACCCCTCCCGCGATCACCAGCGTTTGAACCGCCTGAGCCTCATTCTGGCCGGGTTCTGCCTGCTGTTGCCTGTGCTCGGTCTGCTGGCCCCCAAGGCCGTGGTTCCCCTGAGCCTGGTGACCGGCCTTGCCGCCGCTGCCATGGTCTGGGGATTGGCGCGGCCCTGGCAACTCATGAACCGCTCGATCACCCTGGCGGTTTGCCTCTTTGTCGGCTGGTGCCTCATCGCCTCGCTCTGGACCCCCTTGCCGCAGGAAGCAGCGATGCTTGCCCTGCGGGTCGCAGTGCTGCTGCTGATCATGGTCTTTCTCTGTGGCGCGGCGGGCCTGATGGACACGGCGCAGAGTCGCAGAGCGGGCTTCGGGCTCGCTGCAGGGGTGGCCCTCGCTGTCGTCCTCGTGCTGATCGAGTTCGTCTTCGGGTTTCCGGTCTACACCGCGCTCAAGGGGCCTCCGGCCAACGACTATGCGGCCTACTCCCGCCTCAACCGCGGCATCACCACGCTCGCCATACTCGCCTGGCCGCTGGCCGCTCTCTGCTGGCATCTGCGCTTCAGACCGGTTGCTTTTGCAGTCCCGCCCGCGGCCCTGGCGCTGGCCCTCTCATCGCAGTCGTCCGCAGCGGTTCTCGGCCTTTTCGCGGGCCTCCTGGCGGCGGCCCTGGCCGGTTTGGGGCGCAGGGCCGGACGGCTGATCCTGGCCGCGGCCATCGTCCTGCCGCTCGCGGCTGGTCCGGGGGTGGCCAAGTTGATGAAGGAAGCGGGGCTTCATGAAGCCACCTACCTCAGCCCCACGGCACGCTACCGGGTCCACACCTGGGACTTTGTCGCGGACAAGATCGTCGAGCGACCGCTGGCCGGCTGGGGGTTCGACTCCTCCGCTTCGATCCCGGCTGCCGATGCCGAGCCTTTCGGGCGGGGACGAAAGGCTATCCCTTCCCATCCCCACAACGGCCCCCTACAGATCCTGCTCGAACTGGGTGCCGCCGGCGCCGTGCTGACCATCGCTGTCCTGTTCTTTATCGCCCGACGGATCGATGGCCTGCCGCCCGCCGCGCGGGTCTGCAGCCAGGGAATGTTCATAACGATCCTCTGCATCGCCTCGACCGCCTACGGACTCTGGCAGAGCCATTGGCTTGCCGTCATCGGCGGCGCGGCGGTCATATCGGTCATTGTGTTGCCCCGTTCGGCGCGCGACAGCCTGCCGCGAAAGGCCGCTACGGACCCGCCGCAGCCACGGCCCTCCGCAGCCCACAGGGACCGCTGAGTCGGCTCAGCAGCCGCCGCCCGAATGGCGTATGGCCGTTGAACGGTCGCAGGCGACGCTCCCCAACCACGGAGGAACGGTCGCTGCCGCGCCCCGGTCAGCGAGTCCGGTCAGCGAGTCCGGTTTCGTCAGCCGCCGGGCTTTTCCAGCGTAAACGACTCTTCAATGTAGCGGATGATCTGTTCGACGCACTCGCCAACGCTTTCGCCGGCCGTGTCTACAACAAGGTCGGGGGCCACGGGCGGTTCATAGGGCGCCGAGACGCCGGTGAACTGAGGGATCTCGCCGGCCCGCGCTTTCTTGTAGAGACCCTTTGGGTCGCGCCGCTCGCAGGTCTCCACATCCGCCTTGATGTAAATCTCGTGGAAACGACCCGGCGCCGAGGCGCGGGCACGATCCCGGTCGACCCGGTAGGGCGAGATAAAGGCGGTGATGCAGATGATGCCGGAGTCGGCAAAGAGTGAGGCCGCTTCGCCGACGCGGCGAATGTTCTCCGTGCGGTCTTCGGGCGAGAACCCGAGGTTGGCGTTGAGTCCGCGGCGCACGTTGTCGCCGTCCAGCACATAGACCTGGTAGCCCTTCGCGAAGAGCCGCTGCTCGACCTCCATAGCCAGCGTCGACTTGCCGGCGCCCGAAAGGCCGGTGAACCACAGGACGCCGCCGCGATGGCCGTTGCGCGCCGCCCGGGAGTCAGCGGTGAGTTGGTGTTCGACGGAGATGACGTTGGTGGATTTGACCGTGATGGCCTGGCGCTGGTCAGGCAGGCCCTCCATGGAGATCACGCCACCGCCGACGGTGTCGTAGTCCTCAATCAGCACAAAGCGACCGGTCTTGGGCAGATCGCCGTAGTCGTCGAGCCCCAGGACCTGGCGGCTGAACAGAGTGACCTCGGCAACTGCGTTGCGTTCCACCGCATCGCCGGAGGCATTCTCCAGCGTCTGGGTGTCGACGATGCGCTCGATCGAACGCACCGTGACTTCGGCCTCCTGGGTCAGGAGCTTCAGCTTGTAACGCGATCCCACCTTCAGGGCCTTATGGCCGAGCCAGAACAGGCGGGCATGAAAGACCGTGCTCAACTTGGGCGGCTTCTCGGCATGGCTGACGATCTCGCCCCGCTCGACGAAGAGCTGTTCGTCCAGCGTGATTCCGACCGACTCGCCGGCAGCCGCCGTCTCGGGGCCGTGGTCGGCGGGCCAGGCCTCGATCGAGCGCACCCGCGCTGTCTTGTTGGACGGTGAAAACAGCACGGTGTCGCCGACCGAAACCGTGCCGGATTCTATACGGCCGGCAATGATGCGGCGGGCATCGAACTTGTAGACGTCCTGCACCGGCAGGCGCAGCGGCTGCGCACCGACACCCGGGTGGCCGTGGAAGCCGTCCAGGGCGGAAATCACCGTCGGGCCGTCGTACCAAGGCGTCCGCGCCGAACGGCTGGCGATGTTGTCGCCGCCGCGTGCAGAAATCGGCACCACCATCATCGGCGCCGCGCCGATGGAGCGCAGGTATTCGGTGATTTCCTTGGAGACCTCGTCGAAGCGCGTCTGGCTGAAATCGACGAGGTCCATCTTGTTGATCACCACCGCAACCTGGCGAACCCCCAGGAGATGCAGCAGATAGGCGTGGCGGCGCGACTGCTCGCGCACCCCTTCTTCGGCGTCGACCACCATGATGGCCGCGTCGGCGCTGGCGGCACCGCTGACCATGTTCTTGAGAAACTCCCGGTGGCCGGGGGCATCGATGATCACGTAGTCACGCAGGCCGGTTTTGAACCAGATCTGCGTGGTGTCGATGGTCACCGCCTGATCGCGCTCGGCCTGGAAGGCGTCGAGCACGAAAGACCATTCGATCTCCATGCCGCGGCGTGCGGAGATTTTTTCCAGCTCCTCCACCTTGCCCGGCGGCAACGAGCCGGTGTCGTGCAGCAGGCGCCCGATCAGCGAGGACTTGCCGTGATCGACGTGGCCGACGATGACGATACGGTGCAGTGAACGTTCGCCTGCGTGCTCCGCATCGTCAGGATGCGCGCCGCTCTGGGTGGCATCTTCAGGCAACGCGGATTGATCCTGGGCTGCAATGGGTGTCGTGTCCGAGGTCATGGCCGTTCCGCTCCCGATCACATATAGCCGCTGGCACGCAGGCGCTCGAAAGCGTCTTCGCGCTCGTGGTCCATGGCACGTCCGGCCCGCTCGGCGGTCCGGGTGGTCTGCAGTTCAGCAATGATCTCCTCAATCGTAGAGGCATCGGACTCCACCGGATGTGTAATGTCCTGATCGCCAAGTGACCGGTAGCGCTTGCCGTTCTTGGACAGATACAGCGGGATGATCGGGATCCCCTCACGGTGAGTGTACAGCCAGATGTCGAGTTCGGTCCAATGCAGCAAAGGATGGATGCGTAGATGCGCACCCGGCGGAAAGTCGGTCTTGTACTGATCCCAGAACTCCGGCGGCTGATCGCGGAAGTCCCACTCACCGCTCTCGCCGCGCGGGCTGAAGACACGCTCCTTGGCCCGGGTCGCCTGTTCGTCGCGCCGGATGCCGGCAATCAGGCCCTTGAAGCCGTAGCGGTCGATGGCGCGGCGCAGCCCTTCGGTCTTGCGCGCAGCTGAACGGGCGGCCGGCGGCAGGCTCTGGTCGACCGCGTCGATAGGCGGGCATTCCTCGCGCACGAAATCGAGGCCCCACTCCTTTGCGTAGCGGTCGCGGAACTCGTACATCTCTTTGAACTTCTTGCCCGTATCGACATGCACGACGGGAAAGGGGACATGCCCGAGGAAGGCCTTTCGCGCCAGCCAGAGCATGACGTTGGAATCCTTGCCGAGCGACCAGAGCATGGCCAGGGGCTCGATCCGATTGTAGGCCTCGCGCAGGATGTAGACGGATTGCGCTTCCAATGCGTCCAGGCGGTCCATGGTGGCACCAATCCTCAAAAATTATGCTGCAGGTGCGAAAGGACTTAGCGACTTTAGGAAGGCGAATCAAGGAGCATCCCTGGGATTCCGGCAAGCCCCACCCTTGTCACAGAAGGACCTCAAACTGACGATCCCAATTTGATTGGCCCCGGTACGATCGCCGACGCCCGGGCGCCCGGCTGGGCCTCATGGCCCAGGCACCCATGGACCCAGACCCCCATAGACCTAGACCCCGTGATAACCCCGGTACCATTCGACGAAGCGGGGGATGCCCTCGTCGATGGAGACGCGCGGCTCGAAGCCCAGGTCGCGCTGCGCCGGGACGATATCCGCGTAGGTTTCCTTCACATCGCCCGGCTGCATCGCCTCGAACTCGCGGATGGCTTCCCGGCCGCAAGCCTGCTCGATCAGCTCGATGAAGCGCAGCAAAGGCTCCGAGCGATGGTTGCCCAGGTTATAGACCCGGTTGGGCGCCTCGCCCTCCACACCGGGGACTGCCCGCTCCGGCGGCCGATCGATGACGGCCAGGACGCCGGCAACGATGTCGTCGATGTATGTGAAGTCCCGACGCATGTCGCCGTGATTGAAGACGCGGATCGGACGGCCCTCCAGAATGGCCTTCGTGAAGATGAAAGCCGACATGTCGGGACGCCCCCAGGGACCGTAGACCGTAAAGAAGCGCAGGCCCGTGCTCGGCAGATCGAAGAGATGCGCGTAGCAATGGGTCATCAATTCGTCGGCGCGCTTGGTGGCCGCATAGAGCGAGACCGGCTTGTCGACGCGCTGCTCGACGGAGAAGGGCAGCTCCTTGTTGCCGCCGTAGACCGACGAGGATGAGGCGTAGACGAAGTGCCGCAGCCCGCCCAGCTTGCGCGCCAGCTCCATCATGCAGAGATGACCCATAAGGTTCGTCTGAACGTAGGCGAAGGGGTTCTCCAGCGAATAGCGCACACCGGCCTGGGCGGCGAGGTGCACGATCTCGGTCGTGCTCGGAAACTCTTCGGCCAGGGCGAGGATCGGCTCCCGCTCGGAAACATCGAACTGGCGAAAGGTGAAACCGTTGTGGCCGGCGAGGCGGTCGAGCCGCGCCTGCTTGAGGGTCGGGTCGTAATAGTCGTTGAGATTATCGATGCCGATCACCGAGCGCCCCTGCCCGATCAGCTGAGCCGCCACATGAGACCCGATGAAGCCGGCCACGCCGGTGACAATTACTGACATCTCTTCCTCTTCCCGCCAGGCCTAGCCAATGATTCAGAACTTGGCGCCCGGGCAGGTGCCGGGGCCAAGCTTTAGATGGTCCGCCGCTGCCGCCCGTCCGGCAGTTCGGTCTCTGCCCAGATGTTCTTCAGATCAAATATCAGTCCATCCGATACCAGCAAAGCCTCGAAGTCCCGCTTGGCGAACTCGCGATAGGGCTGATGCGCCACGGCGCCGACCATACAGTCGAAGGGAGCCTGCGCCTCCAGGTCGGCAAGCATCTCCAAGCCGTAGTCTTCAAGGGCCTCCTGCGGATCGGCGAGCGGATCGTGAACCGACACCTGGAAGCCGCGCTGGCCGAGGGCCGAGATCAGGTCCACGACCTTGCTGTTGCGCAGGTCGGGCACGTTCTCCTTGAAGGTAAGGCCCAGAACCAGGACCCGTCTGCCGGAGCGGCCGCGCAGCGCCTCGGCCACCATGCCGGCGAAGTAGGTTCCCATGGAATCGTTGGTCCGCCGGCCGGCGAGGATGACCTGAGGATGAAGCCCCAGCGCCTCGCTGCAGTGTGCCAGATAGTAGGGGTCGACGCCGATGCAATGCCCACCGACCATCCCCGGCCGGAAGTCCAGGAAGTTCCACTTTGTTCGCGCCGCATCGAGGACATCGTGGATCGAGAGGTCCAGGCGGTTGAAGATTTTTGTCACCTCGTTGACGAAGGCGATGTTGATGTCGCGCTGGGCGTTCTCGATGACCTTCGCAGCCTCGGCGGTCTTGATGCTGGCAGCTGGAAAGACACCTGCTTCGATCACCCGGCCGTAGATCTCCGCCAAATAATCGGTCACTTCGGGCGTCTGGCCGGCCACCACCTTTACGATCTTGGAAAGGCTGTGCCGGGTGTCGCCCGGATTGATACGCTCCGGCGAGTATCCGAGAAAGAAGTCGGCACCGGGCGTGAGCCCCGAAACCTCGGACAGGATGCTGCCGCAGAGGTCTTCGGTCACGCCGGGATAGACCGTCGACTCATAGACCACGACGGCGCCCGCAGCCATGACCTCCCCCACAGTGCGGCTGGCGGCGATCACAGCGCGGAGATCAGGCCGGTTGTCGTGATCGACCGGCGTCGGAACGGTGACAATGAAGACGTCGCAGCCGGTCATCCCGGCAGGCTCTGCCGTCAGCACCATCGGCGCCCGCTCCAGGTCCTGTTCCGAAACCTCCCGGGTCCGGTCCCAACCGTCGCGCAGTTCCTGCACACGCTGGGCATCGACATCGAAACCGATGACTTTGAACTGATCGGCCAGCGCAACGGCCAAAGGCAGACCGACGTAGCCAAGGCCGACGACGGCAACGGATGGGTGTTCAGGCAGGGTCACGACTCGACAGTCTCCAACGGTTTGCGCCGGACCCGGCGTACCGTCACAGAACTCATAAAACAAGGATCCGATGGTTCCGGCATGAGGCCGCGAATTGCCATCTCACAGCGCCTCCAAAACACCGGCCCGCAAAATCCGAACCACGGAGCGCGCATCGTCGATTGCACGATGCGGCGTACCCTCGGGCTTCAGGCCGAGCTTTCGCATGGCCGCGCCGAGCCCCATGCCGCGCGACAGCTTCAGATGCCGGGCGAAGGACTTCTTGATATTTAGGTAGGGGATGGCCCTGAAAGGATTGCCGATCCCGTGCTTGCGGCAATCGCGATCAAGCTGGTTGCCGTCATAATCGCCCCAGGCGGCCAGTGTAAAGTCCCTCTCCGCCGCGGCCCAGGTGAAGAATGCACCGAGGGCCTCCGGAAAGTCCGGCGCCGCATCGACATCACTCTGGCGGATGGTGGTCAACTCCGTACAGAAGGGCGAGAGCTGGGGCGCCATGAAGGGGCGCACGAAGGTCTGAAACTCGTCATCGCCGACCGGATCGCCCTTGGTTTTGTGCCTGGCCAGGTTCATGCGCACCGCACCAATCTCGATAACCTCGGAGGGTGCCTGTTCGCGACCGCGCGGCCAGCAGGTGGCCTCGAGATCGAAAACGACGTAGCGCGAATCCATAACCCACATTTCAGCGCCTGCCAGGGCACCAACCCTTCCTAAGTCCAATCAAGTCCGGCGGTCGCGGATTAAGGCAGAATCAACCATTCAAGTCAATGAAATTACTGAATTATTTGTAAAATTGTTCATGACATGAACGCTTGACAGGACCTTTCTCGGAGCGCTAGACAGAGCATAATCGTCGGTAGGGCCTTGCCCTCCGTCACGCCCGGGAGCCGATCTTGCCACCACAAGCCCGCTCGCCTCTGAAACACGACCACGAGGCCGATTCCACCCGGCTGATGCTGAATGCGATCGAGGCTGACGACAGGGTGACTCAGCGCGGGCTGGCGGCGGAACTCGGGATCGCGCTTGGCCTGACCAACATCTATCTGAAGCGGTGCATCAGCAAGGGCTTCGTTAAAGTGCGCAAGGCTCCGGCTAGGCGCTACGTCTACTACCTGACAGCCAAAGGGTTCAGCGAGAAGGCACGCCTGACGGCGAAGTTCATGGCCCGGTCTCTCAGCTTTTTCCGCCACGCGCGCGAGGATTGCTCAGATCTTTTTCTGGCCGGAAAATCCAAGGGTTATCAAAGGGTTGCCTTTGTCGGTGCCGGAGATCTTTGCGAGATCGCGATCTTGGCCGCGCTCGACAACGGCCTTGAGGTTACGGTCATCTTCGACGAATCGACGAACCGCCAGGGCCTTGCGGGCACGCCGGTTGTGCACAGCCTTACGGCATTGGCCGAGGTCGATGCGGTGGTCATCACCGACATCAAGGACCCCCAGGCACAGTACGACCGGATGGTCGCGCGCTTTGGCCCGGAGCGGGTCCTTTTCCCCAGTGTCCTGCGGCTTTCTCCGCGCAAGCCGGCTGCTGCTGCGCGCGGACTGGGAGTGAAGTCGCCATGAAGCGCTGGTACGTCGCACAGACCCAGATGCGGGCCGAAGAGCGGGCCCGCATCAACCTGGAGCGCCAGGGCTTCGAGGCCTATCTGCCGCGCTACCTGCGCGAACGACGCCACGCCCGCCGACGCGACGTGGTCAAGGCGCCGCTGTTCCCGGGCTACATCTTCGTGCACCTGGATCTGGAAACCGCACCCTGGCGATCGATCAACGGCACCCTTGGTGTGAGCCATCTGATCTGCAACGGCGAGCGTCCGGCCGCAATTCCCGCCGGAGTTGTAGAAGACATCGCTGCCCGCGAGGATAAAAACGGCATCATTCCGCTCCAGCGGCGCCCTTTCTGCAAAGGCGAGGCGCTGCGGATTGTGTCGGGTGCCCTGGCGGACTGTTTTGGTTTGTTCGAGCGGATGGCCGACCGAGACCGGGTCATCCTCCTGCTCGATCTTTTGGGCCGCAAGGTCGCGGTCCAGGCACCTTTGGGGGCTGTTTCCGCAAACCACTAGGGCAATCCCTTGCGGATGCGGCACTTTCGTTGGCGGTTCTGGTCTGGGCGCGTTGTCACCCGGACTGCGGTAGCATGCCCGGATCCAAATACTGAAGACGAATTAATACTATTTGTTAAGTAATTCATCAGATAACTAGGGGATGTCGGCTGCTACTGGGAAGACCTTCTCTAACGGGAATGACTTCGACCTGAACGGCAAATCCATCCTGGTAACAGGTGGGACGGGTTCGTTTGGGCAGAAGTTCGTTCGCACCGTGCTCGAGCGCTATGAACCGCGCCGGCTTATTGTCTTTTCGCGGGACGAACTCAAACAGTACGAGATGGGCATCAGCCTGTCCGTGCAGGACCACCCCTCGTTGCGGTACTTCATCGGCGATGTTCGTGATGCCAGCCGCCTGGAACTCGCCCTTCGAGAAGTCGACATCGTCGTTCATGCGGCGGCGCTGAAGCAGGTGCCGGCGGCCGAGTACAATCCCTTCGAGTGCATCCAGACCAATGTGATCGGGGCGGAGAACGTGGTCCGCGCGGCGCTGAGCTGCGGAGTGAAGCGGGTCATCGCGCTGTCGACGGACAAGGCCGCGAGCCCGGTGAACCTTTATGGCGCAAGCAAGCTGGCTTCCGACAAGATCCTGGTTGCCGCCAATAACCTCAGCGGATCGATCGGAACCAGGTTCTCGGTTGTTCGTTACGGCAATGTTCTGGGCTCTCGCGGCAGCGTCATCCCGTTCTTTCGCAAGCTGATCGACCAGGGTTCCGAGAGCCTGCCGATCACCGATCTCGAGATGACCCGCTTCTGGATCACGCTGCAGCAGGGCGTCGACTTCGTGCTCTCCTGCTTGTCGCTTATGAAGGGCGGAGAGATCTTCGTACCGAAGATCCCGAGCATGAAAATCACCGATCTGGCCAGCTACATGGCCCCGAGCCTTCCGCAGAAGGTCGTGGGAATCCGGCCCGGCGAGAAAATCCATGAAGTGCTGATCACCGAGGACGACGCGCGCAGCACCTATGAGCTGCCTGACCGCTACATGATCCTGCCGGAGTTCTGGGAGCGCATGCACAAAACGTTCCCCAACTCGGGCGCCAAGCCGGTGCCCAATGGCTTCCGCTTCGCCAGCAACATCAATGATGACTGGCTGGACGCCGCGCGACTGGAAGCGATGATAGCCGAAAGCGAAAAATGACGCTTTCAGAGATGGTCTTTCTGCCGTACGGCCGCCAGCAGATCGAAGACGACGATATCGCAGCGGTCGTCGATGTCCTGCGTAGCGAATTCCTCACCACCGGTCCAGCCTTGGCCGCCTTTGAAGCGGCGCTCTGCCGGGCTACGGCTGCCCGCCACGCCGTCGCCTGCACCAACGGAACGGCAGCGCTGCACTTGGCGGCCCTGGCTTTCGGTTTGGGCCCCGGCGACATTGCGGTCGTGCCCAGCGTGACCTTCCTTTCAACCGCCAATGCGGTACGCCTCACCGGCGCCGAAGTCGTCTTCGCCGATTGCGATCCGGACAGCGGACTGATGGAGGCCCAACATTTCACCGAGGCTCTGGCGCGGGCGGAGGGCCCGGTGAAGGCCGTTTTCCCGGTCCACATGGCCGGGCAGTGCGGCGACCTCGAAGCGATCCGGGATGTCGCAGACCGGCACGGCATCGCCGTGATCGACGATGCCGCCCATGCCATCGGAAGCCGCTACCGTCTGCGCGACGGCGAAACCAGTCCGATTGGCGACGGGCGCCTTTGTCGGATGACGACCTTCTCCTTCCATCCGGTAAAGACGATCGCGATGGGCGAAGGCGGCGCGGTGACGACGAACGACGACGCCCTTGCAGCGCGTCTGCGCCACCTGCGCTCTCACGGCATGACCCGCGACTTCGCGGAGATGAGCCAGAATGACATGGCCTACGACGACGAGGGCCGGCAGAACCCCTGGTATTACGAGATGCCGGAGGTCGGCCTGAATTACCGGGTTACCGATATTCAATGTGCCCTCGGTCACAGCCAACTCAAAAAGCTGGACCGCTTTGTGGCGCGTAGGCGCGCGCTGGCGGCACGCTATGACAGCCAGCTGGAAGGCCTAAGTCCGCTTCTGCAGCCCTTGGCACAGTCGCAGCACTGCAAGGCAGCCTGGCACCTCTATGCAATCCTGATCGATTTCAACGCCGCCGGCATCTCCCGTGCGGCGTTCATGAATCGCCTGAAGGAGGACGGCATCGGCACGCAGGTGCACTACATTCCGGTCCATCGGCAGCCTTACTACCAGCGGCGCTACGGTGAGACCGCGCTGCCCGGCAGTGAGCGCTACTATGCCCGAACACTCAGCCTGCCGCTCTTTGCCGGCATGGCCGACGAGGACGTCGACCGCGTGGTCGCGGCGCTGAAGCGCCACCTCGGAGTATAGAAGGCAAGGCTTGGCGGAAAGACGGATCGCGTTCGGAAGGGGAAGACAGAGGAATGGTGACATTCGGATCGCGCAAGCTGGGTGACGACCAGCCCTGCTTTATCACATTCGAGGCCGGCCCGACGCACGACGGTCTGGACTCGGCCAAACGCCTGGTCGCCCATGCAGCGGAAGCCAAGGCGGACGCAGTCAAGTTTCAGATCTTCGACCCCGACCGCCTGGTTGCCGACCGCAAGCAGCCCTTCACCTACGAAATCCTGGTTGACCGCGACAGCGGCAAGAGGGAGACGGTTTCTGAACCGCTCTATGACATTCTCTGCCGGCGCTGTCTCACCGCCGACGAATGGCGGGCGCTGAAGGACTATTCCGACTCCCTGGGACTGGCGTTCTTCGCGACCGTTGCATTCGATGACGAAGTCGACTTTCTGGAGGAACTCGGCTGCCACTCGATCAAGATTGCATCGGCTGATGTCAATCACTTTCCTCTTCTCAAACGGGCCGCAAGGAGCGGCCTCTGTCTGCAGTTGGATACCGGCAACGCCACGATCGGCGAGATCGAAGTCGCGGTCGACCTGATCCGCAGCGAGGGCAACGAGAACATCATCATCCATCACTGCCCCTCCGGATACCCGGCCCGGCTTGAGAGCATCAACCTGAATGTGATCCCAACACTCAAGCGGATGTTCCCCTATCCAATCGCCTACTCCGATCACTCGCCAGGCTGGGAGATGGATATCGCCGCCATCGCATTGGGCGCCAACCTGGTCGAAAAGACCATCACCGAGGACCGCACGACCCGCAGTGTCGAGCACATCATGTCCATTGAGCCCAGCGACATGGACGCCTTCATCCGCTCAATCCGCGAGCTCGAAACCGCGATGGGGAGCAGCCGGCGCCTCATGACCGCAGCGGAAGCCGAGAAACGGATGGCCGTGCGACGCAGCATCCATGTGCGCCAGGATCTCGCTGCCGGACATGTGCTGCGTCCCGAGGATGTCGACTACCGGCGCCCCGGTTTCGGTCTTCCGCCCAGCGAGGCGGAGCACGTCATCGGCAAGGCACTTGCGCACTCCGTAGCAGCAGGCGCGGCCCTGAACTGGTCGGATATCTCGGCCTGAAGGCGGAGCAGGGCGAGGATTCTGTGACCGCAGCACGGTAAGGGCGGCAAGGTAAGGGCGGTAAGGTAAGGAACGTGACCTATGGCAAATAAGCAGGTTGATCTCTGGTCCTCAGAGTTCGGTTTTGAGTATGCACAGCGGGGCGGCAACCAGATCTCCGCGGACAGCCTGCGCGCGACGATGCGGAATTGGGCCCGCGTCCTGCAGACGACCGCCTCCCGCGCACCGCAGAGCGTCCTGGAGGTCGGGTGCAACATCGGTCAGAACCTCGTCGCGCTCAGTCACTTCGTCGAGCAAGTGAAGGGTGTCGAGCCCAACGAGCAGGTCTGCGAAATGGCCCGCTCCCAGCCGCAGCTAAAGCACGCGGATATCCGTTGCGGTCACGGCGGCGACCTGCCCCTCGACGACAATAGCGTCGATCTTGTCTTTACCGCAGGGGTCCTGATTCACGTCGCCCCGGACCACCTCGGCAAAGTCGTTGACGAAATCGTCCGGGTTTCCCGGCGCTACGTCGTCTGCATCGAGTACTTCTCGCCCGATCCTGTCGAGATCCCCTATCGCGGCATGGAAGGCTTTCTCTTCAAGCGCGACTTCGGCAGCTACTACCTGGAACGCCATCCGCAGCTCAGGGTCTGCGACTACGGCTTTTTCTGGAAACCGCTCGACAACAGCGACAACACCAACTGGTGGCTGTTCTCCAAGGACGCCTAGGGCAGGTCGGATGCACGCCGGGAGGACTCGTCAACCATGAAAGCCGGGAAGACCCTCGGCCTCATACCGGCAAAGGGCGGTTCAACGCGGCTGGCCAAAAAGAATGTCAGGCTTCTCGGCGGCAAGCCCCTGATCGCCTGGGCCGCAGACGCAGCCCGGGACAGCGGCGTCATCGACCGTCTGATTCTGTCAACCGAGGACGAGGCCGTCGCCGAGACAGCGCGCGCGCTGAGCATCGACGTTCCCTTCATGAGGCCGCCGGAACTGGCCCGTGACCCGGCAGGCGTCGTAGAGGTTGCACTGCATGCGCTGGACGCGCTTGAGGAAGCGAACGACCGCTACGATACCCTGATCATCATGCTGCCGACCTGTCCTTTCCGAACCGCGGGAGACATAAGGGGGGCTTTCGAGCTCTTCGTTCAGAAGGATCGTCCGTTCCTGATGAGCGTCGCCGAGTATACGCACACCCCTTTTTCCGCCTACCGCCTGGACGGAGCGGACGGGTTGGAACCCGTGTTTCCGGAGTATCTTGATCGCCGTTCCCAGACAATGCCCAAGGCCTTCCGGCCGAATGGCGCGGTCCATGTTCTCGATGTCCCGCGCTTCCGGGCAGCAAGAGACTACGTGGCTCAGCCCTTGGTGGGATATGTCATGCCGCGTGAGCGCTCCATCGATATCGACACCGATGCAGACCTTCGGGAAGCGAGCTTCCTGTTGAGCGAAAGGGCTGCAGCCCCCGAGCAGCCGGTGACTTGAATGCGGGTTGTCTTCCGGGCCGACGCCTCCCGAGAGATGGGCAGCGGGCACATCATGCGCTGTCTGACGCTCGCCGACTCTTTGGCCGCAATGGGTGCACAGTGCAGCTTCGCCGCACGCCCGGGGAGCCAGGAGACCGTTCCGGCGCTGGCCGAGGCGGGCTATGATCTCATCATGCTGAAGGCCGCAGCGGCGGATGAGGCTGCGGCGTTGAGGCAGCACCGGCCCGACGGCGTGGATTGGCTGGTAGTCGACCACTATGGCCGCGACCGGACTTTCGAAGCGGACTGCCGGCCCTGGGCCAGGCGGATCATGGTTCTCGACGATCTGGCCGATCGCAGCCACGATTGCGATCTGCTTTTGGACCAGACCCTGGGCCGGACAACGGGGGACTACGACGGCCTGCTGCCGCCGGCGTGCCGCAAGCTGATGGGCACGCGATACGCACTGCTCCGCCCGGAGTTCCGGGCACTGCGCCAGGGCCGATCAAGGCCCGCTGATTCGGCACAGGCTCCACTGCGCCTTTTGGTGACGCTGGGTGGCACCGACCCCGACAACCTGACCGGCGTCTGTATTGACGCCATTGAGCGCAGCGGGGTCCCGGCGGAGGTGGACGTGGTTGCCAGTCAGGGGTTTTCGTCCTTGCCTGAATTGCGCCGTCGGATTGAAAGCCTGGCGGGCCATACCCTGCATGTCTCCCCTGCCCGCATGGGCGAGCTGATGGCAAGCGCCGACCTGGCAATCGGCGCAGCGGGAACCACTTCGTGGGAGCGGTGTTGTCTGGGGCTGCCCACTGTCATGCTCGTGTTGGCGGACAATCAGCGGGAAAACGCGAAGCAGCTCTCCGCAGTGGGCGCTGCCGCAGTGGTCGACGGCCAGGACGGGGATCTCGTCGAGGCCATCTCCGCGCAGTTGCGGCATCTGGATCGTGATCGGTCGGCGCTTCATGACATGTCCCTGCGGGCCAGCGCGGTCTGCGACGGTCAAGGGGCCCTGCGCGCACGGCTTTCGTTCTTGCCGCGGCAGGCAACCAAAGACGGCTCCGGCGTGCTTTTGAGGCTTGCCGAGGCGAACGACGAAGCAACGCTGCTGCGCTGGCAGCAGCAGCCCTCGATACGCGCGCTGGCACGCAACCCGAAGATTCCAACCGAGGCGGAGCACCGTGTGTGGTTTGCGGCGCGCATGACATCCGAAACCAGCTTCATCACGATGATCGAGCATGGTGACGAGGTTGCGGGGATGCTCCGGTTGGACCGGCTGGGCCCGGCGGACAAACATGAAGTCCTCGAGGTGTCGATTGTGGTCGACGACGGGCACAGGGGCGTCGGCGTCGGCCTTGCCGCGCTCAAGCAGATCCGCGCATGGATGCCGGAAGTGGAGTTTCGCGCCGAGACGCTTCCGAACAATCACCCTTCCATTGCCCTCTTCCGCGCGGCCGGCTACCGCGCGTTGGAGGGAAACCTATTGCACAGCACCGCCGCCTAGTTGCGGGTGCGGCGTAGAAAGACAAGTCAGGGGCAAGCAGAAACAGCATGGCCATTACCATAGAGAACCGGCCGATCGGCCCCAAGGAAGCCAGCTATCTGGTTGCCGAGATCGGCCTCAATTACAACGGCGATCTGGGCCTGGCGCGCGAGACGATTGACGCAGCGAAGGACAGCGGTGCCGATGCCGTCAAGTTTCAGAACTACGTGACCGAGGACTTCATCTCGGATCACAGCCTCACCCATGAGTACGTCGAGAACGGCAAAACCGTTGTCCGTTCTCAGTACGAGATGTTCAAGGCGTACGAACTGAGCGAGTCCGATCTGGCCGCGCTCGCAGAGTACTGTCGGGAACGCGGCATCGGGTTCCATTCGACTCCGACCAATCCCGAAGGCGTGCGCCTTCTCGCGAACCTCGGTGTCGGCGTGCTGAAGAACGGATCGGACTACCTGACCAACCTCGACCTGGTCCGCACCATGGGCGAGACGGGCCTGCCGACCGTACTCTCCACCGGAATGGCGACGGTCGGTGAGATCGACGATGCCGTCCGGGCCTTCCGTCAGACGGGCAATGACAAGCTCATCCTGCTGCACTGCGTGTCCAACTATCCTTGCGATCCCAAGGACCTGAACCTTCGCCGGATCGGTACGTTGCAGGACTGCTTCAGCTGCCCGGTCGGCTTGAGCGATCACAGCGAAGGGGCCTTCGCCGCGGCGCTGGCCGTCGGCCTGGGGGCCTGCTGGATCGAGAAGCATTTCACCCTGGACAAGACGCTGCCGGGTCCCGATCACCGCTTCTCGGCGGACCCCTTGGAGTTCAAGGCCATGGCCGAGGGCGTCCGGATCGCCGAGTTGGCGCTCGGCTCGGCGCAGCTCGGCCCGACCGGGAGCGAGGAAGACGCGCGTCAGGGCTGGCGCCTCTCCTGCGTCACAGCCCGCGACCTGGACGCCAATCACAAAATCGAGCGCAGCGACATCGCATTCAATCGGCCGGGTACCGGGCTGCCGCCGAAAGGCGCGGACTGGCTTGTCGGCCGCAGCATCAAGACGGCTCTGACGAAGGGCCATGTTCTGACCCCGGAAGACCTGCTATGACCGAACCTGTTTCCTTCGACCGCATCTGGGAAGAAAAGTACGCCGCCGGCCATGCCCAGCGCTATCCCTGGGATGTCGTCGTCAGCTTTGTCTTCCGCAACGCCCCGCGCGACCGGCCGCGCCAGGACGTACGCATTCTGGAAGTCGGCTGCGGCACCGCAAGCAACCTTTGGTTCGCGGCCCGGGAGGGCTTTTCGGTTGCCGGCATCGACGGCAGCGAAAGTGCGATCGACTACGCCAAGAAGCGCTTTGCCGAGGACGGGCTGGATGGCGACCTCAGGGTCGGCGACTTCACCGCCCTCGACTTCGCGGACGGCAGCTTCGACTGCGTTATCGACCGCGGTGCCCTCACCTGCTGCGGTTTCACCGCCTTGAAGCAGGCGGTGTCGGAAGTCCGGCGGGTCCTGAAACCGGGCGGCCGGTTTCTCTTCAATCCCTATGCCGACAGCCACAGCAGCGCCCGGGCGGGCAAGCCTGCCGGTGACGGGCTGACCAACGACATCGCCGGGGGCTCCCTGACCGGTGTCGGCCAGATCCTCTTCGTCGGCCGTCAGCAGGTTTGCGCGCTCCTGGCGGAGGGGTGGGCTCTGCACCAGGTTCAGCGCCTGGAACTGACGGACATGCTGGCCCCTGAGGGAAGCATCCATGCCGAATGGCGGGTCATCGCCGAAAAGACGTCATGACCACGCAGGATGACGACCGCAACACGGTCGACGTGTTCTCAAGCAGCCTGCGCGAGCACGGGCAGAGCTTTCGCGCGCTCAACTGGGGCAGCGAGGAAGGCCAGGCGAACCGCTTTCGTATCCTTTGCGAGATCGGGATTGGCGACGGCGACAGCGTTCTCGACGTTGGCTGCGGCCTTGGCGACCTCTACGGCCATCTTCAGCGCAGCGGTATCGGGGCCAGCTACACGGGCCTGGACATTACCCCCGATATGATCTCCACGGCGCGGCAACGCTTCCCGGATGCGGCCTTCAGGGAAGGCAGCCTGCTCGGTACCGCCGAGCCGCCTCTGGCACAGGTCGACTATGTCCTTGCCAGCGGCATCTTCTACCTGCGTCGCGCCCGGCCCTTTGAACACCTGCAATCCTCCGTCCGTCGCATGTTCGATCTCTGCCATAAGGGCGTGGCCTTCAATTGTCTGAGCAGTTGGGGAGACGCGGCAGGCGGCAGCGATGAGTACAGAGAAGATCCGGCACAGTGTCTGGAGTTCTGCCGCACGGTGTCGCCCTGGGCGGTTCTGCGCCACGACTATCACCCCGGCGACTTCACGATCTACCTGCGCAGGGAGGCCATGCGTCTGTGATCGTCACGATCATGCAGCCTGCCTATCTCCCCTGGCTCGGGTTCTTCGACCGCATCGCCGCGAGCGACGTCTTCATCGTACTCGACCATGTTGCAATCGACCGCAACAGCAAGACGAAGTTTGCCAACCGCAACCGCATCCGCACGGCCCAGGGATGGAGTTGGCTGACTGTGCCGATCCGCAGCAAGGGCAAGCACGGCGACCTCCGGCTCAACGAGATCGAGGTGAACAACGAAACCAACTGGCGTGCCAAGCACTGGCGGGCAATTGAGCTTAACTACCGCCGTGCTCCCTACTTCGATGACTATGCGCCGCAATTCCAAGCAATGTTTGAAACGGCCTGGGCCCATCTCGCAGCACTTAACGCCGCCGGCCTGAAGATCTTCATGGACGCCCTCTCAATGGACAAGAAGGTCCTCTTGAGCTCCGAGTTGGACTGCGAGGAGACGAAGGACCGGCTGATCGTGGAACTCTGCCGGAAGGCCGGGGCGACGACATATCTTTCGGGTCCCTTCGGGCGAGACTATCTCAATCCGGCCGATTTTGAGAGCGCAGGGATCGAACTTCTGTTTCACGACTATGATCACCCCGCATATCGGCAGTGTTTCGACGGCTTCGAACCCTACATGTCAGCCATCGACCTGTTGTTCAACTGCGGCGCCGGGGCGGCTCAGACGCTGCGCAGACCGCAGAGTCTGTCGGCCAGCTAGGAACACCAGGGCGGACGCCCGAGAGATGCATTCGGAAAGGTAGAACCTGTGGCTTCAGGCAAGGACATTCTGATCGTGGCCGCGCATCCCGACGACGAGGTTCTCGGGGTCGGCGGAACCGCGGCACGGCATGCGGACGAAGGGGACAAGGTCCACGTGCTGATCCTGGCCGAGGGTTCGACCTCGCGCGGCGAACAGCGCGACCGCAATGCCCACGGCGAGGCAATCGACGCGCTGAAACAGGCTGCGCGGGCGGCGGCAGACTGCCTGGGAACCCAGCCGCCGCGCTTTGCCGGCCTGCCCGACAACCGCATGGACCAGCTCGATCTGCTCGATATCATCAAGCATGTCGAAGCGGCGGTGAAGGAGGTCGATCCGGCCATCATCTACACGCACCATGGCGGCGATCTCAATCTCGATCACCGTCTGACCCACCAGGCCGTGCTCACAGCCTGCCGCCCCCTTCCCGGAGCAAGGGTCGAGGCGATCTACGCTTTCGAGACCCTTTCCGCCAGCGAGTGGTCTACGCCGGAAATCGGCCGACCCTTCATTCCCTGCCACTTCGTCGATGTCAGCCGCTACCTGGACAGCAAACGCAAAGCCCTGGAGTGCTACCACAGGGAAATGCGCCCCTTTCCCCATTCTCGCTCCATCGAGAATGTCGAGTACCTGGCACGGTTTCGCGGCGGCTGCGTAGGCTTCGAAGCAGCAGAAGGGTTCAGCGTCTGCCGCCAGCTGCGCTTTTAGCCGACGTCAGCCCCAGTCAGCAGCCGACGCGACCGAACTTAAGAGCACAAGTCGAGTGAACGAGAACTCAATCGAACGGCGGGACGCCTGCCGGCTCTTCTTTCTCTTCGCACCGGTCTTCAAGAACAGAGTCTTTCTGACTGCGAAGCGCGCCAAAGAGTTTTCAGGCGGCGCCGAGATTCGAACCTTGCCACGGGCAGAGGAAATACCTACAGAAAGGTGACGCAGCGCGCCGACGCCGGGGGTTTGGCCCGGTCGATCACCTTGGGTAGTTGGAGCAGAAGCGGATACCCAACACCGTATCGGCTTCACCGCCGCCACGGGGATTCACTTCACTGCGACGCGCGATGGATCGAGATTGCCGGTGCCACAGCAGCCAGGATACGCCTTGGTCGGAAATGAGGTCTTTAGAGTCATGCCATCCAACCCGCGCCCAATGATGCCCATACCCCCGAACAGAACCTACGAAGGCGTCCTGCACCACTTCAATGTCGAGCGTGCAATTGCCGACCGCTTGAAAGCGGCGGATCGCCACGCGCGCAAGGAGATCTACGGGAAGATGTACGATGAGCTCTTCGCGCAGGTTCCCGATCATCCACGTCTGACACGGCGTGCGGATGCGGCGGCAACGAAGAGGATGAACCAGCTGAAACTCGCTCTCGCGCGCCCGTTCCTCAAACCGGATGGCAGCTTTCTTGAATTTGGTCCTGGCGACTGCCGGTTCTCCTTTGAGATGACTCGCCATGCCCGGCAAGTCTACGCGATTGACATCGCCGACCAAATCGGTCTGGGTGTCAAGCGACCAGATAACTTCGAACTGATCGTCTATAACGGTTACGACGTGGCCCTGGAGGACGGCTCGATCGACACAGCTTTTAGCGACCAGTTGATCGAGCACCTGCATCCGCAGGATACGGCTAACCATTTCCGTCTCGTCCATCGACTGTTGAAGTCGGGTGGCGTCTACATGCTCCGAACGCCCCATCGGCTCACCGGACCTCATGACGTGTCACGATACTTTTCCAGGAACGCGGTGTGCTTTCATCTCAAGGAATGGACCTACGGCGAACTGGTGACGCAGCTTCGGACCATAGGCTTCACGCGCGTTGAGTCCTATTGGTTCGGACGCGGCCGTCTCATAAAGGTACCAACCGCAGTTTTTCGGAGCATCGAAGCGTTCATGCAGTTTGCGCCCCTTGCATGGCGCAGAGGCGGGTTACGCTACCTTATGCCCGGCGTCTCTGTAGCCGCCTACAAGTGATCTTGTCATTCCAAGTGCCCGAGTTCGGCGGGTTGTCTCGCCTGTTTCCCGCTCCTGAACGCCAGCCGGCCGGGTACTGACGCCGCCGCGAGAAAACAGGTATCAACTGGTACGGACGCAGACGATAAGTTATCTGCAAGAGTCTCGAATCCGGCCGGGCTGTCTGCCTTTCCTGCGTCACAAATCTCGGATCGCGCTCAGCGTTGAGGTCGAAGATGCTGTTGCGATGGAGAAGGACCGTCAAGCTGCGATTGCTTGTTGCCAGGCGAAGGGTATACCTGCACAGCAAGCGCTAGAGGCGCCTTGGCAAAACTGGCAGTGGACCCCTTGGAGGATTTAGATCAACTATTATGGAATGTCTCAGGGCATACTGGTAGAAGCGGGCCAAACGACTATGAAGAGTTTCAAAGTGGATGAGGATCAGAGAAACCCAGTGCTGGTTTCGGACTTCAGCGACGTGGAGCTTCCGCCGTTGCGCGAAGTGCCGGGTATGACTTCGGCATCGGAAGGTCGGTATCTCTATTGGCTGGCGTCCTCCCAGCTTTCCGGGGAAGGTGAGCTCGTAGAGATCGGCTCCTGGCTCGGGCGCAGCACCATGCATCTCGCAGCCGGACTGCGTCGGACTGGAAGCCAAGAGAACCTTCACTGCTTCGACGGATTTGCCTGGGGTCCCAGCGACCCGCAGAAGTCGGACCTGCCACTCAGGCCAGGTGACAATTTCCAGGCTTACTTCGAAGCCAACCTGGCAGACTACAGCGACCTGGTCAGCGCCCACCGTACGCGCATCGCAAACATCGCCTGGACCGGGCAGCCCGTCGAGGTTCTGTTTCTGGATGCTCCGAAGAAGCTCACCGAGATTACGCGTTGCTTGGAGGTGTTCGGCCCGTCGCTGATTCCGGGCCGCTCGATCATTGCCATCCAGGACTATCAGTACTTCCCGGCCTATGCCCTGGCTGCCTGCATGTACAGCCTGCGTGACTGCCTGGAGCTGATTCATGTCGTTCTGGACGGTTCCACGGTCGCTTTCCGGGTGACCGCACCTGTCGACCTGGTTTCCGAGAAGCCGAGCGACTGGCAGCTCAACCGCTGGACCGTCGAACAGGTCAACTCCGCCTGGCAGCAGATCCTCGCGCCGCTCCCGGAAAAGGCTCGAGAGCGCCTGGAGCCCGGGCGCGCACTGCACCTCTATGACTGCGGCGCCAAACGCGAAGCGATCGCTGCCATGAAGGCGCTGCCCATGACCCCGTTTCAGCAGGACAAAATCGGCGGCCTGGCGCGTGGCCACATCTATCTCAGCTATCCGGAGCTCTTCACCGCGGCGGGCTTTCCCGGCAGCCCCAAGCAGAACCTGCTGGTGCACGTCAAGCGCGCGCGCGACTGGCTGCGGGAACTGCGGGCCTGAAGACAGGCGGGGCCTCCATGGTGGTCACGGGCAAGGCGGACAAGCGCGCGAAGCTGCTGTTTGTACTGCCGAACTTCGCCGGCGGCGGCGCCGAACGCGTTGCCCTCACGCTCCTGGCGGAGATCGATCGCCAGCGCTTTGCCCCCCATCTCGCGGTCCTTAGCGCATCCGGGCCGCTACGGGGGCTGGTGGCGAACGACGTGCAGCTGCATGAGCTCGGCGAGGGTCGCCTGCGGCGCGCCCTGCCGAAACTCATCGGCCTGGTCAGGCACTTGAACCCCTCGGTCGTCTTCGCCACGCAGGGCTACCTCAACATGGCGCTGCTGGCCGCGCGGCCCTTGCTGCCGCGAGAGACCCGGCTGGCGCTGCGCGAATCCAACACCCCCTCCCAAAGCCTGCCGAACCGGCGCTACGCCCGGCTTATGGCCTGGGCCTATCGCCTGCTCTATCCGCGCACCGACCTGCTGTTCTGCCAGCACAGGCTGACAGAACGGGAGATGCGGGATCGTTTCGGCGTGCCGGCTGACAAGATCGTCTCCCTGCCAAACCCGGTTCCGCTGGAAAACCTGCGCGCAGCGGCTGCCCGGCCTCGTCGTGATGCCGGTCCGGGCCTGCGCTTCGTCGCCGCCGGGCGCCTGCACCGCCAAAAGGGCTTCGACCGTCTGATCGGGTCTTTTCCCGCTCTTCCCGCGGACTGCCGCCTGACAGTCTATGGCGAGGGGCCGGATCGGGCTGTCTTGGAAGCGCAGATCAGCGCCCTGGCGTTGCAGGACCGCGTAACGCTCGCCGGTTTCAGCGACACCCTTCCGGCCGCCCTGGCCGGCGCCGACGCTTGCGTCATCCCCTCGCGCTGGGAAGGCTTGCCGAACGTCGCGCTGGAGGCGCTGGCCTGCGGAACACCGGTGATCGCGACACCCGAATCGGGAGGGATTGCAGAGCTGGCAGAAGCGGCACCTGAGGCCGTCACCCTCGCAGGCTTCTCGGAGAATGAGCCGACCTCTTTCATCGCAGCTATGCAGGGCTGCAGTGCGCGCCAGGAGATCGGCCTGCGGTCAAGCCTGCTGCCCGCGGCCTATGACGCAACCGCTGTGCGGAACCGCTTCGAAAACGCGCTCCTGACCCTTGTCTCGGACGCCCGGCCCTTGCACAAAAACGTCAGTCTCGGCTACAAGCGGCGGCCGTGAAAATCGCCTATGTCACCATGCAGTTCCCCGTGGCGTCGGAGACCTTCGCCGCGGTCGAGCTTCGCGCGCTGCAGCGCCTCGGCGAAACCTTGTCTGTTCTCAGCTACCGCGCAGCGCCACCGGGTGCAGAGAAAACCCTCGCCGCGCGCCAGCTTGCAGATCTGGACATCGACAGTGGCTCGGCGACAGCGACGCTAAGGGGCATCTGGCTTGCGTTGTCCCGACCGCGCGATGCCGGCTTCCTTGTCGCAACGGTTTGCCGTCATTGCTGGAACCAGCCCCGGCATCTGGCAAAAGCGCTGGCTTTGGTGCCACGCAGCCTGATCCTGCTCAAGAGCGTCGAGCGGCTGAAGCCCGACGTCCTGCATCTGTTCTGGGGTCATTACCCCAGTCTGATCGGCCTGCTCGTCCACCGCCGGCATCCGCAGATCGTCGTCAGCCAGTTTCTGGGGGCCTACGACCTTGAGCGCAGGTTTCCTCTGAGCGGCCTGCTGGCACGGCAGGCCGACTGTGTCGTCACCCATGCCAAAGCCAACCTGCCGGCCATTGCGGCGCTCGGCCTCGAAAGCGAGGACATCACCGTCTCCTACCGCGGTGTCGAGGTCCCCGCGCCGTTGCCGCAGCCGCGGAAGGTCCGCGGGCTGATCGCCGTGGCGGAAAGACTGGTCCCGCAGAAGCACACGGCCGAGGTGGTTCATATCTTCGCAAAGCTGCGGGGCATGATGCCGGAGGCCCGCCTCCTGATCCTCGGCGACGGGCCGGAGGCGGGGAACCTGAAGCGCCTTGCCGCAGACCTTGGTCTGGGCGAGACCGTCACCTTCGCCGGTCATGTCAGCCATGACGCCGTCTTCGACCACCTGGCCCGTGCCGAGGCGGTCGTAACCATGTCGCAAAGCCGCTCCGAGCGGCTGCCGAACGCGATCAAGGAAGCGATGCTGCATCGCTGTCTCTGCGTCACCGGCCGGTCTCCCGGCATTGAGGAATTGATCAAGGACGGCGAGACCGGGTTGCTGGCCGAACCGGGCGACATCGCCGGCACCGCACAGCGGCTTGGCCAGGTTCTGAGCGACGACTCGGCGGTTTCCAGGATCGGCGCAGCAGCCCAGGCCCGTATCGTTGAAGGCTTCAATGCCGACCGCCTGATGCAGCAGCGGCGCGACGTCTGGTCCGCCAAGCTGGCAACAAAGAGCGGCCATACGGCATGAACACCGGGTCCGCCCCCCAGGCCAGACCGCTCGTATCGGTCATCACGGCAGCCTACAACGCCGAAGCCTTTATCGGCGAGACCATCGCGTCGGTCCAAGATCAGACACTGCAAGACTGGGAGATGCTGGTCGCCGACGATGACTCCGGCGACAACACGGCGGCGATCGTCGGGACCTGCGCTGCCGCCGATCCGCGCGTCAAGCTCGTCACCCTGCCGCGCAACGGGGGCGTTGCCGCGGCGCGCAACGTCGCCCTCGAAAAGGCAAAGGGCCGCTTCATCGCCTTTCTCGACAGCGACGACCTCTGGATGCCGGAGAAACTGGAACGGCAGGTTGCCTTCATGCGCCAGAGGGACTGCGCCGTCTCCTACACCGCGTTTCGGCGCATCAACGAGGATGGCCGGCAGCTCGGCCGGCTGATCACGGTGCCCGAGCGGCTGACCTACACACAGCTTCTGAAAAACACGGCCATTGCGACCCTGACCGGCATGGTCGACACAGACCGGACCGGTCCGATCCGCATGACCGAGGCACGCCGTGATGATTTCATCCTCTGGCTGTCGATCCTGAAGCGCGGCTTCGTTGCCTACGGCTTGCAGGAGGATCTGGCCCGCTACCGCGTCGTGCAGGGTTCTCTGTCCAGCAAACCCAAGCGCTCTGCCGCCTGGACATGGTCGGTTTACCGCAAGGTCGAGAAGCTCGGACTCCTCCATGCAAGCTGGTGCATGCTCCACTACGGCACGCGGGCTGTGCTGAAGCGGTTGGTCTTCTAGAGCGTGGCGCGGGTTCTCGTCACCGGCGCAAACGGCTTCATCGCCGCCGCTGTCTGCCGCAGGTTGCTGGCCGCCGGCTGGGCGGTCCGGGGGACGCTGCGGCGGCCGGAGGTGAAGCTGCCGGAGGGCGTGGAGCGCGCCCTCGTCGACAGCCTGGGCGGCAGTACTGACTGGACGGGCGCCTTGGCAGACTGTCAGGCGGTGATCCACTGCGCCGCGCGCGTGCATGTGCTGCGCGAGGAGGCGGCAGACCCCTTGTCCGCTTTTCGTCGCGTCAACGTGGAGGGGAGTGCGGCACTGGCCCGCCAGGCGCTGACGGCAGGCGTAAAGCGGCTGATTTATCTGAGTTCGATCGGCGCTGCCCAGGCCTCCGAGAAACCCGACGCGGCAACACCCTATCAACTCAGCAAGCTGGAAGCGGAAGCCGCGCTTCAGACGGTAACCGCCGGTGGCCCTATGGCCCTGATCGTGTTGCGCCCGCCCCTGGTCTACGGACCCAATGCACCCGGCAACTTCACCCGCCTCGCTAGGCTGCTGGCAAAGGGTCTCCCCTTGCCGCTCGCAGGCATCGCCAACCGGCGCAGCCTGATCTACCTCGACAACCTGACCAGTGCCATTGAAGCGGCACTGGCCATCGATCCGCCGCCCGCCGCACCGCTGGCCGTCTGCGATGGTGCCGATTTCTCAACCCCCGACCTGCTGCGCGCCATGGGCCACGCCATGGGACAGCGCGTGCGCCTTTGGCCCTGCCCGCCCGCGCTTCTCCGCCTCGCCGGAGCTCTGCTGAACCGCCGCAGCGCCATCACGGCCCTCACCGAATCTCTTGCCATTGACAACCGCCCGGCCTGCGAAGCTCTTGGTTGGACGCCGCCCTTCGGTGTAGAGGAAGCCCTGGCAGCAAGCCTGGCCGAAGGACCGGACAGGCCCTGAGCAAAGAGAACAGAGCAGACGCGAACACCGTGGCGGAAAGACGGGACGCAAGAAGCGCCTCCGGGCCGGGAGAGGGCAAAGGGTCCGGCCGCACGCTGGGAGCTTTCGGCGCCCGCGCCATCTATGGCAGCTACGCTCTCCTGGGAACCCTGGCTGCCCCTTTGGTGCGCGGACTGCTGCGGCGGCGTGTGGCGCGGGGACGGGAGGATCCCTTGCGGGTCGGCGAACGTCTCGGTGCGCCAGGCCTCGCCCGGCCGGAAGGTCCGCTGGTCTGGCTGCATGCCGCGAGCGTCGGCGAAGCCGTCTCGCTGCTGCCGCTGATCGAGCGGCTGCGGGCCGAGCGCCCGGCGTTAAACCTCCTGATGACCAGCGGAACGGTCACCTCGGCAAAGCTGATGCGCGAGCGGCTGCCGGCGGGGGTAATCCACCAGTTCGTGCCGGTCGACCTCCCGGCAGCCGTCGACCGTTTTCTCGACCATTGGCGCCCGGCCCTCGGCCTGATGGTGGAGTCCGAGTTCTGGCCCAACCTGATCCGCAGATCCGCCGCAGCCGGCACCGAACTGGTGCTGTTGAATGGACGGGTCTCACCGGCCTCCCACCGGTCCTGGCGGCGGGCACGACCGCTGATCGCCGAACTGCTGCGGTGTTTCAGTCTGATCATGGCGCGCTCGCCGCGCGATCTCGCACACCTGCAGGACCTCGGCGCAGAGGAGGCCTTCTGCCCCGGTGATCTGAAAGCCGCCGCCCCCGCCCTCTCCGCCGATCCCGCGTCGTTGGCAGACCTGCGCGCCGCAATCGGCGGGCGGCCGGTCTGGCTGGCAGCCTCCACCCACGAAGGCGAGGAGGAGGTCGCCGGCACCATCCACAAGGCTCTGAGCGACCGGCATGCGGGTCTGCTCACGCTGCTGGTGCCCCGCCACCCCAACCGCGCCGCCGCCGTGCGCAGCGCCCTGGAAGCAAAGGGGCTGTCTGTGGCCCAGCGCAGCCGCGATGAGGCCATCGCCGCATCCACCGAGATCTATCTGGCCGATACCATGGGCGAAATGGGTCTCTGGCTGCGCCTGGCCGCAGTGGTCTTTCTGGGCGGCTCCCTGGTGCCGACCGGCGGCCACAACCTGCTGGAGCCGGCCAAGCTGGGCTGCGCCGTTCTGACCGGCCCCCACACCACCAACTTCAGCCTGCTGGCCGAAGACATGCTGGCCGCCGGTGCCCTCCGCCGGGTCGCCGACGCCGCACAGTTGGAAGCCGCCGTGGAAAGACTGCTGGAGGACTCCGCTGCCCGGCAGGCCCTGGCCGCCGCTGCGGGGCGTTACGCCGGCGCCCAGGCCGGTGTCCTCGACCGTGTGGTCGCGGCGCTGGCGCCGGTTCTGGACCGGGCGGCCGCCCGACACTAGACCGGGCCCGCCTCCGCCGCTTCCCTCCTCTTCCCCCTCTTCATCAAAGAAAATTGATTGGCCCCCATGGCGCTGACGCCGCCATGATCGGGGCCATGTCTACGCCAGCCGCCTCACCGACCCGGCGCCGCCTGACTGCCCTGGGCCTCGCCGCGGTGCTTTTCGCCAGCACCCCCGCATTTGACGGCGGCGGCGCTTCGGCCAACCCGGACCGCTGGTCACGGGAGTGGCCGCAGACCGATTTCGCGACGACTTCGGTCGGTTTCGACGAAATCCGCAGCGGCGGGCCGCCGAAAGACGGCATTCCCTCCATCGACAATCCGGTCTTCAAGACGGTCGCCGAGGTCGCGGACCTCAGCGCCACCGAACCGGTGATCGGCCTTTCCATCAACGGCGATGCGCGGGCCTATCCTCTCCGCATTCTCACCTGGCACGAGATCGTCAACGACACCGTCGGCGGCGTACCGGTTTCCGTGACCTACTGCCCGCTGTGCAACTCGGCCATCGTCTTCGAGCGCACCGTAGCCGGCGAGGTGACTGAGTTCGGCACCACCGGCAAGCTGCGCAACTCCGACCTGGTCATGTACGACCGCAGCACGGAAAGCTGGTGGCAGCAGTTTCTGGGCGAGGCCATTGTCGGGGAGCGCACTGGCACGCGCCTGACGATCGTGCCGGCACGCCTGGAGTCCTGGGAGCGTTTCGCGGCGCGCTTCCCCGAGGGGCAGGTGCTGATCCCCAACAACCCGGGCCTGCGCCCCTACGGCGCCAACCCCTACGTCGGTTACGACAGCGCCTTCGAGCCCTTTCTTTATGACGGCGAGATGCCGGAGGGGATCGAACCCATGCAACGGGTGGTGGCGGTTGGCGACAGGGCCTGGAGCCTGGCCCTGTTGCGGGAGAAAGGCACCATCGAAGACGGCGACCTGGTTCTGAACTGGGAGCCCGGGCAGACCTCCGCCCTCGACACTCGGGCCATCGACGAGGGCCGGGACGTCGGCAACGTGACCGTGCAGCGCGCGGCGGCAGAAGGCATGGTCGATGTCGCCTACGACGTCACCTTCGCCTTCGTTTTCCATGCCTTCCGGCCGGACTCCGAAATCGTGAAATAGCCTGCCTTCAGGCCGGCTGGTGGAGCTTGAGAAAGTCCTCCACCGAGCGCCTCACATGCGCCTCGATCTCCGCCTCGGTCACCTGCTGTTGAACACCGAGAACGGACCGCATATGCAGCGGGTCCTTCAGCATGTTCATGAACTGGGCGGCAGCGGCTTCGGCGTCCGGTAGCTCCAGCCGCCCCTTCCGATGCTGCTCTGCCAGGTAGGGCGCAACCGTCGCCACCCAGCGCAGCGGTCCGCAGTGGAAGAACGTCTGGCCCAGTTCGGGGAAGCGCCCGGCCTCCGCCACCACGATGCGGAAAAGCGCAACGGCCTCCGCCGAGGTGACCAGGGGCAAGAAGCGGCATCCCAGGTCGATGAGCACCTCATAGGGGTCGCCGGCAGCATCGAGTTCCAGATGGCCGATGCCGGCAACGCTATCGCAGTGATCCATCATGACCGCGGCAAAGAGCGCATCCTTGCCCGGGAAGTGGCTGTAGACCGTCCGCTTCGAGACCTCGGCCTTGGCGGCTATGGCATCCATCGAGACGGCGCCGTAACCCTGATGCAGGAACAGCTCAGCCGCCGCCGCCACGATCGCCTGCTGCTTCGGCGATGGCGCGTTCTGGGCCTTGGTTTTCAGCGCCTCTTCCGGCGATTCCGTCAGGAGGCTGTCATCAGTAATCGATTGCGACATGACCGGCGGCTTGACTTTGGGTTCAGATTCCTCTGTAAACTGCTTGGGTAAACTGCACAGTGTAGTTTACTTCTATAGCAGCCCCCTGAGGCTAGCACAATCGCACCCAGGCAGGCGACGACAGGACGGCAATCATGGCAGACCCCAGAGAAACCAAGGCAGAGGACGGATCTCTGCCGGGCGCGGACCCGGCAATGAGCGCCGGCCCCCGGGGCCCCGGAAACGGGGCCGACCGCTGGATCGTGCCCTATGCCTGGCTCATGATCCGTTTTCGCTGGCTGGTCATTCTGCTCTGCCTCGCCGCCGCGGCCGGCTTTGCCAGCGGCGGCCAGTTTCTGGGCTTTTCCACCGATTACCGGGTCTTCTTCAGCAAGGAGAATCCCCAGCTCAACGCCTTTGAGGCGATGCAGCAGGTCTACACCAAGGACGACAACATCCTCTTCGTCCTACAGCCCAAGGCGGGTGAGGTCTTCACCGAGAAGACCTTGCGGGCGGTCCAGGACCTGACGGAACGGTCCTGGCAGCTACCCTACTCCCGCCGCGTCGACTCGATCACCAACTTCCAGCACAGCTATGCGGAAGGCGACGACCTTACGGTCGAAGACCTTGTCCCCCAGCGAGGCGACCTGACGCCCGAACGCATCGCCGCGATCCGCGCCGTTGCGCTGAGCGAGCCGCTCCTGCTGGACCGCCTGATCTCGCCGGACGGGCGGACCACGGGGGTCAACGTGACGCTCACACTGCCCGGCGAAAGCGAGGCGGAGGTGCCGACCGCCATGGCCGCAGCCCGTGAGATCGTCGCCGCCTTCGAGGCGGCAAACCCGGAGATCACCGTGGCGACCACCGGTCTGGTGGCGCTGAACAATGCCTTCAGCGAAGCCAGCTTCGTCGACCTCTCGACCCTGATCCCCATCATGTACGGCATCATCATCGCCGGCCTGCTGATTTTCCTGCGCTCGGTGGCCGGCACGGTGGTGACGGTTCTTGTGATCGGGCTTTCCGCCGGCACCGCCATGGGCCTCACCGGTTGGCTGGGGATCAATCTGACGCCCCCTTCCTCCACCGCGCCGACCATCATCCTGACCCTGGCGGTGGCGGACAGCATCCACCTGCTGGTGACCCTGCTGCACGCCATGCGCCACGGCGCCAGCAAGCAGGAGGCCATTGTCGAGTCCCTGCGGGTGAACTTCAACCCGGTCTTTCTGACCTCGTTGACCACGGCGATCGGCTTTCTCTCGCTGAACTTCAGCGACGCGCCGCCTTTCCGCGACCTCGGCAACATCACGGCCATCGGCGTTTTGGCCGCCTTTGTCTATTCCGTCACCTTCCTGCCGGCCTTCCTGGCGGTGGTGCCCCTGCGCGTCAAGCAGCAGAAGAAAGCAGACAGCGACGTGATGCAGACGCTCGCGGAGTTCGTGCTGCGGCGGCGCCAGTTCCTGCTGTACGGCATGTCTGCCCTGGTGATCGCCCTGGCGGTCTGGATCCCGCGGATCGAGTTGAACGACCAGTTCGTCAACTACTTCGACCCCAGCATCCCCTTCCGCGCCGACACCGACTTCGCCATGGAGAACCTCTCGGGCATCTACCAGATCGAATTCTCCCTGCCCGCCGCAGCAGAGGGTGGGATCAGCGAACCCGACTATCTGGCCAAGGTCGACGCCTTCTCCGACTGGCTGCGCGAGCAACCGGGGGTCGTTCACGTGCAGACCATCACCGACATCTTCCGGCGCCTGAACAAGAACATGCATGCCGACGATCCGGAGTGGTACCGTCTGCCGGACGAGCGCGACCTGGCGGCGCAGTATCTGCTGCTGTTCGAGATGTCGCTGCCCTACGGGCTCGACCTCAACAACCAGATCAATGTCGACAAGTCCTCGCTGCGATTCATCGCCACGCTGGAGAACATCACCACCCGCGAAGCGCGGACCTTGAAGCAGGACTCGGAGGCCTGGATCACCGACAACATTCCGGCCTCCGCCACCGAGGCCACCAGCCCCTTCGTCATGTTCGCCTACATCTCCGAGCGCAACATCCAGTCCATGCTCCTCGGCACCGGCCTGGCCCTGGTCCTCATCTCCTTCTCGCTGATCGTCTTCCTGCGCAGCCTCAAGGTCGGCCTGCTGAGCATCGTGCCCAATGTGATCCCGGCGGTCATGGCCTTCGGCTTCTGGGGCCTGCTGGTGGGGGAAATCGGGCTGGCTTCTTCCGTCGTCGCCGCGACGAGTCTGGGCATCATCGTCGATGATTCTGTGCACTTCCTCAGCAAATACCTGCGCGCGCGCCGGGAGAGAGGGGCCAGCCCGGAGGATGCCGTGCGCTACGCCTTCGCCACCGTCGGTCGCGCGCTCTCGGTGACCTCCGCCGTTCTGGTCGCCGGCTTTGCCGTGCTCGCACTCTCCGCCTTTCAGCTCAACCAGAGCCTCGGCCTCCTGACGGCACTGGCGATCTTCGCCGCCCTTGTGGCCGACTTCCTGCTCCTTCCCCCTCTCTTGCTTGCGATCGACAAGGAGAAAAAGCATGCCGATCAACCCTCAGCGCTTCCCCAGGCCGGTGACTAGCAAGACGCTCTTGGCTGCCCCGGTGCTGGGGCCCGCGTTGCTGTTGCTGGTAGCGGCCGGCACACCGGCCCAGGCTGAGACGCCCGAGGAGAAGGGCCTGGCCATCGCCGAGGAAGTGGATCGACGGGACCTGGGTTTCGGCGACTCCGCCTCGACCCTGAAGATGGTCCTGACCAACAAGCAGGGCCAAAGCAGCACCCGCGAGTTGCGTATTCAGACACTGGAGATTCCCGAACGTTCGGAGGGTGACAAGTCGCTGGTCGTCTTCGATCACCCGCGCGACATCGAGGGCACGGCCTTCCTCAGTTTCACCAAGATCCTGGACCCGGACGACCAATGGCTCTACCTGCCGGCCCTCAAGCGGGTGAAGCGCATTTCCTCAGCCAACAAATCCGGGCCCTTCGTCGGCAGCGAATTCGCCTACGAGGACCTGCTGTCGCAGGAGGTCGACAAGTACAGCTACCGCTGGCTGCGCGACGAGCCCTGCGGCGAGGCGGCGCAAGGCCTGGACTGCTTCGTCATCGAGCGCTTTCCGCGCTACGAAAACTCCGGCTACACGCGCCAGGTGACCTGGATCGATCAGCAAGAGTACCGGCCGATCAGAATCGACTTCTACGACCGCAAGGATTCCCTGCTGAAGACCCTGACTCTCCGTCAGTACAACCAGTACCTGGACCAGTACTGGCGGGCGGACGACCAGTACATGGTGAATCATCAGACCGGCAAGACGACTCGGCTGACCTTCGACGCGTGGGAGTTCCGGGTTGGCGTCAACGAGCGCGACTTCAACCCCAACCGCCTGAAGCGGCTGCGCTGAGCATGCCGCGTTTGGAAAGACCGGGGGCGGTGGGCCTTCTCACCGCCTCTCTCTTGTTTGGTCTTGCAGTCCCGCAGCCCGCCTCAAGTCAGGACTTCGATTTCTCCGGCTTTGTCGCCGGCGAAGTGCGCGGCTTTCCGGAGGGTGCCAAGTCTCCGGAGCAGAACGACAGCCACATCTCACCCTCGCTGGTCCTGCAGCCGGAGCTGCGCTACCGCTGGAACCGCCGCGATGACCGCATCACCTTCATCCCTTTCCTGCGCATCGATGCCGACGACGACAACCGCACCCACGCCGACATCCGCGAGCTGAGCTGGTACCACGCCGAGGATGACTGGGACACGGTGGTCGGCATCAGCAAGGTCTTCTGGGGCGTGGTCGAGTCCCGCCATCTGGTCGACATCGTCAACCAGACCGACCTGGTGGAAAGCCCAGACCAGGAAGACAAGCTGGGCCAGCCGATGCTCAACCTGAATCTGCTGCGGGACTGGGGCACGCTCAGTTTCTTCGTTCTGCCGGGCTTTCGCGAGCGCACCTTTCCCGATAACGACGCGCGCCTGCGCGGCCCCCTGCCGATCGACGACGACGATGCCTCCTACGAGTCCGGCCTGGAGGAATGGAACGTCGATTTCGCCCTGCGCTACTCCCAGACTTTCGGCGGCTGGGACATCGGCCTCGCACACTTCTACGGCACCAGTCGGGAGCCAAGGCTGATCCCGCGGGCCGATGGCGACGGGAACCTCTCACTCCAGCAGCGCTACGACCTGATCCATCAGACCAGCCTGGACGCCCAGTACACCACCGGCCCCTGGCTGCTGAAGCTGGAGGCACTGACCCGCGACGGTCATGACGGCGACCGCTTCTTCGCCGCCGTCGGGGGGTTCGAATACACGCTCTTCGGTATCTTCGAAAGCCCCGCGGATCTTGGCCTGCTGGCCGAATACCTGCACGACGGCCGTGACGACGAGACGCCGGCAACGCCCTTCGAAGACGATCTCTTTCTCGGCGCCCGACTGGCGCTGAACGATGTCGAGGATACCGAGCTGTTGGCCGGCGTGATCCTGGATGCCGATCAGGAAGAGCGCATCTTCAGCGTCGAGTTCGAGCGACGCCTCAGCGATAATCTGAATCTCGAAATCGAAGGCCAGCTTTTCGACAACATCGACGAGAACGGTCTCCTGAGCGGCTTCGAAAAGGACAGCTTCCTCGAGGTCAGACTCTCCTGGTTCTTCTGATGCAGGGCCCTGCCCCGTTGGAGCCGGCGCAGAGACGCAGTCGACTCGGGCGCCGCAGACCAGAGCGACGCGCTGCGGTCAGGCTTGTTGGCGGCCTTCAGCCCGGTTAAACTCTTTGACAAACAGATGCCTAGGCGCCCGATCGGGGGGCTTGTGGCACTGACAGCGCAGACTCCTCATGGGCGCTCGGGCTGTAGCCTTACAGCTTGGAAGGAGGAGTTGTCATGAACGCCTCAGTCAAGAAATCCTGGATCACCGAGCATCGCGGCTGGGAGGACTTCTGCTCGGCCGGCCTGGGCCTCCTGATCGTCCTCTCGCCGATTCTTGTCGGTACGGAAGCCAGCGTGGCCGTCGCAATCAGCACCGGCCTTGTTGGCGTGCTCATCACCATGGTGGCCCTGCTGGAGCTCATGTCTCTGCAGCGCTGGGAAGAGGCTTTTGAACTAGTCTGCGGCCTCTGGATTGTCGCAGCCCCCTTCGTGCTCGCGTACGGCGGCGCGCTTCGCACCGTGCATATCGTGCTTGGCGGTGCCGTAGCCGCTCTGGCCCTCTTGGAACTCTGGCAGGACCGCAAAAGGAGCCTGGCGGACTGAGCCGGGAACGCCGCTCCAGAAGAAACGCTAGGCCGCACGCCGCCCCTCGGCGGAGCCGCGGCGCCGGTCCAGTGCCGCCAGCAGAACCTCGGGGCCTGCGTCCGGCTGATGCGCCGCCTCGGAGAGGTGGCGCCGCCAGGCGCGCGCACCGGGCAGGCCGTTGAACAGGCCCAGCATATGCCGGGTCATGGATTTCAGCGGCACCCCTTCGGACAGGCGGGCCTCCACATAGGGAAGGTAGGCCTCGACGATCTCCTCGCGGCTCAGGGGCTCGCCGGCTTCGCCGAAAAAGCGCCGGTCGGCCTCCGCGAGGATGTAGGGAGACTGATAGGCGGCCCGCCCGATCATCACGCCGTCGACCTCGGCCAGATGCGCCTCCGCCTCGTCCAAGGTCATCACGCCGCCGTTTAGGATGACTTCGAGCTCCGGAAAGTCCCGCTTCAGCGCGTAGACCACGTCGTAGCGCAGCGGTGGCACCTCGCGGTTCTGCTTGGGACTGAGCCCGCTCAGCCAGGCCTTGCGGGCATGGATGGTGAAGCTTCGGCAGCCGGCCGCCGCCACCCGGGCCACGAAGGCCGTGAGCGCGGCATAGGAATCCTGGTCGTCGACGCCGATGCGGGTCTTGACGGTGACCGGCGCGTCGACGGCATCGATCATGGCGGCGACACAGTCGGCCACCAACCCCGGCTCGGTCATCAGGCAGGCGCCGAAGCGCCCGCGCTGCACACGGTCGCTGGGGCAGCCGAGGTTGAGATTGATCTCGTCGTAACCACGCGCCGCGCCTTCGCGCGCGCAGGTGGCAAGGTCCGCCGGCTCCGAACCGCCGAGCTGCAGGGCCACCGGGTGCTCGCAATCGTCGTAGGCCAGGAAGCGGTCGCGGTTGCCGTGCAGGATGGCCCCGGTCGTCACCATCTCGGTGTAGAGCAGGGTGCGGCGGCTGATGGTACGCAGAAAGGCCCGCTCATGGCGGTCCGTCCAGTCCATCATCGGCGCCACGGACAACAAATGCTCTATATTTTTCAAGTATTTATGGTATCCTTCAAGGGACTGGACGGTGAACGCGTGCATCTCAAAATAGCCCAATCTGCACAGGTTTGGACCTTTTTTGATCTCCCTGTGCACACGGGGCGCGCGCACCGAAACGGAGTGCATCGGATGTCGGGAACCTCAGGCAACGCTGTGCGCGCGTTCATGTGACCAGCCCAACCACAGGCTTGGGGTGTCGCGCTGACGTCGGCGCAACCGTTGACAGCCTTGAAGCATACAGTGCGGCCCAAGGCCATGCACCTCAGTGCCGAACCCGATCTGAGCTTACACCTCGAAGCGGGTTCGACACCGACTTGAAACGTCAGGTCACCCTTAGCCTTTGGGATCTGCGATCTTTGGGCGCGAAGCCATCCGATCAGAAGTGGCGCCGCAAGGTGCGCAGCGCGCTAACGCCCTTGCTCCGGCCCGGATCTATACACGCTGGTTGAAGGCCGGCGCCGGTCCGGCGGCATCCGCCGGCGCATCCGTTGCGACGAGTTGGGCCTGCAGGGCGGGCTGCAGTTCAGCCGCCGAGGCGATCAGCCGCAGCAGGGTTGCGTTGAGCCCCGCCGCCGTCAGCGCCTCCGCATCCAGCGAGCGCCACAGCACGAAGCTCCGGCTCATGGGGTTCCACGACAGCGTCGCACCGTCGGTGCGGCCACCCAACCAGTTGAATGCGATCAAGGTATTGGCCAAGGTCTCGGCAGACGGCGCCTCGATCTGGGACAGCACCGAGACCACCGCCACAACCTGGTCTTCGCCGGCCAGCATGACCGCCAGGCGCCAGCCTTCGTCATGCTCGAAGAAGCAGGCGCCCTCCTCGTCCAGATCGAAGTCGATGTCCAGGCTGTGGCCGAGCAACGCCAGTTCCTCTTGGACATGTTCGACCAGATCGTCACGGTAGGTCTTCATAGTGACTTCCCTTCAATGCCGCAGACACAAAGTGCCTGCGGCCGGAATCGTGGAGGCTCGACACCGATCACCGGCCGTGCTGTGCAAGCTGCGACCTGACCATGACCGGCAGGGCGGCGTGCAAGTCAGTGTCGATCTTGTTGAGGAAGTGCTCGCTGGGCACACGATAGCGGTGTTTCGCTGGTCCCTTGGACTTGAAGCGATGCCTCTTGCCGTCGGACTTATCCGGATGCAATGCTTCGGCTGCCGCTATGATTTTATTGCCCAACTCCCTCAGATAACCCTCGGGCGCCAAGCCTGATTTGACATCGTTGTCGAACGTCTCGACCTGATCGAGCAAGGGCAGAAGCTTTTCGTTGATCCACTTCCTATCATTCTCCCGCGCCTCGTCCTTAAGGCGCTTCCCGCTTTCGGTGCTTTCGATTTTCTGGCTGAAGGTAACCAGCCCCACCCGAAGTGCCCGAAGGAAAGCAGCCGGTGTCATCTCGTGCATTTCTCTAGCCTCGGGGCCCGTCCAATCCGTGTGCTCGTGCCACTCTGCCGCGCTGTTCAGCATCCTGCGGTAATGATGACCGGCCTTCTGCGGCAGCAGCGAGAGCAGCTTGGCTTCAACCTGTTGCGCGCCGTACTGTTCGACATTCCGGCGATCAAGCGGCGTGCCCGCCATGGTCTTCTGGGCGTCCGCGACAACTTTGATAAGCTGCTCGAAGTCATCCAAAGCCCTGTTCAACTGGTCGAACTCGGACCGCAGTTCCGCTCCGGGGCCGGATGCTTCCGACCGCCAATTCTGCAACACCTTTGTGGTAATTCCATTCTCCACAATCGCCGGATTCCGCGCGGCAAAGCCCGTCCAAGCGTCCGGCAGCCCCCAGCTGTCCAGGCTTCTTTGCACCTTTCTCAAGGTTTCTTCGTGCTTCAGATCGAAGTCCGCCATTGGGCCGCCGGACCCGTTCTTTAGATCGCCCCACACTTTGAACTGCTTCAGGATTGCCAGTGCGACATACTGGTCCTGCAGATACCTCCGCACGTTGGTCCGCAATGTGGCCAATTGTCTGGGCAGATCATTGAGATCCTGCGTCAGGTCCTGATTCGACTCGGCAAGGGCATTGAGCATCGATAAGTGCCGCCAGACGCTGGCGAAGCGGTCCGCCATCTCCGCGCCCTTCTCATCAAGGACTTGCTTGGCCACATCCTGCGCCGTCTCTTCCTTCCACCACATCACAAGGCGATTGATGGTGCTATTCCCCGCCTTGAGATTCTTCGGATCGAAGCCCCGAACCCGCGGCGCCAGCTCTTTCATTGCCATGACATTGGCGCGGTAGATTTCGCTCTCCTCGAGGCCTCCCCGCTTCTTGTGCTGC
>NZ_JANQKD010000033.1 GCF_028281305.1 Pelagibius sp. | reverse complement strand
TCCAAGGGCGAAGGCCTCGGCAACCAGTTCCTCGCCAACATCCGCGAGGTCGATGCCATCGTCCACGTGCTGCGCTGTTTCGAAGGCGAGGTCACCCATGTCGATGGCTCGGTCGACCCGATCCGCGACGCCGAAACCGTCGAGACCGAGTTGCTGCTGGCCGACCTGGAGTCGGCCGAGAAGCAGCGTGACGCTGCCGTGAAGCGGGCCCGCGGCAACGACAAGGAAGCCAAGGAGCGCCTGGCCGTGCTGGAGCCGGTCATCGCCGCGCTGCAGGACGGCAAGCCGGCCCGCAGCGTCACCCTCAGCGACGACCAGCAGCCGGCCTTCCGCCAGCTGCAACTCCTCACCGCGAAGCCGGTCCTCTACGCCGCCAACGTGGAAGAGGAGAACGCCGCCACGGGCAACGCCCACTCCGCCCGCGTGGCCGAGCGCGCGGCGGCGGAGGGCGGCGCCTGCGTCGTGGTCTCCGCGGCCATCGAGGCGGAGGTGGCGGCCCTGGAAGAACCGGAAGAGAAGCGCGAGTTCCTGGAAACCCTCGGCCTGGAGGAGACCGGCCTCGCCCGCATCATCCGCGCCGGCTACGAATTGCTGGACCTCGTCACCTTCTTCACCGTCGGCCCCAAGGAAGCGCGCGCCTGGACGGTCAAGCGCCACAGCCGCGCGCCGCAGGCCGCCGGCGTCATCCACACCGACTTCGAGCGCGGCTTCATCCGCGCCGAGACCATCGCCTACGACGACTTCGTCGCCTGCAACGGCGAGCAGGGCGCCAAGGAAGCCGGCAAGATGCGCGCCGAAGGCAAGGACTACGTCGCCGCCGACGGCGACGTCTTCCACTTCCGCTTCAACGTCTGAACGCACGCGACAGAGGCTGCGACCAAGACGAGTGGCACGCTGCGGTCCATCAGCCTGTCGGAGGAGCAGAGACTTGGCGATCTACCAGACGAAGCCGCCGGGCCGGGCGAGCCACCTGCAGATGCTGACCCGCTACAAGGCCTGGGCCAACGACCTCATCTTCAGGGCCGTGTCCACCCTGCCGGCGGCGGAGATCGTCAAAGAGCGGCAGACCCTCTTCAAGAGCATGCTGATGACGCTCAATCACGTCTATGTGGTCGACGACATCTTCAAGGCGCACCTGGAAGGCCGGGAGCACGGCTACGCCGCGCGCAACACCGAGACGGCGCCGGCCCTCGAAGATCTCTGGGAGGCCACCGGGCGAATGGACCGCTGGTACATCGACCTCTCCGATGCTCTCGACGAAGATGCGCTTTCAGAGACCGTTGCCTTCACCTTCGTCGACGGCGGCGAGGGCGCCATGACGCGGCAGGACATGCTGCTCCACGTCGTCAACCACGGGACCTATCACCGCGGCTTCGGCAGCGACATGATGTATCAGGTGCCGGCCAAGCCGCCGGCCAACGACCTGCCCGTCTTCCTCAGGGATGTTTGGAACAGGGCCTGACCGCCGGACTCAGAACGTCTGATGGCGACAACGGGAGAAAGACATGGGTGAACTGGTTTCATTGACCGCCACCGACGGACATGCACTGGGCGCCTACGTTGCCCGGCCGGAGGGTGCGGCGAAGGGCGGCCTGGTGGTGGTGCAGGAGATCTTCGGGGTGAACGCCCATATCCGCGCGGTGACCGACGGTTTCGCACGGGACGGCTACCTGGCCGTCGCCCCCGCCCTCTTCGACCGCATCCGCCCGGGCATCGAGCTGGGCTACGACGCCGAGGCTGTCGCCGAAGGCCGCGCCCTGCGTCCGCAGGTGCCCTGGGAAGCGACGATGCATGATGTCGCGGCTGCCATTGGCGTTGCGGCAGAAGCGGGCAAAGCCGGCGTCATCGGATACTGCTGGGGCGGCTCCGTCGCCTGGCTTTCAGCCTGCCGCCTCTCCCCGGCCGCCGCCGTCTGCTACTACGGCGGCCACATCCACGAGTTCCGGGACGAGAAACCCGCCTGCCCGGTGATGTTCCACTTTGGGGAGGAGGATGCGGGGATTCCGCTGGACCAGGCGGAGGCTGTTCATGCCGCCCATCCGGACTGTCCCTTCTTCACTTATCCGGCCGGCCACGGCTTCAACTGTGATCTGCGCGGCTCCTATCACGCCGAAAGCGCCGCCCTGGCGCGGCAGCGCAGCCTGGATTTCCTGGCGCCGCTGGTGGGCCAGAGCGCCCGCGCCTGAGCGAGCCGGCGCGGTGCTATGCGCAGGACGTGGATGGCCGCGCATGGTCGCTTTGCTGCGACGGCCAGAGGATACGCGAGCCGGGAAAGCGTACCGTCACACAGGTTCCCTTGCCAACCTCGCTTTCAAGGCTCAGCGTACCGCCGTGGAGTTCCGCAAGCGACATGCTTAACGGCAGGCCAAGGCCGGTGCCCTGATGCTTGCGGTTCATGCTGCTGCTGACCTGTCCGAACTGCGACAGGGCCACGGGAATGTCCGCGCCGGCAATCCCGATGCCGTTGTCCTCCACCTGAAGAACAAAGCCCTGCTGCGGCGAGCACAGAGCACGGACAACGATGCGGCCTCCGGGTACGGTAAACTTCACGGCGTTGGTCAGGAGGTTGACGAGGATCTGCCTGACCTTGCATGGGTCGGCCTTGAGCGCGGGCAGATCATCAGCCAGGGAAATCTCGATGGCAATCTGGCCGGCCGCCGCACGCTGCTGGACAAGCACCACCGCAGCCGACACGGCCCCGGCCACGTCGATGGGTTCATCACGAAGTTCGGCGGAACCGGCCTCGACTTTCGAGAGATCGAGAATGTCGTTGATGACGTCCAGCAAGTGACGTCCGGACTCGTAAATGCCCTGCGCGTAGTCCTGATAGCGCCCGCTTTCCGGCGGGATCCGGTCCCGGTCCTTCATCAGTTCCGAAAAGCCAATGATCGCGTTCAGCGGTGTCCTCAGTTCATGGCTCATGTTGGCCAGAAACTCTGACTTCGCGCGGTTCGCGGCTTCCGCCTGATCGCGCGCGACCTGCAACTGACCGGCAACCAGACCCAGGCTGGTCTTCTGGTCTTCCAACCGACGGCGCGTTTCCTGCAGTTCGGCAATCTGAAGCTGAAGCTTCGTTTCACTCCTGCGCAACGCGTCTTCGGCACGGTTCACCTGTCTGAAGATTTCGCCGACCAGGACGACGCCAAGCAACATCAAGGCGGAGATCACCAGGGCAACGGACTCAGCCGTCAGGTCGGCCGGAAAGGCTGTGCTGTCGCTGAGGTGACGAAACAGGCTGATCGACCGCCGCCCGGCCATCAGCAAAAGCGCCACGGCAATGGCGACCCAGGCCAAACGCCAGCCGGTGACGCGCGTCAGCAACAGGGCCTTCAACGCCGCCGCAACCTGCAACGTCAGGGAAAGCCCAATCACCGCAACAGTTAAAGTGACACCAAACACTAAACTCGGGGTCTCCGGGAGACGACGGGAATACCTGCCCAGCCAGATCGAATATAATCATATAAATTATATATGTAATCTAATTGTTATGTTTTGAGTGTTTTTCGGCGGAAACCACCGCCGACCTCCCGCGCCAAAGTCAATTTACGCGACTGCTTCCGCCAATTGCGCGCAAAGCGCGTAAATCTGTCGCCGTCATCTTGGAGGCTGCTCGCCTTCCTCCGCGGCCGGCAAGGCCGTTACCCGATGCCGCGGTCCCTCAGCCGGGCGACCTCCGTCTCCAGCTCGGCGATACGCTGGCGCAGCTTGTCGACGGCAAGGGCGATCAGGTCCTCGCTGTAGCGCGGCGTGATGTGCTGCGGGCAGTTGATGTCCCAGGCCGCGATGGAGAACAGGATCACCCGCTCCGGCCGGCCGTCGGCGCCCGGGTCGGCCAGGCGGCCGAGCAGATCCGGGTCGTCCTCGACCACCCGGGCCCGGCCCCAGAGCTTCACACGCTGGCGGCCGGCGTAGTCCATCAGAAAGATATGCGCCTGGTCGTTTTCCGAAAGATTGCCCAGGGTGATGTACTGCTTGTTGCCGCCGAAGTCGGCGAAGCCCAGGGTCTTGTCGTCGAGCACCTTCAGGAAGCCTTTGGGCCCGCCGCGGTGCTGGATGTAAGGCTGGCCGGCGGCGCTGGCGGTGGCCAGGTAAAAAGAGTCCCGCTCGGCAAGGAAGGCGGCGAGGTCCGGCGTCACCCGGTCGCGCCAGTCCTGCTTTTCCGCCATGCGGGCATAGCCGGTGCGCGAGCCGCGGCGTGCCTGCTCCGCCTTGACGGCATCGCTGAAGGCGACGTCGCTCACCCGCTTCACGCGTTGCTCCTCCGGCGCCCGATCGGCGCAGTGTCGAGCCTGTCCAGGCAGTCCGGCGGCGTGCTCACGCTGCCGTAGTGCTCGTAGCCCTGCAGCAGGCAGACCAGGGCATCCAGGTCTCTTCTGGTCTTGGGTTTTGGGGTCAGGTCTTGCATTATAGTTCCTCCCCGGCTTGGAGCCCGGCTGCAGGCGCTGGAGGCAAAGCCTGCAGCCGGGATCTGCGCCTGGATCTGCGCCTGGATCTGCGCCTGGATCTGCTGTTGGGCGGGCGGCCCTATGCCGCCGCGCTGGCACCAGCGGTCGAGACCTCCGGAAAGTCGATCTCGGTCTCGGCCACATGGTTCACGTAGTTGGTCAGCAGATTCAAGGCCACGGTGACCACGATCTCGACGGCGGCGGCATCGTCGTGGCCGGCCTGCTTCAGCGCGGCCAGGTCCTCGTCGCTGACCAGGCCGCGCTTGCGCGTCACCGCCGCCGCGAAGTCCAAAGCCGCGGCCAGCCTGGCATCGCCCGAGCGGCCGGCCAGATTGTCGGCCAGTTCCTCGGCACCGATGCCCAGGCTGCCGCCGATGGCGGTGTGGGCGGAGGCGCAGTAGTCGCAGCCGTTCACGCCGGCCACGGTAAGCGCGATGGATTCGCGGGTCTTGGCGTCCAGCCCTGCCCCACCCAGCGCCTGGCTGAAGCCCAGGTAGGCCTCCAGCGCCGCCGGCGAGGCGCCCAGGGTGCGCAACAGGTTGGGCACGACGCCCAGTTTCTTTTCGACCGCGTCGAAGAGGGTCTTGGTCTTGCCCTCGGCGGCGGCGGGATCAACAGCGGCAATGCGCGCCATGGTCTTCGCTCCTTCAGAGACCGGCCCCAGGACGTCGCGGCGCTTCTGCGCGGTGCGCCTGGGGCCGGGGTTCGATCGCGTCACCTCATGGGGCGGCAACGATCATCGGGGGTTCGTTTCACGACCGCTGCGGAACGCTGCGGTTTCTTGTAAATAGACAGACTTGTCTGTATATCAAGGCCAGGATTCTTCACAGCCGCGTGAACGGTCCCGGCCCGCCTGCCTGGCTGACCTGCCTGGCTCACCTGGCTGGCTGATTGGAGTTTCTGCCTCTGGTGGTCGACCTTGACCCGCAGCGCCGACGTCCAATATTTAGACAGACCTGTCTAACCGTATTGAGAACACCGATGGTCTCCAGCAGACGCGAGCATTTGGTCGAAACCGCGACACAGTTGTTTTCCCAGCACGGCTTTCGCGCCACCGGGATCGACACCATCCTGGCCGCAGCCGGAGTCGCCAAAATGACGCTCTACAATCACTTCAAGTCCAAGGACGACCTGATCCTGGCCTCCCTCAGGTGCGCCGACGAGCAGACAAGGGCGCACCTGGCGGAGGACATCGCCGCGCGCGGCGGATCGGCCCGCACGCGCCTGTTGGCGGTGTTCGAGGATCTGGCACGCTGGGTGGAAGAACCCGCCTTCAATGGCTGCCTGTTCACCAAGGCGGCTGCCGACTATCCCGACGCCCGGGACCCCATCCACGCCCTGGCGGCCGAGCACAAGCGCCTGCTGCGCGGCTTTCTGGAGGGTCTGGCACGGGAGGCCGGCGCCACCGACCCGGCGGCCCTGGCCTGGCAGCTGCAGCTGCTGTTCGACGGGGCGACGGTACAGGCGCAGATCTGCGGCGACAGCGGTGCCGCCACCCAGGCGCTGCAGGCGGCGGAACGGCTGATCGACGCCGCAACGGCCGCCCCGTCGGCTGCCGCAACCTGAAAAGGGTGACCTGACGGCGGGTCTGCCGGGCGCGCGTGCTGCGGGTCCCGGCAGAGCCACCGCTGCCGGCCAAACCCAACCGAAGCTCTCACGGGCTTTGGAGCGCCTCGGCAGAGCCTTGAGCTGGCCGTCAGTTCAGCGTTACCGTCTCGCCGTCCGCGCGCACGATCTGCTGGGCATAGATCTCCGGCCGGAAATAGTCGACCAGGTCGTCATCGACGAATCCCTTCACCGTGACTTCCTCGCCCACCTCGACCATGACCCGGTTGCGCCAGCCGATGTAGATGCGCACGCTGCCTGTCTCGTCCTCCAGGCGGAACTCGTCCTCATCCAGGATACGTGTCACCTCGCCCTGCAACGTGACGCTGGCGCCCCTTTCGATATCCCCGATCTTGGTGATCTCCGCCGCCATCGCGGCAGGCGCAACGAGGGGAAGGGCGAAAAGGGCAACGACAAACAGGGGTAAAACCCGCATCCTGTATCTCTCCTTCAGAAGTGATCGTGACCCCGGGGCCCTCACTGGCCCGCGGTACAACGCCACGCTACGGCGCCGTCCGCATAGATTTGGGCCCGAAAGATGCGGTTTATAGAACCGCAATTGATCGAATTCGGCGATCAGCGCCAGTCTGAAGTCCTTTGGGAACCAGGGCTTGCCAGGTACCGCGGGGGCGGCCATCTTTGAGGGATGGCGCGTCACGCCGTTCTTCTGGTCGCCGCCTTCCTGCTGGCCGCCTGTGCGGGCCCGCAGCCCAGCTTCTATGCCCCAAAAGAGGGCCGCGACGGCTACGCCGAAGAGGCCCTGCCCAAGGGGCTGTACAAGGTCTCCTTTCAAGGCAACCGGGTCACCGCGCGCGAGCAGGCGGAAGCCTACGCCCTGTTCCGCGCGGCGGAGCTGACCCTGGAACTGGAAGCCGAGGCCTTCGTCGTCCACGACACGCTGGTCGAGCAGCTCATCACGGTCACGAGGGATTGGAGCCACGACCCCTGGGCCTACTCCGGCTTTTCGCGGCGCTACCGCTACTACAGTTATCGTCCCTTGACGCCGATCGAGCGGGAATCGACCACCTACCGCGCCGTCCTGACCATCGAGCCCTACTCCGGCGCGCCGCCGCCCGAAGGCGGCAAGCGCCACGATGCCCGCGCCGTGGTGGAACGCCTGACCGAGCGGGTTGTCCGCCCACCCAGTGAGGACAATCAGAAGGCCGAAGGCCCTTAAGAAGACACAGCCCGCAGGCCCGCGGAACACAAGGATGTGACCCCCAGGACTGCCCTCGGCGGGCTACCTTGGCCGCCAAGTCACAGGCCATTCTCCAAAGGTCACTTCCACAGGCCGCTTTCCGCCGATCAACGAGGGAGCCTCTTCCGTGTCCAAGCTGCATGCGCTCTGCCTTGCCCTGACCCTGCTCGCCGCCGCCTTTGCTCTTGCCACTCCGGGCATCGCCGCAGACGGCACCGTCGTCAAGAAAAGCAACCACTCGGTCGCCGCGACCATCGACCGGCTGGAGGCGATCCTGAAGGAGAAGGGGCTGACGATCTTCGCCAGGGTCGACCATCAGGCCGGCGCCCAGAAGGCCGGGCTGGAACTGAGGCCGACCATGCTGCTGGTCTTCGGCAATCCAAAGCTCGGCACACCGCTGATGCAGAGCGGCCAGACCATCGGCCTCGACCTGCCGCAGAAGGCCCTCGCCTACGAGGATGCAGCCGGCGATGTCTACCTCGCCTACAACGACCCGGCCTACCTCGCCGGGCGCCACGCCATCACCGACCGGGAGGAAGTCTTCCAGAGGATCAGCGGCGCCCTCGGGAACTTCACCGACGCCGCCGTCAAGTAGCGCTGCGGTCAACCGGGGCCGTCAACCGGGGCCGTCAACCGGGGCCATCAACCGGGGCCATCAACCGGGGCCGTCAGACAGGCTCCGCAAACTCCAGCAACACGCCGCAGGCGACCTGGGGCGGCAGGCGCAGCACCTGCTGGCCGTCCCAGTGGACCGGCAGGCCGGAGCGCTCCAGCACCGTTGCGGTGCGCGCCAGATCCTCGACGGCAATGCGCAGTGCCGCCAGCCAGGGGGTCGGCAGGCGGGGGGCGCCGGCCAGCCCCGGATGCAGCCGCGGCAGCATCTCAGCCGTGGTGAACCGCAGCCAGGTCCCCAGGCAGTCCACCTCCACAACGCCGTCGCCGGCGCGCACCCGGTCGAAACCGAAGAGCTCGGCATAGGGAATCGCCAGGGCCGAGGGGTCCTTCACCACCGAGGTCATGGCAATCAGGCCAGTCGCCCCGTTGGCGTGTTCGGTCCAGCCGTTCTGCCAGACCAGTTCCGGCGTCAGGTGCTGGCAGACGAAGGCCGAGGTGCCGGGGGTCGCCTCCGGCGGCAGATGCAGCAGCTTGAAACGCGGCCAGACCTCACCCTCCGGATCCTCCAGGATGCGCTTCAGATCGCGCATGTCGCCGGGCTGAATCCCGGCCCGGCTGAGCGCGCGGGCGGCCAGGGACACGTCGTCGCTGGCGAAGGCCAGCCCCAGCAGCCCTTCGCGGGATTCCAGAAAGCGGTTCAGGTTGTTGGTGAACTGGCTGGGGTCGATGATGCCCAGCAGTTCGATGTAGTCGTCGCGGAACATCACGCAGTAGTTGGCGGTGCCCCAGCCGATGTGGCGGCCGCGCGGCGACAGCGTAAAGCCCAGGCGCTGATAGGCATCATGCGCTGCCTCCAGGCCGCGCACCCCGACCAGAACATGATCGATCCCGCGGATCGGCCGGGCCGTCTCAACGCCCCGGTCAGTGACCACCAGCTTCATCGGCTGTGCGCCCTCCCTTCAGACAGGTCAGTCGAGCCGCCCCCGATTCGGCTGCCCTATTCTAGCGACTCCGGCTGCCGTCACAGAACCCGACCTGCAACGGCATCCAGACGGGCCATGACCTCCGGATCGCGCGCCTCCGCCTGGGTGATCACCGCCGCGTCCAGGGCGCGATGGCAACCGCGGTCGCAGAGGGCGTCTCGGACGGCCAGCTTCGGCACCACCTGCTTGATCAGCGCCCGCGCCTTGTCGGCGTTGGCCAGCAGGGTCTGCACGACCTGGTCGACCGTGACGTCGTCATGCCCGTCGTGCCAGCAGTCATAGTCGGTCACCATGGCGACCGTCGCGTAGCAAATTTCGGCCTCCCGGGCGAGCTTGGCCACCGGCATGTTGGTCATCCCGATGACGTCGCAGCCCCAGGAGCGGTAAAGCTCCGATTCCGCCCGGGTCGAGAACTGCGGGCCCTCCATGACCATGTAGGTGCCGCCGCGGTGACAGGGCAGGCCCAGCTCGCCGGCCGCCGCCTCCAGGTGGTCCCCCAGGCGCCCGCAGACCGGGTCGGCCATGGAGACATGGGCCACCATGCCCGGTCCGAAAAAGCTCTTCTGCCGGGCAAAAGTCCGGTCGATGAACTGGTTGACGACCACGAAGTGGCCCGGCGGCAGGTCCTCGCGCAGCGACCCTACCGCGCTGAGGGAAAGGATCTCTGTCACCCCGGCGCGTTTCATGGCGTCGATGTTGGCGCGGAAGTTCAGGTTCGTCGGCGGCACCTTGTGGCCGCGGCCATGGCGCGGCAGGAACACCAGGCGCTGCCCGTCCAGCTCCCCGAACAGCAGGGCGTCCGAGGGTTCGCCGAAGGAAGAGACCATGCGGCGCCACTCGGCGTTCTGCAGGCCGTCGATCTCGTAGATGCCGCTGCCGCCGATGATCCCGATCACCGGCGGCAGGCCGGGTTCCGCCCCGGGCTGCGCCATGTTCCGTTCCTTTCCTTTCGTTCGGTCCTACCGTCCGGCGGCTTTTCGCCGCCGTCAGGGTTCGGCCGGGCCTTCCCGCTGCCCTCCTGTCCAGGAGTCTCCGTGTACTGGACACCGCCCGGCTTGCCAAGGACCCGCCGCCCAGTCGGCCACCCTGGAAGCGCACACGAAGAAGGGCCGCCCAGGAGCGGGCGGCCCTTTTGCTTCAGAGGCTCAGCGCCGGATCAGCGGGGGAAGGTCAGTGGACGTCCGCCCAGACCTTGCGCTTGGCCGCGTAGAGGATGCCGGTGAAGACCAGCAGGAAGAGGATGACCTTGATGCCCATGCCCTTGCGGTCTTCCAGCTTCGGCTCCGCCGTCCACATCAGGAAGTTGGCGACGTCGGTGGCCATCTGTTCCACCGTCGCCGGCGTCCCGTCGGCATATTCGACACCGTCGTCGAACAGCGGCATTGCCATGGCGATGCCGTAGCCCGGGAAGTAGGCGTTGAAGCTCAAACCCTCGGAAAGCCCGAGATCCTCGATGCTCTCGACCGGCTGCGGCTCCTCCGGCGGGGTCGGGCGGGTCGCTTCCTCACCGGCCTCGACACGCTCTTCGTAGACCTCCAGCATGGTCTCGTAGTTCTCGAGATTGGCCTCGTACTGCGTCTGCCGCTTCTCGGTCTCCAGTGCGAAGATCTGCTGCAGGGTTTCGTCGGAAACCTGATCCTCGTAGCCGTGCCCCATCAGCGCCAGCAGGTAATTCGGTCCGTTCGCGCGCGCCTTGGCCATCAGCGAGAGATCCGGCGGCAGAGCGCCGCCGTTGGCGAAGGCCGCCGCCCTGTCGTTCGGGAACGGCGCGGGGAAGTAGTCGAAGGGCAGGCCCGCCCGTTCGAACATCTCGCCCTCGTCGTTCGGGCCGTCGATGACGATGGCCTCCGCCGCCATGGCCTTGATCTCGTCCTCGGAATAGCCGAGTTCGGCGAGGTTGCGGAACGCAATGTAGTCCATGCTGTGGCAGCCGGCGCAGACAGCCCGATAGACCTGCAGCCCGCGCTGCACGGAGGCCCGGTCGTAGGTTCCGAAGATGCCGTCGAAAGACCATTCAAAGCTGGGCAGGGGAATGCCCTCGCCGGCTGCGCGGGCGGTGCCGGGCGCCGCGACGGTCGCACCGGCGGCAGCGGCCAGCGCCGCCAGACCAAAAATCAAACCCTTGCGCATCAGGCTTTCTCCATCGGCTTGGCGGGGGCCCCGGCCATAGCGCCGCCGCCGCCCTTCAGGACAGGCTCGCTGATCGAGGTGGGCAGCGGCTTGGGCGTCTCGAAGACGCTGAGCAGCGGCAATACGACCAGGAAGTGGAGGAAGTAGTAGGCCGTCGACACCTGAGCGATCAGCAGCCAGAGGCCCTCCGCCGGCTTGGCGCCGGCAAAGCCCAGCAGCACGACGTCGATCGCCAGCAGCACGAAGAAGAGCCGGAAGATCGGCCGGAAGCGCCCGCTGCGCACCGGCGAACGGTCGAGCCAGGGCAGGACGAAGAGCACCGCGATGGCCCCGAACATGGCGATCACGCCGCCCAGCTTGGCCTCGATGATGACCACGCCGGTGAAGGGGATGCCGATGTCGAAGGTGATGGCGCGCAGGATCGCGTAGAACGGCAGGAAGTACCACTCGGGCACGATATGCGCCGGGGTCGACAGCGGGTTGGCGGGAATGTAGTTGTCCGCGTGCCCCATGTAGTTCGGGAGGTAGAACACCACCGCCGAGAACACGACCAGGAAGGCGCCCAGACCGAAGGCGTCCTTCACCGTGTAGTACGGATGGAAGGGAATGGTGTCCTGCGGGCCCTTGGTGTCGATGCCGATCGGGTTGTTGGAGCCGAAGCGGTGTAGCGCCCAGATGTGCAGGATCACCACGCCGACGATCACGAAAGGCAGTAGATAGTGCAGGGCGAAGAAGCGGTTGAGCGTCGGGTTGTCGACCGAGAAGCCGCCCCAGAGCCAGACCACGATGCCGTCGCCGAAGAAGGGAATGGCGGAGAACAGGTTGGTGATCACCTTGGCGCCCCAGAAGCTCATCTGGCCCCAGGGCAGCACATAGCCCATGAAGGCGGTGGCCATCATCAGCAGCAGGATGACGACGCCGAGCATCCATAGCAGTTCGCGGGGCGCTTTGTAGGAGCCGTAGTAGAGGCCGCGGAAAATGTGGATATAGACCACGATGAAGAAAAAGTGTGCGCCGTTCATGTGAACATAGCGCAGCAGCCAGCCATAGTTCACGTCGCGCATGATGCGCTCGACCGACTCGAAAGCGTGATCGACATGGGCCGTGTACTGCATCGCCATCAGGACGCCGGTGACGATCATGATCACCAGGGTGATCCCGGCCAGGGAACCGAAGTTCCAGAAGTAGCTGAGATTCTTCGGCGACGGGTAGCCGGAGCCGACGGAGTGATCGAGGAACGAGAAGATCGGCAGGCGATGCTCGATCCACTTGATCACCGTGTTGTTGGTCTGAAAACCGCTCATGGCCTGATCTCCCCTAGCCGATCACGATGGTCGTGTCGCCCGTGAACTCATAGGGCGGCACCGGCAGGTTGGTGGGGGCCGGCCCCCTGCGGATGCGTCCGGAGGTGTCGTAGTGGGAGCCGTGGCAGGGGCAGAACCAGCCGCCGAACTCGCCGCGGTTCTGGCCGGTCTTCTGACCGAGCGGCACGCAGCCGAGATGCGTGCAGACGCCGATGACCACCAGCCATTCGGACCTCTGGACCCGGTCCGCATCGCTCTCGGGATCCGGCAGGGTGGCAACCGCCACGTCCTCGGCCTGGGTGATCTGATCTGCCGTGCGGTGGTCGATGAAGACCGGGCTGCCGCGCCAGGTGACCGTGATCCTCTGGCCTTCGGCGATCGGCGAAAGATCGACCTCGGTGGATGAGAGAGCCAGCACCTCCGCCGAAGGATTCATCGAATCGATCAGCGGCCAGGCGACCGCGCCGGCGCCGACGGCGCCCATGGCACCGGCAGCCAAGTAGAGAAAATCGCGCCGCGTTTCGCCCGTTTCGACCTGGGCAGGTGTGGCGGTATCAGCCATACGTCTTCCCCTAGAGATCCCACTGATGGCGCTCTACCGGCCACGAGCCCATGTAGCAGAAACCACGGGCCGAAAGCGCCGCCTTATACGAACTTATCGTCTCTGGGGGCATCAGACATGTGGCAAGCTGCCGCAGCGCGAGGCCCCCATCGCTCGCTTACCGGGGTCGATATAGAGTAATTTCCGTGGGAACGCAAAGCCCCTGAATTCGGCCCCTCCCCCGGGACTCGCCAGATCCTCGAACCATCTGAAGCTGCAATTCCACCGCCCTATGCGCCTCGCCCTCTTCCAGCCGGATATCCCGCAAAACACCGGCGCCCTGATCCGCCTGGCGGCCTGTCTGGGCGTCCCGCTGGACATCATCGAACCCTGCGGGTTTCTGCTCGACGACAAACGCCTGCGGCGGGCCGGGCTCGACTACCACGACAAGGCTGAGCTGCGCCGCCACAGCTCCTGGGAGGCTTATCATCAACACCTTAACGGCCGGTTGCTGCTCTTGACGACCCGGGGCGGCACCGCCTACACCGATTTCGACTACGAAAGGGGCGACACCCTTTTGCTGGGGCGGGAGTCGGCCGGGGTTCCGGATGCCGTGCACGATGCCGCTACGGCCAGACTGGTGATCCCTCTGCGCCCGGAAACGCGGTCGCTGAACGTGGCGCTGGCCGGCGCCATGGCTCTGGGCGAGGCCCTGCGGCAGACGGCTGGCTTTCCCGGCGGCTTTACCGGGAAGGGCACGGAAACCTAGCTCCGGGCAACGGCAGGACCTTGGGGGGAACAGCGGGCCGATGACAGACCCGAACGAAGATCACAAGCAGCAGGCGAAAGCCTGGTTCGAGGAGCTGCGCGACCGCATCTGCGCCGCCTTCGAGGCCCTGGAGGACGAAATCGAAGGCCCCAACGCGGAGCGCTTCGCGGGCTGCGCGCCGGGCCGCTTCGAGCGCAAGGCCTGGGACCGGCCGGATGGGGGCGGCGGGGTCATGGCCCTGATGCGCGGCCGGGTCTTCGAGAAGGTCGGCGTGAACGTCTCCACGGTGTTCGGCAGCTTTTCGCCGGAGTTCGCCAAGCAGATCCCCGGCGCCGACGAGGATCCGCGCTTCTGGGCCAGCGGCATCTCGCTGGTCGCCCACATGCAGTCGCCCCTGGTTCCCGCGGTGCACATGAACACCCGCCACATCGTCACCACCAAGAGCTGGTTCGGCGGCGGCAGCGACCTCAACCCGATGTTTCCCGACGACGGCGACACCGCCGACTTCCACGCCGCCTTCAAGGCCGCCTGCGACCGCCACGACGCGGACTACTACCCGCGCTTCAAGAAGTGGTGCGACGAATACTTCTTCATCCCCCACCGCGGCGAGGCGCGCGGCGTCGGCGGCATCTTCTACGACTATCTCGACAGCGGCGACTGGGGGCAGGACTTCGCCTTTACCCGGGACGTCGGCAGCGCCTTCCTGGAGATCTATCCCCAGCTCGTGCGCCGCCACATGCACGCGCCCTGGAGCGACGACCAGCGCCGCCACCAGCTCTTCCGCCGCGGCCGCTATGCCGAGTTCAACCTGCTCTACGACCGCGGCACCAAGTTCGGGCTGCAGACCGGCGGCAATGTCGAAGCCATCCTCATGAGCCTGCCCCCCGAAGCAGCCTGGCCCTAAACGGCCCCCTTACCGGCACGCCTCTCGAGCTCGGCGAGGCAGGCCTTGCGGTCCGGGGCGAAGTCGCGCTGGATCCACCAGGCCTCGACGGCCTCCAGCAGGTCGCCGACCCGCGGGCCGGCCTCAACGCCAAGCCCCAGCACGTCGCTGCCGCTCAGGGGAAAGCGCCGCGGCGTCCAGGTCACGACCTGGCCGAGCGCCGCCTGCAGCCGGTCCACCGGGCTGCCGTCGCGGGCCGCCTGCAGCACCAGATCATCGGCCACGGCCGCCGCGCCGGCACGGTAGAGCGCGCCGCGCAGGGCCACCCGGACCGCTTCCGCATCGGCAGACGCGTCGAGGCCCCGCCGCGCCGCCTTCAGAGCCGGCGGCGGATCGGCGAGCCGCTCCAGCTTTTCCGTCTGGGCCCCGGAAAAGCGCAGCCGATCGGCCACAGCCGTGGCAGGCGGGCGCTGCGCCGGCAACAGGGCGGCCAGACGCATAACCGGATCGTCGTGACCGACCTCGCCCTGCTCCAATAAACGTTTCAGTGTCGCAAGATCCCCGGCTTCCGGGAGGAACGCCGGAAGGATCGCGTGGTCGCGCATCAGCGCCAGCGCCGGCAGGGGATCGCCTGCGGCGAGCAGCTTCAGGAACTCCACACGCAACCGCTCGCCCGAGAGGCTGCGCAGCCGCGGCGCCAGCGCCGTCATCGCCTCCAGCAGCGCCTCGTCCGGCCGGACCCGGCCGTAATGGGCCTGGAATCGGAAGAACCGCAGCAGCCGCAGATAGTCCTCCTCGATGCGGGCGCGCGGCTCGCCGACGAAACGGACCCGCCCGGCGGCCAGGTCCGCCCGGCCGCCGAAGGGGTCGAAGAGGTGGCCGTCGGGGCTGCAGGACATGGCGTTGAAGGTCAGGTCCCGGCGCGAGGCGTCGGCCATCCAGTCGTCGGTGAAGGCGACGACCGCGCGCCGCCCGTCGGTTTCCACGTCCTCGCGCAGGGTGGTGATTTCAAAGGGCTTGTGTCCGGCAACGGCGGTGACCGTCCCGTGATCCAGGCCGGTCGGAATGACCTTGATGCCGGCGTCGCCCAGCAGGGCCATCACCCTGTCCGGCTTGTCCGGGGTGGCGATGTCGACGTCGTTGACGGGCCGCCCGGCCAGGGCGTCGCGCACGCAGCCGCCGACGAAGCGCACCTCGCCGCCGCCCGCCGTCAGAGCGGCGACCACCTGGCGCGTTTCCGCTGCGACCATCCAGTCCTGGATTTCCAGCCGGTCCGGCTGAGACATGATGCTTCGGCCCCGCAGCCCCTCATCACCCCGACACGGCCCCTGCCGGCGCCGACCTGCTAGTCGGCGGGATGGGCCGGCACCACTTCGCCATCGACGAAGGCCGGCGGCAAGACTTTCGTGCCGGGGGCCACGCCGCGGTCGAAGCCGACCAGCAGCAGGGAGGCAGTCATCAGAACCACGCCGGCCAGCGCCATCCACAGCCAGGGCACGGGCTCCTCGCCCGGCAGCACGCGGCCATCTGCGGCGGCAGCGCGCTGGCGGCGCGCCCACCAGACGTAGAGACCGTAGAGAATGAAGGGCGCCAGCATCGGCAGGATGACGACCAGAAAGACTCGGATCATGGGTTCAACAAATCCCGGTCCTCCAGGACCTCGACAAGGTTGGAAAGCATCCCTGCAGTGGCGCCCCAAATAAAGTAATCACCGAAGGGATAGGCGTAGAAGTAGCGGGTCTTGCCGTGAAACACACGGCTGTGTGTCTGGCGGTTGACAGGGTCCAGGAAGAAGGTCAGCGGAACCTCGAAGATCTCGTCCACCTCCCCGGCCTCGGCCTGCAGGGTCAGGGGCGGCGTCACCAGGCCGATCACGGGAATGACGCAATAGCCCGTGCGCACAACATAGCTGTCCAGGCGGCCGACAAGGTGCACGCTCTCGCGGCTCAGCCCCACCTCTTCTTCGGCTTCCCGCAGGGCGGCGGCTTCCGGCCCGTCATCGCCCGGGTCGATTCGGCCCCCCGGAAAGCTGATCTGGCCGGGATGATCGGGCAGATCCTTGCTGCGGCGGGTGAGCATGACCGTGAGCTCGGCGCCGCGGTTGACGATGGGCACCAGAACCGCCGCGTCGCGCAGCGGGCTGGCGGGATCGTAGAGGTCCGGATTGAGATCGTGATCCCCGCGCGGCCCGACTGGGGCCGCCGGCGATTCCGGCGCGCCCCGCCGGGACGGCTCCGGCAGATCCGCCAGACGCAGCAGGATGTCGTCCAATCTCACGCCGCTGGGCCTCTCACGTCCGCACCAGGTCCCTTCATTCGCGCCTCAGGCCGCGCTTCCCAGCGGGAAGAACAGCCCGCCGCTCCAGACGCCGAGGGTGCCCGGCGGCGCTCCGTCATCAAGCGGCGCGCTCACCGCCAGCTCGGCAAGCTCATAGTAGACCGGGCGCAGGATGCGCGCCTCAAGCCCGTCCCGTACCTCAATATAGGGCCTGGGCCCGGCCCTTTCATCGCCGTTCCCCTCACCGGCGTTCTGGCCGGCGTTCTGGCCGGCGTTCTGGGCTGTGCATGCCGCAACCCGCAGCGGATGGGCCGCACCGGCCTCCACCCAGTCGTCCAGATTTGTTCGGAAACCGAGGGTCTGGCCCTCGCCGCGGCCCTTCACGGAAAGTTCAACGGCCACAAAGGGCACGTCTTCGACCGTGATGCGCCCCTTTTCCACCGGCGTCTGCAGCCAGTAGGCCCCCTCGCCGTCCCGCCGCAGGACCGAAGCGAAGAGTTTCACCAGGGCTTTGCGATGAATCACCGAACCCTGATGAAACCAAGTGCCGTCGCGGGCGATTCGAATGTCCAAATCGCGCGCTTCTGCGAACACTTCGGCGCCTGGTGACTGGTCAGCGGCCATCGAAAGCCTTATCCTTAACGTTAACATATCAGCGGTCGGCCGCGCCCCGGCGCCTCAGGCATCGGTGCTTCAGGCATCGGTGCTTCGCGGATCAGCGCTTGGGCTAGGGCCTGCCTCAACCCATCTTACCGTTGGGAGACGCTGCCACGTGACGACAACCCCGACCCAAGAGGCCCCTGCGGATTCCGCCGCGCTGGCCGAACACATCGAGGAACTGGGCGACAAGCTGGCCCGGGTGCGCGAGAGCATCGGCCAGGTCATTTTCGGCCAACAGGAGGTCGTCGATCAAACCCTTATCACGCTGCTGGCGGGCGGCCATGCCCTGCTGATCGGCGTGCCGGGACTGGCCAAAACGCGCCTGGTGGAGACCCTGGGCGCCGTCTTCGGGCTGGAAGACAAGCGCGTACAGTGCACGCCGGACCTGATGCCGGCCGACATCCTGGGCTCGGAGGTGCTGGAGGAGGGCGAATCGGGGCGCCGTTCGTTCCGCTTCATCCCGGGGCCGGTGTTCTGCCAGCTGCTGATGGCCGACGAGATCAACCGCGCCAGCCCGCGCACCCAGTCCGCCCTACTGCAGGCGATGCAGGAGCACCGGATCACCGTGGCCGGCCACGGCCATGACCTGCCCCGGCCGTTCCACGTTCTGGCGACCCAGAACCCCCTGGAGCAGGAAGGCACCTATCCCCTGCCGGAAGCGCAGCTTGACCGCTTTCTCCTGGAAATCGACGTCGGCTATCCGGAATTGGATGCGGAACGGCGCATTCTGCTGGAGACCACCGGCCCGGAACAGGCCGATGCGGAAGCAGTGATGGACGCGAACGAGCTTATGGAGGTGCAGCGCCTGGTGCGGCGCGTGCCGGTCGGCGAAAGCGTGGTCGAGGCCATTCTCGCCATCGTGCGCAACGGCCGGCCCGTGACCAGCGACCTGGAGGAGGTCCGCAGCCAGGTCGCCTGGGGGCCGGGGCCGCGCGCCAGCCAGGCCCTGATGCTCGCCGTCAGGGCCCGCGCCCTGATCGACGGGCGCTTCTCGCCCTCGGTGGAGGACGTCGTTCATCTGGCCGGTCCGGTGCTGAGGCACCGCATGGCGCTCAGCTTCGCGGCGCGGGCCGACGGCGTGACGCTGGATCACATCATCGCGCATCTGACCGCCCCCTATGGCTGATCGGCGAAGGGACACTATGGCTAAAACTGGGGCCAAAACTGGGAACAGGATCAGGCCGCAAACAGGCGACGTGAAGAAAACCGACGTGGAGACCAGGCGCGGGGTCGTTAAGCGCGCATGAGCGCAACGCTCCCGCTGCGGCATCGCGCCGAGCAGTTGGCGGCAACTCTGCCGCCGCTTCTGGTCGCGGCTGAAAGAGTCGCCTCGACCGTGGCCCAGGGTGTGCACGGCCGCCGCCGCGTGGGTCAGGGCGAAACCTTCTGGCAGTTCCGCCATTACGACATGGGCGACCAGCCGCAGTCCATCGACTGGCGCCAGTCGGCCAAGTCCGACATGGTCTTTGTGCGCGAGATGGAGTGGGAGGCCGCCCAGTCCGTCTGGATCTGGCGCGACACCTCGCGTTCCATGTCCTGGACCTCCGACCGCAACCACCCCACCAAGCGGGAGCGCAGCGATCTGCTGGCGCTCGCCCTTTCGGTGCTGCTGATGCGCGGCGGGGAACACGTGGCGATGCTGGGATCCGGCATCCGGCCCTCCAACAGCCGGGCGACGCTCTCGCGCATCGCCCATATGCTGGAAAAACAGGACCTCTCGGAAGAGGAACTGCCGCCGTCCTTTCCGCTGCCGCGCAGCGCGCAGATCGTGCTGATCGGCGACTTCCTGGCACCGCTGGAACAGATCGACCGGGCGCTGCGCTACTACGGCGAAAGCGGCCTCAAGGGCACGGTCCTGCAGGTTCTCGATCCCGCCGAGGAAAGCCTGCCCTACGAGGGCAGGGTCAATTTCGAGGGGCTGGAAGAGGAAGCGCCCTGGCTGGTATCGCGGGTCGAATCGGTACGCGACAGCTACGGCAAGCGCCTGGCAGAGCAGCGCGAGGGGCTGCGCGACATCACCCGCGCCCTCGGCTGGGGCTGCGACTTCCATCACAGCGACCAGCCGCCGCAGGCGGCGCTGCTGCGTCTCTACACCACCCTGTCGCAGGTCCCGGTATGAGGGCGGAACGATCATGAGGGCGGCGCCATGATGAACCTCGGCCTGCTCGCCTTCGCCCAGCCCTGGCTGCTTCTGGCCCTGCTGGGCCTGCCGGTGCTCTGGCTGCTCCTGCGGCTGACCCCGCCGGCGCCGCGGCGCCTGTCGTTTCCCGCCATCCGGCTGCTGATCGGCCTGCGGGTGCCCGAGGAAACCCCGGCACGCACGCCCTGGTGGCTGCTGCTGCTGCGCCTGCTGATTGCCGCACTGATCATCCTCGGCCTCGCCCAGCCGCTGCTCAACCCCGCGGCCCAGCTTTCCGGCAGCGGGCCCATGCTGCTGGTGGTCGACGACGGCTGGTCGTCGGCGCGTTTCTGGCAGGCGCGCCAGATTATCGGCGGCAACCTGCTGGCGCAGGCCGAACGCGAGGGCCGCGCGGCCGCCATCCTGACCACCGCCCCCGATGCCCAGGGCGACCCGCCAACGGTGTCAAACCTCTTGCCGGCAGCCGAGGCACGGCGCGTGCTGCAGGGCATGCGCCCGAAACCCTGGCCCAGCGACCGGGCAGCGGCGCTGGAGGCTTTGGAGGACTTCGCCGGCGAAGGCTCCTCTCCGGTGGTCTGGCTGTCCGACGGTCTCGGCGACGGCGACGCGCGGGCCTTGGCGGAAGCCCTGCAGCGGCTCGGCAGCCTGCATGTCCTGCGCGAACAGGGCAGCGCCCTGCCCCACCTGATGCTGCCGCCGGCAACCGAGGGCGTCGACCTGGTGGCCCGCGCCCTGCGGGCCGATGCCAGCGGGCCCGGACGGGCCGAGGCCCTGGGGCTTGCCGCCGACGGCCGCATCCTGGTCAAGGCTCCCCTGCTCTTCGCCCCCGGCGAGGCCGAGGCCCGGGCGCTCCTGGACCTGCCGACGGAGATGCGCAACCGCATCGCCCGCATCGCAATCGAGGGCGAGACCACGGCCGGCGCCACGGTTCTGCTGGACGAACGCTGGCGGCGGCGGCCCGTCGGGCTGGTCGACGCCGGCAGCCAGGAGAACCAGCCCCTGCTCAGCGAGACCTACTTCCTCGCCCGCGCGCTGGAACCCTTCACGGAGCTGCGCCAGGGCCGCGTGGAGACGCTGCTGCAGCGCCAGCTCGCCGTGATGGTGGTGCCAGACGCCGTCAGCCTCAGCGAAACCGACCGCGAAGCCATCACCGCCTGGGTCGGCCGTGGCGGCCTGCTGCTGCGCTTTGCCGGACCGCGCATCGTCTCCCTGTCACCGGAGGCCGCGGCGGCGGAGCAGCAGAGCGACCTGCTGCCGGTGCGCCTGCGCGGCGGCGACCGGGTTCTGGGCGGCGCGCTGACCTGGGATACGCCGGCTCAGCTTGCGCCCTTTGCGGGCGACAGCCCCTTCGCCGAGCTGGCCCTGCCGGACGACGTGCTGATCCGCCGTCAGGTGCTGGCCGAACCCTCGCTCGATCTCGCGGAGAAGACCTGGGCACGCCTGGCCGACGGCACGCCGCTGGTCACCGCCGACCGGCGCGGCGAAGGCTGGGTCGTGCTGTTCCACACCACGGCCAACACGGATTGGTCCAACCTGCCGATCTCCGGTCTTTTCGTCGACATGCTGCGCAGCGTCATGGCGGTGAGCCAGGGCATCAGCGGCAGCGCCAGCGGACAGGCCCTGCCGCCCATCGAGGTGATGGACGGCTTCGGCAGCCTCGGCCTGCCCTCCGCCGCGGTCCTGGCGATCGAACCCGATGAGGACCGTCCGGCCGTGGTCACCGCACAGCAGCCGCCCGGCTACTACGGCAACGACAGCCTGCGCCAGGCCCACAACATGAGCACCAGCGTCACCGCGCTGGAACCGCTCGGCGACCTGCCGGGCGGCACCACCGAAGGGCTCTACCACGAGAGCCCGGAAACCGACCTGAAGCCCTGGCTGCTGACCGCGGCGCTGATTCTGGCGCTGGCGGATCTGCTGATCTCCCTGGCCCTGCGCGGCCTGCTGCCGCTACCGGGCCGGCGCGCCGCCGGCGGCGCCGCCGCCGCGCTGCTGATCGCCGTCTTGGCCATGGGAGCAAGCCCAGGGGCTCTGGCCCAAAGCGGGGCCCAAAGCGGGACCCAAAGCGTTGCGGGCAACGACGACAGGGCGCTGGAAGCGACGCTCACCACCCGCCTTGCCTTCATCGAGACCGGCAGTTCCTCGATCGACGAGATCAGCCGCGCCGGCCTTGCCGGGCTGACCCGCGTGCTCGAGCTGCGCACCTCGGTGGAGGCCGGCCAACCGCTCGGCATCGTTTTGGGCCGCGACGACCTCTCCTTCTTCCCGCTGATCTACTGGCCGGTGACTGCCGAGCAGCCCGACCTGGATGCGGTGGCGGTGGAAGAGGTGAACCGCTATCTGGCCAACGGCGGCACGATCCTCTTCGACCTGCGCGAGGCGAGCAGCGGCATGCAGCTCTTCGGCGCCAGCAGCCAGGGCACCCGCGACCTGCAGCGCCTGACCCGCGGCATCTCGATCCCGCCGCTGGAGCCGGTTCCCACCGGCCACGTGCTGCGCAAGTCGTTCTATCTGATGGAGGAGTTTCCCGGCCGCTTCACCGGCGGCGCGCTGTGGCTCGAGGCCCAGAGTGAGAACATCAACGACGGCGTGGCCTCGGTTCTGATCGGCAGCAACGACTGGGCCGGTGCCTGGGCGGTCAACCGCCTGGGCCGGCCGATGAACGCGGTGGTGCCCGGCGGCCCGCGCCAGCGCGAGATGGCCTATCGGTTCGGCGTCAACCTGGTGATGTACGCGCTGACCGGAAACTACAAGGCCGATCAGGTGCACATCCCCTTCATTCTTGAAAGGCTCGGCCAGTGAGCGCGCTTTCCCTGCAGTGGGCACCGCTGATCCCGGCCGCCCTGCTGGCGGTGCTCGCGGGCCTCGCCGTCGTTCTTCTGGCGCTCGCGCTCTGGCGGCGTGCCTCCGGCGTGTTCTGGCGGGGCACCGCCTTTGCCATACTGCTGCTGGCGCTGGCCAATCCCTCCCTGGTGGAGGAGCAGCGCGACCCCTTGAGCGACGTCGTCTTCGTGGTCGCCGACGAGAGCAGCAGCCAGGCCATCGGCGAGCGACGCGGGCAGACGGAAACGGCGGTCGACCACCTGCTCGAAGAGCTGGCGCTGCTGCCGGATACGGAGGTGCGGCTGGTGCGCGCCGGTGCCGGGCGCAGCACCCTGGAGGATGCGGGCACCCGCCTCTTCGCGCCGCTGCGCCAGGCCCTCGCCAAGGTGCCGCGGCAACGCATCGCCGGCATCATCCTGGTCAGCGACGGACAGATCCACGATCTGCCGGAAACCGTCGAGAGCCTGGGGATCGAGGCACCTGTTCACCTCCTGCTCACCGGCGAGGAGGATGAAGGCGACCGCCGCCTGATGGTGACCCAGGCGCCCAGCTTCGGCATCGTCGGCGATCAGCTCACGGTCAAGGTGCGGGTCGACGACCTGATCGGCGCAGTCGGCGAAGAGGACACCGGGCCGCGCGGCAGCGGGCGCGTCATCCTGCGCCAGGACGGTGAGGTCACCCAAAGCCTGGACGTGCGCATCGGGGTCGAGCAGGAAATCCCCTTCGAGCTCGATCACCGCGGGCCGAGCGTCCTGGAGATCGAGGCCTCGCCGGGCCCGGAGGAGCTGACCCTGGCCAACAACCGCGCCGCCCTGGTGGTGAACGGGGTGCGCGACCGCCTGCGCGTGCTGCTGGTCTCCGGCGAGCCCCATGCCGGCGAACGCGCCTGGCGCAATATCCTGAAGTCCGACCCCTCGGTCGACCTCGTGCACTTCACCATCCTGCGGCCGCCGGAAAAGCAGGACGGCACCCCGATCCGTGAGCTGTCGCTGATCGCCTTTCCGACGCGCGAACTCTTCGAGATCAAGCTCGACGAGTTCGACCTCATCATCTTCGACCGCTACCGCCGCCGCGGCGTGCTGCCGAGCATCTACCTGGAGAACGTCGCCGACTATGTCGAAAAGGGCGGCGCCCTCTTCGAGGCGGTGGGCCCCACCTTCGCGACCCCCCTTTCGCTCTACCGCACGCCGCTGGGGCGGGTGCTGCCGGGCGAACCGACGGGCCAGATCTTCGAGGGCGGCTTCTATCCGGAGGTGACGGAGCTGGGCCGGCGCCACCCGGTCACCGCCGGCCTGGATGGCGGCAGTCTGACCGACGGCGCCACCCTGACCGACGGCACGGAGGCGGCGGCAGCGCCGCCCTGGGGCCGCTGGTTCCGCCACATCGATGCCGACCGCAGCCGCGGCGCCATCGTGATGCAGGGCGTCGAAGACCGCCCGCTGCTGCTGCTGGACCGCGTCGGCGAGGGCCGGGTCGCCCAGTTGATGAGCGATCACATGTGGCTCTGGTCGCGGGGCTTCGAGGGCGGCGGCCCGCAGGCCGAGCTGCTGCGCCGGATCTCCCACTGGCTGATGAAAGAGCCGGACCTCGAAGAGGAAGACCTGCGCGCCCGGGTGCGCGGCGGCCAGCTGCAGATCACCCGGCGCTCCCTGGCCGAGGAGCTGCCCGGCATCACCGTGACCCTGCCGTCCGGCGAACAGCGCAGCCTGACCCTGACGCCCGACGGGCCGGGCCGGGCCGGCGCCCTGCTGGCAGTCGAAGAAGACGGCCTCTATCAGATCACCGACGGCACCCTGACCACCCTGGCCGCTGCCGGCCCGCTCAACCCGCTGGAGCTGCGCGACCCGCGCTCTTCGGGCGCCCTGGTGCAGCCGCTCACCCGCGAGAGCGGCGGTACGGTGCGGCGCCTTGCCGGGCAGGACCTGCCGGAACTGCGCAAGGTCAGCGCCACCCGCGACCGCTTCGGCCGCAACTGGATCGGCGTGAAGCGCGGCGACGGCTACGTCGTGACCGGCGTGTTGCAGATCCCCTTGCTCCCGGCGCTGCTTGTGCTCCTGGTTGCATTGGGCACCGCGGTTCTTGCGTGGCAGCGCGAAGGGCGCTAGCTAAACATCATCATGCAACGCCAAAGGCGAATCGCTCCGCTGACGAGCCCTATCATGCTGCTCGTCTTTGTTATCCTCTGCCTGCTTGCCGGGCGGCTGGGGGCGATGATCACCGCGCCGGCGCTGGAAACCTGGTACCCGACCCTGGTCAAACCGGACTGGACGCCGCCCAACGTCGTCTTCCCGGTGGCCTGGTCGCTGATCTTCCTGGCCATCGGGATTGCCGCCTGGCTGGTCTGGAAACATGCGGAGCGGGGCGA
>NZ_JANQKD010000109.1 GCF_028281305.1 Pelagibius sp. | reverse complement strand
GCCTTCCGCAGCCTGATGAACAACTTCGCCATCGCGATCTCCATCGGCCTGCAGTACGGCGTGCCGCTGGAAGAGTTCGTCGAGGCCTATACCTTCACGCGTTTCGAACCCTCGGGCATGGTCGAAGGCAACGATGCCATCAAGATGTCGACCTCCGTGCTCGATTACATTTTCCGGGAGCTGGCCATTTCCTATCTTGGCCGCAACGACCTGGCCCATGTGGAACCGTCCGACATCAAGCCGGACGCCGTGGGTCAGGGCGATGGTCAGGGCGACCTGCCGGAGGCCGCGGTGGCGGAGACCGTCCGCCGCTACGCCTCGACCGGCTATGTCCGCAGCCAGCTTCTGGTCGTGAACGGTGGCGCCGCAAACGGCGCGAACGGTGTATCGGGGTCCCTGGGCGCAACCGCCCAGGCCCAGGCGCCGGTCGCATCGAACGGCGCGACCCAAGAGCTCGTCGGCTCCGCAGGCTCCGCCGAAGCCGTTGCCGTCGAGGCCACAGTCATGCGCGAGGTCGATACCCGCCTGGACCGCGTCCGCGAGGCGCGGATGAAGGGCTACGAGGGCGACCCCTGCGGTGACTGCGGCAACTTTACCCTGGTGCGCAATGGCACGTGCCTCAAGTGCGCAACCTGCGGCAGCACCAGTGGCTGCTCATGAGGAGTGGCTCAACAGTAACTCAGGTAGAGCCTCCTACCTGTATGACTCACGTCTGAGTTCTCCCTGTGAACTTGAGGGGTGCCCGCGGCGGCGGCACCCCGCTCTTTTTTCCGCATGCAGGTTTGTGGATTGTCGGTCGCGCCGCGCATCCCTCCGCGCCGCTTCGCAACGACAGCGCGAGATCGAACCGCTTTACCCCTCATGAGCGACTTCTCCAGCCGCAGGGTTTGAACCTCCGCGGTGCTCCTGGCAACTTACAGGGAGTCGCCCGGCGTTTCTGGTTGGCCGTAGGCGTTTTCACGCTGTCGTCGCATATCGACGCAGTGCCCCCTTGCTCCGCGTTTCCGAAAGAGCCCCCAAGATGAGCGATCCTTACGAAACCCGGGAAAATCTGCCCCGGTCCTGGGCCGGTGTCTTTGTCGGCGTCGGCCTGGTCTGCGGCCTCGGCGCCTTCGTCCTGACCGAGGAGATCGATGCCTGGGTCTGGCAGTCGGCCCCGACCTTCGCCCTGCTGATCACGGGCCTTGCCTTCTGTCTTTCGGTGAATCCGCAACGCTGGCTGCCGGCGGCCCTGGGCGCTCTAGCGCTCGGCCTGCTGCTCGGCGCCCTCGGCACCACCTTCCTGGACCGCTTCGGGCCCGGTGCCGACAGATGGCCGGAAATGCCGACGGCCAGAGTGCTGACGCTCCACCTGATCATCGCGCAGATCGCCCTGCCCTTTTTCCAGACCTGGCAAGAACGAGGGCAAGAAAGCGCACTCGAGGGTGGCCGCTTCAGCTTCCCCTACCAGCGCCTCTTCGCCCACGCCTGGAACAACACCCTGATCGTCGCCCTCAGCCTGGCCTTCGCCGGCTTGCTGTGGATCCTGCTCTGGCTCTTCGCCGCACTCTTCGATCTGGTGGGCATCGAGTGGTTCAGCGACCTGATCGGCGAGCCGGCATTCTTCTGGCCGGCGACCACCATCGCGATCGCCTTCGGTGTCTATGCCGGGCGCGACTACCACCGGGTGGTTGTTGCCCTGCGCCGCATCGTCTTCAGCCTCTTCTCGGTGCTGACTCCGTTGTTCCTGCTGCTCTCCCTCGGCTTCCTGCTGGCGCTGGTCTTCGGCGGCTTCGAGAAAATGACCACCGTGGTCAGCGCGGCAACCACCCTGGTCGCCCTTCTCGTCCTCGGCGTGGTGCTGTTGAACGCGGTCCTGCGCGACGGCAGCGCGGCCAGCGAGCCCGGGCGCGCCTTGAACCTCTGCGCCGTCGCCCTGGCCCCGGCGCTTACGCTGCTCTGCGGCTTTGCCCTCTATGCCGTGGTTCTGCGTATCGGACAGTACGGCCTGACGCCGGACCGCATCTGGATCGCCGTCACTTCCGGCGTGCTGATGCTCTACGCGCTGGCCTACCTGCTGTCTCTGATCGCGCGGGAACGCTGGATGGCGGTCAGCCGCCAGGCCAATATCGGGATCGCCGTTCTGGTGGCCGTGATCGCCATCGCCCTGCAGACACCCTGGGGCGACCCTTACCGCGTGAGCGCCGAAAGCCAGTACCAGCGGCTGGCCGACGGCGCCGTCGACCCGGCGCTCTTCGACTACGGCTTCCTGAAGTTCAATCTCGGCGACCACGGGGAGGCAGCCCTGGAGCGGATCGCCGAGGACGCCGGCGTCGCCGAGGAGGCGGTGGTTGCCGAACAGCTCGCAGCCCTGGCAACGGCCGAGACCCGCTGGCAATGGCGCCAGCCCGGTCAGCAGCAGGTCCGCCTGCAATCGGTCCGCGAAACCCTGAGCGATCCCGAGCGTGTGACGCTCATTCCGGCCGACCTGGAGATCCCCGAAGACCTCCACACGGACTGGCTGCATGGTGTGGTCGGGCGCTGCGGCCGGCAGGACGGGCAGGAGTGCATGCTGACCGCCATCGATCTTACCGAGGGCGAGGGCCTGGAGTACGTGCTGGCCCTGCGCGGCGACCACATGGCCCCGGTCATGCACCTGTTCGAGCGGCGCCTGGAGGGTGACGGCTGGGCCTCGACCTTCATTCCCGTCCCCGCCGAAGCCGTCACGTTCTGGTCCGACTTCGTGGTCGGGCGGATCGACGCCGTCCCGCCGGTCCACAAGGACCTGAAAGTGGGGGACCAGGTCATCCCCCTGCGCCGCTATCCCTAGGGCCGCGAACGCCCGCTCCGGAGCGATCAGCGGGCTTGTGGCCGGATAAGCGGCAGGGCTATGCTCCCGCCGCGGTCCGAACCCTTGGACCACCCGGAGCCCAGGGATCGACCCGGTCCCACCCCTCGTCACACAATACACACTCAAGCAATCACTTCGGAGGAAACGCCCCATGGCTGGACAGATTGACGCCCGCCTTGCCGAACTCGGCATCGACGTGCCGGAAGCAGCCACGCCCGTCGCCAACTACGTCGGCTTTGTGCAGACCGGCAACCTGGTCTTCGTTTCCGGTCAGGTCACGCTGAAGGACGGCAGTCCACAGTATCTCGGCAAGCTGGGCGACTCGATCTCCCTGGAAGACGGGCAGGCCGCGGCCCGGCTCTGCGCCATCAACATCATCGCCCAGGTGAAGGCCGCCTGCGGCGGCGACCTGGACCGCGTCCAGCGGGTGGTGAAGCTGACCGGCTTCGTCAACTCCACGCCCGACTTCACCGATCAGCCCAAGGTGGTGAACGGCGCTTCCGACCTGATGGTGGAGGTCTTCGGCGACAAGGGCCGCCATGCCCGCGCCGCGGTCTCCGCCGGCGCCCTGCCCATCGGCGTCGCCGTTGAGGTCGAAGCGGTGGTCGAGATCGCCTGACGCGCGAGAGCAGCCACACCGGGTTCAGGCAAGGCCGATGCGGCGCTTGACCTGGGCCCGGGGCGGCGCGACAAAGTAACGCCATGCCTGATTCGACCCGTGAGCTGCCCGCGGAGGCAGCGGATTTCCTGGCACGCCACCCCGACACCGTGGCGCTGGACTGCATCCTGGCCGACCTTTCCGGCGTGGTCCGGGGCAAGCGCTATCCCATCACCGAGATCGGCAAGATCCTGCAGTCCGGCTTCGCCATTCCCGGGTCGGTCTTCATGCTGGACAGCCAGGGCGAGAGCCACGACCCGGACGGGCTCGGCTTCTCCGACGGCGATCCGGACTGTCTGGTGAAGGTCATTCCCGGCAGCCTGAAGCCGGTGCCCTGGACCGAGCGCCCGCTGGCCCAGGCCATGATCACCCTTGAGACCGAAGACGGCGCGCCCTTCTACTACGAACCGCGCAACGTGCTGGCGCGGGTTCTGGAGCGCCTGGCCGAACTGGATCTGCGCCCGGTGGTGGCCTTCGAACTGGAGTTCTACCTGATCGACCGCGAGCGCCTGCCCGACGGGGCGCCGCAGCCGCCACGCTCGCCGGCGACCGGCCGCCGCGAGGCCGGCACCCAGGTCTATGGCATCAGCGCGCTGGACGCCTACTCAGGCTTCCTCGACGACGTGACCCGCGCCTGCGCCGCCCAGGACGTACCGAGCGGCGCCATCACCGCGGAATACGCCGCCGGCCAGTTCGAAATCAATCTGCAGCACATCGACAATCCGCTGCTGGCCGCCGATCACTGCGTGCTCTTCAAGCGCATCGTCAAGGGCGTGGCCCAGAGCCACGGCCTGCAGGCCAGCTTCATGGCCAAGCCCTATGCCGAGCGCGCCGGCAGCGGCCTGCATATGCACGTCAGCCTGCTGGATCCCGCCGGTCGCAACGTGTTCGACGGCGGCACTGCGCCGGCCAGCGAAACCCTGCTGCAGGCCATCGGCGGCACCCTGGACCTGCTGCCGGAAGCCATGGCGGTGCTGGCACCCAACATGAACTCCTACCGGCGCTTCCAGCCCGACATCTTCGTGCCGACCCAGCGCTCCTGGGGCTTCGAAAACCGCTCCGTCGCGCTGCGTGTGCCGACCGGAAAGGGCGCCGCCCGGCGCATCGAACACCGGCTGGCCGGCGCCGACGCCAATCCCTATCTGGCGCTGGCCACCCTCCTGGCCGGCCTGCACCACGGCATCACCGGCAAGCTCGATCCGGGCCCGGCCTGGGAGGGCAACGCCTCTGCCGGCTACGACGCCGGCCTGCCGTTCCGCCCGAAGCGCGCCCTGGAAAAACTGACCGAGGACTGCCGCCTGGCCGACTACCTTGGCGCTGATTACCTGCGGGCCTACCGCGCCTGCAAGGAACAGGAACTGGAGCTCTTCGAGGCGGAGATCAGTCCGCTGGAGTACCGCTGGTTCCTGCAGGCCGACTGAGCGTATCCACTTCGACTGAATCCAGTCACTACTGGGCCCACCCGCTATTCGGGCAGAGAAATCGAAGGCTCGAAGAGGTCGGGGTCCAGGGCCTGACGGCGGATGTTGCGGCGCTCGATCTGCAGCGTCTCGCGAAAACCGTCGACCAGGATTTCGCCCTCCGCCTTCATGACGATGCCGTCCGCCGTCACCCAGAGATCGAGGACGACGGGCTCCCGCTCCTCGGCGCCTTCACCGGTGGGCCGGCGGATAGCCTGGAAATGGCCGACCGTCTCGCCCTCGATCTCCTCCTCGGCAAGCTTGCGGATCTCGAAGGTCCTGAGTTCGCCGATGGGCGGCAGGAGCGCCGCCTCCGCATAAGCCATCTCGAAGAGCTGACCGCTTTGCAGGAACATCATGTAGGCCCGGTTCCGGTCGGGACGGAGAATGGTCACCTGCAGCAGTTCGTCGACGGTGAACTCCTGGCGCTCCCAGCTTCCCCGGTGCAGGGTCTTCATCTCCAGGCTGTCGCCGCCGGCATAGGTGACGAGGGTCTCGGCGGTGTAGGACGCCCGGGGCGCCGGCAGAAGGCCGGCCTCTCCTGCGTCCTGGGCCCCTGCGTCCCGGGTCTCAGCAGCAATCGGCAGAGCGCAGAGGAACACCAGGAAGAAAAGCGCATATACGCGCCGCAGTCTGGTTGAAATGGTCAAAAGAATCATTGCCTTGAAGGCTAAGGCCCGCAACCGGGAAAGTCCATGCCCCGCTCCACCGCTGTTCGCAAGGTGGCCCTTGCAACCGCCCGCATAAATGTCATCTCCTAGAGCAGAGCCCCGCCCCCGACGAGGACCCATGCCGGACGGAAACGACTCCCTTGCCGTACAAGTGATCAGCCGCATCGCGGAGGTCCCGGCCGCCGACTGGGATGCCTGCGCCGGCGACAACCCCTTCGTCAGCCACGCCTTTCTGAACGCCCTGGAGGAGAGCGGCTCGGCGACCGGGGAGACCGGCTGGCAGCCGCAGCACCTGGTGCTGCCCAATCCGGCGGGGGGGCTCTATGGCTGCGTGCCGCTTTATCTGAAATCCCATTCCTACGGCGAATACATCTTCGACTGGAACTGGGCCGACGCCTATGAGCGCGCCGGCGGCCGCTACTATCCGAAGCTTCAGTGCTCGGTCCCATTTACCCCGGCGACCGGCCCCCGGCTTCTGGTCCATCCGGAGGCGCCCTGGGAAGAGATCATGACGGGACTCACCGCGGCAATGATCGAACTGGCGCGGCGGCACCGCGTTTCTTCCCTGCATGTCACCTTCGCGCCGCGCGAGCAGTACGACCACCTGGGCGCGCTCGGCCTGCTGCAGCGGCTGTCCGTGCAGTACCACTGGCAGAACCGGGATTACGCCGACTTCGACGCCTTCCTCGCCGAGCTCAGCTCACGCAAGCGCAAGGCGATCAAGAAGGAGCGGCGCAAGGTGGCGGAAAGCGGCATCGAACTGCGTGCCCTGACCGGTGCCGAGATCGAAGCGCATCACTGGGATGCTTTCTTCGGCTTCTACATGGCCACCGCCGACCGCAAGTGGGGTCAGCCCTACCTAACCCGGGAGTTCTTTCACCAGATCGGCCGCGACCTCGGCGACAGGGTCGTGCTGATTGTGGCCGAGTATGGGGGCGAACTGGTGGCGGGCGCCCTGAACCTGCGCAGCGACACCGCCCTCTTCGGGCGCAACTGGGGGTGCCTCAGCCGTTTCAAGTTCCTGCACTTCGAGACCTGCTACTACCAGGCCATCGACTATGCCATCCGCCACGGCCTCACCTGGGTCGAGGCCGGCGCCCAGGGCGAGCACAAGATCCAGCGCGGCTACCTGCCGACGGCGACCTACAGCGCCCACTGGATCGGCGACCCCGGCTTCCGCGACGCCGTCGAGCACTTCCTGGAGCGCGAGCGCGATGCCATGAGCCAGGAAATCGCCTTCCTCGGCCGCCACAGCCCCTTCAAGGCCTGCGACTGACAGCCTTTTCCGCCGGTCTGCGGCCCCCTGCGGTCCGCCCGATCGCGCGGCGGTCAAATTGACCTAGCGCAAGGGCATTCTGCCGGCGGCAGGGGATCATGACGCTTTGTTGACAGGGTCTGACCCGGTGACGCTCCAGGGGGACGCCGGGCTGCGGCTGGCCGCCACCACGAAAAGAACAGGCAGGGAGTTTCCGATGAACGTCAAGATCGCCGATCTCATGGCCAAGCGGGTGCTGAGCGCGCAGCCGCACCACAGCCTCGACCACGTGCGCGGGATGATGGAGCGCAACCGCATTCACGCCGTGCCCATTGTCGGGCCAGAAGGCGAGGCCCTGGGCATCGTCACCACCGCGGATGCGGCGCGCAAGGTGAAGGGCGAGTCGCCGGTCAAGCGCATCATGTCGGACCATGTCCACTGCGTACCCGCCTACAACGACGTCAGCGCCGCCGCCCGCATCATGCGCAAGCACAAGATCCACCATGTGGTGGTGACCCACGAAAAGGCGGTGGTCGGAATCATCTCCTCCTTCGACCTGCTGAAGCTGGTCGAAGGCCACCGCTTCACCATGAAGCCAGCCCCCGCGCCGGCCAAAAAGCGCAGCCGCCGCTGACGCCGGCATCGGGCGATGAACACCGGGACCCCGCAGCTAAGCGAAACGCCGGCGGACAGCGGCGCGGAGCGGGACGCCTTCAGGCTGTTGCAGGCACGCCTGCCGGAGATGTTCCGCAAGGTCTTTGCCCACGACGAGGCGCCGCGCAGCGTCGTCGTCCTGCCGAGCTTCAGCCTCGATGCGGACGTCATGGCCAAGATCACCGGTGTCGAACACTATGAGGAGCGTATGCTCTGCCTGCTGTTGCTGCTGCGGCTGCCGCGCACGCGGGTGATCTTCCTGTCCAGCACGCCGATGCCGGAATCCGTGGTGGACTACTACCTGCATCTGCTGCCGGGCGTTCCCGTGCGCCACGCCCGCCAGCGCCTGACCCTGCTGTCCTGCCACGACAACACACCGCGGCCGCTGAGCGCGAAGATCCTGGAACGTCCGCGCCTGATGGCGCGCATACTCGATGCCATTCCGGACCCCACGGCCGCCCACATGACCTGCTTCAATGTCTCCGAATCGGAACGCGATCTGGCGCTCAGGCTCGGTATCCCAATCTACGGCTGCGATCCCGATCTCTTGCCGTTGGGCTCCAAGAGTGGTGCAAGGCGTCTGTTCCGCGAGGCCGGCATCGCGATCCCGGACGGCTTCGAAGGCCTGGCCGACGCAGAGGAACTGGCCGAGGCGCTCACTGCGTTGAAGGCCAGGAAACCGGACCTCCGCCGCGCCGTGGTGAAACTGAACGAGGGCTTCTCCGGCGAGGGGAACGCCATCTTCAGCTTCGAGGACGCGCCCGCAGGCCCGGCGCTGACACCTTGGGTACGCGAGCGTCTGGGCAGCCTGCGCTTTGAAGCCGCCGGGATGACCTGGGACCTCTACAAATCCAAGGTGGGGGAGATGCAGGCCATTGTGGAAGCCTTCATCGAAGGCTCCACCAAGCGCTCGCCCTCGGCGCAGTTCCGCGTCGACCCCACAGGCGGGCTGGAGGTGATCTCGACCCACGACCAAGTGCTCGGCGGCTCGGCCCAGCAGATCTTCCTCGGCTGCCGGTTTCCGGCAGACCAGGCCTACCGGCTGGCAATCCAGGAGGAAGGCCTGAAGGCCGCCCGGCTGCTGCGCGACCGCGGGGTCATCGGGCGCTTCGGCGTCGACTTCATCTCGGTGCCGGAGGCCGGGGGCTGGCGTCACTACGCCATCGAGGTGAACCTGCGCAAGGGTGGCACCACCCACCCCTATCTGATGCTGCAGTTCCTGACCGACGGACACTACGATCCCGCCAGCGGCCTCTACCTGGCGCCGGGGGGACGGCCCTGCTTCTACTGCGCCTCGGACAACATCGAGGACGCGCGCTACCGAGGGCTGACGCCCGACGACCTGATCGATATCGCCGTGCTGAACGGCCTGCACTTCCACGCCGCCACCCAGGAAGGCGTGGTCTTTCACATGTTCGGCACCCTCTCCCAGTTCGGCAAGTTCGGCATGGTCTGCCTCGGCGGCACCCCGGAGCGGGCGCGCGCGCTCTACGACGAGGCTCTCGCCGTCCTCGACCGCGCGGTCAGTTAATCGGAAGCATGGAAGACGGACGCCGAGGGCCTCATCATGGACGGCGCCGGCGCTCAGAAGGTCATCCCTTGGACTTTTCGTAGCGCTGCGCCAGGTCTCGTGCCTTGCGTAAGCTGTCCCGTTGCTGAAATCGAACCTTCGATTTCGGCGCGATGTCGTCAATGTAGCGCCACTCGCCCTCGATCCAGAACCGTTCGATGACGATCGCAAGAGAGACGACATCGACGGCACCGCCGGAGAAGAACGCCCTCTGCACCTTCAATGGCAGAGTGGCCCACATCTTCTCCATCTCGGCCGCGGTGCGCGCCTCATAAAGGTCTTCGTCGGAGTTCGCCTCTTTATCCCAGGCGTAGATGGCGCGCATCTGTGGTGCGACTCTGCTGCTCCATTTCACATCGTCACCAACGCGCTCCAGGTAACCGCAATTGATCATCAGTGTGAAGATCGGCCCATAGCCCTTCGGTACCGCAAAGGCATATCGGGTCGTCGGCATATCGTGGAACTCCGTGGTGACGCGCAAGAAGGCGCCGACCGCCTCCGACAGCTGGCGTGCTGACGTCTTCAGATTTCGGCGCAGGTGCGCTCGAATCTCAGGCACATCGTGCAAAAGCTGGTAGTAGGCGCCAGCCTCTCCCTTCCCCGTAGCCTCTGCTCCGCTGTGGGTCGATGGAGCGGCAACACCTGCCCCATGAAGCACGGCGCAGGCCGCTTCGAAGGCGCTCAGGAAGCCGTGCTCGACCACACAGCCTTTGGTCCGGACACCATCCTCGCAGGGTCTGTGATGCTCCCGAGGCAAGTCGACAATCACCTGGGTCATGCGGATGGCCAGCCAGACCACCAGTTCTTCATAGAGAGCCCTTCTGTCGGGCGACATGTTCAGACCGTCCCAGTGCCATTGGTCGCAGTTGCAAGGATCAGTCTGCGGGCCTTTTGGTTAAGATCAGGTGGCGACCGAACGGATCGCTGGCCCTGTCTGCCAGTAGTCCCCTTCAGCCAAAGGCAAAAAAGAAAAGGGCCCGGCGCCGTCAGGCGGCCGGGCCCTGTTCTCTGCCGGATCTCGATGAGGTCAGTCGGCGAGCACTTTCTCCGACTTGGCGCTGTTGCCGCCCTTGGGGCCCTTGCGGCCACCGCGGCCGCCGCCGCTGCCCTTGCCGCCGGAGCCCTTCTTGCCTTTGCTCGGCGTGCCTTCCGGGTAGCTGAACGTCGGAATGCCGTCCTCGATGTCGACGCGCACCACACCGCCCTTGGAGAGCTTGCCGAACAGCAGTTCCTCGGCCAGCGGCTTCTTGATCTGGTCCTGGATCACCCGGCCCAGGGGGCGGGCGCCGAACTGCTTGTCGTAGCCCTTCTTGGCCAGCCACTCCCGCGCCGCATCGCTGAGTTCGATGGTGACCTGGCGGTCGGCCAATTGGGCTTCGAGCTGAATGACGAACTTGTCGACGACCCGGGCGACGATTTCCGGCTTCAGGTTGTCGAAGGGGATAATGGCATCCAGGCGATTGCGGAACTCCGGGGTGAAGAGCTTCTTGATCGCTTCATCGCCGTCTTCCGTGCGCAGGTCGCGGCCGAAGCCGATGGCCTGCTTGGCCATGTCGGCCGCGCCGGCGTTGGTGGTCATGATCAGGATGACGTTGCGGAAGTCGACCGTCTTGCCGTTGTGGTCGGTCATCTTCCCGTAGTCCATGACCTGCAGCAGGATGTTGAAGAGGTCCGGATGGGCTTTTTCGATCTCATCCAGCAGCAGCACGCTATGCGGATGCTGGTCGATGGCATCGGTCAGGAGCCCGCCCTGGTCGAAGCCGACGTAGCCTGGAGGCGCACCAATCAGGCGCGAAACCGAGTGCCGCTCCATGTACTCCGACATGTCGAAGCGGGTGAGCTCGATGCCCAGGGAGTGGGCGAGCTGGCGCGCCACCTCGGTTTTGCCGACTCCGGTCGGACCGGAGAACAGATAGCTGCCGATGGGCTTTTCCGGTTCGCGCAGGCCGGCGCGGGCCAGCTTGATCGCTGCCGAAAGGGCGGTGATGGCCTGATCCTGGCCAAAGACCATGGTCTTCAGGTCGCGCTCCAGGTTCTTCAGCGCCGTGCGGTCGTCCTTGGAGACCGATTTCGGCGGGATGCGGGCGATCTTGGCCACCACGGCTTCGACGTCTTTCACGCCGACCGACTTCTTGCGCTTGGATTCGGGCAGAAGCATCTGCGAAGCGCCGACCTCGTCGATCACGTCGATGGCCTTGTCCGGCAGCTTGCGGTCGCCGATGTAGCGCGCGGAGAGCTCCACCGCCGTGCGGATCGCCTCGTTGGTGAAGCGCACGTTGTGGTGATCCTCGTAGTAGGGCTTCAGGCCGCGCAGGATCTTCACCGCATCCTCGATGGACGGCTCGGTGATGTCGATCTTCTGGAAGCGGCGCACCAGGGCCCGGTCCTTTTCGAAGTAGCTGCGGTACTCCTTGTAGGTGGTGGAGCCGATGCAGCGCAGCAGGCCGCTCTGCAGGGCCGGCTTCAGCAGGTTGGAGGCATCCATGGCACCGCCGGAGGTGGCCCCGGCGCCGATCACCGTGTGGATCTCGTCGATGAAGAGGATGGCGTGCTCCTGGGCCTCGATCTCCGAAACCACGGCCTTGAGGCGCTCCTCGAAGTCGCCGCGGTAGCGGGTTCCGGCCAGCAGCGCCCCCATGTCGAGAGCGAAGATCGTGGCGTCATTCAGCACGTCGGGCACCTCGCCGGCGACAATGCGGCGGGCGAGGCCCTCGGCGATGGCGGTTTTCCCCACCCCGGGATCGCCGACGTAGAGCGGATTGTTCTTGGTCCGGCGGCAGAGCACCTGGATCGTGCGGTCGATCTCCTCGCTGCGGCCGATCAGCGGATCGATGCGGCCGTCGCGGGCCTTGCGGTTGAGGTCGACGCAGTAGGCGTCCAGGGCCTCGCGCCCCTTGCGCACCACCTTTTCCGAGTCCGTGTCCTCGTCGGCGCCCTCGACCGTCCGGCTTTCCTCGTGCCCCTTGGCCTTGGCGATGCCGTGGCTGATGTAGTTCACGGCGTCCAGGCGGCTCATCTCCTGTTCCTGGAGATAATAGACCGCGTGGCTCTCGCGCTCGGAGAACATGGCCACCAGGACGTTGGCGCCGGTCACCTCCTCGCGCCCGGAGGACTGGACGTGGATCGCCGCACGCTGCAGGACCCTCTGGAACCCGGCGGTGGGCTTGGCATCGCCGAGCTGGGCTGTGATGAGGCTGGACAGCTCGTTGTCGATGTAGTCGAGGATTTCGGCGCGCAGCCGTTCCAAATCGACGCTGCAGGCCCGTAGGACCGCCATGGCATCCGGATCGTCGATCAGCGCGAGCAGCAAGTGCTCCAGCGTTGCATATTCATGGCGCCTCTCGTTGGCGCCGGCCAAAGCACGATGGAGCGTCTGCTCTAGATTCGCCGATAGCATCCGGGCCTTATTCCTTTTCTAGGGTGCACTGGAGAGGGTGCTGATGTTGACGGGCATAGTCTATCACCTGGGTCACTTTTGTCTCGGCTACCTCGTAGGTAAAAACGCCGCAGACCCCGACGCCACGCTGGTGAACGTGAAGCATGATGCGGGTCGCCTCCTCGCGGTTCTTGGCGAAGAACTGCTCAAGGACGTGCACGACGAACTCCATCGGAGTGTAGTCGTCGTTCAGCATTAGCACCTTGTACATGGAGGGCTTCTTCGTCTTGGGCTTGGTCTTGACGATTATGCCCGTCGAGGTGCCGCCACCGCTTCGTTTGTCTTCACTCATATTCCAGCACTACGCATCTATATGCTCTGTCCGTCCCCACCATCATATTGGTTCAATCTGGCATCGGAAAAGACCCAAGAGACTTACCGCCAGCTTAACGCGAAGGTTTCTCTTCCGGGTTAACTCCGTGCCGACAGCCGTCGGGACGCATTCGTCTGAGAGAACGGCGGACCGGGTCGTCAGGACCACCGGACCAAGGGAGGGCGAGAAGCGCCGGAGTCGCTGCCCTAACCATCCTGAAAAGTATGCCACGCCCGCACGGGGGGCCGAAGCCGACAAAGGAAGATAGGGATTTTTTCTTACGTCTCCAGTGGCTTCGCCATAGCCACCGACCGTGCTGCGCAGGCCACAGGACATGGGTGCGGACACGGCACAAAACAAGAGGGCCCGGCGCAACCGCCGGGCCCCTGCATCTCACTCTGAAGTTCTCCGCGGGGCACCGGCCAAACGGCGCCCGAGACGATGGACAAGGCCGGTCAGGCCGCCACCGGCTTCATCATTTTCTCGACCGTCACGGCGACGCGGGACTGCAGCGGCGCAAAGGCGTCGCTCGTCATCGCAATCGACAGACCGGCCAGCTTCGCCGTCTCGGCCATGAACGACTCGAGGCTCTTGCGGGAGTACTCGCTCTGCAGGTCGATCACCTCACGCAGGCTCTTGGCAGTGGCCATGGACTGCGCCGTCTGCATGCCGGTCTCCAGGGCATCGCGGGAGAAGGACGCCACCTCTTCGCCGAAGGCCTCCACGCCCTTGGCGACGACCTCGGAAGAGCGCACGCAGGCTTCCAGGTTGTCCTTGCTCAGGCGGCTGACGTCATCGTAGCGCTGGAACACGGTGGAGGAGGCTTTCTCGACCTGCTCCTGCGTCAGCGCGAAGGCCTGCTCGTAGGATCGCACCGCGGCCTGGGTTCCGGCCTTCACCACGGTCTCGAGGGTCTCCTGGCCGGCAGCGACCACCGCCTCGACCGGCTTGAAGGCCTCTTCGGCCATCGGCTGGATGCTGTCCAGGGCCTCGACCGCGGGCTCCAGCGGCAGCAGCGGGGCGACAGTCTCCGCTGCCGCAGGCGGCGCTTTGGGGGCCGCCGGTTTGGAAGCCGCGGGCTTGGGGACCGCCCTCTTGGGCGCAGCCGCCTTGGTGGAGGCTGCCTTGGTGGGGGCACGCTTCGCCGCCGTACTTTTTGCGGTGCCGCGCTTGGCGGCGGCAGGCTTGCCGGGGGACTTGGTGGTGGCCATGGGGAACTTCTCCTGGCGTTCGTCTTGTTTCGATGATTGCGGGCGCAGGGTCCGGAGAGTCGTCATCAACCAGCCGTGGTCGGAAAGCTGTTTTCCGTGCACATCCTGCGCAGCGGCACCGGTCGCGCAGGACCATCCGTGCGGCCCTGGATACCCTGAACCGGACCTCAAATGCTGCAATGCAGCAATGGGTCAAATCTAAGAGACTGCCTCGCGAAGTCAACAGCAAATTGTGCAATGCAGCAGAGAACGGATTACAGCTGTCCGCGATCCACGGCCTCATCCCCCGGGCTCCATACTGATCCGCATACTGATCTGCATACTGATCTGCATTCTGGCCGGTTGCTGGCCCTCGGCCCCTTTGGCAATATCCGCGGCAGGTGTTCAGCAGGCCCGGAGTCCCCGCACGCGAAAGCCGGCGGCGGTCGGCAGGGTGGCCGGCAAGACGGACGGAAGATACGGAAGGTGCCATGACCTATTGCCTGGGTATGAAAGTAAGCGAAGGCCTGGTCTGTCTGGCCGACGGACGCATCACCAGCGGCAATCAGGTTACCAATGCTCAGAAGCTGTCCCTGCACGGCCCGGACGGCGCCCAGTTTGCGATCATGACCTCGGGCCTGCGGTCGCTCCGCGACAAGACCCTGGCCTACCTGGAACGGGACATGCGCAAGAACCACGCGACCGGGTTTGCCGCCCTGCTGGATGCGGTGACGGCCTACTGCCGCTGCCTGCGCCAGGTGGCCGAAGAAGACCGCGAGCAGATCGAAGGCTCCGACCTCACCTTCAACCTGCACAGCCTGATTGCCGGCGCCCAGCCGGAGGACAAGGAGCCCAGCATCTTCCTGGTCTACCCGGAAGGCAACTGGATCGAGGTCGACCGGCGCACCCCTTATCTTTCCGTCGGCGCCACAGCCTACGGCAAGCCGATCCTGGATCGCGCGCTGAATTATGACACGGCGATGACAACGGCCCTGAAGCTGGCCTACCTGTCGTTCGATTCGTCGCGCTTTTCGTCCGCCGACGTGGGCTTTCCCATCGATCTAGCCACCTACAGCCCCAGCGAGCGGCGCTGGCGCACCGCGCATTACGACTACGATGACCTGCGCGAGCAGCGCATCTGGTGGAACGAGCACATCACCCAGCTTGCTGTGCGGATGCCGGACGGTCCCTGGGTGAACGAACTGCGCCCCGGCAGCCACACGGCGCATCTGACCGTCGTCTCGGAAGACGACCCCTGACATCCTCCTGAGAGCAAAGCCTGCGAATCCGCTCTAGAGAGCGAGACTGCCGGCCAGACCGTTCTCGCCGACACGCAGAGTAAAGAAGCTTCCCGTCTTGTCGCTGGCATCGCGGCGCTGCGGCACCGTGGCGCGGGCCCGCGCACCCGGCGGCGCATCCTTGGGCGGGCGGACCGCCACCTCGGTGCCGTCGTGAGCGAACAGCACCTCGGCGAAGGCGATCTCCGCGAAACGCTCCGAGGGGAACAGCCAGGCATTGAAGGAAAAGGCCCCATCCCGGCAGAGGCTGCTGACCCAGTAGGTCTCCTCCGAATAAAGATTGAGGCCGGCCGGTGCCGGCCGGAACGCGCCGCTGCGCTCCAGGGCGGCAGTCAGCCGCGCCAGGTCCTCAGCGTCGAGCGCGGTTTCGCTGGTGGTCCAGCGCGCCCAGGCCAGCGGGTCGCGAAGATCCAGCCGGCTGACCTGGAGACCGCTCGAGCCCTGGACCCGGGCCGTCAGGCGGGCGCCGCCCGCCGCCTGCTCGACGACCTCGTAGCTGCGCAGTTGTTCGTTGTAGTCCGCGTTGTAGACCATCCGGAAGGCGTCCGGCGCCCCTTCGACGCAGCGCTGCCGGATGTCGTCTCCGTTCAGGTAGCTGAACCAGGTGGCCTTTAGGGTGGCCGGGTTGTCGATATCGCCGCGATAGGTGCAAGCCGCCAGACCGATCACGACACCGGCAATCGCCAACACACAGAGGTGCCTGCGGGAACTCCCCGGGCGTTCGGCGGTCTTGGTCATACGCGTCATGGCACCTACCTCCTTTGCGCCTGTACCTCTTGCACTGCTCGGCCGGGCCTTGCGCATCGCTCGGCACCGCGGTCAGAGGCGCGCCCTTCGCCCCACGGATTGGCTGCACTGACCCGGCGCGGCGCGGCGCGGAATGTTTGGTAAACGGCGGTCCGGAAATTGTCCAGGCGATGACGCCGTCTTGCCGAGCCTCCGGCCAAGCCTCTGTATTGAGTGTATTTTAACCAACTTGTAATTGCTGCCCCATTAGACTGGACAGGGATTCGCGGAATGCCTTAGAATCGATGGGGTTTTCAGGGGGTTTCCGGATCTTTTGACAGAGAAACCTTTGCGTCGCACCGCAAGGCGCCGAAACTAAAAGCGAGTCCCGATGTTTCGAAAGTTTGCTTTCGCTTTCTTTGCGTTATTGGTGACGGCCGTTTGGGCAGGTCTGTCGAGCGAAAGCGCGCAGGCGCGCTACGCTTCCATCGTCGTCGATGCCGATACGGGACAGGTGTTGCACGCGGTGAATGCGGACACGCGGAACTATCCCGCCTCGCTCACCAAAATGATGACTCTCTACATGGTGTTCGACGCCTTGGAGAAGGGCAAGTTGACGCTGGACCAGCAGCTCGCGGTTTCCAAGCGGGCTGCCGGCATGCCGCCCTCCAAGATCGGACTGAAGCGGGGCGAGACGATCAGCGTGCGCAACGCGATCCTGGCGCTGGTGACCAAGTCCGCGAATGACGTCGCGGTTGTCGTCGCCGAGGCGCTGGCAGGCAAGGAAACCACCTTCGCCCAGGTGATGACGAAGCGGGCCCGCGCCCTGGGCATGAGCCGCACGACCTTCCGCAACGCCTCGGGGCTGCCGAACCGCGGACAGAAGAGCACGGCCCGGGACATGTCGCGCCTTGCCAAGGCGCTGATGACCGACTTCCCGCAGCACTACCAGTTTTTTGCGGTCTCGAAGTTCACCTACAAGGGCCGGACCTACCGTAGCCACAACAAGCTGCTGAGATCCTACAAGGGCACCGACGGCATCAAGACCGGCTACATCCGGGCCTCGGGCTTCAATCTCGTCTCTTCGGTTGAGCGTGAGAACCGGCGGATCATCGCCGTCGTCTTCGGCGGCAAGACCTCGAAGTCGCGTGACCGGCATATGGTCAAGCTGCTGGACCGCGGTTTCAAGAAAATCGCCTCCCAGGGCGTCAAGAAGATCCCGCAGGTGCCGGGCCGTAACCCCTTCCAGGCCCCCGCGGTGACCTTGCAGATAGCGGCAGTGCAGCCGGCCGCCCCGCAACAATCCACTGGGCAACCCGTAGACCTGACGGTGGCCGAGGCGCCCAAGGCGGAGACGCCCCAGACAGAACCCAAGGCGATCGAAACGGCAGCCGCCCTGCCAAAGCAGGTTCGGCCGGTCAAGCCGCTGATGCCCTCCTCCCAGGTCGCCGCTGTCGACGGCCTGGAGACGCCCATTCAGGGCGGCGAGACGCTCACCAACGATTGGGGCGTGCAGGTCGGCGCGTTCAGCCGCTTCAGCGCCGCCCACAGCAGCGCCAGATCTGCACTGGCGGAAGCGCCGGTGCCGCTGCGGGGCGCCAAGGTGGCGGTGCGGCGCGTTGATTCAACGAGCCTCGGCACCATCTACCGCTCCCAGCTCACCGGCCTTTACGAAAAACAGGCCCGCGATGCCTGTGCCGCCTTGAAGGCCATCGACATCGGCTGCGTTCTGGTGCAGCCCGAAGCCCAGGGATCGAACTGAGGGCTCGCACCGAGGCCGGGCACCGGAACGGCGAGCCGGCCCTTCCCCCTTTAGATCGCGTTCAGAAAGCCGGCGGTTCCAGCCCGCTGGCCTTCAGCTCGGAGCGCACACGCGCAGTGAGCCGTTCCAGGCTCGCCTGATCGCCGGCCTCGCAGCGCGCCACCAGCACATCCTGGGTGTTGGAGGCACGCAACAGCCACCAGCCGCCGCCCTCGCGCACCCTCACGCCGTCGATATCGTTCACCTCGGCGCCTTCGGCGCGCAGGCGCTCCTTGACCTCCTCGATCACCGCCTTCTTGCGGTCCTCCGGGCAGGGAAAGCGTACTTCCGGTGTGTTGAAGAGCTGCGGCAGGGAATCGCGGAAATCGGCCAGGCTCTCGCCACTCTTGTTGATCACCGATAGCACACGGATCGCCGCGTAGAGCGCGTCATCATAGCCATAGAAGTGATCGGCGAAAAAGATGTGGGCGCTCATCTCGCCGGCAAAGGGCGAATTCACCTCTTTCATCTTGGCCTTGATGATCGAATGGCCGGTCAGCCACATCAGCGGCTCGCCCCCGGCCTCGGCAATGCCGTCGAACAGCATCTGACTGGCCTTCACATCGGCAATGATGGTGGCCCCAGGGTGCTGCTTCAGAATGTCGCGCGCAAGATAGAGCATGATCTGATCGCCCCAGAGAATGCGCGCCTGGGAATCGATGATGCCGATCCGGTCCCCGTCGCCGTCGAAGGCAACACCCAGGTCGCAGCCTTGGGAGAGCACGGCGTCCTGCAGTTGCTTCAGGTTCTCCGCCACCGTCGGGTCGGGATGGTGGGCCGGAAAGGTGCCGTCGATGGTCTCGTTCAACAGAATATGCTCGCCCGGCAGCCTTGCGATGACCGCTGCCATGGCCTCGCCCATGGCGCCGTTGCCGGCATCCCAGGCAACCTTGAGGCCGCCGTCGCCTTCAAAGTCCTGGACCAGGCGGTCGACGTAGGCATCGAAGACCGAGCGCTCCTCGACACTGCCGCTGCCGCTCTCGTAGTCGCCGGCGGCGGCCAGACGGCCAAGGTCCTGGATGTCCGCCCCGAAGAAGGAGGCCTTGTCGAGCAGCAGCTTGAAGCCGTTGTAGTCCGGCGGGTTGTGGGAGCCGGTGATCATCACACCGCCCTGGACCTCAAGGGTGTAGGCGGCAAAGTACAGCATCGGGGTCGGGCCACGGCCGACATTGACCACATGCAGGCCGCAGTCGCTGAGCCCCCGGATCAGTGCCTCGGCCAGGTCCGGGGAAGAGTGGCGCCCGTCATAGCCGACGGCGATCGCGGTTGCGCCGCGGCGCCGCGCGACGCTGCCGAAGGCGCGGCCCAGGGCATAGGCATCGGCGGCGAAGAGCGTCTGGCCGACGACCCCACGCACATCGTACTCGCGCAGGATGGTGGGATCGAAGTCGTGGCGGTCCGCCGCCAGCTGTGTCGAAGTGGCTTCCGTCATCCGTCCAGCTCCTTTACCCGTCCGTTCGCTTTTCCCAAGCGAGCCTCTTATCCCTCCAGGCCGAGCGCGCTCAGGGGCCGGCCGACGGAGGTGTAGTGGAAGCCCGCCGCAACCATGTCGCCGGGGTTATAGATGTTGCGCAGATCGATCATGATCGGTGACTTCAACGCCGCCTTCACCCGCTCCAGGTCCAGCGCCCGGAACTCGTTCCATTCGGTGACGATGACCACGGCATCGGCACTGGCCATCGCCTCATAGGCATTCTGACACCACTGCACCTCCGGCAGAAGGGGGCTTGCCTGTTCCATACCCTCCGGGTCGAAGGCACGGACGGTCGCGCCGGCGCCCTGCAGCGCCGGAACGATCTCCAGGCTGGGCGCCTCGCGCATGTCATCGGTGTTGGGCTTGAAGGTGAGGCCCAGGACGGCAATCGTTTTGCCCGCCACGGAGCCGCCGCAGGCATCGATGACGCGCTCGGCCATGGCCTTTTTCCGGCGGTCGTTGATGTCGGCCACGGTCTCCACGATGCGCACCGGCGAGCCCGCCTTCTGCGCGGTGTGGACCAGGGCGACGGTGTCCTTCGGAAAGCACGAGCCGCCGTAGCCGGGCCCGGGATGCAGAAACTTGCGCCCGATCCGCCCGTCCAGCCCGATGCCGCGCGCAACATCGTGCACATTGGCGCCGACCTTCTCGCAGAGGTCGGCAATCTCGTTGATGAAGGTGATCTTGGTGGCCAGAAAGGCATTCCCGGCATACTTGGTCAGCTCGGCCGTTTCCAGCGTGGTGAAGAGGATCGGCGTTTCGATCAGGTAGAGCGGGCGGTAGAGCGCGCGCATGATCTCCTGCGCGCGGTCGCTCTCGGCGCCGATGATCACCCGGTCCGGCCGCATGAAGTCGTTGATCGCCGCCCCTTCGCGCAGAAACTCGGGGTTGGAGGCGACGTCGAAGTCTGCCTCTGGGTTGGTCTCGGCGATGATCTTCTGCACCTGCCGCCCGGTGCCGACCGGCACCGTCGACTTGTCGACCACGACCGTATAGTCCTTCAGGTGCGGGGCCAGTTCGCGCGCCGCGTCATAGACGTAGGAGAGGTCCGCCTCGCCACCGGTTCGGCCCGTGGGCGTGCCCACCGCGATGAACACCGCATCGGCCTCGCCGACCGCAGCGGCGAGATCGGTGGTGAAGCTGAGCCGGCCCGCAGCGCGGTTGTTCGCCACCAGAACGTCCAGACCGGGCTCGAAGATCGGGATTTCGCCCTTTTCGAGCCGTGCGATCTTGTCCGCGTCCTTGTCGACGCAGATGACGTCGGTGCCGAACTCCGAGAAACAGGCGCCGGAAACGAGGCCGACATAGCCCGTTCCGACCATCGCAATACGCATCTTGCGTCCTCCATTGGGACCAGCGCACCGGCAGAACCGCCGGGCGCCGTGGATCAGTCAGCAGACCAGGGAAGTCAGGATACCTTGGCGCTGTAACGGCTGAGGATTTCCCGCGCTGCGGGGGCGAGGTCCTCCCGCTCCAGAGCATAGGCGAAATTGGCTTCGAGGAAGCCCGCTTTGTTGCCGCAGTCGAAACGCCGGCCTTCGAAGCGCAGCCCATGGAAGGGCTGCCGGCCGATTGTCCGCGCCATGGCATCGGTGAGCTGGATCTCGTTGCCGGCCCCCCGCTCCTGCCGGTCAAGCTCGTCGAACACCTCGGGCTGCAGGATATAGCGGCCGATGATGGAGAGAGTCGAGGGGGCCACGTCGGGCCGCGGCTTTTCGACCAGGCCCTTGGCCTCGGCGAGGCGCCCGTCGTCAGAGACGACGTCCAGGATGCCGTAGCGGTTGGTGTGTTCGCGCGGCACGTCTTCCACCGCCACCAGATTGCCGCCGACCTTTTCGTAGGCGTCAACCAGCTGGCTGAGGCAGCCGGGCTGTCCCAGCACCAGGTCGTCCGGCAGGATGACGGCAAAGGGCTCGCGCCCCACCAGCGCGCGGGCGCACCATACGGCGTGTCCCAGCCCCAGGGCCTCGGGCTGACGCGTGTAGCTGATCTTGCCCGCGGTCGCCATCATCGAGCGAGCAAGCTCCAATTCCGCCGTCTTGCCGCGCGCCTCCAGGGTGGCCATGAGTTCCCAGTGGTGGTCGAAGTGGTCTTCGATCGCAGCCTTGCCGCGGCTTGTGACGAAGACGATCTCCTCGATCCCCGCAGCGCGTGCCTCCTCGACACCGTACTGGATCAACGGCTTGTCGACGACCGGCAGCATCTCCTTGGGAATTGCCTTGGTGGCAGGCAGAAAGCGTGTGCCGAGACCGCCGACGGGAAGAACCGCCTTGCGAATGGGACCTTGCATCGGGACGAAAACCTCGCGTGTCGGTGTCGTGAAGGCGCGGCTGTATTGCCACAGGGGCAAGCAGGCGACAAGTGACACAATTGGCCCCGAGAGAGCGGTAGCGGGCCGAGCCCCCCGCGGCTCATGTGCCTAGCAACAAATCCTTCGCTTCGTTCAGCTTCGCCGCAAGATAGTTGGATCCGCCGTGATCCGGGTGGATTTTCTGCATCAGCCGGCGATGCGCCTCGCGGATCTGCACCGGGCTCGCCCCCTCCTCCAGTCCCAGGATCTCCAGGGCCTCTTCCCGGCTCATCGGCCCGTTGGCGCCTGCCCCGGCGTGGTGTTGGTCCCCTCCACCGCCGGCGCCACTGCCCGACCCGCCTTGGGCGCGCCAATCGTCCTGGTGATTGCGGTCGATAAAGGCCTCCAGCACCGATGCGGATTCCTCGTCCTCCAGGCGATAGTCCTCAAGCAGCTTCAAGAGATCCGCCAGGGAAAGCTGGGAAAGCCACATGCCCATGAAGCGGCCATCCAGGATCTCGCCGTCCATGCGCCCGGTGTCGTGATCCAGGGCCATGTGCAGAAAGCGGGTGCGCACCTCGGAAGCCTGACCCGGGCTTGGCCCATGCATCGCCTGTGCCTGCTGCCGGGCCGCCTTCAGCACCCGGCGCATGAATACCAGGGCCACGAGCAGCATCATCAAGAGGGAGATGCGTCCGCTGATCACCAGCAACAGCGCGAGCCCGCCAAGGAAGGTCCCGCCGGCGATCTTCGCAACCGTGGCTATGCGCCGCGGCTCGGCGTCGACGAACCAGCGCGCAAAGAACAATGCGCCGACCAGAAGAGCGATCCCGAGGAGAAAATACGGCATGGACGAAAACCGCTACTTGATCTGATGCGTCAACTGCGGAACCAGGCCGCCGGCCTTGCGGCTGTAGTCGGCCAGGGCGCGGCGGCCGCCGGCGGCGAAGACAGCCACCGCGGAGAGCAGTTCGCGGAGCTGCTTGGCGCTGCGCGCATCGAAAGTGCAAAAGGCGCCGCCGCTCAGGCGGGCAATCTGCTGAAAGGCCTTGCGGGAGACCGGGTCGCTGCCTTCGTGAAACATGAAGCAGGGCACGCCCAGCAAACCGAGCTCGCCGGCCAGGTGACCGAGGTGGTCTATGTCCTCCTCCATCGCATCGCCGACGAAAACCAGGGCCGAGACCTTCTTGGTCTTGGTCTCCTTGACCGCCCGCTGCAGCACCTTGCCGATCTGGGTGCGCCCGGCCAGACAGAACACGCTGGTCATGAAGCGCAGCAGCTCCGAAGAGCGGCCGACCCAGGGGCTGGCCTTGCATTCGCCGAAACCGCGGTAATAGATCAACTGCACCTCGAGACCGCCCAAAGTCTCGGTCTCCTTGAACATCTCGGCCTGCAGATGAGAGGCCTGATCCCAGGTGGGCTCCCGGCTGGCGGTGGCGTCCATGGCAAAAATCAGCCGCCCGCGCGCCTCAGAGCTGGGGGGCGGGGTCGTCGCGACCTTGCGCAGAAAGGCATCGACCTCCGACCCAGTCGATACCTTCGGCAGTTTTGGGTCCTTTGCCATTCTTCCTCGGCGCTTCTTGAACCGGCCTCGCGGGGGCCGAAGCAGCCGAACCCGCCATTCTTACCTAGTGTCGCGCAGAGATTTTGCCAATCCGGGCAATATCCTGTCCCGCCTGGGCGGGCAATTCAATGCCCGCTTCGAAAGCCCCGATCTAGGCGGGTTTCAGCCAGACAGCCGTGTCATGGAAGACAGCGCCCCCCGCGGGCGGGCCGGGATCGGCGGAAATCAGCAGGTTGATCCCCTTCCCCTCCTCGAAGGCGCTGTTCGGCCAGATACTCTCCACCACAACCACATCGGGCTGCAGGCCGTCGAAAAGCTCAACCGCGATCACCAGGGACCCCAGATCGTTACCGATCCTCAGGCGCCCGCCGTCCTCCACGCCCAGGGCCTTTGCCGCCGCGGGATGGATCAGAATGGTCGGCCTGTCTTCACGTTTCTGCGAGCCCGGGGTCTCGGTGAAGCTGGTGTTCAGGAAGGATCGTGCCGGCGCCGCCACCAGACGAAAGGGATGCCGCGCCGTCGCCCGATCATAGGCCTCGCTGTGGCCCGGCATGGACGGCATGGCGGCGAAGTCGGGACCGTAGGCCGCCCAGTCGGCCTTGAAATGGAAGCGCCGGTCTTCGTGGCCGAAGCCGTTCAGAAAGTGCATCTCCTCGTAAGACAGGGTGCAGTCATGCCAGTGGGCGGCATGTATGGTCTCGGCATCCGGCAGACCGGAGGTTTTCAGCATCTCGTCGATGAGTTCCCAGGCGCTGAGCGTGAAACCGCGGTGTTCGGCCCCCAGGCGCCTGGCCAGGGCGCAGATCACCTCATGATTGCTGCGGCAGGCGGCCAACGGCTCGATCACCGACTTGGTGACCTGCAGGTAGGTGTGGGCGCTGGCGACATAGACGTCATCGTGTTCCAGAAAGGTCGTGGCCGGCAGCACGACATCGGCCATGGCCGCCGTTTCGGTCATGAACTGCTCGTGCACGCAGGTGAAAAGATCGTCGCGGGCGAAGCCCTGCGCGACCTTGCCGCTTTCCGGGCAGACCACCATGGGATTGGTGTTCTGGATGAACAGCGCGGTCACCGGCGGCCCATCACCCAGGTCGCGCCGGTCGCCGGTCAGGATCGGCCCGATGCGCGACTGGTCGAGCATACGGATACTCCCGTCGCGGACGTCCAGGCCCTCGATCAGGGTCGCGTCGAGGCCATAAATGCTGGACTGCCCCTGCATGGCCCCGCCGCCCCGGTGCTGCCAGGCCCCGGTCACCGTCGGCAGGCAGGCGACAGCATGGACACTGCTTGCGCCGTTGCGGGCGCGCGAGAACCCATAGCCGACGCGGATGTAGCTGCGCTTGGTGGCACCGTAGAGACGGGCGAAGTCCCGGATCTGCTGCGCCGACAGGCCGGTGATCCCGGCCGCCCAGTCCGGCGTGCAGGCCGCAAAGTGAGCCTCAAGCTCGGCATCCCAGTCGCTGTAGGCTGCCATATAGGCCCGGTCGGTGTACCCCTCGGTCAGCAGCACGGAGATCACCGCCGCAGCCAGCGCCCCGTCGGTCCCGGGCTTCAGCGCCAGATGCAGGTCCGCCTGCTCGGCCGTCCCGGTGTGGTAGGGATCCACGACGACCAGCTTCGCCCCCCGTGCCTTGCGGGCTCGGGCGATGTGGGTCATCACGTTCACCTGGGTGCTGACCGGATTGCCGCCCCAGACGACGATCAGGTCGGACTCGGTCATCTCGCGCGCATCCACGCCGCGTCTGACGCCGCAGGCTGCATTCCAGCCGGTGGCCACCAGCTTGGTGCAGATGGTCGAGTGCTGACCCGAGTAGCGCTTGGCGTGGCGCAACCGCTCGATGCCGTCGCGCTGCACCAGCCCCATGGTCCCGGCATAGTAATACGGCCAGACCGCCTCGCTGCCGTGACGCTGCTCGGCCTTCAGCAGACCCTCGGCCACGGTGTCCAGCGCCGCCTCCCAGGAGATCGGCTCGAAGGCCGATATCCCCTCCCCCTTGGGGCCGACCCGCCGCAGCGGCTGGGTCAGCCGGTCCGGGTGGTGCACCCGCTCGGCATAGCGCGCCACCTTGGCGCAGACGACGCCGGCGGTGTAGTCGTTGCCGCGGGCCCCGCGCACCTTGCCGATCTGGGTGTCGGAAAGCTTCTCCACCTCAAGGGCGCAGACGCTGGGGCAGTCGTGCGGGCAGGTGGAGTGGAAGATCTGCGGCGCTTGGGAGGCGTCAAGGGGCATGTCTTTGAGCCGTTGGCAGAGGTTGGCTGGGCACTCTAGCGGCGACCCTTTCAGGCGGCAATGCCGTCAAGCGAAGGAACGCTAGCGGGTGCGCCGCAGCCACAAAGGCAGACCGGGCAGACCTGCCAGAATCAGGGCCAGGCCAAAAAGAACGGAGAGCGCGACGGCGGTACCGCCGCCCAGCCCGACAGCCGCAAACATCATGACGCTCGCCGTTTCGCGTACACCCCAGCCGGCGAAGGAAACCGGCAGAAACGTGATCAGGATGACGGCGGGAACGACGGCGGCCGTCTCGACGAGGGAGAGCGCCACGCCGAGGCCCTGAGCGAGAAAGAAGAACGCCAGGATCGAGAAGACCTGTGCCGCCGCCGAGAGAAACAGCAGTGCCAAGGAAATGACCGGTGCCAGCGAGACCCGGCGGGCATAGACGGCCATGTCTGCCGTGACGCGCAGCCCGCGGCCCAGCAGCGGTATACGCCGGAGTCCTTCAGGCAGGCGATCGAGCCAGCAGAGCAAGCCCAGAGCTGCGAGCAGTGCTGGCAAGGAAGCAAGCAGAAGAAGGCGTAGCGTCGCAGGAAGCATGTCCCCCAGCCAGAGCACGCCGCCAACCACCATAAGGACCAAGGCGACAAGCCCACTGACACGCTCCAGGATTACGCCGATGAAGGCACGGTCCGCAGCGACGCCATGGCGCGTAAGCTGCCAGATCCGCACCGCGTCGCCGCCGATGGAGGTGGGCAGCATCTGGGTGAAGAAACTTCCGACGAACATCAAGGCGAGGATTCGCCGAAAGGGCTGTGGCGCATCTATGGTTCTGATCACCAGCCACCAGCGCAGGGCCGAGACAACCGTAACGCCCATCAGGCAGAGGATCGCCGCCAGCGCCGCCGACGGCGAGAAGCCGGCCAGCAGCGCACCGGCGGCCGAAAGGTCTGTCCCGCTGGCGACAGCGCCGAGCAGGATAACGGACACCGTCAGCTTTACGACAAAGACGGCGTTCCGACGCCGCAAGGCTGTTGCGGCGGCAGGCCGCGCATCGCTGTACCCGGGCAGGGTCAGGTTGGTCACGCGGCGATCCCCAGGGTCTTCTGGAGCGGCTTCTTTCTGACCTTCCAGATCAGGCTGTCCACGATGTAGTGGTGGAAGTTGATCGACTGATAGACCAGCAGGGTCAGCGGCAGAGCCCAGCTGCCGAACAGATCGATGACGCCTTCAATGGAGAGGTAGATCGCCGTCGACAGCGCGATGCAAACCGCAAAGTAGAGCCACATGCGGTTCGGCTGGCTGATGTAGGACAGAAACCGCGCCTTGGGGTCGATGCCGTCCTTGTAGCGGTTGCTGTTGAACAGCCAGACGAACAGCACGTATTGGGCGTTGTGCCAGATGTTGATCACCAGCCAGCCGTGGGTGATGTCCTCGATGGCGATGTAGCCGACGTAGAAGATCGCGAAGTGGGAGATCATATAGAGGGTGTGGGCCAGCGGCAGGCACCCGCGCATCCAGGCCCTGACGCGCAGGGCACCCCAGAGCGCGACGGTCGACAGCGCGGCGACGGCCGAAAGGTCGACAACCCAGCCGGGTACGGGCAGGGTCCAGATCTCCATGCCGAGGAAAGTCTCCGGCGACTGGTAGGACCGGTAGAGGATGCCCCAAAGCGGCAGCAGGTAGAGCGCCGCCTTGGCCAGCCACTCATGCTCCACGAACCCCGCTCCCGCCTTGCGGCGGTAAACCTGGGACACGCCCCAGCTCTGCCGCGTGTAGTGGAACCACTGCCAGTAGAGATAGATCGTCGGGATCGCCCAGGCGCCCAGGCCGACCGCCACCAGCAGCGTGCCGACCACCACCAGCGGCGGCAGTCCGTAAAGCAGAAAGGCGTGCTGGCGCCGGCTCTCGGCATCAAAGCAGAGCCGGGTATAGGTGGAAATGACGTGGTGGTAGCCCAGCAACCAAAGGTCGATCAGCAGGATCGGTAGGAAGAGGCGCGGATCCGCCACGACGATTGCGCCGGACAGCAGCGCGACCGCCGAGATCCCGGCGATGAAAGTGAGATCAAACCCGGGACCGCGCAGCCAGCCGGCCGGCAGGTGCTCCGACTCCGCCGTCGCAACCATGAGAAACTCCCGCTTTCAGCATCGCGGGCCATGATGCCGCCGCAGAGGTAAAGAAAGTCTCAGCATGAACAAACAATGAACATTCCAGACTCTCACCAGCCCCCGTCTTCAAAGCTCAACTGCCGCAGGCTTTCGGCCAGGTTCGCACGCGCCGGGGCCTCGAAACGGGGCGCGAAGTGGTCGGAGAAGTAGAGCCTCTCGCGGGCCAGGAAGCCCTCCAGGACCCGGCGCCGGCCTGCGCGGAAGGCCGCCGCGTCGACATGGGCGTACTCGCGCCGGATGGCGGCCTCGTAAGCCTCGAACGCGGCCCGCTCCGCCGCCAGGATCGAGAGATCCATATCGAGAAACAGCCGCGCGTCCTCCAATCGGCCGCCAGTTAGACCCTCCCCGGCCAGATCTTCGGGCAGGCGGTGGCCCGCCGTCGCTTCCACCATCCCTGCGGCATGCTCCAGGCTTTCGGGCGGCAGGACCCCGGCGCAGGCTTGGCGCAGCAGCGCGGCACTCCGCGCCTCATTGTCCGTGGCCTGCGGGTCGTAGACGGCGTCGTGATAGTAGAGCGCCGCCTCGACGGCGCCCGGGTCTTGCAACTGGTCCCTCACCTCGGCGAAGAGGCGCAGCAGCGATTCGATATGGGCCCAGGTGTGATAGTGGCGCTGCGCTTCGCCGTAGCGGTGGCGCAGATCGTTCAGCAAAGCCGCCGGCAGGAGGTCGCTCACGGGTCCGCCCTCTCCCTCACCCCTTCCGCACTCGCATGGCCTTCCCGCTCTGGTCCCTCTGGCCTGCTAGCAAGCTGACGGTCAGGTCATCATACTCCGTCAGTTCCTGTTTCCAGTCTGATGGAAACTCAGTCGAGAACGCCAGAACTCAACGATCGCCCCACTTGAGGCTTCATAGTATAAGTTTAGAGGACTCCCCAACTGCCACGGGATTTCAGTTGAGCCGACCAGTATCCCGCTGTCTCCTCCGGAGGGCCGGCCTGGATCATCTAGGTAGTAAAGAATGATGCCTTCGACGTCAGTCATCGCAACCAAGGCATCGTTCGTCCTTTGCACAGGGAAAATGTCGTACACGACAACTCCAGAGCGCGCTTCTCCACCGGACGGCGCTTGACGAACTCGAGAGTCTAAATCTCCCCCAACTCCGTAGAGGATATGGTTTGCGCGTACCTTGAGTCCGCTGTGCAACGCTGCCTGGAGGCGCGGCTCCAGGAAGCGAGAGTCGGGGCTTGGGCTCAGCGCAGCATTCAGCTCTGGAACTGTTCTCCAGTCCTCTTCATCAGCAGATATCAGGTAGTAGCCTGTGTAATTCAGGTCCCTCTTAGGGCGATGCCCTTCGGGATTTCCTACATAGCGTGCAGTGCTCATCACGCCGAATTCGTTGGGCGAAGGGCTTGGCTTTAAGGTCGGGTCGTTTCTCAGAGAGATGCTCTTGAAACGCACCCGCGAGTCCGGACGGTTCAGCGCGGCGAAGGAATGGTAGCCTTCCAGCACCTCCGGATTGTCGGCATCGGCGGTCCAGAAGATCAGCGGCACGTAATCATCGGGAAAATCGGGAGAGGCTCTCCACTGCGGCGCACCCGCAGGCTGCGGATGAGCAAATGCGTCGCAGAGTTTTGGAACAAGGACGATCACTCCCGAGCCATCGGGCAGACGATGGGTCATGGCATCGTTCCTCATGTACCAGCGCTTCTTGAAGTACCCTTCCCCGAAGCGATGAAAAAAGTAGGGCTCGCACTCCATTACTCGCGTGATCTCGACGGGCGCCCTCTCCACCTCCAACTTCGCGGTCACTTCGAAGTATCGCGGTCCGTCATGGTAGCGCGCGCGCATCCACTGCGAACCCGCGCCGCCGTCCGCGTCGGTGCCTTCGCTCGACCACCACACGATGTTCAAGAAGATCATGACGCTGCCGATCAAGAGACCGGCGGCGCTGAACAGGGCGGTCAACAGCCATCCGATGACCTTCAGAATCGTCACAAAAGCTCCTTAGCCTTGCGTTAGAAACTCCGTTCCACCGCAACCTAGCTTTGTGAAGCTTACCAACCGTTAAGGCCAGGGCCGGCAGTACCAGCCCTGCCTTCAGCCCTTGCGGGCCCGCATGGCCTCCCAGTCCTGGTCGCTGAGCGCCTCCATCAGGCTGAACTGGCCGGCGCCCTTCAGCCATTCGCCGCCGTCGATGGTGACCACCTCCCCGGTGATGTAGCCGGACTGCTCGGCCAGCAGATAGGCGGCGAGGTTGGCCAACTCGATATGCTCGCCGACGCGGCCGAGCGGGATCTTGTTCTTCCAGGCGGCGTCCAGCTCCGGATTGGGCACCAGGCGGTCCCACGCGCCCTTGGTCGGGAACGGCCCGGGAGCGATGGCATTGAGCCGAATGCCCCGGCGCCCCCATTCCACGGCCAGCGAACGGGTCATGGCCAGCACGCCGGCCTTGGCCATGGCCGAGGGCACGACGTAGGGCGACCCGGTCCAGGCATAGGTGGTGACGATGGAAAGCACGTTGCCCGGGCGCTCCGCCTCCAGCCAGCGCTTGCCGCAGGCCAGGGTCACGTAGGCCGTGCCGTGCAAGACGATGGAGAGCACAGCATCCAGGGCGCGCGGCGACAGGCTTTCGGTCTTGGCGAGGAAGTTTCCGGCGGCGTTGTTCACCAGCGCATCGAGCGGCGCCTTGGCCCAGGCCGCCTCGACCATGGCCTCCACCGCAGCGGCGTCGCGCAGGTCGCAGGGCAGCGCCAGGGTGCGGCCCGGATGAACCTCGTCGAACTCCGCTTGGGTTTCCGCCAGCACCGCCTCGCGGCGCCCGCAGATGACGAGCTTCGCGCCCAACTCCAGGCAGCGTCTGCCCATGGCCTTGCCCAGGCCGCTGCCGCCGCCGGTGATGAGGATGCACTTGTCTTGCAGCAGGTCGCTCTGGAACATCTCGGGGTCTTTCCTTTGTCGGTGCCGGCCTTTGTCGGTGCCGGCCTTTGTCGGTGCCGGACGGCGGTGGAGCGGGGCAGTACCGCAGAAGCTTAAGTCTGGCTATGCTAGCGGGCCAAAGACCAGAAGCAAGATTGAGCAGGGAGAGACCGAGGGGCAATGCTTGAGCGAACCTCCACCTATGAGACGCTGTACCAGACCTTCCGCTGGCGGGTGCCGGAGCGCTACAACATCGCCGTCGACGCCTGCGAGAAATGGGCATCAGAAGACCGCCTCGCCCTGGTCGACGTGAAGGCGGACGGCCGCGCGCAGCGCTATAGCTTTCGCGATCTGAGTCACCTGTCCAACCGTCTCGCTAACGCCCTGGAAGCACAGGGCCTCGTCAGGGGCGACCGGATCGCCGTGCTGCTGTCCCAGGGCGTGGAGACCGCCGTCGCACACCTGGCGATCTACAAGATGGGCGCCATCGCCGTGCCCCTCTTCACCCTCTTCGGCGAGGAGGCGCTGGAGTACCGGCTGGAGAATGCGGGCGCCGCGGCGGTGATCACGGATGCAGCGGGCCTGGGCAAGCTGGCACCGCTGCGCGCGCGCCTGCCCGCCCTCAGGACCCTGATCTCCATTGACGGTGCCGGCGAGAGCCCTGGGGATGGCGCGCTGGGCTGGCAGGCGCTGCTAGACAAGGCCTCGGACCGCTACCGGCCCGCCGACACCCTGGCCGACGATCCGGCACTGATCATCTACACCTCCGGCACCACCGGGCCGCCGAAGGGCGCGCTGCACGCCCACCGGGTTCTGCTCGGCCACCTGCCCGGCGTCGAGCTGCCGCAGAACTTCTTCCCCCAGGCGGGCGACCTGTTCTGGACCCCGGCGGACTGGGCCTGGATCGGCGGGCTGCTGGACGTGCTGCTGCCGGCCTGGCACCACGGTGTGCCGGTGCTGGCCTACCGTTTCGCCAAGTTCGACCCGGAGGAAGCGTTTCGCCTGATGGCCGAGCAGCGGGTGCGCAATGCCTTCCTGCCGCCAACAGCGCTGAAGATGCTGCGCCAGGTGGAGCGGCCGGCGGCGCGCTGGAACTATGCCCTCAGATCGATCGGCAGCGGCGGGGAGACCCTGGGCGCCGGCCTGCTCGATTGGGCGCAGGAGACATTCGGCATCACGGTGAACGAGTTCTACGGGCAGACCGAATGCAATCTGGTGGTCGCCAACTGCGCCGAGCTGATGACGGTGAAGCCCGGCAGCATGGGCCGCCCGGTACCCGGCCATCAGGTCGCCATCGTCGACGAGGACGGCAACGTCCTGCCGCCCGGGGCGGAAGGCAGCGTGGCGGTGAAACGCCCCGACCCGGTGATGTTCCTGGAGTACTGGGGCAACCCCGAGGCCACAGCGGCCAAGTTCCGCGGCGACTGGCTGGTGACCGGCGACATGGGCGCTATGGACGACGGCGGCTACCTGCGCTTCGTCGGGCGCGACGACGACGTCATCACCTCAGGCGGCTACCGCATCGGGCCCGGCGAGATCGAAGACTGTCTGCTGAAACATCCGGCGGTCGCCATGGCCGCCGCCGTCGGCGTGCCCGACCCGCTGCGCACGGAGCGGGTGAAAGCCTTCATCGTGCTGAAGCGGGACGCGGATTACAGCGGCGACGATGCGCGCGCAGCGCTGGCGCGGGAGATCCAGGACTTCGTGAAGACCAGGCTTGCCGCGCACGAATACCCGCGCGATGTCGCCTTCGTCGAGGCCCTGCCCATGACGGCGACCGGCAAGGTGATCCGCAAAGCGCTGCGCGCGTTGGACAACGCCGCCGGTGATTGATGCGATCGCCGGCTAACGGTTCGGGCGGGTTGACAGCAATGCTTGCACCAGCGCGTGCGGCGACTTGGAGGTCACCAGGACCACCTCGTAGAGAATGCGCCCGTCGTTGGAGCGATAGACCTCCTCGCGCTGATCGATGCTGCGCACGAACTCCCGGCGGTCGCCGACCTTGTCCAGCGGCAGGTTCTTGCGGCGCACGTACTCTGAGAACACCAAAGAGACCTGATCGGCGCTGGCCTGCTGGGCCATCACCGTGCAGGTGTCGTCGTTGAAGAGCACAAGCGCAAAAAGGCCGGAGTCGTTCGCCGCCGACCAGACGTCGCCGCGCTTGCCCTCCAGGAAGGCCTGGGCCTGCTGCGGCGGGAATTTGCGCAGCTGCGGCGTCGAATCGATCCAGGCGCGCAGATCGCCCGAGTCCTCCACGTACTTAAGGCAGGACTGAACGAAGAGCCCCACCGCCTCGCGAGCCTGGTCGGCCGCCGCAGGCGCAGAAAGCGCGACCGCCGCGGAAAGCGTCAGCAGCACCGCGCCGAAGGTCCGACGGGTCCACCCACAAAAAACACGAACCATAGATATGCACCTGCTGTCGGACTGCCGAAAAACGGCGCGGCAGTGTTCGCCGGCGACCCTAACAGGTCCGCTCCTTCGGACCAAGGCGGTCTGGCCAAGGCGCTCTCGACCAGGGCGCTCTGGACCAGGGCGCTCTGGACCAAAGGGCACGGACGCGCTAAGCAGCCTGCCAGCGCTTTGTTCTCTTCGACCACCCCGTGCCGAGGCCGCCAAGACATGACCAAGACCATCGACTACTATCTCACGGTGATCTCGCCCTGGGCCTACCTTGGCGCCCAGCGCCTTGCCGAGATCGCGCAGAAGCACCGCGCGGAGGTGCGGGTCATCCCCATCAATCTCGGCGCGGTCTTCCCGCGCACCGGCGGCCTGCCGCTGCCCAAGCGGGCCCCGGAACGCCAGGCCTACCGTCTGGTCGAGTTGAAGCGCTGGAGCGAGCACCTTGGCATCCCCCTGATCCTGCAGCCCAGCAACGCCCGGGTGCCGGACCTGACAGCCGCCTGCATGGTGATCGCCGCCGGCCAGGGCGGCGGGCGGCCGCTGGAACTGGCCCAGGCCTTCGGCCGTGCAATCTGGGAAGAGAACCGCAACATCGCCGAGGTGGGCACTTGCGAGGCCATCGCCACCGAGACCGGCCACCATGCCCTCGACCTGCTGGCCAAGGCGCTGGACCCGGCGGTCCGGCAACGCTACGCCGAGCAGACCGAGGCGGCCATTGCACGCGGCGTCTTCGGCGCCCCGACCTATGTCTATAAGGACGAGATGTTCTGGGGCCAGGACCGTCTGGAGTTTCTCGACCTTGCCCTCAACGGCTAGAGCGGATTCAGCGCAATCAAATTGTGCATCCCGGCTAATCGCCGTTGTTGTGGCTCGCTGACTTGGCCGGTCCGAAAATCGTCCATCCTTTGCGCGTGATTCCGCGGCGGAAACTAACAATCCCGGTATGGTACAGTAACGTTTGGTGGCTACAGACTGATCGGTGGAATGAACGACAAGACGATTGCGGAAAAGCTCTTCCAGGAACTGGGCCCTCTTCTCGACCCGGCGGCGATTGTCTATGACGAAACCGAGCCTCTCTGGGCCGTGGTGATCGACGAGACCACCCGCATCGACGTCGCCTATGACGATGACGGCGGCCAGTTCGTCTTTGCGCTCGACCTGGGTGAGGTTCCGGACCAAAGCGCCGAGCGGGTGCACGCGTTGCTGCTGCGGTTCAGCGGCGTCTGGCGTGAAACCGGTGGCCTGCACACGGCGCTGGACGGGGAGGGCCGGGCGCTTCTGATGTATCGGCACCCCGTTCAGGGGCTCGACGTTCAACGGCTGCAGACCTTGATGGGCAATCTGGCGGTGCATCGCCGGATGTGGGCCGACCTCATCGCCAGTTCCGAGACGGAGGAGCTTGACCCCGATACGGCCGAGAGCGCCGTCCCCTTTACCGGCATCCGGGTCTGAGCGCCGCCGCACCGCAGGAGAACGATCATGTCGGATAAACTTCAGGTCGACGGAAGCTTGAACGTCGAGCGACTCCGCCAATTCGTCGAAGACTCCGGCGGCAGCGTCACCGGCATCAGGTCCCAGGGCAGGGGCTACGCGGTATACGCCAGCAAAGACGCCTACGCCAAGTCCGAAGTACAGAAGCTGATAAAGAGCAATATCCCCAGCGCGGTCGCTGCCAAAGGTCAAGCGATTGCGAAGAACGCGCTTTTTGAAGCGCTTGCCAATACATACGACGAGGACACTGCGGCTCATGTCTTCGATAAAATGGCGGATAAGCTGTTTAGCGATGACATCCCGCTGACGGCCGCACTGATCGACGAGGCGGAGGACCGGGCCAATTCAGTTGACGATGAAGATGTCTTGGATGAAGAGATCTCGAAGGAAATGCAGACGCCCGGCAACGCCGGGCTCCCCGTGATAGATACGTCGAAGATCGTTCACCGTCCGCCGGACAGCGGGCCAAAACCGGAAAGCCCGGAACCCAAGCAGATGGACGACAGTCGGGCGCGGCCGTCCGGTAATCAGAGTACCATCATCCAGGTGTCGGACAATTTCAGCCCGAGCATCCATTCGAAGAAAAAAGCCGGGTTGGAAGACAAGATCACGCAGAACCGCCAGCAGGTCGAAGACATAAGGGCTACGTACAAGAAGCTCCTGAGTGATCTCGCAGCTCACAACAAGAAGAGAAAGAAGCGCCTGACCGCGCGCAACAAAGAGATGAAAAGGCTATCCGCCAAGTCCAAGGGACTGGGGAAGACACAGAGGCTATCTCGATCGGCCAGGCGGAAAGTTGGTGTAGAGTGGCTGAACCGCGCCGACAGCGGCAGCAATGCCCCTCGTGACCTTGACATTCTCATTAAGAAAGCAGGACTACCGACCGGCGATGATGACAAGGCGCAGGTCATCAAGGAGGAAGCAAAGGAATACATCCTTGGTCAGTTCGAAGCCTATGACAAAGCGGATTTACGGAGGCTCACCTACAAACAGTGCGTTATGCGTATCGCCTGGCCCGCGCTTCAGACAATGCGCAAATTGGAGGAAATCTAGTTCGACCCGTTTTGCAGGAAGACGTGGTTCGGGGTGTGCCGCGGCCGCACCTGTTCGGCCCCCTTCGTTTCGGCGGCCCCGCTTTCGGGTCCACGTTACTTCCATCTCGGCCTCTTGGATCAATCAGGCCAGGCTCTGGTTCGCCGGACAGCGCCCATCGGTCAGTCGGCTTGACGGCCAGCGCTGCTTGAAACGGCAAAGGGGCCCCGAAGGGCCCCTTTCCGACGGTTCCGACCGTTCAAGCCTTTAGGCTTCGAGGTCGAGGCTTTCCGCCTCCTCCTGAACCGTTGCATCGTCACTGCCACCGCCTTCCAGGCTGGAAATCCTGATCTGGGCATCCAGAAGCAGGCGGATAATGGTCTCGCCCTGGTCGTTGGTGGTGCGGGTCACCGAGTAGATGGCCAGACGGGTCTGGAAATCGACCGCGTCTTCCGCCAGCCGCTCACGCACCTCGGCCAGCGTCTCCTTGAGCGGGCCGGTGACACCGGAGATGCCGTCGCCGTCATCGTCGTCTTCGACTGCATCGTCATCGCCCGCCGCCGCCACGCCTTTGGCCGCAGCCTGGGGCGCTGCGCCGTCGTTCGCCGGAGCGCCGCTGCTCAGGATCTTCTCGGCCAGCGCGGCCGGGTCGCCCAGCGTCTCCGGATCGATCACCATGATCGGAGCCTGCCCGCTGGCGGTACCGCCGCCGATCCGGATATCCTGCTCGAAAGAGAGGCTCGCCATGGAGACGGAGACCTCGCCGGTGTCCTGGTTGACTTCAATCGAGAGGGACTTGGCGACCATGGAGGTCGACTGACTGAAGTTGGAGCCGGAAATCGCAGTCACCTGGCTGAAGGCAGCAAAGGAAAGCTCGGCCGTGAAGTTCATGCCCTCCTTCAAGGCAGTGAGCACCGGCTCGACAAAGGCCTTGGTGAACTCCTGGACCGACTCTGAGTCGAAGCCGAAAGCCTTCAGCACCTGACCAAGGTCGCGGCGCATGGTGTCCAGCGCCTTGCGTACGAAACCGCCGGCCTCCCCCAAGAGGGACCTGCTGTCGGTTTCGGCGGCCGCGCCTTCGCCGACACTTTCGGTGTCGTCGACGGCCTGGGCCTCGGGCGAGAGGCGGATCGGATCGCGCCCGGTGGTTGCCGGGTTGTCGAGGAAAGCCTGACGGCCCTGGCCGCCCAGCGCCTCTGGCGTGCGGCCGAACGTCCCGGGCAGCAGCCCGGGCAGATCGAGAAGTGCGGAGATCATCGAAGCTCCTCCTGAGACGGCGCGCCGGGGCCCTTAGCCGCTCCGGCCGGACGGGTTCACCTACCCGCCGCTGCGCCTGGAAAATTCGCAGTAGTTTGGATTTTACGGATCAAGGGTGAAGGAAGTCTTAGTTCCCTTTACACCCCGGACCGCCGCCCTTCCCGGCCTGCCGGCTGTGCATGGCTGCCATCCGGGGCAAAGGCCAACAAGCGTTTGAATCCGGTCCGGCATTGCGGGTATCACCAAGGTCTTGGTTACCAAAGGATGAAGCGACCGGGCACCCTGCCCCCGCTCCGCAGAACGACAAGGCCCGCCCATGACCAGCGACCCCACCAGCACCAATCCCCCCGGCAGCAACCCGCAATCCCTGAAAGGCAACTGGGGCTTTCCGACCCAGATGCTCTTCGGCCCCGGCCGCATCAGGAACCTGGGGCGAGCCTGCAAGGGCCTGGGCATGACGCGCCCGCTGCTGGTCACCGATCCCGGCCTCGCCGACCTGCCTATGGTCGCCGAGGCCCTGGCCGCCAACGAAGCCGAAGGCCTGCCGAGCGGGCTGTTCTCCGCCGTGAAGCCCAACCCGGTGGGCCGGAACGTCGATGAGGGGGTCGCCGCCTACCGCGCCGGCGGGCACGACGGTGTGATCGCTTTCGGCGGCGGCTCCGCACTGGACTGCGGCAAGGCCATCGCGCTGATGGCGGGGCAGAGCCGGCCACTCTGGGACTTCGAGGACAAGGGCGACAACTGGAAGCGGGTCGACCCGGCGGGCGTCGCCCCCATCGTGGCGGTGCCGACCACGGCGGGCACCGGCTCCGAGACGGGCCGGGCCTCGGTCATCCTCGACGAAGACACCCACATCAAGAAGATCATCTTCCATCCCAAGATGATGCCGGGAACCGTGGTCTCCGATCCGGAACTGACCCTGGGCCTGCCGGCGCACATCACCGCCGCCACCGGCATGGACGCCCTGGCCCATTGCCTGGAGGCCTATTGCGCGCCGGGCTACCACCCGATGGCCGAGGGCATTGCGGTCGAAGGTATCCGCCTGGTGAAGGACTGGCTGCCCGCGGCGGTGAAGGACGGGTCCAATCTCGCGGCCCGCAGCCACATGCTGGCCGCCGCCTCCATGGGGTCCACCGCCTTCCAGAAAGGCCTCGGCGCGATCCACTCCCTCAGCCATCCCATCGGCGCGCTCTACGACACCCACCACGGCCTCACCAACGCGGTCGTCATGCCCTATGTGCTGGCCTTCAACCGTCCGGCCATCGAGGACAAGATGACCCGCCTGGCCGCCTGGCTCGGCCTGCCGTCACCTTCCTTCACCGCGGTGCAGGACTGGGTGCTCGCCCTGCGCGCGGAACTCGGCATCCCGGAGCGGCTGGACGGCCTCGGCGTCGGCGACGAACGCATCGAGGAGATCGCCGTCATGGCCGCAGAGGACCCCACGGCTCCCACCAACCCGGTGCCCGCCGGGGCGGCGGAGATGCGCCGGATGTTCGAAACCGCCCTGACCGGTCGACTCGCCTGATTCCACGCAGTTCGGCGGGGTAATTTTCTTTCGGGCGGGCGGCGGTCCCGCGCGCCATCATGAGGCTTTGAGGACTGCTTCTATCAGGATCGGTCTATTTTGCTTGGGCCAGTTTGTTCTTATTGAATACTTAAGCCTAACCCCTGACATTTGAGGCAAGACAAACAATCACCGCCTCAGGTGATGCGCCCGACGCGGCCATAGCGAATAGGGGTTTTCATGTCTGTTTTCGAGCATCACGAATTCGACGGCCACGAGCAGGTGGTCTTCTGTCACGACGCCGACAGCGGCCTGAAGGCGATCATCGCGGTTCACAACACCAACCGCGGCCCGGCATTGGGTGGCTGCAGAATGTGGCCCTACGCCAGCGACGCGGAAGCGCTGACCGACGCGCTGCGCCTTTCCCGCGGCATGACCTACAAGTCGGCTTTGGCCGGTCTCGCCATGGGCGGCGGCAAGTCGGTGATCATCGGCGATCCGCGCAAGGACAAGTCCGAAGCCCTGTTTCGCGCTATGGGGCGCTTCGTCGACAGCCTCGGTGGCCGCTACACCATCGCCGAGGACGTCGGCATCTCGGTGCCCGACGTCGATCTGATGGGCGAGGAAACCCAGTACGTCGGCGGCGCCACGAAAGGCGGCGTGGGCGATCCCTCGCCGGCAACCGCTTACGGCGTCTTCATGGGCATGAAGGCCGCCGCCGCGCACAAGCTGGGCCGCGACACTCTGCGCGGCTTGCGCGTTGCGGTGCAGGGCGTCGGTCACGTCGGCTACTACCTCTGCGGCTACCTGGCCGAAGAGGGTGCGAAACTGATCGTTGCCGATATCGCCCAGGATTCCCTCGACCGCGTGGTCAAGGAGTTCGGCGCCGAGGTCGTGGCACCGGAGGCGATTGCTGCGGCCGAGGCTGAGATCTTCGCCCCCTGCGCACTGGGCGCCGTGATCAACGACGAGACCCTGCCGCTGCTCCAGGCCAAGATCGTCGCCGGCTCTGCGAACAACCAGCTCGCCGAAGCACGTCACGGAGAGGCGCTGCGGCAGCGCGGCATTCTCTATGCACCGGACTATGTGCTGAACGCCGGCGGCATCATCATCATCAGCCACGAGGGACCCGGCTACGACGAAGCCAAGGCGTTCTCCCATGTGGCCGAGATCAAGGACACCCTGGCGGAAATCTTCCGGCGCGCCGACGCTGCCGGTCTCGCCACCTCCGAAGCAGCCGACCGCCTTGCGGAGGAACGCTTCCGCAGCCCCGGCCCGAGAGCCAGCCCGAACCGTTCAGCGGCAGCCTGACGCCCGACCCAAACAACCCCCTCAAGCCCGGCAGTCTTTGGCTTGAGCCAGGACAAGCAGAGCGCGGGGCCCAACCTCGCGTTCTGCGCGTCCTGTCACCCAACTGCAATCTGTAAGAGAATATTCTAAACAGACTTGCAACTGCACTAGCTTACCCCCTTTGCGCTGGTTAGAATGCCCCCGGTTCAACTTGAGGGGAAACCCACCGAGATTTCGGGGGGTGGCGCCGCCGCCTGGTCCGTGGACGGCGCCAAAGCTAATGAGGGGGGTGCCATGGGCTTGTTCCAGGTGCTGGCGCTGCGTGCGCCGATCAGCCGGCCGGTTTCGAAGTTCGATCTCAACATTCCGGGAACCCGGGCGGACCAGAAGGCCGCCGGATTCTTCTTCGAGCCGGGCGATCCCGGCTTTGCTGCGGCAGCCGAGAAAGTCTGTGTGCCGTCCAGCTACAGCTTCGATCCCGGTGACGCCGACTATATCTTCGCGGGCACCTTCGGGCGCGACGACGTGGAGGGCTGGAGTCTGGACAACGGCACGCCGGTCAACGGACTGCTGATCGGCGGTTTCGGCAACGACACCTTGGAGGGCGGCGACGGCAACGACACCCTCCTCGGCGGTTTCGGCCGCGACTCGCTGAGCGGCGGCGAGGGCGACGATCTGGCCATCGGCGGCTTCGGCAGGGATACCCTCAAGGGCGACGACGGCAACGACACCCTGGACGGCGGCTTCGGGCGGGACCATCTGGACGGCGGCGCCGACAACGATCTGCTGAAGGGCGGCTTCTCGCGCGACACCCTGAAAGGCGGCGAGGGCGACGACACCCTCGACGGCGGCCAGGGCAACGACAAGCTGGACGGTGGCGGCGGCCTCGATACGGCGCTCTACCGCGGCAGCTTCGAGAACTACAAGATCGACTGCAACGACGACGGCTTCACCGTCCGCGGGCTCGGCAAGTACCGCTTCGTCGACGGCAAGGACACGCTGGAAAACGTCGAGAAGCTGGTCTTCGAGGGCGACGGCCAGACGGTCTGGCTGGTGGCCGAGGGCCAGTCCATCCAGGACGCCGTCGATGCCGCCCAGGCCGGCGACATCATCTTCATCGGCGCGGGCACCTTCACCGAGTCCGTCACGGTCGACAAGGCGCTGCACTTCATCGGCAAGGGCCCGGACGAGACCATCATCGCACCGCCCGGCGGCTCGGCCTTCACCCTGGCCGGCGATCTGGGCAGCGACGCCGCGGTCTCCTTCAAGGGGCTGGGCATCATCGGGGCAGCCGACTACGGCATCGAGGTCGACGGCACCATCCTGGGCAGCCTTGAGATCCGCGACACCCACTTCGAAGGCAACGAGCGCAACGGCCTGGGCATCGTCAACGGCCTTACCCTGGGCGCCGTGCTGGTCGCCGACTCCAGCTTCGTGCAGAACGGCCGGCCGAGCCCCTCCAGCGGCGACGGCGATCTGCTGTTCTTCCAGTACAACGGCGACGCTACCCTCAGCAACATCACCATCGACGGCGGCAACCGGCCGATCGACGGCAGCAGCTACGATCCGAACTTCGCCGCGGAAAACGCCATTCAGTTCCGCAGCGACACCGGTTCCCTCGGCACCGTCACCATCAAGGATGTCGAGATCAACGGCACCTACGAGAAGGTCGGCATCGCCTTTTACAACTACGACGACGTCGACGGCCTGGACATGGAGAACGTCGACGTCGACAGCGAAAGCGGCTGGAATCTCTCCTTCAACTTCGACGGCATCGCCGGCGACATCGACCTCTCCGCCTTCCCCGACGTGGACTACAGCCAGGTGGCCGCACTGCAGGGCGATTTGGACGAGCCCAACACGCTGATCGGCGGCGACGGCACCGATGAACTGAAGGGCGAGGGCGGCGACGACCGGCTTCAGGGCAAGGGCGACAACGATACCCTGAACGGCGGCGACGGCACCGACACCGGCGTCTATTCCGGCACCCTGGCGGACTACAGCGTCACCTTCGGCCCCGGCGTGGTGACGATCGACGGGCCCGACGGTACCGACGAGCTGATCGACGTGGAGAAGCTGGAATTTCTCGGCGACGGCGAGGTCGTCTGGCTGGTGGCGGAAGGCCAGTCGATCCAGGCCGCCATAGACGCCGCATCGCCGGGGGATACCATCCTGGTGGGCCCCGGCACCTACAATGAGAACGTCACCATCGACAAGGCGGTGACCCTGATCTCCGCCGAGGGCCGCGACTCAACGATCATCCAGGGCTCGGCCGCCGGCGGCAATCTCGGCACCATCATGGTGACCAACGACACCGACGGGGTCGAGATCGGCGCCGTGGGCCAGGGCTTCACCATCATCGGCTACGACGTCGCCACGCCGGGCATCGAGCATGCCGCGATCTATTTCCAGAAGGCCCACGCCAACGCCAAGATCGTCGGCAACGACATCCGCGCCGACGGCGAAGGGGGTCTGCTGACCGAGTTCGGCTTTGCCAACACCGATTTCCTGATTTCGGACAACATTTTCTCCGGCCAGACCTTCACCGGCGCGACGGTCGCGGAAGCCGGCTTCGGCGACCAATTCACGGTGAATAACGTGCCCCGTGCGTTGGTATACATCAGCGGCGAAAGCAAGACCGGCATCGTCTTCGAGAACAACGAGGTGACCGGTACCGCCGGCGGCCCCAAGGAGATCAGCGGCGATCTCTTCGGCAACATCCTGGTGACCATCGATGCGGAGAATTCCAGCATCACCGGCAACAGCTTCAGCGGCCTGACCTACAACTTCGCCCTGCGCGCCCGCGACCCCAACACCGACATCGAGGACAACACCTTCGACAACACGGGCGGCGGCAATACGAACGGGGTGACCCAGACCTTCACCGACGGCAGCTACGACGGCAACGTCTTCCTGGGCGGTGCGGAGGCCGACGCCTTCCTCGGCACGGCGGGCGCGGATTCCATGACCGGCGGCGCGGGCAGCGACACCCTGGCAGGCGCGGGCGGCGCCGACACCCTGGTCGGCGGGGCCGACAGCGATGTCTTCGTCTACCTCGATACGGTAGATGCCGGCGATCTGATCGACGGCTTCGACGCCGAGGCCAGCGATGTCATCGACCTCGATGTCCTGCTGGACACCCTCGACGGCGGCATTGCCGACGCCGACCGGGCCGGGCGGGTCGAGGTCGTCCAGGTCGGCGACGAAGCCACGGTCTCCATCGACACCAACGGCGACGCCATCTTCGATCTGGTGCTGGCGACGGTCGAGAACATCACCGGTACGCTGGACCAGAATGACCTGAGCCTGGGTACGCTTTAGGAGGCTGCCGAGGCTTCAGGGGTTTGCGGCCGCTCCATGCTTCGAGACGCCCCTGCGGGGCTCCTCAGCATGAGGACCAGAGTGCCTCAACACACAGACCTCATCCTGAGGAGCGCGCCGAAGGTGCGCGTCTCGAAGGATGGGCGCGCGCGATACCTTCCCTTGGAAACGCGCTAGCGCGACAACCCCTCTTGGAGCGACATGAGGGAGGCGTTGCCGCCGGCGGCCGTGGTGTCCACGGAAAGGGTCTTCTCGGTGGCGAAACGGTGCAGGTAGCGCGGGCCGCCGGCTTTGGGGCCGGTGCCCGAGAGCCCCTGGCCGCCGAAGGGCTGCACGCCGACCACGGCGCCGATGATGTTGCGGTTCACATAGGCGTTGCCCACCGGCAGGCGCCGGGTGATCTGCTCCACCGTCGCGTCGATGCGGCTGTGCACGCCCAGGGTCAGGCCGTAGCCGGTCCCGGCGATGGCGTCGAGCACTTGGTCCAGGCGGTCGGCGCGGTAGCGCACGACGTGGAGGATGGGCCCGAAAACCTCCCGCTCCAGCACGGCGATGTCGTCGATCTCGTAGGCGGCGGGGGTGACGAAGCAGCCCTTCTCCGCTTCGGCCGGCATCGCAACCTCGTAGATCGTCTTCGCGTCGCGGGCCATGCGCGCCTTGTGGGCCTCCAGCACGGCCTTGGCCTCTTCGTCGATCACCGGGCCGACGTCGGTGGAGAGCAGCCCGGGGTCGCCCACCACCAGTTCCTCCATGGCGCCGGTCAGCATGGTCAGCATCTTGTCGGCCACGTCCTCCTGCAGGAAGAGCACCCGCAGGGCCGAGCAGCGCTGGCCCGCCGACTGAAAGGCCGAGGTCAGAACGTCCTCGGTCACCTGCTCCGGCAGCGCGGTGGAGTCGACCAGCATGGCGTTCTGTCCGCCGGTCTCGGCGATCAGCGGCACGATGGCCCCTTCCCGCGCTGCCAGGGCCTGGTTGATGATGCGCGCCGTCTCGGTGGAGCCGGTGAAGGCGACGCCGGCGATGCGCGGATCGCTGACCAGGGGTGCTGCCACCGTCGGCCCGTCGCCGGGCAGCAGGTGCAGCACGTCGCCGGGCACCCCGGCGCGGTGCAGGATGCGCACGGCCTCCGCCGCGACCAGGCCGGTCTGTTCCGCCGGTTTGGCGATCACCGCGTTGCCGGCGGCGAGCGCTGCGGAAACCTGTCCGGTGAAGATCGCCAGCGGAAAGTTCCAGGGCGAGATGCAGAGAAAGACGCCGCGCCCCTGCAGCGAGATCTCGTTGCGTTCCCCCGTCGGCCCGGGCAGCGCCAGGGGCTGGGCGAACTCCGCCGCGGCCCGGGCGCCATAGTAGCGCAGGAAGTCCACCGCCTCGCGCACCTCCGCCACGCCGTCGGGCAGGGTCTTGCCCGCCTCGCGCCGGCAGAAGGCCATCAGCCGCGGCATCGCCGCTTCCATCATGTCGGCGGCCCGCGCCAGGCAGGCGGCGCGCTCCGCCGCCGGGGTGGCGTTCCAGGCAAAGGCGGCGCGCTGGGCGCGGGCCAGGGCCTGTTCGGCCTGCTCCGCCGTGGTCCAGGCGATCTCGCCCACCGTCTCGCCGCGGTCTGCCGGGTTGGTGACGCGGTGCGTTTCACCGCTGATCTGTTCGACACCGCCGACAAGAGGACCGGCGTGCCAGGACTCCTCCGCCGCTTTGTCCATGTCCCGCTGCAGCGCCGCCACGGCGAGGGGGTCGTCGAGGTCGATGCCCGCGGCCGCCGCGCGCTCCTCGCCGAAGAGGTCGGCCGGCAGGGGAATGCTCGGGTGCGGGATCTGGGCGGCGGCGCGCAGCTTCGCCGCAGGGTCGGCGACGATGGCGTCCACCGGCAGCTTCTCGTCCTGGATGCGGTTGACGAAGGAGGAGTTGGCGCCGTTCTCCAGCAGGCGGCGCACCAGGTAGGCCAGCAGGTCCTCGTGGCTGCCCACCGGCGCATAGATGCGGCAGGGGTGGTTCAGCTTGTCGGGGCCGACGACCTCGTCATAGAGCACCTCGCCCATGCCGTGAAGGCGCTGGAACTCGTAATCCTGACGATTGCCCGCCGCCTCCAGCACCCAGGCCAGGGAGTGGGCGTTGTGGGTGGCGAGCTGCGGATAGAAGGCGTCGGGCTCCGCCAGCAGGCGCTTGGCGCAGGCGAGGTAGGAGAGATCGGTGGAGGCCTTGCGGGTGAAGACCGGGTAGCCCTCGTGGCCCAGCTCCTGGGCGTGCTTCACCTCGCTGTCCCAGTAGGCGCCCTTGACCAGGCGCACCATGAGCCGCCGGTTATGGCGCCGCGCCATGTCGGCCAGCCAGTCGAGCAGCGGCAGGCCGCGCTTCTGATAGGCCTGCACCGCCAGCCCGAAACCGTCCCAGCCGGCGAGATCCGGGTCGCCGGAGACCGCCTCGATGATGTCGAGGGAGAGGTCCAGGCGCTCCGACTCCTCCGCGTCCACCGTCAGGCCGACGTCGGCGGCCTTGGCGTCGCGGGCCAGCGCCTTCAGCTGCGGCACCAGTTCGCGCAGCGCCCGCTCCCGCTGGGCGAAGGCATAGCGCGGGTGGAGGGCGGAGAGCTTGATGGAGATGCCCGGGGCCTCGATGGGCCCTCTCCCGGCTGCCGCCGTGCCGATGGCGCCGATGGCATCGGCATAGGCGCGGAAGTAGCGGCCCGCATCAGCCATGGTGTAGGCCGCCTCGCCCAGCATGTCGTAGGAGTAGCGGTAGCCCTTCTTCTCCTGGGCGCGGGCGCGCTCCAGCGCCTCCTCGATGGTGCGGCCCATGACGAACTGGCGCCCGAGGATGCGCATGGCCTGGGTGACAGCGCTGCGGATCACCGGCTCGCCGGACTTCTGCACCAGGCGGCGCAGAGTGCCGCCGAGGTCGCGGGCGTCGTGCTCGTCCAGCTTGACGACCCGGCCCGTCAGCATCAGCGCCCAGGTGGAGGCGTTGACGAAGAGGGATTCGCTCTGGCCCAGATGGCCCTGCCAGTCGGCCTCGGCGATCTTGTCCTTGATCAGCTTGTCGACGGTGGCGGCATCCGGCACGCGCAACAGCGCCTCGGCCAGGCACATCAGCACCACCCCCTCCTTGCTGGAGAGCTCGAACTCATGGAGGAAGGCATCCAGCCCGCCCTGCCCCAGCCGCGCCCCGCGCACCGCCGCCACCAGCCGCCGCGCCTGCTCGGCGATGCGGTCCTGCGCGTCGTGGGGCATGGCCGCCGCATCCAGCAGCGCCTTCACCACGGTGGCCTCATCCTTCATGAGGTGCGCGCGCAGGTTGCGGCGCAGGGGGTCGAGCACGGCGGGCTCTTGTTCGGCAAGCATGAGGCGGCCTTCCCTCGTCGGCAGTGGCTTTGCAAGCTGAGTTTGTGGGACTGTCCGCCCCTTTTCCGGCAGCGTCAAGCGAAGCGACGCAGCCGTGGCGATCCGTAGACAGCCCCGCCAAGCCCCTCTAGTCTGTCCGGTCGCAAGAACGATCTGCGCGCGAACACGCGCGAAAGAGAAAGGGGAAGCAGATGGGAAGTTGGATGAAGACCCTGGAAATGAAGACTCGGGGCATGAAGACCCAGGCCGCCGCCGCCGCGGTGGCGGTGCTGGCGGCGGGGATCGGCACAGGGGCGGGACCGGCCTCTGCCGACGTCATCGCAGAGGTGAAGGAACGCGGGAAGCTGATCGTCGGGGTGAAAGCGGACTACGCGCCCTACGGCTTTCTCGACAGCAGCGGCAAGATCGTCGGGATCGAGCCCGACCTGGCCCAGGACGTTGCCGACGTGCTGGGCGTCGAGCTGGAGCTGGTGCCGGTGGTTTCGTCCAACCGCATGCAGTTCCTGGAGCAGGGCAAGATCGACCTGATGATCGCCACCATGACCGACCGTAACGACCGGCGCGAGGTGGTGCAGATCGTCGACCCGAACTACTACTCCTCCGGCACCAACATCCTCACCAAGGGCAACTTCGCCAACTGGGAGGACCTGAAGGGCGCGCCGGTCTGCGGCATCCAGGGCGCCTTCTACAACCGCAAGACCTCCGAGGACTTCGGCGCCACCATCGTCGCCTTCAAGGGCACGGCCGAGGCGCTGACGGCGCTGAAGCAGAACCGCTGCGTCGCTTTCGTTTATGACGACAGCTTCATCGTCTCGCGCCTCGGCGATGCCGACTGGGAAGGCTGGACGATGCCGCTGCCGACCATCGACGACGCCCCCTGGGGCCTGGCGGTGAAGAAGGGCGAGGACGCCTTTGCCAAGATGATGTCGGGCATGATCGTAGACTGGCACATGTCCGGCCGCATCCTGGAGCTGGAGGCCAAGTACGGCCTGGAGCAGACGCCCTTCGCCAAGAAGATGCACGCCGCCTTCCGCGACTTCAATCCGTCGATCGAGCGGTAGGAAACAGAAGCCCCCTCACCCTCCCGCTCACGCGGGCCCCTCCCTCTCCCCGGCGGGGAGAGGGTAGAGAAGCCTTGGCGAGATCGAAGATCGAGCCTAGGCGCAGCGGGGTGAGGGGGAATGGCCGGGCGAGGGCTTCGGACTCGCCATCGAATGCGCTAGTCTTGCGCTGAGGAGCACCACAAGCAGGGGAGTGGCGGCCAGGTGGAAGCCGTCTACGAGTGGTTCCGGGTCTTCTACCAAGACACCGGGATCAACCTGACCTTCGTCTACGATTCCTTCGACCGCAACCGGCTGGTCGACGGCTTCTTCATGACGGTCTGGCTGTCGCTGATCTGCCTCGTGCTGTCGGTGGTGATCGGCATCGTCGGCGCCTGGGCCCAGGGCGCGCGCTCGGCCCTCGTGCGCCGCGGCGTCACCGCCTATATCGAATTCTTCCGCAACACCCCGCCCCTGGTGCAGCTCTACTTCTTCTACTTCGCCATCGGCTCGATCCTGCCGACCACCACCAACCGCTTCGGCCTGGAAGAACCGATCCTCGACAGCTTCGCCTGGGCGGTGATCTCGCTGTCGTTCTTTGCCGGCGCCTTCAACGTGGAGATCTTCCGCTCCGGCGTCGAGGCGGTGCCGGAGTCCACCAAGGAGGCGGCGGAGGCGCTGGGTTATACCCGGCTGCAGACCTACCTCTACATCGTCCTGCCGCTGGCCTTCCGCGTCTGCCTGCCGGCCCTCAACAACAATCTGGTGAACCTGGTGAAGACCACCACGCTGGCCTACGCCATCGCGGTGCCGGAGATGCTCTACATGGCCAACCAGATCTGGTCGGATTCGGTGAACGTGCCGGAGATGATGACCTTCCTGCTGGTCGCCTATGTCTTCCTGGTGGGCGTGCTGGTCTGGTTCATGCACAGATGGGAGCGGGCGATGCGGCTGCCCGGGTTCGGATGATGGCCCGACCGAAGCAGAATTCCGTGTCGACCCGGACTCCCGTGCCGCCCCGGACCCCCGTATTGCAGGGCGGCACCGACCTGCCGGTGCTGCTGCCGGCCGCTGAACGCCTGGCCGCCCTCGCGAAGAAGGAACGCGCCGCCGGTGCCCCGCTGCCGCGCCTGCGCGCCCGCCACGGTCTCTGGCTGCTCGCCGTCCTGCTGCTCTCCGCCGGCGTCGCCGAGGCGCAGGGCGCCGTGGCGGAGAAGGAAAGCGCCCTCAGCGCGCTGCTCAAGTGGCTGCCGGTGCTGCTGGAAGGCTTCGTTTTCAACATCGCCATCTCTTTTCTCGCCATGGCCATCGGCACCGCCGTCGGCGCCGCCCTCGGCCTCATGCAGATCTCCCTCATGGCGCCTGTGCGCAGCGGCTCCTGGGTGGTGACCCAGTTCTTCCGCAACGCGCCCTGGCTGGTGCTGCTGTTCTTCTGCATGTTCCTGCTGCCCTTCGAATTCGACCTCGGCTTCGCCGTCGTCCCCTTCCCGGACTGGGTGAAGGCGACCATCGGCCTGGCCCTGCCGGTCATGGCCAACGTCTCGGAGATCGTGCGCGGCGCCGTGCGCTCGCTGCCCTCCGGCCAATGGGAAGCCGCCGAGTCCCTCGCCTTCACCCGGCGCCAGACGCTCTGGGAGATCATCCTGCCGCAGTGCGTGAAGCGCATGCTGCCGCCCTGGATGAACCTCTATGCCATCCTCACCATGGCCACGGTGCTGGCCTCCATCGTCGGCGTGTCGGAGATGATGACCCAGACCGGCCGCGCGCTGGCCGCCGAGAACCGGCCGGAGCTGCTGATCCCCTTCTACAGC
>NZ_JANQKD010000107.1 GCF_028281305.1 Pelagibius sp. | reverse complement strand
CCGGCCCCCGGCTGTCCATGCGGCTGTTTCGGGACTGCCCCTGCGTCTATTTCAGGCCGCCGGCAAAACCCATGGTCAGCCATTTCTGCACCAGGCCGACCATCGCCAGAATCGGCAGAGAGGCGAGGAAGCCGATGGCGGCGAGGCGCCCCCAGAAGGTCTCGTCCTCGGTGATCAGGGTGGCGATGTAGGTGGGCAGGGTGAACTTCGAGGGCGTCTGGATGAACAAGAGGGCGTAGGCGAACTCGTTCCAGCTGAGGATCATCACGAAGACCGCGGTCGCGGCCAGGCCCGGCGCCATGACCGGCACGACGATGGTGGCCAGTCGCTGGATCAGCGAGGCACCGTCGATCCGCGCCGCTTCCTCGTAACTCAGGGGGACGTCGCGCACGAAGCCCAGCAGCATCCAGATCGCAAAGGGCAGGGCATAGACCTGATAGACCAGCACCAGGCCGGCCAGGGTGTCGAGCAGCCCCAGCGAGCGCAGCACCTGGTAGAGCGGAATCGCCAGTACGATGGGCGGGGCCAGCTTGATGAGCAGAACGAAGACCAGGAAGGCGACGTCCAGGCGCCGCGGCATCTTCAGGCGCGCGAGCGCGTAGGCGGCCGGGAACCCGGCCAGCAGCGCCAGAGCCGTGGCCCCGAAGGTGACGATCAGGCTGTTGGCGATCTTGCCGAAGACGTCGTCCTCCATCAGCGCGCGGTAGTGCTCCAGCGTGACCGCGTTGGGGATCAGGTCGACGGAGGCGGAGACGAACTCGATCGGCGGCTTCACAGAGGTGCCGGCCATCCAGAGCACCGGCAAGAGGACGATGGCGGTCACCGCGTAGGCGGTGACGGTGCGGGCGCCCACGCCGCGTCGTGACTCACCCGACATGAGCCTCACCCGACATGAGATTGGCCGCCGATGATCTTGAGGACGTAGATGGCCGCCAGCAGGCCGGCGATCACCACCATGATGACGGCGGCGGCCGAGGCGAGCCCGACATCGAAAAAGCGGAAGCCGAGCCGGTAGACATACATCGAAAGGGTTTCCGTCGCGTTGCCGGGTCCGCCGCCGGTCAGCGCGTAGACCTTGTCGAAAATCTTGAAGCTGTCTATGCAGCGCAGCAGCGCCGCCAGCAGGATGTGCGGCGTCAGCAGCGGCAGGGTGATGGTGAGCAGGATCTGGCGCGGCGAGGCGCCGTCGATGCGTGCCGCCTCGTAGACCTCCGGCGGCACGGCCTGCAGGCCGGCCAGCAGGATCAGAAAGGCAAAGGGCGCGGTCTGCCAGAGGTCGACCAGCACCAGCGAGAGCATCGCCAGGTCGGGGTCGGAGAGCCATTCCACCGGCGGCAGGGCAGCGGCGCGCAGAAGGTTGTTCAGGAAGCCGAAGTCATAGTGGAACCATGCGCTCCAGATGGCGGTCACCACCATGGTCGAGAGCACGAAGGGCGCCACCAGGGCCGGGATGACGAAGCGCCGGCCGGGAAAACTGCGGTTCATCATTAGGGCCAGCATCAGCCCGAGGCCGACCTCGCTGACGGTGGCCAGCAGCGTGAAGACGACGGTGTTCCAGGTCGCGCGGCGGAAGAAGCGGTCGCCCAGGAGTTCCCGGTAGTTCTCGCTGCCGACGAAGAGCGCGCCTTCGAGGCCATAGTCGGTGACGAAGAAGGACAGCAGGAGTCCGCGGCCGAGCGGATAGAGGGTCAGCAGCGCGAAGAGCGCGATGGCCGGCGCCAGTAGCAGGAGAGAAGTGTAGCGGGGGCCTGGCATGTTCTGTCGCCTTCCGGCTCTTTCCCGTGCGTGCTGCTTCTGGCTACCGTCGAAGCGGGAGGGACCCGCAACGCCGAGAATGCGGGCGCAGGAAGGCCAGCACAAGAAGGACCGGCGCAAGAAGAACGGGGAGAGGGAGTGTGCCCCACCTCTCCCCGTAAGGCCGGAAGCCTAACGCGTGAGCGCGCGGGCGATCTTGCCGTTGGCTTCCTCCAGGGCATCTTCGGGTGTCATCTCGCCGATCAGGGCGAGCTGCAGGTAGTCGCCCAGAATGGCCTCGACCCGGCTCCACTGGGTGATGCGCGGGCGTGGCTGGGCGTTCTGCAGGGCCTCGACCTGGGCCGGGTACCAGCGGTAGCGGTCGATCACCTCGGCGTCCTTGTAGACGCTGGCGCGGGTCGGCGGGATGCCAACTTCCAAGGCCAGGGTCTTCTGCATCTCCGGCGAGGTGAGGAAGTCGATGAAGTCGCGGGCGCGCTCAGGGTTCTTGGCGCCCGCCGGCACCGCCAGCAGCCAGGACCCCAGCATCGGCGCCGGCCCCTGGACCTGGCCCGGCGCGGCCATGATCTCGATCTTGCCGGGAACCTTGGACTTCGCCGGATCGTCGAGCGAGGGCGCCCAGGAGGGCCAGAGCTCGATGGTCATGGCGGTGGTCCCCTGCATCAGGGCGTCGCGCACCTCCGTCGAGTTGTAGGTCTCGATGCCCTTGGGGGCGTAGTCCCTGAGGGCCAGGAAGAGCTCCAGTGCCTCCAGCGCGGCGTCGCTGTCCAGATGCGCCTTGCCGTCGGTGCCGACCACGCGGGCGCCGTGGGCCCAGAGGATGGGCAGGAAGCCGGTGACGATGGGGTTGGCCTTCTTGCCGCGGAACACGGCACCGGAGACGCCGTCCTCGGCCTTGTTGATCGTCCGTGCGGCCTCCAGCACGTCGGTCCAGCTTTGCGGACGCTCGAGACCATGCTTCTCGAAAAGGTCCTTGCGGTAGGCGAAGAGCTCGACGTTGCCGACGAAGGGCACTGCATAGAAGGGCCCGCTGCCGACGGGATACCGCGAGACGTCGCGGGCCGGCTTCACGAAGTCCTCGTCGACGCCGCCGCCGAGCTTGTCGAGATCGGCCAGCCAGCCGTTGGCCATGAACTCCACCGCCCAGGGGTCGTCGAGCATGATCACATCGTAGGCGCCGGCCTTCTCGCGCATGGCGATGGTGACTTTTTCCAGGAGGCCACCGCCGGGCAGTTCCAGCCTTTCGGTCTCAAGCCCCGGGTTTTTTGCCTCGTACATCTCGACGGCCAGCTTCAAGGCCTCTCCGTAGCTGCCGTCGCGGCCGGCGATGACGAGCGTCTCGGCCTGGGTTGAGGCAGTGCTGAACAGGACGGCCCCGGCCAGCATCGCCGTTGCAAGTCGTTTCATCGCGGATTCTCCCTCTGTTGCATTCCCTTACGGGCCCTTACGGGTGTGGTGCGGAGGCGTTGCGGCGTCCCTTCGGGCTCGTGCGAGCGTCACGTCCGCTGCAGCGCAGCGCAAATATGGCCCTTCTGCGTTTTTGCAAACGTTTGCGAAACGAGACTCTACGCTTTCTATCGTTTCCTCTCAAATGAACTTTGTATGAAGCATTTCGCCTGTCCTGCGGGAGTGAGAAAACGTTTGCAAGCAGGCCTTGTGTTTCCGATAGTCTCTCCCGATGCGCCGAGTCACGATCAAAGACGTTGCCCGGGAAGCCGGGGTTTCCGCCTCCGCCGTGTCCCGGGTGTTCACCGAAGGGGCCAGCGCTTCCCTGAAGACCCGCGAGAAGGTTCTGGCCGCCGCCGACCTCCTCGGCTACCGCCCCTCGCTGCTGGCCCGCGGCCTGGTGCGCAACCGCACCAACCTGGTCACCCTGGTCATGGGGCGCATGACCGATCCCTTCGATGCCCGCTTCATGGACTGCCTGGCCGAGGCCCTGGCCGAGCGCGGTACCCGGCTGATGCTGTCCCCCGCCGCTGTCGGCGCCCCCGGCGAGGAGGGGATGCTGCAGGCCCTGGATTACCAGTCCGACGCGGTCGTCGTTTCCGCGGGCACCATGTCGCTGGCCCATTCGGAGCGCTGCGTGCGCGCTGGGCTTCCGGTCATTCTGGCCGGGCGGGTGCTGGAGGCGCCGGGCGTGGACTGTGTGCTGGCCGACAATCACGACGGTGGGCGGCAGGCGGCCCAACTGCTGCTGCGCACCGGCTGTCGGCAGCTGGCCTTTCTCGGCCAGGGCGGCGCCACCTTCTCCGACCGGGAACGCCGCAACGGCTTTCAGACGGCCGCCCGCACTGCGGGGCACAGCATTGTGCAGCAGAGCGTGACGGGGCGCGACGATGCCGCCGCCTTCGCCGCGGCCACCACCTTGCTGTCGCGCACACCGCGGCCGGACGGCATCTTTTGCAGCAACGACCGCATCGCCATTGCCGCCCTCGAGGCCAGCCGTGCCCTGGGGCTCGGCGTGCCGGGGGACGTGGCGATCATCGGCTTCAACAACCTGCCGGACAGCGCCCGCCGCAGCTTCCAACTCACCACCCTCGACTATCCCGTCAACGCCGTGGTGGCACAGATCATCGCGCTTCTCGATCTGCGCCTGGAACAACCGCGGCGCCCCAGCGAGATCCGCCGCATCCCGACCCATCTGGTCGTGCGCGCCTCGACCCGCGAGGGCGTCCAGCCCTAGGGTTTTCCGAGGTTTTTGCGCACCGCAGGCAACGGGCGCGATGATCGGCGCAGCCGTTATCCAGCTTGACATTATGTGGAATTGCACCTATCTGGATCTGGAAAGGAAATCCCCATGATCGCAGCAGCGGACTTCGAGGCGGCCTGTGTCTGCCAGACGATGCGGCGCGTCGCCCGCAAGATCTCCAAGCGCTACGAGGATGCGCTCAGGCCCGTGGCGCTCAAGGCGGGGCAGTTTACGATCCTGGCTGCCTTGAAGCGGGAGCGGCCCGCACCGCTGGGCGCCCTTGCCGCCGGGCTCGGCATGGACCGGACCACGCTGACCAAGGACCTGCGGCCGCTGGAAAGGCGGGGCCTCGTGACCTCCGTCGCGGACGAAAAGGATGCGCGCGTGCGGCGTCTGAAGCTGACCCCGCAGGGGCAGGCCCTTTTGAAGAAGGCGGTGCCCCTCTGGCAGACGGCCCAGAAGGTCTCGCACGAACGCCTTGCGGAGGTGGACTGGCCGGACCTGCGCCGCGCCCTCGACCGCCTCGCGGAGTGATCCCAGGAAATCTGCCTTCTATGGACCGAAATCGACAGCGCTTCCGTGATCCGTTTACGTGTAATTCCACGTAAAACGCAGAATACAAAGAAGCGGGCTCGCGAAGCCAAGGCCAAAAGGGAAGCGGATATGAACCGGTTGCTACGCACCTTTTTCATTGCGCTGGTCGCGGCGGGCTTTCTGGCCATCCTCGCTGGCGGCGCGGCCCTTCTGCATCTGCGCGCGGCACAGTCGAAAGCCGAAGGCGCCCACAGCTTCGCACCCATTCCGGTGGCGAGTCTGGTTCTGGAAGCCGAGCAGGGCTACGCGGTTGCCGAGCGCTTTGTCGGCCGCCTGGAGCCCGCACAGCGGGCGCGTATCGCCTTCGAGCGCTCGGGGCTGGTGACGGCCGTTACGGTGGAGGAGGGCGAGGCGGTGGATACCGGCGCTGTCGTCGCCACCTTGGACACGGCGATCCTCGAGGCGGAACGCGACCGTCTGCTCGGTCAGCGCCAGCAGGTGATTGCCTCGCTAGAGCTGGCCCGTCTCACCGAAGGGCGCCAGCGCGTACTGCGCGACCGGGGTCACGCCTCCGAGCAGCGCCTCGACGAAGCGCGCCTGGGGGCGGTGGCCCTGGAGGGCGAGTTGGCGGCGCTCGATGCCGCCATTCGCCGCATCGATGTCGACCTCGACAAATCGGTGGTGCGGGCCCCCTTTGGCGGCCGCATCGGGGCGCGGTTCATTGACAACGGCAGTGTCGTGGACGCCGGCACGCCGGTCGTCGATATTCTCGAGACCGGGCGCCCGCAAGCCCGCATCGGTGTGTCGCCGGAGGCGGCGGCCGCGCTGAGCCCGGGGGCGGTGATCGGCCTCTCCGCAAACGGCCGGGCCCTGCAGGCCCGCATCGCCGCCATCCGGCCGGACCTCACCACGGCGACCCGCACGATCGGTATCCTCTTCGACGTGCTGGGAGAGCCGGAGGTGGACTTCGGCGACACGGTTGAGCTGCATCTGTCCCGTTTGGTTGCAGCAGAGGGGTTCTGGCTGCCGATCTCCGCACTGACGGAGGGTGAACGCGGCCTGTGGTCGGTTCTGACCCTGCAGCCGGATAACGACGGCACCTTCCGCATCGGCCAGGAAGCGGTCGAGCTGCTGCACACGGCCGGCGACCGTGTCTTCGTGCGCGGCACCCTGCGGGCCGGCGACCGCGTCGTTGCCAGCGGCCGCAACCGGGTGGTTCCGGGGCAGCAGGTTTCCCTTGCCGCCGGCGAGGGATGACCGCGATGAAGACCCTGCTGTTCCGCAATACCCGCCTGCTGTTCCTGGTCCTCGGGGTCATCCTCGCTCTGGCGGCCTCCGCCGCCACCAGCATCGGCCGCCAGGAGGACCCGACCATCACCAACCTCTTCGCCACGGTCGTCACGCCCTATCCGGGCGCCGAGCCGTCACGGGTCGAGTCCCTGGTGACCGAAAAGATCGAGGAGGAACTGCGCGAGATTCCGGAGATCGACGAAATCCGCTCCACCTCGCGGACCGGTGTCTCCGTGATCTCGGTGGAGCTCTCGCTGTACATCGGCGAGGAGACCATCGAGCAGGTCTGGGCGGAGATCCGCGACGCCTTGAGCGAGGCCGCGCGCAGCTTTCCCGCCGGGGTGCCGGAACCGGAACTGGATACCGACCGGACCTCGGCCTACACGACGATCAGCGCCATCGTCATGCGCGGCGACCTGGCCCCGAACTCCGCGATCCAGCGGCGCTATGCCGAACTCCTGCAGGACCGGCTGCGCCAGATTTCCGACACCAAGCACGTGCGCCTCTTCGGCGAAAGGGAGGAGGAGGTGCGGGTCACCGTGGACGCACGGCGTCTGGCGGGCCTGGGCCTCAGCTTCGACGACGTGTCCGCCGCCGTGGCCCAGGCCGACGCCAAGGTGCGCTCCGGCCAGTTGCGCGGCGAACGCTACGACCTGCTGGTCGAGACCGAAGGCGAGATCGAAACCCTGCAGCGCATCCGTGACATTCCGCTGCGCAGCGATGCTGTTGGCACCACCCTGCGGCTGAGCGATGTCGCTGCCATTGAGCGCGCCTTTGCCGACCCGCCACGCGAGATCGCCTACGCCGATGGCCGCCCTGCAGTGCTGGTGGCCGCACGGATGGAAAACGACCGCCAGGTGGATGCCTGGACGGCTGCCGCCAAGGCGGTCATTGCGGACTTTGAGGCTGGACTGCCCGGCGGCCTGGAGCACCGGCTGATCTTCGACCAGAGCCGCTACACCCAGCAGCGCTTCGCCGATCTGGGGGTCAATCTCGCCATCGGCGTGTCGCTGGTGGTGCTCGTGCTCTTCGTGTCGCTTGGCTGGCGGGCGGCCAGCGTTGTCGCAGCGGTGATCCCGCTCGCGACCTTGATGTCGGTGACCGTGATGCAATGGCTCGGCCTGCCGATCCAACAGATGTCGGTGACCGGGCTCATCGTCGCGCTCGGATTGCTGGTGGATGCCGCCATCGTCATGTCCGATCAGATCAAGCGCCGCATCGCAGCCGGGCTGCCGGCGTTGCGGGCGGTGGCGGAGTCCGTCGACCGGCTGGCGGTTCCGCTGCTGGCCTCGACGGTGACCACCGTCCTGGCCTTTGTGCCCATGGCGCTGCTGCCGGGCCCTGCGGGCGATTTCGTCGGCTCCATCGCGCTGTCGGTCATCATCATGCTGTCGGTCTCCCTGCTGCTGGCCTTGACTGTGACGCCGGCACTGGCCGGACGCCTTCTGGCGGCGGGCACGCAGTCGGCATCGCGGGGCGGTCTCCTGCAGCGCGGCATCACCTTGCCGCGGCTGGGCCGTCTCTTCGACCGCTCGCTGGACCTGGCGCTGCGGCACAAGGGCTTGGCGATCCTGGGCGCCCTGGTGCTGCCGCTGATGGGCTTCGCCGCCTTCCCGACCCTGACGGCGCAGTTCTTCCCGGGCGTCGACCGCGACCAGTTCTACGTTCAGGTGAGCCTGCCGGGCGGCGCGGCCATTGCCGAGACGGAGGCCCTGGCGCTGCGCATGGACGCGCGGCTGCGGGAAGAAGCGGAGATCCGCAGCCTGCACTGGGTCATCGGCGAGTCGGCGCCGGCCTTCTACTACAACATGGTGACCGACCGCGATGGCGTGTCCGGCTTTGCCGAGGCTCTCGTCACCAGCGTCTCGCCGGAAGCCACCGAGCGGCTCATTCCCGCGCTCCAGGCCGCTCTCGACCGGGAGTTTCCGCAGGCCCAGGTCCTGGTCCGCGGACTGGTGCAGGGGCCGCCGGTGAACGCGCCGGTCGAACTGCGTCTGGTGGGCCCCAATCTGGAAACCCTGCGCGAAGACGGCCAGGTGCTGCGCGGGCTGCTGGCGCGGATCCCCGAGATCACCCACACCCGGGCCGACCTCAATGGCGCCGAGCCGAAGCTGGTGTTCCGGCTCGACGAGCACAAGGTGCGGCTGGCCGGCCTTTCGCTGGCAGAGGTCGCCCGCCAGCTCGAGGCCGGTCTCAGTGGTGCCCTGGGCGGCTCGCTGGTCGAAGCGACCGAAGAACTGCCGCTGCGCGTGCGCCTGTCAGACGGGGCGCGGGGCAGCGTGGAGGCGCTGCGCAGCCTGGTGATTGTCCCGCCGGGCGCCGCGGAGACCGCCGCCAGCGGCGGCTACCCCGGCATTCCTCTGACCGCCCTTGGCGCCCTCGTGCTGCTGCCGTCCGACAGTCCGATCACCCGGCGCAACGGTGAGCGGGTGAACACGGTCCAGGGCTTCATCGCCCGCGGCGTGCTGCCGGAAGAGGTGCTGAAGCAGGCGCAGACCTTGTTGACCGAGAACCCCCTGGGCCTTGCCCCAGGCTATCGGCTGGAGGTCGGCGGCGACGCGGATGCCAGGGCCGAAACCACCCGGAACCTTGCCGCCGCCGCAGGCTTGGTGGTCACGCTGACGGTGGTGGCGATCTTCCTCACCTTCGGATCCTACCGGCTGTCTCTGGTGACCACGGCCGTTGCCGGTCTGTCGATGGGGCTCAGCCTGCTGGCCCTGGCCGTGTTCCAGTACCCCTTCGGCATTCAGGCGCTGATCGGAACCATCGGCTCCATCGGCGTTTCCGTGAACGCCGCCATCATCGTCCTGACCGCTCTGCAGCGCGATCCGGGGGCGGTCCGCGGCGATCTCACCGCCATGCGCCGGGTCGTCAGCCGCCAGGCGCGCCACATCCTTTCCACCACCATCACCACGGTCGGCGGTTTCATCCCGCTGATCCTGGCCGGCGGCGGCTTTTGGCCACCCTTTGCCATGGCGATCGCGGGTGGTGTGCTGCTGTCGACGCTGGTGTCGTTCTATTTCACGCCGCCGATGTTCGCCCTGGTCATGCGGCCGGGCGGGGGTTTTGCGCAGCAGCAGGGCGGGGAGCCCGGATCGTTGGGCAGGGAGACTTCGCCGGTCCCCGCCGCCGCGGAGTGACCGGAGGGTCCGGCGGCGGGCCCGCTCGACCAAAGCCTCACCGCAAGCGCCGCTGCATGATGTGGCGGCGGCCACCGGCCTTGCCGGCCATGGTGAAACCGGCGCGGGCGAACTGCGGTATGAAGCCCATGAAGCGGTAACTTGGCGCTTCGGGCTCCACCGGGTAGGCCTCGACCATCTCGGCGCCCTGCGCCTGCGCATAGGCCACCGCTTGCTCGATAAGCTGCGCCGCCAGCCCTTGGCCGCGGTAAGCCCGCTGGACATAAAAGCAGACGATGCTCCAGACGTTGCCCGGTTGTTTCCGCAGTTGGTCCGGCTCAATCTCGGCCAGGCGGCGAAAGGAGGGGCGCGGCCCCACCGAACACCAGGCAACCGGCCGCTCGTCGAGATAGCCCAGCAGTCCCACAGGTGTGCCGTCTTCGACGCGCTGCTTCAGCGCGGCCTTCTTACACCCTTTGTCGCGGCGGTGCTTGGACGGCATCCTGCGCCAGACCATGCACCAGCAGTAGTGCGGCCCACCGCGCCCCTCAAAAAGAGCTTCCATGTCCGGCCAGGTTGCAGCGGTCACAGCCTCGACACGCAGCCGGGCGGGTTCGCGGGGAATCCGGTTTGGCGGAGTTGTCAAAGCTGGCGTTCCCTATGGCCTCGGTCCGTTCATGGCAACCGCTGGGCGAACTGCGGCGGTGGTGGGCGACGACAGCAGATCCATCTCTAGGTGATTGGAGGGCCAGGGACCAGCCAAATCGGGCCCCGCGTCGCCCGAGAAGCCAAAGAAACCGCGCTTTACCGGGTTCTCCTGGGGGCGCTTCCCGGGCTGGACTGTTCCCGGTCTCGGTGCCATAGTCTGGCCGCCTGCAGCGGGATTCCCGCCGGTAGGCGGCCGGATCGTGATGATGTTGCTAGGGATCGCGCCTCGACTATGGGCACAACCATCGGAACATGGATTTACACCTGGCTGCGCGGTGAACTGGTGGGCCGCGACGCGCAGGGCAACCGCTACTACCGCGCCAAGGGCGGCGGGCGCACCCACAAGGACTCCCTGCGCCGCGAGCAGCGCTGGGTGATCTACGACGGCGAGGTCGAGGCGAGCCGGGTGCCCGCCGAGTGGCACGCCTGGTTGCACCATACGAGCGACGAAGTGCCGCCCGAGGGCGGGCCGAAGCGCCACGCCTGGCAGAAGGACCATCAGCCGAACATGACCGGCACGACGCAGGCGTACCGGCCGCCCGGCCATACGCTGCGCGGCGGGCGCCGCGACAAGGCGACGGGCGACTACGAACCCTGGACGCCGAACTGACGTCCGCCCACCTCGTTTGCGGATGCGCGTCGCAGCCACCCAAGAAGCGTGCATTGCCGTAGCGGCAGTGGCGGGTCAGGTTGTCGGACCAGCATTGAAAAGCCAGCACACAGAGCCAGCATATAGAGGACGACCAGCATGCGAAGGAATATGATCGAAACCGTGATGGGCGCTGTCGTTCTGGTGGTGGCCGTGGTGTTCATCGTCTTCGCCTTTCGCACCACTTCGATCGAAGGGGGTGCAGGTGGCGGCTATACCCTGATGGTCGAGTTCGACGATGCCTCCGGTCTGACCTCCGGGACCGACGTCCGCATGGCCGGCGTGAAGGTCGGCAGCGTGGTGAGCCAGCGTCTCAACCCGGACACCTACTTTGCCGAGGTCAGCCTCAGCATTGACGAGTCCATCAAGCTGCCGAGCGACACCTCGGCCCGGATCATTCCGGAGGGGCTTTTGGGCGGCAACTACGTGGCCTTGGAGCCCGGAGGCGCCGAGGACTACCTGACCGACGGCCAGCAGATCCAGTTTGCCCAGGGCACGATCAACGTGGTCGACCTGCTGGGCCGCTTCATCTTCAGCGCTGCCGAGACGGCCACGTCCTCCGGGGGCGGCCAGTAAGGCCGGCTTGGCCCGAGATGCCGGAAGACAAACCGACATCCGGCCAACGCGGCGATCCAGCCGCGAATGCAGCCCAGGAAGTGTCCCCGCAAGCGGTCCAGCAAGCGTCTCAGCATTGGGATCCCCTTCGCTACAACAAGAACGCCGGCTTCGTTGCCGAGCTGGGCGCGCCGCTGCTCGACCTGCTGCAGCCTGCCAGGGGTGAGCGGGTGCTCGATCTCGGCTGCGGCGAAGGGGCGCTCACGGCGAAGATCGCTGCGGCCGGCGCGGAGGTGGTGGGTGTCGACAGCTCGCCCGAACAGGTAGCGGCAGCCAAGGCGCGCGGTCTCGATGCCCGGGTGATGAACGGCGAGGCTCTGACCTTCGAGGCCGAATTCGATGCGGTGCTTTCCAATGCCGCGCTGCACTGGATGCTCGACCCCGATGCCGTTCTGCGCGGTGTCGCGGCGGCTCTGAAGCCTGGCGGCCGCTTTGTCGCCGAGATGGGTGGCCAGGGCAACGTCGAGACGATCACCCGGGCGCTCTTCGCATCCCTGCAGGCGCGCGGTGCCGATCCCGTGAAAGCCTGTCCCTGGTACTTCCCCGCGCCGGAGGCCTATCAGGCCAAGCTGGAAGCGGCCGGTTTCGCGGTCGGGTCCATCGCCCTGATTCCGCGGCCGACCCCGCTGCCCGGAGAGATCGGCGGCTGGCTGGAGACCTTCGCCGAGGCTTTCCTGAAGCAGGTTCCTGCGGACGACGGGCCGGCGCTGATCGCAGAGGTGGCCGAGCGGCTGCGCCCCAGCCTCTGCGATTCTGAGGGCCAGTGGTCGGCGGACTATGTCCGGCTGCGCTTCGTGGCCCGGCTGGCGGGATGAAATCCCCCGGCTTGCGCGGCTGGCGTGGAGCCCTTAAGTCTTTGGCAGGATTAATCTGGTGAGGTGTTGGGCGTGTCGGCACCGGAGGCAAAGAAGTTCGAGATTCCCGTCTGGCTGCAGCCGGACGGCGCCCCGCTGTCGTGCCGGGAAAAGATCAAGGTTCTGAACGAGAACCTGGAGGAGATCCGCGAGATGGCGCAGGACGCGCTGGAGGACGGCATTCTGATGGGCTGCGACGAAGGACAGCTGCGCGAAGTCCTCGCCGATCTGGTCGGCTCCCTGGAGAACCCCTACCGCGACCGCAAATCCTGAGAGTGTCTGTCTTGCGTGCACGTCTGAAGGCCCTTCCGCTGATCCTGCTTCCTGCCGTCATGCTTCCGGTCTTTCCGGGCCCGGCCGTCGCCGCCTCGGCGGTGCTGCAGGGTCTCGACAAGATCACGGCGCGGATTTCCACCTTCGAAGCGCCGCTGGGGGAGACGGTGCGCTTCGGGTCGCTGCAGATCGTTGCGCGGGCCTGTGACAAGAAGCCACCCGAAGAGCCGCCGGAAAGCGCGGCCTTTCTCGAGATCGTCGACGTGCGCCCGGACTCGCCCGAGGTGGCGCTCTTCACGGGCTGGATGTTCGCCTCCAGCCCCGCCGTTTCCGCCCTGGAGCACCCGGTCTACGATGTCTGGGTCGTCGACTGTAAGAAAGAGTCCAGCTCCGAGGGTGAGATCAAGCCGGAATAGAATTCTGCCTTGGTAGAGACGGCCTGGGTCAGCAGCTTGCGGTAGTCGTCGCGCGGGATCTCTACGACGCCGAAGCGGCTGAGGTGGGGTGTGTTGAACTGGGTGTCGAGCAGCTGAAAGCGGCTGCGTCTTAAGCGCAGAACCAGGTGGACGAGGGCCACCTTGCTGGCATCGGTGGCGCGGCTGAACATGCTTTCCCCGAAGAAAGCGCCGCCCAGGGACACGCCGTAGAGGCCGCCCACCAGACTGTCACCGTCCCAGCACTCCACGGAGTGGGCGAAGCCCATCTCATGCAGTTCGCTGTAGAGCCTTTCGATGACCGGGTTGATCCAGGTATCCGGGCGGTTTTCCGCTGGCGCGGCACAGCCCTGAATGACGTCGTGAAAGGCTGTGTTGCAGCGGACCTGAAAGATCCCCCGGCGCAGCTTGGCGCGCAGCTTGCGGGGAACATGCAGCCGGTCGAGCGGCAGGATGCCGCGCATGTCGGGGTCGATCCAGTGGAGTTCCGGGTCCAGACGGCTCTCCGCCATGGGGAAGATCCCGATGGCATAGGCACGAAGCAGAAGGTCCGGCGTCAGCTGCATGACGCTTGATGATAGCGACTCCGCCGGGCCGCAATCAATCAGCCCGGGGCGCCCCCGCGTTCAATTTCCATGACATTTCAGCGGCAGTTTTCAACGGGCCTTTGCTTGGAGAAGGCCGGGCGCTCAGGCGGTGCCGGCGACGAACTTCTCCAGCCAGTGGATGTCATAGTCCCCGTTGATGAAATCCTGCGCCCCGATCAGGCGTTGATGCAGGGGGATGGAGGTATCCACGCCCTCGATCACGAACTCCTCCAGGGCGCGGCGCAGGCGCATCAGGCACTCGTTGCGGGTCTGGCCGTGGACGATCAGCTTGGCGATCAGGCTGTCATAAGAAGACGGGATGCGGTAGCCAGCGTAGAGGCCGGAGTCGACCCTGACCCCCAGGCCGCCGGGGGCGTGATAATCGGTGACTCGGCCGGGTGAGGGCATGAAGGTGTCTGGGTTTTCGGCGTTGATGCGGCACTCGATGGCGTGCCCGGAAAACTTGATGTCGCTCTGCTTGATATCGAGAGGCAGACCAGCGGCAACGCGGATCTGCTCGCGCACCAGGTCGACGCCGGTGATCGCCTCCGAAATCGGATGCTCAACCTGAATCCGGGTGTTCATTTCGATAAAGTAGAACTCACCGTTCTCATAAAGGAACTCGATAGTACCGGCGCCGCGGTAGCCGAGGTTGCGTATCGCTTCCGAGACCCTGTTGCCGATGGCAGAGCGCTCCTCGGCATTCAGCGCCGGGGACAAGGCCTCTTCCAAAACCTTCTGGTGCCGCCGCTGCAGCGAGCAATCGCGCTCACCCATGTGAATTGAGCCGCCCTGTCCGTCGGCCAGCAACTGCACTTCGATATGGCGCGGCTTGCCCAGGTACTTCTCCATGTAGACAATATCGTTGCCGAAGGCGTTCTTGGCTTCGTTGCGCGCCAGGCCGTAGGCCTCTTCCAGTTCGCCGGCGTTCTGGGCCACCTTCATGCCGCGTCCGCCGCCGCCGGCGGTTGCTTTGATCAGAACCGGATAGCCGATCCGATCGGCAATGGTGCGGGCTTCCTCGACCGTATCGACGGCGCCATCAGAGCCGGGCACGACAGGTATGCCCAGATCTTCGGCCGCCTTCTTCGCCGCCACCTTGTCGCCCATAAGGCTGATGTGGTCGGGCGTCGGGCCTATGAACACGAGGTCGTGCTCTTCCACCATGGCGGCGAAGTCGGCGTTCTCGGACAGGAAGCCGACGCCGGGGTGGATTGCTTCGGCCCCGGTGATGTTGGCGGCGGAGAGAATGGCGGGGATGTTGAGGTAGCTGTCCTTGATGGGCGCCGGTCCGATGCAGACGCTTTCGTCGGCCAAGCGCACATGCATGGCGTCGGCGTCGGCTGTCGAGTGTACGGCGACCGTCTGGATGCCCATCTCCCGGCAGGCCCGGTGAACCCGCAACGCGATCTCGCCGCGATTGGCGATCAGGATCTTATCGAACATGATCGGGCGGCGGCCTATTCGATGACCAGCAGCGGTTCGCCATACTCCACTGGCTGGCCGTCGCTGATCAGGATCTGGGTGACCGTGCCTGCGCGGGGGGCGGCCAGCGGGTTCATGACCTTCATGGCTTCGATGATCAGCAGGGTCTGGCCCTCGCTTACGCTGTCACCGACCTTGACGAAAGGCGGCGTGCCCGGCGACGAGGCGACGTAGACCGTTCCCACCATCGGGGCGGTCACCGCCCCGGCCGGAATGGCGTCGCCGCCGCCGGCATTGGCGATCGGTGCCGGCGCGCAGGGGCTGGGCAGGGGGGCGGCGGCAGGGGCGGCGTAGCTCACCGCACCGGCGCCTTTGGCGACACGGATGCGGTGATTGTTGACCTCGTATTCGATCTCGTTGAGACCGGTTTCCTGAAGAAGGTCCGCGAGCTTGCGGACCAGCTCCTCATTCACTTCGAATTTCGCCATTACGTCTCTTGCTGTGTGTTGAGGCGCTGCGCCAGGGCGTCGAGCGCCATCAGGTATCCCCTGGATCCGAACCCGCAGATTACGCCATCTGCGACGCGCGAAACATAGGAATGGTGGCGGAAGGCCTCACGGCGGTGGATGTTGGAGAGATGGACTTCGACCAGCGGCAGCGCCGCAGCCAGCAGGGCGTCCATGATTGCGATGGAACTGTGCGAATAGCCGGCCGGATTGAAGACCAGGGCGTCATGGCTTTCGCGCGCGCCCTGAATCCAATCGATCAGCTGCCCTTCGCTGTTGGACTGCCGGCAGTCGACCGAAAGGCCCAGCGCTTTGCCGTGCGAAAGGCACGCCTTTTCGATGTCCGCCAGGCCTTCCCGCCCGTAGACATCGGGTTCGCGCGTACCAAGCATGTTCAGGTTCGGGCCGTTCAGGACGAGGACTTTTGGCGCCTTGGCCACCTATGCTTCCCCAAAGATGATGTCTGAGAAGCGTTAACATAGCCAAGGCTGGCCGCGCAATCGCCTCTTCGCGGGCGGTTTGGGGCTCCGGCAGTGAGCCGAAGGCCGAATTCGGGCGCTGGCTAGCTGGCCTCGGCGCGGGCCTGGGCGACCAGTTCGCGCAGGCGGTCGATGCCGACCATCCCCGGCACCACGGTGTTGCCGATCACCATAGCCGGCGTGCCGGTGATGCCGACGGCATCGCCCACGGCGTAGTTCCGGCGCAGGGCCTCTTCGATCTCCGGTGCCTGCATGTCCGCGCGCAGCCGCTCCAGGTCCAGTCCGACCGATTCGGCCACAGCCATCACCTCGGGCTCGCTCATCGATCCACCGCGCTCCATCAGCGCAAAGTGGAACTCCTCGTACAGGCCCTGCCGCCCGGCCGCCAGCGCGGCGCGTGCCGCGTCCACCGATTCCTGGCTGAGGATGGGAAACTCCTTCATGACCAGGCGGACGTTAGGATCCTCATCCACCAGATCGCGCATGGCCGTTGCGATGCTCTTGCAGTAGGGGCAGCGGTAGTCGAAGAACTCGACGACTGTGACGTCGCCTTCAGGGTTGCCGAGCACCGGCGAGCTGGGGTCTTCGTTCAGGGCGCCGCGCTGGGCGACCAGGGCAGCCTGTTGGCGCTCCGCCTCTGCGGCCTGCTGGCGCTGCTCGTAGATCTGCAGAGCTTCGACGATCACGTCGGGATTCTCGATCAGGTAGTCGCGGACCAGTTCGCGAAAGGCCTCTGCCTGCGCGGGCTCAAGCGGTGCGGGCTCCTCGGCATTGGCTGGAAGGGCGGTCCCCGCGGCCACGGCCAAAGCCGTGGAGGTTGCCAGGGCGGCGCTCAGGACAGTCTTCTTTATCAATAGCTTAGAAGGCATATCGGCGAATCCTTATGGTGCTGGCCGGCTGACTGCGCTGCCCGGTTGGCCGCAGTTTCCGGTTGGCCGCTATCCAACGCGTTCCTGTGATATCGGATTGCCAACGGCGCTGGCAAATCACGTGATGGTCAGCGGGTTCTTTCCGCTATGTCGCGGCCCTTCTTGCGCGGGTTCAATTGTTGCGGTTCACCTGGCGCTCGGCCTCGTTCTTGACGTCCTGGGCCCTGAGCCAGGAGGCGGAGTGCTGCTCAAGCAGACCGAGGGCGTGCTCGGCGCGGTCGCGTGCCTCGGCGTACTTGCGGCGGGCAAATGCCCCCTCTGCGAGCGCCAGGGCGGTCATCCCCTGATCGCCGAGCCGGCCATGGGCCACCGCGGCCAGCCGCCAGGCTGAGGGGTTGTTCGGCTCTTGGCGCAGGGTCTCTGCCAGGTTGTCGAGCGCGGCCCGGTCGAGGTCCCGGTCATTCATCTGGATCTGCGCCTTGGCGAGCGCCTGCCTGATTTGCGGCGAGTTCGGCAGCGCATTGGCTGCCGCCTGATACTCGGGCAGCGCCTCGGCCACGCGGCCGTGCTCCAGCAGCATCTGTCCCTTGAGTTCGCGGAAGTAGGGATCCTCCGGAGATTCTCCGAGAAGGCCGTCGATCTCCACGAGTGCCTTTTCGATGTCTGGTATACGATAGTATGCAATCGCCCGGGCGTAGCGCGCCGGCAGGCTGACATCGTCTTCGGGGTAGGCGCGCAAAACCTGGCCCAGCGGCTGCAGGAAACCGACCAGCTTGGCACGCATCCGGTTGTGCATGACGACCAGCTCCGGATCCGGCGGCTTGTCGGCATAAGGAGACTGGCGGACCGCGTTCTCCAGGAAGATGATGCGTTCCTGGGTGAGGGGGTGGGTGCGGAGGTAGGGATCCTGGTTGTCGGTCAGCAGGACTTCCTGGCCTCTGAGGGTCTCCATGAATTCCATCAGGCCCCGCGGCGACTGACCGGTCGCCTGCAGCAGCGTCACCGCCGCCTGGTCGGCCGAACTTTCCTGGGTGCGGGTGTACTGCAGGAGGCCCCGAAGGGCGATGTCCTGACCGCCTGAGAGGACCGCGGCGCCGACCCCGCTTTCGCCTGTGGCCAGGGCGGCGCCGAGACCCAGCAGGTAGGTGGCGATCAGGGCGCCGCGGGTCTGCGCCAGGGCAGTGCCGCGTGTTGCCAGGTGACCGCCGGAAATGTGGCCGGTTTCATGGGCAATCACGCCGATGACCTGCCCGGGGTGTTCCGCCTGCATCAACAACCCGGTGTTGATGAACATATTCAGCCCACCCGCCACAAAAGCGTTGAGCGTGCGGTCCTGGACGAGGTAAAGCCTAATCCCCTGTGGGCTGAGGCCTGCAGCCTGGAACAGTGGCGTCGCATAGGCCCGGATGATACCTTCGATTTCCGCGTCGCGAATCAGCCGGAGGCGGTCACTGGCCTGCGTTGCCTGCGGCAACAGAGTGCCGAACAGGAGAACGATAACAAGCAGCAAAGGGACTGGCGTTTTGCGCACGGGTCTATTCTTGCCTTTCGGAACTATACCTAAACACCTCTTACGAGCATTTCAACGCAGGCCGTCCCCGGCGGCCCTGAAGCGGTTGGGCTTTGCCGGCCTTGCGCTGGCGATGCTTGGCGCCTGCGAGGCGCCCAGGGAACCGGGCGTCATCGCCCCTGTCGAGGGCTTTGCCGGCATGGTGTCCGGCGACGAGCCGCGGGCTGTTACGATCGGCCGCGACATCCTGGGCAACGGCGGGTCTGCCGCCGATGCGGCCGTTGCCATGTACTTTACCATGACCGCGACCCTGCCGTCGCGGGTCGGGCTGGCCGGCAGCGGCGTCTGTCTTGTCCACAATGCCGGGTTCATCCGCGACGACGGGACGGTGGAGACCGAGGTCTTCGAGTTTCTGGCCGATGCGGCGGATCCCGCCGGCCTGCAGATGGCTGGACCGCGAGCGATGGCGGTGATGCACGCCCGCCATGGGCTGGCCCGCTGGGGCCTGCTGTTGAACGATGCCGAACGTCTGTCGCGGATCGGCAATTCCGTCAGCCGGTCCTTTGCGCGGGATATCCAGGCCGCTGCGGCCTTCGTCTCGGCAGACCCTGCGTTGCGTCAGCTGCTGTCCAATCGCAGCGGGATCTTGGCGGGCGAGGGCGATGTCCTGGTGTTCTCCGAGCTTTCGGGTGCGATCTCGGGCCTGCGGCGCCAAGGCGCCGGCTACCTCTACGGCGGTTCCTATGCCGCGCGCTTCGTCGAAGCGGCACAGGCCAGCGGCGTGTCCATCACGACCGAAGACCTGCGCCAGATGCTGCCGGCGGTCTCAGAGCCGCTGACGGTGCCCTTCGGCGACAACGTGGCCTACTTCCCGACCAACGACGGCGGCCTGACGACGGCACAGATGTGGGGCATGCTGACCGAGGTGCAGCGCTATTCGGGCCGCAGTGCGGTGGAAAAGGCCCACCTGCTGGCCGAGGCCAGTCAGCGCAGTTTCGCCCTGCGCGGAACCTGGCTTGGCGCGGGCGGACCTCAGGTCGGATCCGAGGGCGGATCCCAGGCCTCCGAAAGCCTGGTGTCCGAAGCGCATCTGGCCCGGCTGCTGACTGGCTACAGCGGGCAGCAGCACAACAGGTTGGCGGTGGAGGGGACGGCGCCACAGACCGTGTCGAATCCCTTCAGTGCGGGCTTCGTGGTCGCCGACCGCTGGAGCAACGCGGTTGTCTGCAGCTTCTCGATGAACGGTCTGTTCGGCGCCGGCCGCGTGGTGCCGGGAACCGGCATTCTGCTGCCCAAGCCGGCGGCACCGGGCGCCAACAGCCTTTCCGTGGGCATGGTTGCGAATCCGTTCAACGGCAACGTCTATCTTGCCGGTACGGCAAGCGGTGGGCTTGCGGCACCGGCTGCCCTGGCCCGCGTGATGCTGGAAGGGATCGAGCCGGAGGTCCCGGTCGAAGATGCCTTGGGAGCGCCGCGGCTCGTCAACGTTGCCAGCCCGGATGTGACGTTCTACGAGCCCGATCTTGAGGACTCGGTCCTCGCCGGCCTGCGTCAGCGCGGACACACGCTGCAACCGGAGGCGGAGGTCGGGCGCGCCAACGTCCTGAAGTGCCCGGCGGGATTGCGCACCGACGACCGCACCTGTGTGGTGGGCACCGACCGCCGCGGACACGGGCTTGCCATCCGTGTGCAGTGAGCCCTGGGGCCTGTCCTTCGGGTGCGTGATGCGGGGGCAGGCGTAGCGCCATGGCTCTGAAGGTTGCCACACGCGGCATGGTGCCGCCGTTCATCGTCATGGACGTGATGCGGGCGGCCAACGAGCGGGAGGCTGCAGGCGGCGACGTCCTGCACCTGGAGGTCGGTCAGCCCGGCACAGCGGCGCCCGACGGCGTCTTGGCCGCTGCCAGGCGCGCTCTGGACGACCACCTCATCGGATACACCGATGCCATGGGCCTGCCCGGGCTGAGGGCGCGCATCGCCCGCCATTACGCAGAGTGGTACGGCTGCGAGGTCGACCCGCGCAGGGTCATGGTCACCACGGGCTCCTCGGCCGGCTTTCTGCTGTCTTTTCTGGCCGCGTTCAATCCGGGCGACCGGGTCGCCCTGGCGGCGCCCGGCTATCCCGCCTACCGCAACATCCTCTCGGCGCTCGGCGTGGAGCCGGTGCTGCTGCCGGCGGAGGCCGAACACCGCTTCCAGCCGACGCCGGAGCTGCTCGATCGGCTCCCGGCGCCGCCCGATGGATTGATTGTCGCCTCGCCCTCCAATCCGGCCGGCACCATGGTCGGCCCGAACGAACTCCGCGCCTTGGTCGACTACTGTGAGGCTGCCGGCATCCGGCTGATCTCGGACGAGATCTACCACGGCATCTGCTTTGACCAGCCCGGCGTCACGGCGCTCTCGTTGAGTGCGGATTCCGTCGTCATCAACAGCTTCTCAAAGTACTTTTCGATGACCGGGTGGCGGCTGGGCTGGATGGTGCTGCCGGAGGATCTGCTGCGCCCGGTCGAGTGTCTCGCCCAGAACCTCTTTATCTCGCCGCCCTGCCTGTCCCAGATCGCCGGCGAGGCGGCCTTCGACTGCGGCGAACAGCTCGACGGCTATGTCGCCGCCTACGCCCGCAACAGGGCTCTGCTTCTGGAAGAGCTGCCGAAGGCCGGCCTGGACAGGCTGGCGCCGGCCGACGGTGCCTTCTACATCTATGCGGACGTTGCCGCGGTTACCAACGACAGCGAGGCGTTATGCCGGCGCATGCTGGCCGAGATCGGTATCGCGGCGACGCCGGGTGTCGACTTCGACCCCGACCGCGGGCACCACTTCGTACGGTTTTCCTTTGCCGGACGTGAAGCTGACATGGGCGAGGCGGCCCGCCGGCTGCAGGCCTGGCTGCCCGGCTGCGGCGGCTGAACGGAAAAGGGCCCGCCGTTTGCGGCGGGCCCCTTCAGACGTCTTCAGGCGTTCACTTCAGATGAACCGATTCCACCAACCGCGGCGCTTGGGCGCATCGCTTTGGGCCTCATCGCCCCGCGGCGGTTCTTCAACCACATCGCTGCCGGCGTCATCGGACGCAGTTGGGGTTGCGGGCTCGATCACCACTTTCGGGTCATCGGCCAGGATCTGTTGAGCGCTGGCCGCCGCCGCGGGTTCGCTGGGCTGCGGTGCGGTCTCTGCCGACCGGCCGTTGGTGATGCCCGTTGAATCGGCAGCAGGGACCTCACTGCTCTCGGCCGACTCTTCGGGTGCACCCTGGGCGGTTTCGTCCCCGGCCCCCTTGGCTTCGTCGTCCGCTTTCGAGGACTTCCGGCCGCGGCTGCGCGTCTGGCTGCGCGGCCGGGCGGTGCTGCGGCGGCGCGTGGTGCGCTTCGGCTTGGCCTCTTCCTCGGCGGCCTGCGGGTCCGCAGCCTCCTCGGTGGTGCCGGCTTCGCTCTTGGCAGCGCTCTTCTTGGTGCCACGGCGCTGACGCGTTGCGCGCCGGCGTTTCGGCTTCGCTTCCGCTGGCTCTGCGGCCTCATCCTCGGTCGCCCCGCCGGCGGCTGCTGCGCTCCCCGATTCAGCCGCTGCTTCATCCGCGGCCGTACTCTCGCCGGAGGTTTCCTCGACCGCTGTCTCGCGCGGGCCGCTTTGCGCGGGCTCTGCCTCGGCGGTCTCTGCCTCAAGGGTCTCTGCCTCAAGGGTCTCTGCCTCAAGGGTCTCTGTCTCAACGGTCTCTGCCTCGACAGGGACGACCGCTTCCTCACCCTCAGCCGCTGCCGCCTCTCCGCCGTCGGCTTCGGCGCTCTGGGCTGCCTGCTCTTCGCTGCGCTGGCGCGAGCGCCGACGGCCGCCGCGCTTGCCGCGCCGCTTGCGTTTGCGCTGACGCTCGCCGTCCTGCTCGCCGGCGGCCGCGTCGCGGTCTTCGGCGGCGTCCTCGTCGCCCGTGCCTTCGGCCTCGGGAAGGTCTTCAGCCTCACGCTCCGGCGTGGCAGCGACCTGATCCTCGTCCTTGCGGCGGCGGCGGCTGCGACGCCGGCCACGCTTGCGCTCGCCGTCGTCGCTTTCAGCACCGCGGGAGTCTTCGGGCGCAGAGCGGCGACGCTCTGCGACAACCCCGTCGCGCTCGATCACGAAGGCATCGTTGGTCAGGTGATCGTCGGGCTCCAAGGTGATGCGGAAGTCGTGGCGCTGCTCAATGGCCATCAGGTGGCTGCGCTTATGATTGAAGATGTAGAGCGCAACCCTGCTGGGAAGGGTGACCACGATGGTCGCGTCGTTCTCTCTCAGACCTTCTTCCTCGAGACGGCGCAGGACCTGCAGTGCCAGGGACTCGACGGTCCGCACCCGCCCGGTGCCGCCGCAATGCGGGCAGATTTCGGTCGAGCTCTCGAAGAGGCTCGGGCGCAGGCGTTGGCGCGACATCTCGAGCAGGCCGAAGGGTGAAATGCGCCCGAGCTGGATGCGCGCCCGGTCGCTGCGCAGGGACTCCTTCAGGCGCCGTTCGACCTCGCGGTTGCGCCGCGATTCCTCCATGTCGATGAAGTCGATCACGATCAGACCGGCAAGGTCGCGCAGGCGCAGTTGGCGGCCGATTTCCTCGGCGGCCTCCAGATTGGTTTTCAGCGCCGTCTCCTCGATGTGGCGCTCGCGGGTGGCGCGGCCCGAGTTGACGTCGATCGCGACCAGAGCTTCGGTCTGGTTCAGAACCAGGTACCCGCCCGAGCGCAGCTGGACGGTGTTGGAGTGCATCGCATCCAACTGGCTCTCGACGCGGTAGCGCTGAAACAGCGGGACTTCACGATCTTTGTACTGCTGCACCTTTCGGGCATGGCTGGGCGTCAGCGACTTCATGAAGTCCTTGGCGGCCTTGTAGCCCTCGTCGCCGTCCACCAGCACATCTTCCATGTCGCGGCTGTAGAGGTCGCGAATGGTGCGTTTGATCAGATTGGCTTCTTCGTAGATCATCGCCGGCGCCGTGGACTGCAGCGTGTTCTCACGAATGCTGTCCCAGAGCCGCAGCAGGTATTCGTAGTCGCGGCGAATCTCCACCTTCGTGCGCTGGCTGCCGGCTGTGCGCACGATCACCGCGATCCCTTCCGGAATCTCCAGATCGCTGAGGATCTGCTTCAGGCGACGGCGGTCACTGGTGTTGCTGATCTTACGGCTGATGCCGCCGCCTTTGTTGGTATTGGGCATCAAGACGCAGTAGCGGCCCGGCAGGGAGAGATAGGTGGTGAGGGCGGCACCCTTGTTGCCGCGTTCCTCCTTGGTCACCTGCACTAGGATGACCTGGCGGCGCTTGATGACTTCCTGGATCTTGTAGCGGCGCAGCAGTTTGGCTCGCCGCAGGGCGGCTTCCTCGGCCTCGTCGCCGCCGACGGTATCGACACTCTGCTCAGCTTCGACTTCCTCGTGCGCGGCTTCGGCGGTTGCCTCGGCCTCGCCGTTCTCCGCAGCCTGGCTGCCGTCGCCGCCTTCAGCGCCGTCTTCCGGTTCCCCGGCTTCAGACTCCCCGTCTTCCGCTTCCCCGACTTCAGATTCGTCGGCCGCGACCTCGGCGCTGCGGAGCACGGCGTCCTCTGCGGTGCCCGCGGCCAGCGGCAGACTGCCGACTGCATCGCCGTCATCTTCGCCTGCGGTCGCGCCTATGTCTTCGGCGCCCTCCGCGTCTGGGTCAGCGCTTTCGCCCGACGCGTCGTCGTGTTCCGCCGCAGCCTCCGCAGGCGCCTCGGCGGCCTCGTCCGCATCGTCGGCGCCCGCGTCGTCCTCGCCGGCATGATCCGAAGCGGCGGTTTCAGCCTCGACCTCAACATCGGCCTCAACGTCATCGGGGGCCTCGTCAGCCGGGTCGCTGCGCAGGGCGGCCTCTTCCGCGAGCAAGGCCTCGCGGTCGGCGATCGGGATTCGGTAGTAATCCGGGTGGATTTCACTGAAGGGCAGGAAACCGTGGCGGTTGCCGCCATAGTCGACAAAAGCTGCCTGAAGAGAGGGTTCTACTCGGGTAATCTTTGCGAGATAGATATTGCCTTTCAGCTGCTTTCTTGACGATGTCTCGAAATCGAAATCTTCAACACGGTTGCCAGAGAGAACAACCACCCGGGTTTCTTCCGGGTGGCTGGAATCGATAAGAATACGTTTTGCCATTAAGGAACAACTCCGCAACGCGCAGCGCGGATCGTCTCGGGGAGCCATACCTGCCCACCTGCCGCGGCGCGATAGTCTTGGGAACTCGTTTGGTCGACATGTCTGCAGTCGGGACCATCATTAGGAACGAGCGTTCTTTCGTTTTCGGGGCCGCAACGGACACAAGCCTTGCGCGAGCAGGGCTGCGGTCACCGCCTCGATGGCACCGGCGTCGTCTTTCTTTAGATGAGGCCAGGCCGTGAAACCGGGGAAACCTCGCGTCCGCTTTCGTTCGTTGCCGGCCCATGGGCAATGCCAAGCAGGGGCGGTCCCGAAGGCCAATCAAGAAACGGTGGCAAGCGCGAAGCTCTCGTTTGCGGTTCTCTTCTGCCGGCGCGGTCACCCTATGGGTCACCGCCGCCTTTCCGCTTTCTTCTGAAAGACAAGGAAAGCAATAAAGAACCACTATCGTAATAATATCAGGCCGAAGCAGGGCACACCAGCGCCGATTTGGCCGGCAGGCCCGGGACCGGATCAAGAAATCACTGGTTGATTGGATGCGGATTTCTTCCACCTTGTGGACAGGTCGGCGAGTTGCGATAACGCGGGAGCCGCCTGGCTGCAGGCTGCCAGCGGCCCGTGATGGCAAATGGGTGCTTTGCGCTGGTGGATGGGAGTTGCTTCGGATATATCTGGGGGCTCCAACATCATCAACTGCTAGATGTTGAAAGGGTTTTGAAGATTCGGCCCCGTCTGCTGGTCTTTCTGTGCCTGTTGGTTGTTGCGGGGCTGGGCGCCGGCCCGACTCCGGCCACGGCCCAGCCGGAGGTGGTCGCCGCGCGGATCGGCGAAACCCCGGAACGCACCCGTTTTGTCCTCGAACTCACGGAAGACCTTCCCTACCGGGTCTTTACGCTCCCCGACCCTTTCCGCGTGGTGGTCGACCTGCCGGAGGTCCGCTGGACCGTGCCGGAGGGCCGTCAGCCCAAGGCACGGGGCCTCATCACCGGGCTGCGGTTCGGCCTCTTTGCCGCCGGCACCAGCCGGGTGGTGCTCGACGTCGCCAAGCCCACGCACCTTAAACAGGTTTTCGTCATACCGCCCTCCGACGGCAAGCCGCATCGCCTGGTGGTCGACATCATGCAGGTCAGCCGCGCGGCCTACTTCGCTGCGGCCGGGCAGGCGGCCACAGGCGTTGCCGCTGCCGGCAGCGGCCCCACGGCGGCGGCGTCCCGCCAGCCGCTGCAGGCCGGCCTGACCAACCCGCTGCCGCGCCCCGAATTGAAGCCGCGCGGCGCCGAGCGGGACGATCCGCGCCCCATCGTGGTGATCGATCCCGGCCACGGCGGCGTCGATCCCGGGGCCATCGGCGTCTCCGGCGCTTATGAGAAGAACATCGCGCTGGACTACGGCCGGGCGCTGAACGCCGCCCTGGCGGCGACCGGGCGCTATCGCCCGGTGATGACCCGCGATCGGGACGTGTTCCTCAAGCTGCGCCAGCGCATCGCCCTGGCCCAGAAGGCGAATGGGGACCTCTTCATCTCCCTGCATGCCAACATTCACCGCTCCGGCAAGATCCGCGGGGCGTCGGTCTATACGCTCTCGGAGACCGCCTCGGACAAGGAAGCGGCGGCCATCGCGGCGGCGGAGAACGCCGCGGACGTGCTGGCCGGCGTGGATCTGAGCGACCAGAGCGGCGACGTCCGCGGAATTCTGATCGACCTGGCCCAGCGGGAGACCATGAACCTGTCGAAGCGCTTCGCCAACGATCTGGTCGGCGAGGTCGGCAAGGAGGCCAAGCTGCTGCGCAACACCCACCGTTTCGCGGGCTTTGCGGTGCTCAAATCGCCGACGATCCCGTCGGTTCTCTTCGAGATCGGCTATATGTCCAACCGCCAGGAAGAGCGGCTTTTGCGCAGCCGGGCCCACCGCGATAAGATAGTCCGATCGATTATCAGAGCGATCGACGGTTATTTTCAGCGGCAGAGCGCCGCCAGCAGATCATAGCCTTGCCACATTTCCCGCCTAGGCTGCGGCCTGCGAAGGGTTTTAAAGGGGTTGGGCGGGCCGGAACGATCCGGCCGCCGGACGTTGAAGGTCTATAAACGCTTGCCCGGCTAGCATCGCCGGGCCGTATGCGGCGGGGCCGATGCAGCAGAGCGCCGGCCGCGGGTGCCTTTGGGCGCGATGGCGGGATGCCGAGACGGTAAAGACGCAAATACGGTTAAGACAGTGAGAATACTGGCAACACTTCTAAGTCTGGCGATCATCTGCGCCCTCGTGGGCGCGGGCGGCGTGCTCTATGCCTTCTACCACTATGGCCGCGGCCTGCCGGAATACAGCCAGCTCGCGGACTATGAGCCGCCGACGGTCACGCGTGTGCACGCCGGAGACGGGCGTCTCCTTGCCGAGTACGCCACGGAGAAGCGGGTCTATGTGCCGGTGTCGGCCATTCCGCTGCGCGTTAGGAATTCATTTCTATCGGCCGAGGACAAGAACTTCTACAGCCACCCGGGCGTCGACTTTCTTTCCGTTGTGCGCGCCATCGTCACAAACATCGCCAACTACGGCACCAGCCGCCGGCCAGTCGGCGCTTCCACCATCACCCAGCAGGTGGCCAAGAACTTCCTGCTGACCAACGAGGTGTCCTACGAGCGCAAGATCAAGGAAGCGATCCTGGCCTTTCGCATCGAGCAGGCCTTTACCAAAGACACCATCCTGGAACTCTATCTGAACGAGATCTATCTGGGCCTGGGATCCTATGGGGTGGCCGCCGCGGCGCTCAACTATTTCAACAAGTCGCTGGACGAGCTGACCATTGCCGAGGCGGCCTATCTGGCGGCCCTGCCGAAAGCACCCAACAACTATCACCCCGTGCGGCGCTACGACGCTGCGGTGGCGCGCCGCAACTGGGTGATCGGGCGGATGCTCGAAGACGGCAACATCGACGCGGCGGAAGCCGAGGCGGCCCGCGCCGAGCCCCTGGTGGTGCGCAAGCGCGATGCAACCCAGGCGGTCCAGGCGGATTACTTCGCCGAAGAGGTGCGCCGCGAACTGGCCCGGCTCTACGGAGACGACAACCTCTACAAGGGCGGTCTCTCGGTGCGCACGACACTGGATCCGCGCCTCCAAGCCATCGCAGACCGCGCGTTGCGCGAGGGCCTGATGGCCTACGACCGCCGCCATGGCTGGCGCGGTCCGCTGGCTCAGATCGACGTCGGGCCGGAGGCCGACGTTCAGGCCGCTCTGCAGGGCGAGGTCCCGCAGCCGGTCGGTATCGACGAGAGCTGGCAGGTTGCCGCCGTGACGGCGACCGACGCCGAGCAGGCAACGGTTGTCCTGGCCGACGGCAAGGCAGGCACCATTCCGATGGCGGAGCTGAAGTGGGCCCGCCCCTGGAAGGAGAACCAGCGATTCGGGGTCGCTCCCAAGAAGCCGTCCGACGTCCTGAAGGCCGGCGACGTGGTGCTGGTGGAGCCTGTGGCCGAGAACGGCGACGGTGAGCCCTACGACGAGGGCACCTTTACCCTCCGCCAGATCCCCGACGTCAACGGCGGCATCGTCGCCCTCGACCCGCATACAGGCCGGGTGCTGGCGATGGCCGGCGGCTACTCCTACGCGCGCAGTGAATTCAACCGCGTGGTCCAGGCCCGCCGCCAGCCCGGCTCGGCCTTCAAGCCTTTCGTCTATCTCGCCGGCCTCGACAGTGGCTTCACCCCGGCGACACTGATCCTCGACGCACCCTTCGTCCTCGACCAGGGCGCCGGGCTCGGCAAGTGGAAGCCGGCCAACTATACGCGGAAGTTCTATGGCCCGACGCCGATGCGCGTGGGAATCGAGAAGTCGCGCAACCTGATGACTGTGCGCCTCGCCCAGACCGTCGGTATGGAGAAGATCGTCGACTACGCCCGGCGCTTCGGGATCATGGACAACATGGACCCCATGCTTTCCATGTCTCTGGGGGCAGGCGAAACCTCGCTGATGAAGGTCACCACCGCCTATGCCATGCTGGTCAACGGCGGCAGGCGCATCTCGCCAACCCTGATCGACCGGGTTCAGGACCGCCATGGGCGCACGATCTACCGCCATGACCTGCGCGAGTGCGCGGTCTGCATGGCGGAGATGTGGTCCGGCCAGGCGACGCCGCAGTTGCCTGACGATCGCGAGCAGGTCGCAAACCCAGCCAGCGCCTATCAGGTCGTGGGCATGCTGCAGGGCGTGGTCCAGCGCGGCACCGGGCGGCGCATCGCCGAGCTGGGTATCCCGCTGGCGGGCAAGACGGGCACCTCCAACGACAATTTCGACACCTGGTTCGTGGGCTTCAGCCCCGATCTGGCGGTCGGTGTGTTCGTCGGCTTCGACGAGCCGCGCACCTTGGGCGCCAAGGACACGGGCTCCAACGTCGCCGCGCCGCTGTTCAAGGCCTTCATGGCCGATGCACTGGCCGACCAGCCGGCGATTCCCTTCCGCATTCCCCCGGGCATCCGTCTGGTGCGGATGAACGCTGAGACCGGTCAGCTCGCCCGCCCGGGCGACCGCCGCGTCTTCCTGGAAGCCTTCCAGCCGGGCACCGAGCCTTCCGGCCGCCAGGTCGTCCTCGACGGCGGCTACAACCCCAGCACCGGAAGCACCGCGGCCAGCGGTACCGGCGGGCTGTACTAGCTGACAAGAAGCGGATAATACTGCGCCCCGATGCGCGGTGCCGGGCGTCTGCCTGCGTGCCGCCAAGAGATTTGGCAAGGAGTGTTTATGCGCGCCGAGATTGAAGCGGTGGCCGAGGAAATTCGCCAGTCCTTGGCCCTGCTGAGGAGGCATCTTTGACGTTGAATCGGCGACTCTGCGCCTCGACGAACTGAATGCCGAGGCGGAAAACCCCGATCTTTGGAACGATCCTGAGCGGGCGCAAAAGGTCATGCGCGAGCGCACCCATCTGGAGCAGTCTCTGAAGGACTACCACGCTGTCGAGAGTGATCTCGATGACGGCCTCACGCTGGCCGAGTTGGGTGAGGCAGAGGGCGACGAGGCCAGTGTCGATGAGGCCCGGTCGCTGCTGGAGGCCCTGCAGACACGAGCTGCAAAGATGCAGTTGGCCAGCCTGCTTTCCGGCGAGGCCGACGCCAACGACTGCTACCTGGAGGTCAACGCCGGAGCCGGCGGCACCGAGGCCCAGGACTGGGCACAGATGCTGCTGCGCATGTATGTCCGCTGGGCGGAGGCCCGCGGCTACAAGGTCGACTGGCTGGAAGAAAGCCCCGGCGAGGAAGCCGGCATCAAGTCCAGCTCGATCCAGGTGAAAGGCCCCAATGCCTACGGCTGGCTGAAGACCGAATCCGGCGTCCATCGGTTGGTGCGGATTTCGCCTTTCGACTCGCAGGCCCGGCGCCATACCTCTTTCGCGTCGGTCTGGGTCTATCCGGTCATCGACGACTCGATCGAGATCGAGGTACTGGACAAGGACCTCCGCGTCGATACCTACCGCGCCTCCGGCGCCGGCGGCCAGCACGTCAACAAGACCGATTCGGCCGTGCGCATGACCCACATCCCGACCGGCATCGTCGTGCAGTGCCAGAATGACCGTTCGCAGCACAAGAACCGGGCGCAGGCCATGGCGATGCTGAAGGCGCGGCTCTATGAGCACGAGCTGCAGCGGCGCGAGGCCGAAGCCCAGGCCGAGGCGGAGTCCAAGACCGACATCGGCTGGGGCCATCAGATCCGCTCCTACGTGCTGCAGCCCTACCAGATGGTGAAGGACCTGCGCACGGCGGTGGAGACCGGCAATGCCCAGGCCGTGCTCGATGGCGACATCGATGCGTTTCTGGAGGCCTCCTTGGCCTCACGCATCGGCGGAGGCGTCAATGCAGATGCGTGACGGCTCTCTGTTCGGGGCGCGGGACCGCTGGGCCGCCCCGGCGCGGCCCATTGGCGCGTTCCGCGCTTAGGGTCGGACACGGCAAAGGAAAGCGGGGGCGCGGGATGAGCTCGATGGAACGGAGAGAGACCGCGGAGGCCTTCGCCCTTGATTTCGATGCCCCGGGCTTCCTTGACGACCCTTATCCGCACTACCACGCACTGCGTGAGCACGATCCCGTTTTCCTGAGCCCCTGGGGCGACTGGTATCTGTCGCGCCATGCGGACGTGGCGGGTGTCCTGACCGGCAGGTCGTTTTGCCGGGAGTCGCCCAAGGGCGCCAACCCCATCTCGAAAGACGATCGCGCGCAGACGCCGATCGACCGCATGCTCAGCCAGTGGATGGTCTTTATCGATCCGCCGGCGCACACGCGGGTCCGCCGTCTGGTAGGACATGCCTTTACGCCGCGGCTGATCGCGGCGATGCGCCCTGAGATCGAAGCCATGGCGGACTGGCTTCTGGAAGAGGCCCTGGACGGCGCCGACTTCGACCTGATCCGCGATTTCGCCTATCCCTTCCCGGTTATGGTCGTCTCCCGCATTCTCGGGGTACCGGAGGAGGACTACGAAAAGCTGCGCGACCTCTCCGGACAGTTGACGGCTGCGCTCGATACGGGCGCGGCCGCGCAGCTGGCAACCGGCATCGATGCCACCGAGGCGCTGACGGCCTACATGGCCGAACTGGTCGGCGAATGCCGCCGGCGCCCGCGCGGCGACCTGCTTTCCGAAATCGTTAGCGGCGGCGAGGCGGCAGCCCTGAGCGAAGAGGCGCTGCTGGCCAACTGTGTCTTCCTGCTTTGGGCCGGTCACGAGACGACCAAGAACCTTATCGGCAACGGCGTTCTCGCGCTGGCCCGCAATCCTCAGGAACTGGAACGGCTGGTCGAGGAACCGGGGCTGATCGTCCCCGCGGTCGACGAACTGCTGCGTTTCGAGAGCCCGATCCAGAAGATCGGACGCTGGGCCGCCGAGGATGTGGAGATCGGCGGCAAGGCGATTCCGAAACACAGCTATGTCGTCAGCCTCTTCGGCGCCGCCAACCGGGATCCCGCGCGTTACCCGTCGCCGGACCGGCTCGACATCGCGCGCAACAACGGTGCGAGCCTCGCCTTCGGTAAGGGCACGCACCACTGCCTTGGCTACGGGCTGGCGAAGCTGGAAGGCGAGATTGCCATTGCCAGGCTGTTGGCGAAGACGGCGCGCATTGAGGTCAAGACCGACCGGCCGCGGTGGCAGGCGAACACATCCGTGCGCGGATTGGAGAGTCTGCCGTTGTCGCTGCTGCCGAGCTGAGGGGCCCCGGTGTCATGGTTGAAAAGGGTGTCATGGTGGAAAAGAGGGTGAGCATTCCACGTTCCTCGGTGCCGGGGATCGTCAGCCCGGCCATTCCAGGGCGCATGGCCTCGCTGCTGTTGTCGTTGCTGTACCAGCTCGATCAGACACAGTGGCTGGCGCCGGAGGAGATCTTTGACCTTCAGGCAAAGCAGCTTCGCCTGTTGTTCTCTCATGTAGCCCGCACAGTGCCGTTCTATCAGCGCCGCTTTGCCGAGGCCGGCGTCGATCCCGACGCCGAGGTCACCCGTGAGACCTTGGACCGGCTGCCGATCCTCAGGCGCGCCGAACTGCAGGCGGCCGGCAAGGACATCAACACAACAGCGCTGCCGAAGTCGCACGGCAAGACGCATCAGATCGAAACCTCCGGCTCCACCGGCCGTGCCGTGCGCATGTACGGGACCGAGGTCACCAACCTCTTTTGGCGCGCCTGCGTGATGCGCGAGCACTTCTGGCAGGGGCGCGATCTCGGCGGCAAGCTTGCGGCCATTCGCTGGACGCGAAAGGGCGTGGCCATGCCGCCGGACGGCGCCCGCGGCGACAGCTGGGGGCCGGCCTCCGGCGCGATCTATCCGACCGGGCCGGCTGCCCTGCTGAACGTCATCAGCGAACTGCCGGACCAGGTGGCCTGGCTCCGGAAAGAGGCGCCGGACTATCTCATTTCCTTCCCGTCGAACCTGATGGCGCTGGCCAAGCACTGCATCGAACGGGACATAAGCCTGCCGAGCCTGAAACAGGTCATGACCGTCGGCGAAACGGTGACCGATCAGACGCGCCGCCTCGTCCGAGAGGCCTGGGGAATTCCTTTGAAGGATTCCTACAGCAGCGAAGAAGCGGGATACCTGACCATCCAGTGTCCGGAATACGATGTCTATCACGTGCAGTCCGAGAACGTTCTGGTTGAAGTGGTGGACGAGTCGGGCAGGGCCTGCGGCCCCGGAGAGGTAGGCCGCGTGCTGATCACGCCGCTCCACAACTTCGCGACGCCGCTGGTGCGCTACGAACTCGGCGACTATGCGGAAGTCGGTGCGCCCTGTGCCTGCGGCCGCGGTTTGCCGGTGATCACACGGACGGTCGGCCGGCAGCGTAACCGGCTCGCGCTGCCGGACGGCTCGACCGTCTTTCCTTATCTCGGCGATCACGGCGACTACAAGGCGATTACCACCGCCGTCCAGCGCTTCCAGTTCATTCAGCGCAGCATCAGCGAGATCGAGAAACTGATGGTGGTGTCCGAACCGGTGACACCGGAGCAGGAAGAACAGATGCGCGCGCTTATTCTGCGAAACCTGGGTCACCCCTTTAACGTAACTTTCACTTATGTGGACGAGATTCCGCTCAGTCCCCGCGGAAAGTACGAGGAGTTCGTTTCAGAGGTGGCCGGCTAGACGGCCCTTCCGAAAAGGGTGAAGGGATGACCGAACTCAACGGCCATATCGAGCGCGTGAGCTGTCTGGGCAAAACCACCCGGACCGACATGTTCAAGCTCTACGAACACTACTATGGCGGGACCAGCGAAGAACTCTTTCTCAGCGACCTTTCAGACAAGCAGTACGCCGTTATCCTCAGGGATCCGAACCACTCCCTGCAGGGTTTCTCGTCGATCAAGGTCTGGGAAGAAGACTTTCGCGGCAGCCCGGTGCGCATCATGTACTCCGGCGACACCATCGTGCATCAGGACCATTGGGGCCAGCAGGCCCTGGCGTTCACCTGGATTCACTTCTCCGGGGCACTGAAGTCAGAGGCGCCGGAGGTTCCGCTCTACTGGTTTCTGCTGGTCAAAGGTCACCGCACTTATCGCTATCTCAGGGCGTTCTACCGGGTCTTCTATCCGGCCTACAACCGGTCGACGCCGGAGGAGGCCAAAGGCCTGATGGATCAACTTGCCGCCAACAAGTTCGGCGACACCTATAACCCGGCCACGGGGGTTCTGCATTTTGCCGAGTCGCGCGGGCACCTGAAGACGGACTGGGCGGACATTCCGGAGAAGGACCGCCGCCGTCCCGACGTGCGGTTCTTCCTGGAAAAGAACCCCGGTTACGTCGATGGCGATGAACTGATCTGCCTGACGGAGCTCAGCCGCAAGAACCAGAACCCGCTCGCCGCCCGTCTCTTCGACCAGGGCTACGAAGGCGGCCTCGAAGCGGCGATCTCACCGAGCAGCGGCTGACTCACCGCCGCTACGGCGATCCTTCCTGCGCGTAGCCGAAGGCGCGCCGGATGTCGGCGCAGAGACTGTCGATCTGGTCGGCCTCGGCCTCCGTCAGAACCTCGCGATAACGCCCGATACTGGCGGCGGAGATCGGCCCGCCGCTCAGCGCCGTCACATAGGCGCCCCAGCGCGGATGGCTGTAGATTTCGTCGTTCTCCGGGTCCACGCGGCTGCGCCAGGTCTGCCCGTCGTCCACTGTGTCCGCCGGCAAGGAAAGTCCGGTGAACGCGGAAAGGCGCTCTACGATCGGCTCGGTGCCGCCGATCAAGGACTCGTAGCCCACGAAGAGCACACGCTCCTTCAGGGCCTCATCGCCCTTCTGCAGCGCCCGCAGGACCGGCAGGTAGAACTGGCGATAGGACGCGCTGAGCTTCGCGATATCTCTGCCGACGCCGGCCAGGAAGCTGTTGACGCCGCTCTGCCGATGCTTCTCGCCGACGCTGATCATCGAAGCAATGGTGTCCTTGGGCTCGCGCACGGAGACGACGAAGCGGGCTGACGGCAACAGCGCGGCCGCCTGCGGGAAGTATGTCGAGAGTTCCGGGTTCTTCAGGACCAGACAGTCCGGATGATCGAGCCGCCGATGGGTTTCCCGCAACAGGCGCTCGAGGATGTCCCTGGTGAAGGCGGTGAGCCCGTCACGGCCGCCCAGATAGTCCTCGACATAGAGGTGATCGCTGCCGGCGTACTGCGCATAGATCGCGATCTGGCTCGTCAGATAGCGGCACCCGTGCACGAAAGGATTGGCCTGGGGGGAGGCGCAAAGCACGTGCTGCAGCAGCGAGGTTCCGCTGCGCATGGCGCCTGCGACAAGGACAAGTCTGTAGGGCTCCGCACTCACCCCGTCTGGATAGCACGATTCGCCTGGGCGGCAAGGGCCCCTAGGTTCCCGCCTTCCGGGTCGCCAGATAGATCCCCGGCAGCACCAGGATCGCTCCGAGCAGATGGTAGAGCTGCAGGGTCTCGCCCAGGATCACAAAGGCCAAGACTCCGTTATAGAGCGGGATCAGGTACATCAGCAGGCTGGTGGGGCCGGCGCCCAGGCTGCGTTGCACCAGGGCATAGACCTGATAGGCGCCGAAGGAGGCGAAGACCGCCAGGAAGGCGACGATGAGAAAGCTGGTGGTTGTCAGGGGCGGCAGGTCGCCGGAGAGACCTTCGGCGACCGTGAAAGGCAGCAGAATGAGAATACCGCCGCCGCTGATCGCCGCGAAGCGGGCCATGAGCGGCAGGGCCGAGGGCCGGTGGCGCAGCATGACGGAATACACCGCCCAGGCGGTCATTGCGGCCAGGGTCCAGAGGTCGCCGGGTGAGAACTCGAGATTGGCCAGAACGCTGAGATCGCCGCGGCCGATGATGGCCAGAACGCCGGTCAGCGAGAGCGCAATCCCGAGGGCCTGCAGCGGCGATACGCGCTCGCCATAGACGAAGCGCGCGATCAGGACGATGAGGATCGGGGAGGCAGCATAGATGAGGCCGATGTTGGTGGCGGTCGTAGTGTCGGCGGCGATGTAGACGAAGGCCCCGCAGACGCCCATGCCGAGCGCGCCGAGGATCAGCAGGTCCCGCCACTCCCGCAGGATGGCGGCGCGATGCTGCCAGAGCGCTGCGGCGGTAAACGGCATCAGCAGCGCCAGGGTGCAGGTCCAGCGCCAGAAGGCCAGGGCGATGGGTGGGAAAAGATCGTGGGTGGCCCGTGCCGTCAGCATGTTGGAGGCGAAGAGCGCCGGGGCGATGAACAGCAGGACAAAGGCCAGCTGTCGTTCGCTGAGCCCCAGCAGCCGCGGGGCCGGCTGCGCCTTGCTGTCTTCGCTTGCCATGACCCTGCCAGCCCTAGCCGGTTCGGCTTTCGCGGTCAAACGCAGCCGCGGCAGGGCTGTCATGCAGAATTGGGGGGCGCGCCAGGAGTGCTAGAGTTCCGCCAGTGCGGTGTAGAAATCGGGCGGCAGGTTGGCCTGCTGGCGCGCGTCCTCGTTGAAGGGCGGCTTAAGCTGGCCCTTGAAGTGCCGGCGGACCAGGTCTTGCCACGTCCGGCGGGGATCGACGCCATCGCGCTGACAGAGATGGTCGAACCAGCGCTTGCCAATGGCGACGTGGCCGACTTCGTCGCGGTAGATGACGTCCAGCACCCCGGCGCTGCGATGATCGTCGACGGCCTCCAGCTTCGCGATCATGGCAGGGGTCACGTCCAGGCCGCGCGCCTCCAGCACCAGGGGCACCACGGCGAGGCGCGCGAGCAGGTCGCCGGCGGTGTCTTCGGCGGCCTGCCAGAGACCGTCGTGCGCGGGCAGATCGCCATACGCGCCGCCCAGTTCGTCCAGCCGCTCCTCGAGCAGCAGGAAGTGCTTCGCTTCCTCCTCCGCCACCCGCAGCCAGTCGTCATGGAAGGCATTGGGCAGGCCTTGCTCGGGGAAGCGGGCGAGAATATCGCAGGCCAGGTCGATGGCGTTCAGTTCGATATGGGCAAGGGCGTGCAGCAGCGCGAAACGCCCGGCGGTGCCGCGGTTGATCTTGCGCTTGGGCATGTCGCCGGGGCGCTTCAACTGCGGTCTCTCGGGGCGTGCGGGACGCGCCGGCGGGCGGGTGTCGCCAAGGCTGCCGATGCGCCCCTCTGCCCAGTCCGCCGCCATGGTGCGCGCGCGCTCCGCCTTGCCGGCGGGATCCGCATCCGTCAGCACGGCGACCGCCCGGGCCGTCAGCGTATTCATCAGGCTAGGCGTCCTTTGAGGTGGGCAGGGGCATAGGCCCCATCGATAGCTCGACACCGGCCCGTCGGCAACGGCCTTGCCAACATCCTCCGGCGCCCGTGAGCCCGGTGGTCAGAGCGCCTGCGCCGCCTCCAGCACCGCATCGACGTGGCCCGGCACTTTGACCTTGCGCCATTCGCCGCGGACAACGCCTTTCTCGTCGATCAGGAAGGTGGCGCGCTCGATGCCCATGTACTTTTTGCCGTACATGGACTTCTCGACCCAGGTGCCATAGGCCTCGCAGACGTTGCCGTCTTCATCGGAGGCGAGGGTGAAGGGCAAATGGTGCTTGGCCTTGAACTTGTCGTGCTTGGCCACGCTGTCCTTGGAGACGCCGATAACGACGGCATCGAGCTTTGAGAAGTCCGGAAAGGCATCGCGAAAACCGCAGGCCTCCTTGGTGCAGCCCGGCGTGTCGTCCTTGGGATAGAAGTAGAGCACCACCTTCTGGTCCTTCAGATCCTTCAGCGCGACGCTGCCGCCGCCATCCGTGGCCATCTTGAAGTTTGGCGCCTTCTTTCCGACTTCGACCATTCGCAGAATCCTCCTGAGTGTGGGCTGAGTGTGGGCTGAGTTTTGGCTGAGTGCAGGTCCGACCGATTGCATCTTCGGCGCCTAAAGATCGTGCGATGAACCGCTAGGTCAAGACCCCTGGTGCAAAGGCCGATGCCGGTTTGGTTCTCAGGGAACAATTGCCCTGTCCGGCTCTTTCAAGGCCGGGGGGGCGGGATGATCGATGGTCTCGACGAAGACCTGGTGCAACCAGGAGAGGGTCGTCACAAGGCAATCGCGCAGGGCTGTGAAGGAGTCCATCCCGGCGCTGGCGGCCAGGGCGTCCTGCAGGGCCGGGGAAAGGCTGTCGGCATCGAAAGCCGGCCCGACGGTCAGGCGCAAGGCCTCCTGAACCTGGCGCAGAAAGCGGGTCGCCTCGATCAGTTGCGCGGCGAGCCCGGCGTCCAGCACGCCCGTTTCGGCCAGATTGGCAAAGGCCTGCTGGGTCGCGGTCGCCAATACCTCCGGATGCTTGGCGGCCTCCCGCAATTGCAGGTACTGGGCCAGGAACTCGGCGTCGATCAGGCCGCCGGCGGCATACTTGACGCTCCAGATGGACTTTGCCGGATGTTCCTTGTGCAGGCGCCGGCGCATCGCCGCCACGTCGGCCAGCAGCGCGTCCGGGTCGCGCGGGCGGGTCAGGATGTGGTGCAGGCTCGCCGTCACCTTTTGGCAGAAGTCCTCCGGTCCCGCCACCACGCGGGCCCGCGTCAGGGCCATATGCTCCCAGGTCCAGGCCTGCTCGGCGTAGTAGCGCCTGAAGCCGGACAGCGAAGTTGCGATCGGTCCCGCATTGCCGGAGGGGCGCAGCCGCATGTCGATTTCATAGAGCGTGCCCTCGGCGGTCTGCGCCGTCACCGCGTTGATCAGACGCTGGGCCAGCCGCGCATAGTAGCGCGGTGGGTCGAGGGGTTTGGGCCCGCCCGACTGGCCGTCCTCCGGCGGCAGTTCGTAGAGCAGAATGAGGTCGAGGTCGGAGGAGACGGTCATCTCCCGCCCGCCCATCTTGCCCATCGCGATCACCGCGAGGCTGGAACCGGACAGATAGCCGTGGTTGCGGGCCAGGTCGTCCATGACCGGCTGGTAGAGCGCCCTCAGCGCCGCGCCGGCGATGTCGCTGAGGGCGCGCCCGCTGTCGTCGACCGTGCCCTTGTGCCTGAGAATGTGGACACCCACCTGGAACCGCCGGTCGTTGGCCCAGCGACGGGTCAGGTCCAGCACGTCCTGCAGGTCCTGGGCATCGGTCAACGCTTCGCGCAGTTCGTGGTCCAGGGTCTCGGCATCGGGCAGCGGGTCGAAGAAGTCGCCGGCCAGGACGGCTTCCAGAAGCGAGGGGCGGCGGGCCAACCGGTCGGCCAGCATCGGGGCCGACCCCATGACCTCGGCGACCAGTTCCAGAAGCCGAGGATTGTTACTCAGCAGCGAGAAAATCTGCACCCCGGCCGGCAGGCCGGCCAGGAGGCTGTCAAACTTCACCAGCGCCTGATCGGGTTCGCGGGTCTTGGCCAGGAGGTCCAGGACCGTCGGCACCAGTTCGGTGAGCAGCTGGCGGCTGCGGGTCGAGCGGACTGCCCGGTAGCGTCCGTGGTGCCAGCCGCTGACCACGCTCCAGACCCGCCCGGGGTCTTCGAAGCCCAGGCTCTTGAGGGTCGCCAGGGTCTCCGGATCGGCCTCCCCGCCGGTGAAGACCAGGTTGCCCGGGCCTGACAGCGAGGGCGACTCCTCGAAGAGGTGGGCGTAGTGATCCTCCACCAGCCGCAGCCGCGCCAGGAGATCGTCGCGGAAGAGCCCGGGGTCCGGATACCCGAGAAAGACCGCCAGCCGGTCGACGGCCTCGTCGTCCTGGGGGATGCTGTGGGTCTGCTGATCCTCGACCATCTGCAGGCGGTGTTCGAGACGGCGCAGGAAACCATAGGCCTCGCAGAGGGCCTCTGCGGTCCCCCGATCCACATGTCCGCGCTCTGCCAGCGCTGCCAGAGCCTCCGTGGTGCGGGGGGTCCGCAGGCTGGGCTCCCGCCCGCCCCAGATGAGCTGCTGGGTCTGGGCAAAGAACTCGATTTCGCGAATGCCGCCGCGGCCCAGCTTCACGTTGTGGCCGTTGACCGCGATTACCGAACCGCCCTTGTGGGCGTTGATCTGCCGCTTGATCGAATGCACATCCTGAATGGCCCAGAAATCCAGGTGTTTGCGCCAGACAAAGGGGCGCAGTTCAGCCAGAAAGCGCTCGCCGAGTGCGATATCGCCGGCCACCGGCCGGGCCTTGATCATCGCAGCGCGTTCCCAGTTCTGACCCATGCTCTCGTAATAGGTCAGTGCCGCGTTGATGCGGATCGCCAGGGGCATGGCGCCCGGATCCGGTCGCAGGCGCAGATCGGTGCGGAACACGAAGCCCTCGGCGGTGCGCTCGTCGAGGGCGCGCAGCAGGTCGCGGGTCAGACGCACCATGCCCTGCTGAACGCCGCGGCTGTGGCGGTAGTCGATTTTCTCGGGATCGAAGATGACGATCAGGTCGATGTCGGAGGAGTAGTTGAGTTCCCGGGCGCCGAGTTTGCCCATGCCGAGCACCGTCAGGCCGCAGCTGGCGGTAAGGGCTTCCCCCCGTTCCCCCGGGCCAGGCTCGCCGACCTCCAGCTCGCCGCGCTGGATGGCGAGGGTTAACAGGCCACAAAGTGCGGCATCGATCGCGGTATCGGCGAGGTCGGAGAGCGCTTGGGTGACCGTTTCGACGTCCCAGAAGCCGGCCATGTCGGCATAGGCCACGGCGAAGGCGACCCGGCGCCTCTGCCGCCTGAGAATCCCCATCAATTCCGCTTGATCGGCACAGCCTGCGGCCTTGCTTTTGAGGTCTTCTAGCGCTTTCCTGAGGACCCAATGCGGCCCATGGTTTAAAACATCCGGCAGCAGCCCGATATCAGCGGTAAGGCATTGGCTGAGGAATGGCGAGTTTGCGAACACGGATTCGAGCAGGCGCGCACCGCCGGGGGCCCCATCAAGTTGGCTGAGGAAGTCCTGGTGGGCGGGATCCGCAGAGGCTTCCATCTGCGCGCGCCATCTCTCGAGCCATGCCTCGCCCAATGAGGGCTGCAGGGCGCCAGGCAGAGCCGATGGCTCTGGCAGATAAGGGAGTTTAACCATCTCACAACGCTCGCTAAGCGATCAGACTGCGGAAAGCGGTCCGGCCGGTCAAGGGCTGGCAGCGGCGCCCGAGTCCGTGGGGCGCTCCGAATCCGTGGCGGCGAGCAAGGCGCAGGACCCCGGGAAGGACTCCGGGAAGGACCCCGGGAAGGACTCCGGAAGTGACCCTGGGAAGAACCCCGGAACGCGGTCCGGGCGGCGGCCTTCGCGCCGTGGGCGGACTATGCGGCTCTGCGTCGAGGTATGCGGCGGCGTCATCGCCGCAGCGGTGCTTATCGTTGCGGTCGCGGTCTGGCGGTTGTCCGAGGGGCCGGTCCAGACAGGCTTTCTCACCCCTTACCTCGAGCGCGCGTTCAGCGAGGCGGGCGGCAACACGATTGAGATCGGTGAGACCTTTCTGGTCTGGGAAGACCGCTCTAGGGATCTTGTCCTGCATGCGGCCGACATTGCCGTGCGGGACCCGGACGGGCGGCGCATCGCCTCGCTGCCGGAGGTGGCCTTCGAACTGAGCAGCAGCGCCATGCTCCAGGGGACGGTGGCACCCCGGCAGATTGAAATCATCGCACCGCGAATCCGCCTGCTGCGGTCGGCGGAGGGTGGGATCAGCTTCGGCGGCGATGCCGGCACCCTCGAACTGCCGGACGGCACGCAGGGCGAAGTGGGAGACCTGGTCACTGACACCGGCCCCGGGTCGGCAGGCAATGACGAGGCCGTGGTGCTCGGCGGGATCATCCAAGAACTCCTGGCGGACCGCAGCACGGACAATCCGCTTTCCTTCCTCAACGAGGTGCGCATTCGCGACGGCCAGATCTTCGTGCGGGACGACCTGCTTGGGATCTCCTGGGCAGCGCCGGCGGCGGATATCTCGCTGCGGCGGGATATCGTCGGGCTTGCCGGCGACATTCGGCTGGGGTTTGTCGGCAATCGTGATCCGGCCACCCTCGATGCCGCCTTCCTGTTCGACAAGCGCGACCAGGTGGTCGACTTCGCGGCGGGCTTCTCGGACATCAGCCTGGAGTCCATGGCGGCCGTGATGCCGATCTTGGCGCCGGTGGGCGGCGTGACGTCGCGCATCAGCGGGTCTGTTGCGACCTCGGTCTCGCTGGACGGCACGCTGGGCCAGACCGGATTCGAAATCCGGGGCCTGGCCGGCACTTTGAAGATCCCGGGTGTCGAGATGGAGCCGCTGCCGGTGCGGGACCTGACCATGCGCGGGCGTTACGACGACGCCAGCCAGCGCTTCGATCTGGACGAGGCGCGGGTGAGCCTGGGCAGCGAGGATGCGGCCGGTCCCGTCCTCTCGCTCTCGGGTGTTTTCGATTACGAGCCGCAAACCGGCGGCGACTGGCTTATCGATGCCGAGGCCAAGCTGGAGGATGTGCCGCTGGCCGACCTTCCGCGCTACTGGCCCGAATCGGTGGCCGAGGGTGCACGGCCCTGGGTGACTGAGAACGTGACCGCCGGCAGGGTGAGCAGCGCAACGGCAAAGGTCGAGATCCAGGTTCCCGACGGTGACTTCGCTGCGGCGGATCTGGTCAATCTCAACGGCGATCTGCAATACCGGGGTCTGACGGTTCACTATCTTCGGCCGCTGCCCCCGATCGAGAGCATCGCGGGTACGGCCACCTTCGATGCGGAGAGCCTGCGCTTTGCCGTCGCTTCCGGTTCGCTGTTGTCGCTTGCCGTGGGTCAATCCACCGTGGAAATCACGGAGCTCGGCAAGGCCGATCCGCAGCGCGGAATCTATGAGCGGCTTTCCATCGAGACCAAGGCAGCGGGCGCTGTGGCCGACGCCCTGGCCATCGTCGATCACCCACGCCTGGCACTGCTTTCGAAGCTCGACATGTCGGCGGAGGGCAGCGGCGGCACCTTCTCGGCCGACCTGGGTTTCCAGTTCCCGCTGGCCAAGGCGCTCTCCTTTGACGATGTTGCGCTTCAGGTTGACGCCAGCATCACGGACGGCGCGCTGCGCAACGTTTTGCTCGGCGAGGACATGACCGATGGCCGTCTCAGTCTTCAGCTCGATTCCAATGGCATGGAGATCGCGGGCCCGCTGAAGCTCGGCGGCGTGCCTGTGAGTATGCGCTGGAAAGAGAGCTTCCTGGACGACCCCCAGGTGCGCACGGTGCTGGAAGCCGAGATTCCCCGCATCCTGGATGAAGAGCGCAAGCGTTTCGGGCTGGACATCGGCGACGTCGTGGTGGGCCCGATGTCCGCCAATGTCTCAGTGGTCTCCGCCGTAGAGGGGCTGTGGACGCTCGAAGTTGCGGCGGACCTTTCCGAGACGACTATGGCGCTGTCGGAAATCTCTTGGAGCAAGGATCCCGGAGTGGAGGCAAGCCTGCGCCTGGAGATCCCCCTGGACGACCGCGGACCCGTCGCCTTTCGCAACGTCGTTCTGCAGGCCGGCGATCTGGTTGCGCGTGGTCAGGCGCGGCCCGGTCCCGGTCGGCAAGGCATTGGTTGGGCGCGTTTCGACCGCCTCGCATTCGGCCGCACGGACCTGAAAAACGTTGTCTTCGAACAGGTGGACGGCAGCATTGCCGTTGAGGTGGAGAACGGCGTTCTGGACGTGCAGCCTTTTGTCGAAGAGGACGACGCGACCGATGCGCCCCAAGCGGCTGGCGAAGCTGAGCCGGTGCCAGAGGACGCTGCTGCGGAGAGCCCGCCGGAGTTCGTTCCCCTCTCGGTGCGTGCCCCGAACCTGGAGCGTTTGTACTTCTTCGACGATCGCCGCCTGGAGCAGGTCAATCTGGAACTGGTGCGCAGCCGCGGAGGCTGGGAGACCATCCGCCTCTCCGGCAGCATCCCGGAGCAGTACTGGTCGCCACGCGATGCCCCGGAGGAGCCGCCGGGTGAGCAGGCCGGGGGGCAGGCCGGGGGGCAGGCCGGGGGGCAGGCCGGGGGGCAGGCCGGGGATCAGGATGGCGCCGATCCGGCAGAGCCGCCCGTCACCCTGGACCGGCGGTATCTTCAGTTTTCCCTGGCGCCGGATGCCTCCAGCAACGGTCTGCGCCTTCTGGCCCGCAGCGACGATCTGGGCGCGCTTCTCAGGGCCACCAACATCACCGACACCATCGTCGGCGGCAGCATCCGGATCATCGGTTCGAGCGCCGGGCCGACGCCGACACACCCGATCAGCGCCAAGGTCGTGGCGCGCGACTTTGTGATGGTGAAGGCGCCGGCTCTGGCCAAGCTCCTGACCGTCGCCTCCTTCACCGGCGTTCTGGATATTCTGCGCGGCGACGGCATCGGATTTGACGGCATGGACGGCGAGTTCATCCTGGACGATGGCGTCGCGACCACGGAACTCATGCGCATCTACGGTCCGGCCCTGGGTCTGACGTCGAAAGGCAAGATCGACTTCGACAATGACGTCATCGATCTGACCGGCACGGTCGTGCCGGCCTATTCGGTGAACAGTTTTATCGGCAATATTCCTCTTCTCGGGCCGTTGCTGACAGGCGGCGAGGGCGAGGGGCTGATTGCCGTCGTCTATGGTGTCAAGGGCCGTGTGGAAGACCCTGAGGTCAGCGTCAATCCGCTTTCTGCGCTCACGCCCGGGTTCCTGCGCAACATCTTCAACGCGGGGCCGCGCTCCGACGATTTCCAGGCCGTCCCGGAGCGCATCGACCGCTAGCGGAGCGTCGGTTCAGATCACACGCAGCAGGACGTGCCGCTTCTTGCCCGCCGAGAGTTTGATCACGCCCTCGTCGTTGCGGTCCGCCAGGCTGACGTTCTGCAGCTCGTCCCGGATGGGAATGTCGTTCAGCCGGCCGCCGCCGCCCTTGATCAAGCGCCGCGCTTCGCCATTGCTGTTGGCGAGGCCGGCCCGGCGCAGCAGCTCGTAGGCCGGCACGCCGTCGCTGAGCTCGCCCTGGGGCACGTCGATGGAGGGCAGGCCTTCCGCACTGCGCCCTTCCTCGAAGGTCTGGCGCGCGGTTTCCGCCGCCTCGGCCGCTGCCGCGGCGCCGCGGCAAAGGGTGGTGGCCGCGTCGGCGAGGATCTTCTTGGCTTCGTTGATCTCCGAGCCGGCGAGCGCTTCCAGGCGTGCAATCTCGTTCAGCGGCAATTCGGTGAAGAGGCGCAGGAAGCGGCCGACGTCGCCGTCCTCGGTGTTGCGCCAGTATTGCCAGTAGTCGTAGTGCGACAGACGGTCTTCGTTCAGCCACACGGCCCCGGCGGCCGTCTTTCCCATCTTGGCGCCCGAGGCCGTGGTGATCAGCGGTGTGGTCAGCCCGAAGAGCGCGCGCTGGTCGATGCGCCGTCCCAGCTCCACGCCGTTGACGATGTTGCCCCACTGGTCGGAGCCGCCCATCTGCAGCGTGCAGTCGTGGCGCCGGCTCAGCTCCAGGAAGTCGTAGGCCTGGAGGATCATGTAGTTGAACTCCAGGAAGGTCAGCGGCTGCTCGCGATCCAGGCGCAGCTTGACGCTGTCGAAGGTGAGCATGCGGTTGATCGTGAAGTGCGGGCCGATGTCGCGCAGGAAGTCGATGTACTGCAGCCGGTCCAGCCAGTCCGCATTGTTAACCATGGCCGCCCCGGTCGCGCCGTCGTCGAAGCTCAGCAGGTTCTCGAAGGCGCGGCGGATGCCGGCGATGTTGGCGTCGATCTGCGCAGTGCTCAGCAACTGGCGTGACTCGTCCTTGCCAGAAGGGTCGCCCACCTTGGTGGTGCCGCCCCCCATGAGCACGATCGGCCGGTGGCCGGTCTTCTGAAGCCAGCGCAGCATCATGATCTGAACCAGCGAGCCGACATGCAGGCTGTCGGAGGTGGCATCGAAGCCGATATAGGCGGCCACGGACCCCTCCAGCGCGCGCTGGTCGAGCGCTTCCATATCGGTGCACTGGTGGATGAAGCCGCGTTCCTGAAGAACGCGGAGAAAGTCGGAACGGGGCGCCGTCATTGTGCTAACCAGAGTTTTGGGTGCTAACCAGGGTCTTGGCGTTATCGGGATCGTTACGGTTTCGGCTCTAGAGTGCCGCGTGGCCTTGCCGCGGGCGCAGGCATTTAACACAATCAGGGCGGTTTCACAATTTACCCGCAGCGCAGAGCTGAATTGCGGAGCTGCGGGGATGCAGAAGGACGGGGATCCCAAGGACATGGCTGCCACCACCGATCTTCCCTGGGCCCTGGGCCTGATGAGCGGGACCTCCCTGGACGGGATCGATGCCGCGCTGATCCGCAGCGATGGCCGGGTGGCGGTGACCAGCGGGCCGTCCCTGTCCTGGCCCTACGATGCCGGGATGCGCCGCAGTCTACGCTCCGTCCTCGGCGGGCAGGGCCCGGTGGCGGAGGTTGAGCGGGCGCTGACGCTGAAGCATGCGGAAGCGGTGCGGGCGCTGCTGAGCGAGGCCGGGCTTGGGCCGCGGGACGTCCGGGTCATCGGCTTTCACGGCCACACCATCCTGCATCGCCCGGAGGAAGGCAGAACCTGGCAGATCGGGGACGGGGCCCTTTTGGCGGAGGAAACCGGCATCGACGTGGTCTCCGACATGCGCAGCCGCGACGTCGCCCTGGGCGGCGAGGGGGCACCGCTGGCGCCGCTCTATCAGGCCGCCCTGGCGGCAGAATTGCCGCGCCCGCTGGCGGTGGTGAACATCGGCGGCGTCGGCAACGTCACCTGGATCGGCGCCGGCAACCCGGCAGCGGATGACGGGACGTCAAACGAGGCCCAGGTGAGCGCAGCCCAGGTGCTGGCCTTCGACACCGGGCCGGGAAACGCCCTCATCAACGACTGGGTCGAAGCCCATCTCGGCGAAGCGCTGGACCGCGACGGCGCGCTGGCCGGGGCGGGGCGAACGGACGAAGCGGTTCTGGCTGCGCTCATGGACAACCCTTACTTCGGCCGCCGCCCGCCGAAGTCCCTGGACCGCGACGATTTCTCGACGGCGCCGGCAAAGGGGCTGTCGCTGAAGGACGGTGCGGCGACGTTGACGGCCTTTACCGCCGCATCCATTGCCGCCTCCAGGGACTGGTTTCCGCAGCCGGTCGGGCGCTGGCTGATCACCGGTGGCGGGCGTCACAACCCGACCCTGATGGCCGCCTTGTCGGAGCGGCTTGGGGCCGCCGTGGACCCGGTCGAGGCGGTGGGCTGGCAGGGCGATGTGCTGGAGGCCCAGGCCTTTGCCTACCTGGCCCTGCGCTCGCTGGAAGGTCTGCCGCTGACGGTGCCGGGCACGACCGGTGTCAGCGAACCGGCCAGCGGCGGTGCGCTGCATATCGCCGCCTGACGGCGGCGGCGCCATACAGGGCCGCCTGACGGCGGCGGGTCCGGACAGGAAAAGGGAGCGGCTAACGGGCGGCCGACTTGGTTTCGTCGGCGGCCATGGCTTTGCCGAGGTAGTCGTTGACGTGGCTTTCCAGGACTTCCATCTCGTCCTGGAAGTAGTGGCCTGCGCCCGGCACAACACGGTAGTCGATGGTGATACCGCGCTGCGATGACAGCTTGGTCACCAGCTTGGAAACCGCAGTCTCCGGCACGACGTCGTCCTTGTCGCCCTGAACGATCAGGCCGGAGGAGGGGCAGGGCGCCAGGAAGCTGAAGTCGTACATGTTGGCCGGCGGGGCGACAGAGACGAAGCTGCTGATCTCCGGCCGGCGCATGAGCAGCTGCATGCCGATCCAGGCGCCGAAGGAGAAGCCGGCGATCCAGCAGGCCGCAGCGCTCTGGTTGTAACTCTGCAGCCAGTCGAGGGCCGATGCCGCATCGGAAAGCTCGCCCTCGCCCCGGTCGAAGCTGCCCTGCGACCGCCCGACGCCGCGGAAGTTGAAGCGCAGAACCGAGAAGCCTTGACGCACATAAGCGTGGAACAGGGTGTAGACCACCTTGTTGTTCATGGTCCCCCCGTGCTGGGGGTGGGGGTGCAGCATCAACGCGATCGGCGCATTGGGCTGCTTGCTGTGGTGGTAGCGTCCTTCAAGACGGCCTTCCGGCCCGTTGAAGATCACGTCAGGCATAGACCTCTGATTCCCTATCTTCTCACTCGGCACGCCGCAGGGTACGGCGGCTCGGTCGTTCTCGTCGCGGTAAAGCTGTCGTGGCGGGTCCGGGGGGACGTGCGGATAACCTTCCTAGCGCATCGGGTATTTATCGTCCTGAACCCCAACAGAATGCAGAAACCGTTGCGATTCGTTGATTTCCTTCCGGGTCAATACTTGACCAAAATACTCAGGCTTATTATGTTCCCGGTTGTTGCAGCATCTGGTCGGATCGGCGCATCATCTGCCCACCAGTCCGCACGAGGCGGCAAAGGGCCGCGATCATAGCACGATGGGCAAAGCCATGTTCAAGTCTCTCAGGTCCGAAATCGACGCGACGATGCAGCGCGATCCGGCGGCGCGGTCGCGCCTTGAGGTGGTGCTCTGCTACCCGGGATTCCAGGCCATCATGCTCTACCGCCTTTCCAGCGCTTGCTGGCGGCGGGGCTGGCACCTGATCGGCCGCTGGATTTCTGCGGTCGGGCGCATCCTGACCGGCATCGAGATCCACCCGGGGGCCACCATCGGCGACCGCTTCTTCATCGACCACGGCATGGGCGTCGTTGTCGGGGAGACCGCCGAGATCGGCGAGGACGTGACCCTCTATCAGGGCGTAACCCTGGGCGGCGTGTCGCCCAGCGTGGACAGCGACAGCCAGCGCAATACCAAGCGCCACCCCACCCTCCTCGACGGTGTGATCGTCGGTTCGGGGGCGCAGGTTCTGGGGCCCATCACGGTCGGCCGCTGCGCCCGGGTGGGCGCCAACGCCGTGGTCACCAAAGATGTGGCGGACTGTGCCACCGTGGTCGGCATTCCCGCACGGGCGGTGCAGACGCAGAAGGCGCCCGAGCCGGCCAAGGCCCCCTTCGTGGCTTACGGAACGCCCACCGGCAACATTCCCGATCCGGTCGCCCGTGCCCTCGACGGGCTGCTGGACGAGGTGCAGAGCCTGCGCGCAAGGGTGA
>NZ_JANQKD010000087.1 GCF_028281305.1 Pelagibius sp. | reverse complement strand
GATGGCCGGGGAAACCCTGGTCGCGCTGGACTGGGTGCCGCTGCAGGTAACCCAGTCGGTCGTGCCCATCGGTTGCGCTCTCTTCATTCTGGCGCAGGTTCTCTCGACGCCGGCCGCCTGGGCGCGCAGCCAGGCAGGGCGCGACGCCGAAGCCGAGGAGATCGAAGCCGAGATCGCCAAGGCCGAGCGGGAGGCGCGGCGATGACGGCCGTGCTGATCCTCATCGGCCTGCTGGCCCTCATCCTCATCAACGTGCCCATAGCGGTGGCGATCTGTGCCGTCGCCCTGGTGGGCATGGTTGCGATGAACGGCGAACTCGGTCTCTACAACGCCGCGCTCACGCTCTTCGACGGCGCGACCTCCTTTCCCCTGATCGCCATTCCCCTGTTCATCCTGGCGGGCGCGCTGATGAACACCGGCGGCATATCGCGCCGGCTCATCGCCTTCGTCTCGGCGCTGGTCGGTTTCGCTCGCGGCGGCCTTGCCATGGTCAACGTCGGGGTTTCGCTGTTTTTTGCGGAGATCTCGGGCTCGGCCGTCGCCGACGTTGCCGCCATCGGCTCCGTGCTGATCCCGGCGATGAAGAAGCGGCGCTACAGACCGACCTTCGCTGCAGCCGTGACCTCTTCCTCAGCCTCGCTGGCCATCATTATCCCGCCGTCGATCCCGATGATCCTCTACGGCGCCATGGCGGACACCTCGATCGTTCAGCTCTTCGTCGCCGGTATCGTGCCCGGCCTGCTCGGCGGCTTCGCCATGCTCTGCCTCTGCTACTGGTTCGCGGTGCGCTACGACCTGCCGCGCGAGGAAGCCTTCTCCCTGCCGCGCCTGGGGGCGGCGGCGCGGGAGGCCTTCTGGGCGCTGCTGCTGCCGGTGATCATCCTGGGCGGCATTTTCGGCGGCATCGTCACCGCCACCGAGGGCGCGGGTCTGGCGGTCCTCGCCGCGCTGCTGATCGGCGGCGTCATCTATCGCGAGCTGCGGCTCGGCGATCTCTACGGCGCCATGATCGAAGGGGTCACCCAGACCGCGGTGGTGATGCTGCTGGTGGCCACCTCCGCGGTTCTGGGCCTGCACCTGACCGAGATCGAACTGCCGCAGAACCTGGCCCGCGCCATCACCGAGGCGACCAGCAACCAGTATGTCGTCCTGATTCTCCTGAACATCCTGCTGCTGGTGTTGGGCATGTTCCTGCATGGGGCGGCGGCGATCATCCTCGTCGTACCCATCGTGCTGCCCCTCATCCACGCCGTCGGCATCGACCCCGTGCACTTCGGGATCATTCTGACCCTGAACCTCGCCATCGGTCAGCAGACCCCGCCGGTCGCCAGTGTTCTGGTCACCGCCTGTTCCATCGCCAAGACCGACATCTGGGCGACGACCCGGACCAACCTGGCCTTCATCGTTGTGCTGGCGGTGATGGTTCTGCTGGTCACCTATGTGCCGGCCATTCCCATGACCCTCGTTGAACATTTTTACCGATAGGACCTGACATGAAACCCAAGATCGCCTTGGTGCAGGGAGACGCAACGGGCATCGGCCCGGAACTGATGGCCAAACTTCTGGCCCATGCGGAGGTGCGCGAGGCCGCAGACATCCTGGTGCTTTCCGACCGCGGTGTCTTCGAGGCCGGCTGCGCCGTTGCGGGCGAGGCGATTCCTGTCCACGCAATCGCGACGGCCGAAGATGCGGACTGGTCCGAAAGCGCGATCAACCTGCTCGATCTGCCGGACGCGGCGGTGCAGGAGGTGACGCCGGGCGTGGTTTCCGCCGCGGCCGGGCAGGCCGTGCTCACCTGCTTCGGCAAAGCGCTCGACCTCTGCAAGGCGGGCCTGACCGACGGTCTTTGCTTCATGCCCTTCAACAAGGAGGCCATGCACCTGGCCGGCCTGGGGGAAGAAGACGAGAGCCAATGGGCGCGTACGCGCGTCGGCGAGCGCAGCCGCGTCAGCGAGTTCAACGTCATCGACGGCATGTGGAACGCCCGTGTCACTTCGCATGTGCCGCTGCGCGAAGTGGCCGAACGGCTGTCGCAGGAGGAGATCGTCGCCTCGGTGAAACTGGCCGACCGAACCCTGAAAGAGGCCGGCTTTGCCCGTCCCAGGATCGCCGTGGCCGCGCTCAATCCCCACGCCGGCGACGGCGGCAAGATCGGGCGGGAGGAGATCGAGATCATCGCCCCGGCCGTGGAACGCGCGCGGGCGCTGCAGATCGCCTGCGACGGGCCCTTCCCCTCGGACACGCTCTATATCAAGGTCCGCGACGGCGACTACGACTGTGCGGTCAGCATGTATCACGACCAGGGCCAGATCGCGATCAAGCTTCTCGGATTTCACATGGGTGTCTCGGTTCTCAGCGGCCTTCCTTTTCCGATGACCACGCCGGCCCACGGGACGGCCTTCGACATCGTCGGCCAGAACCGCGCCAACGTGGAACCGGCGCGCCGGGCTTTCATGATGTGCGCGCAGATGGCGGCCAACCGCCGCGACCGGGCAGCTTGAGGCCGCATGCTATGAAGATCACGAAGGTTCGGACAAGGGTGCTGCAGTGGAAGGGGAAAACCGTTCCGCCGCAGCCCAACTTCTGCACCAACGCTTCCGACGCGCTTTACGAGCGCGGCGATGCCATGGGATCCTTCCGCTTCCACGAGTGGCTGGTCTGCGAGGTGGAAACCGACGACGGCCTGGTGGGGATCGGCAACGCCGCCCTGGCGCCGCAACTGGTGAAGCACACCATCGATCTCTACCTGGCGCCCCTGGTGATCGGCGAGGACCCTTTCGACTACGCCTACCTCTGGGAGAAGATGTACCGCCGCACCCTGGCCTGGGGCCGCAAGGGCGTCGGCATGACCGCGATCTCCGCCCTCGACATCGCCATCTGGGATCTCATGGGAAAGGCAGCGGGCAAGCCGGTCTTCAAGCTGCTCGGCGGACGCACCAAGGAGAAGATCCCGGTCTATGCCTCGAAGCTCTATTCCGACAGCATCGATGCCATGCAGGCCGAGGCCCAGAGCTACGTCGATCAGGGCTTCTCGATGATGAAGATGCGCTTCGGCTGGGGTCCCAAGGACGGGCCGCAGGGAATGCGCGAAAACATCAGGCGCGTCGAGGCCCTGCGGGAAGTCATCGGCTATGACCGCGACCTCATGCTGGAATGCTACATGGGCTGGAACCTGGACTATGCCAAGCGCATGATCCCGCGCCTCGCCCCCTTCGATCCACGCTGGCTGGAGGAGCCGGTGATCGCCGACGACCTGCACGGCTACGCCGAACTGAACGCCATGGGTGTTCCGATCTCCGGCGGCGAGCACGAGTTCACGCTGTTCGGCTTCCGCCAACTGCTCGACCTCGGCGCGGTCAGCGTCATCCAGTACGACACCAACAGGGTCGGCGGCATTACCGCCGCGCAGAAGATCAACGCCCTGGCCGAGGCCTATCAGGTGCCCGTGGTGCCCCACGCCGGCCAGATGCACAACTATCACCTGACCATGGCCAACGTGAACTGCCCGATCTCCGAGTTCTTTCCGGTGCACGACGTTGAGATCGGCAACGAGCTGTTCTACTACGTCTTCCGCGGCGATCCCGAACCCGAGAACGGCTTCATCGACCTCGACGACGCCAAGCCCGGTCTCGGCCTGGAGGTTGCGGAGGATACCCTCGGCGACTTCGCCGTGATCGGATAGGAGGACCGGCTATGCGACTGGTCCAGTTCATCTCCCGGAAGGATCGCCGCTCGGTCGCGATCGCCGAAGACGGCGGCACGGCGCTGCGTCTGCTCGACGGCGTCGAACGGGTCTACGACCTGGCGCAACGGGCCATCGACAAGGGCGTGAGCCTGGCGGCACTGGCCCAAGAGCTGGCCGGCGATACGACCGAGGACTACGACGCCGTGGTGGCGGAGCGCCGTCTGCTGGCGCCGCTGGATCATCCCGACGATGCGCACTGCCTCATCACCGGCACCGGTCTCACCCACCTCGGCAGCGCCGATGCCCGTGATTCCATGCACAAGACGGTTGCCGAGGCCGGGGAGGCGGCGCTCTCCGATTCCATGAAGATGTTCAAATGGGGCCTGGACCGCGGCAGGCCTGCCGCGGGCGCCGTCGGCGTGCCGCCGGAGTGGTTTTTCAAAGGTGACGGCGCCATCGTCGCGCCGCCGGAGCAGCCCTTCGGCATGGTCGACTTTGCCGAGGACGGCGGCGACGAGGCGGAACTGGTCGGGCTCTATGTCATCGCCGCTGATGGCACCCCGCGGCGGATCGGCTTCGCGCTGGGCAACGAGTTCTCGGACCACGTGATCGAGCAGCAGAACTATCTTTATCTCGCCCACTCAAAGCTCAGGCCTTGTTCCTTCGGGCCGGAGCTGCTGCTGGGCGAAGCGCCGGACGACATTCAGGGGACGGCCCGCATCCGGCGTGCCGGCTCGGTCGTCTGGGAAAAGCCCTTCGGCACCGGCGAGGCCAACATGAGCCATACCATCGCCAACCTGGAGCACCATCACTTCAAGTACCCGCAGCACAGGCGGCCCGGCGACGTGCATGTGCATTTCTTCGGCGCAGCGGTCCTCAGTTTTCCCGACGGCATCAAGCCGCAGGACGGCGATGTTTTCGAGATCGAGGCCCCGCCCTTCGGCCGCCCCCTGCGCAATCCGCTGACGATGAAGGACAGCGGCGGGGCTGCAGTGACGGCGCTCTAAGGTAAAGCAGTGAAGCGTTTCCGTACCCTTCGAGACGGCCCTTCGGGCCTCCTCAGGGTGAGGTGGAGTGTGTAATGAGTGCCCTCATGCTGAGGAGACCGCGCAGCGGTCGTCTCGAAGCATGCGGTCGAAACTTCTCTAGCCGCCCATCTGTTCCTTCGCCAGCTTAATGTCGAAGGCGGCGCGCACGGCGGCGTCGACCTCTTCGGTCACATGGCGCGGGAAGACCTCCGCCAGGATGCGCTCCTTCTCCGCCGTGGCGCGGGCCAGCAGGTCGGGGCGGCCGTTCTCGTCCCACTCCTTGGGGGAGGAGCGGTCGCCGAGTTCGGGATAGACGTACTCGCTCTGCATCAGGCCCAGGGTCTGGCTGTGGCCGAGGTAGTGGCCGGGCCCTTCCAGGCAGACCTGGCGCATGGCCTCGATCGAGACCGAGTCCTCCGTCACCTCGATGCCGCGCACGCAGCGCAGGCACTGGCCGATCATGTCGTTGTCGATGATCAGGCTCTCGAAGCAGAACCCGAGCAGCGAGCCGTGCATGCCGACGGACTCGTAGACCATGTTCAGCCCGGCCAGACCTGCCATCACATCGGTGATGCCCTTTTCATAACCCGATTGCGCGTCGGGCAGCTTGGCGTCGGCCATGCCGGCGGCCGAACCGCCGGGCAGATCGTAGAACTGGGCCATCTGGGCGCAGGCGGCCGTCAGCAGGGCCTGCTCGCCGGAGCCGCCGGACATGGCCCCGGTGCGCAGGTCCGAGACGAAGGGCCAGGTGCCGAAGATCGCCGGGTGGCCGGGGGCGATGGCGTTCACGTAGACAAGCCCGGCCAGACACTCGGCGACGGCCTGCGTCACCGCCCCGGCGATGGCCGCCGGCGCGGTGGCGCCGGCCTGTCCGGCGGAGAGCAGCAGCACCGGCATGCCGCCGCGGATGCAGGTCTCCATCACCTCGCAGGACTCGGTGGCGAACTTCAGCGGCGGCACCACGAAGCAGTTGGTGTTGGAAACGAAGGGCCTGCTACGCCAGGCTGCCTCGCCGCCGGCGAAGAGGTGCAGCATCTCCAGCGCTCTTTCGGCCCGCGCGACCGAGGTGAAAGAGGTGCCGACGTGCTTGGTCGTGCCCTGCACGCAGGCATAGACGGTGTTGAGGTCCAGGTCCGTCGGGTCTTCCAGGTCGCGCGCCACCATGGGGCGCTGGAAGAAGTGGATGTTGTCCAGCGTCTGGGCGATGCGCGCGGCGTCGTAGACGTCCTGCAGGGTGGATTCCCTGTAGCGCCGCTGGGCCACGTCGACCAGATGCACCGCCGCGCCCGCCGTGCCGTAGTAGACGCGGCGGCCGCCGGGGTTGATGTCCTGGGCCGGGTCCTGGGCGCAGAGCGTGACATCTCGGTTGGCGGCGGCCAGAGCGTCTTCCACCACGGCGGGCGGGAAGCGCAGGCGGCCGTCGTCGCCCAGGATCGCGCCGGCCAGGGTCATGGCCTCGATGCCCGACGGCGGGGCGTCGGCCAGCCCGATCTCCGCCAGCACCTTCAGCGCGCTTTCATGAATGCGTTGCATGGCGCGGTCGTCCAGGGGGCGGTAGCGGCCGCCCTCCAGCCCGCCGCGCACCGGGCGGATGTCCTCGGCCAGTGGGGCCGCGCGCAGGGCCTTGCGCGCCTCCCGGCCACCGCCCCGGCGGCTGCGGCGCGGGCGGGGCGGTTCGCTTGCGGATGCGGTCATGGGCCCAATCCTCCCGGGCTAAAGTCTTTTCAGCCGGTTCCCCCCGCGGGCCGCTCTTCAGGGCGCCATCGCGGGAATCTCCCATCCTGAAATTCTTGTCAGATTTTTCACGGAAACGGAAGTCTCAGGCGCGCCAAGAGACGTCGCTTTCAGACGGTTTTGGGCAGGAGCTTCAGTCGTTCCCGACTTTCGCTGCAGGAGGCAGGCTGTCGCAGGCGATGGCGAGACCGCCGTCGCAGGCCTTGCGGATCAGGGCGTCGGCCTGCACCGGGTCGCGCGCCACGCCTTCGCCGAGCTGGAGTTTGACGGCGAGGCCGTAGCAGCCGGCGGCATGACCACCGTCGCAGGCGTGCCGGTAGTAGGCGGCGGCCAGCACGAGGTCTTCGTCGACCCCCTGGGCGAAGTCATACATCGTCCCCAGCCGATGACAGGCCGCCGCTTCGCCGCCGTCGCAGGCATCGCCGAGCTGTTGGACGACCTCCTGGTCCTCTTCCACCCCGCCCGCTATGGCGCCGGTGACGCTGAGTCCGGCCAGGAGGAAAAGGGCGGCCGCCAGGGCGGGCAGTCTGCAGGGCGCCATCATGGAACGCTTCCGATCTCGAAGGGGCTGCGCATCTTCCGCATGGGTCGGCCTGCGGCCCGTCCGGGTTCATGGCCTGAGTCTGTTACTGGAACGCCGTCTCGGTGAATGAGCGCAGCTTGCGGGAGTGGAGGCGCTCCGGCGCCATGGCACGCAGCTTCTCCATGGCGCGCAGGCCGATCTGCAGGTGCTGGTCGATCTGGCGCTTGTAGAAGGCCGTCGCCATGCCCGGCAGCTTCAGTTCGCCGTGCAGCGGCTTGTCGGAGACGCAGAGCAGGGTGCCGTAGGGTACGCGGAAGCGGAAGCCGTTGGCGGCGATGGTGGCGCTTTCCATATCCAGCGCGATGGCGCGGGACTGGGAGAAACGCTGCACCGGCTCGCGGTGGTCGCGCAGTTCCCAGTTGCGGTTGTCGATGGTGGCGACCGTGCCGGTGCGCATGATGGACTTCAGCTCGTAGCCCTCCAGCCCGGTGATCTCCTCCACCGCGTCCTCCAGGGCGACCTGCACTTCGGCGAGCGGCGGGATCGGCACCCAGCTCGGCAGGTCGGCGTCCAGCACGTGGTCTTCGCGCACATAGCCGTGCGCCAGCACGTAGTCGCCCAGCTTCTGGGTGTTGCGCAGGCCCGCGCAGTGGCCGAGCATCAGCCAGGCATGGGGGCGGATGACGGCGATGTGGTCGGTGATGGTCTTGGCGTTGGAGGGGCCGACGCCGATGTTCACCATGGTGATGCCGCTGTGGTCGTCGGCTTTCAGGTGATAGGCCGGCATCTGGGGCAGGCGCTCCGGCGCCGTACCCGACACCGGCGCCTTGGCCCCGGCGGGGGTGACCACGTTGCCCGGCGCGACGAAGGCCGTGTAATTCCCGTCCTCCCGCGCCATGGCCTCCTCCGCCAGCCGGCAGAAGGCATCCATGTAGAACTGGTAGTTCGTGAAGATCACGAAGTTCTGGAAGTGGTCCGGCGCGGTCGCGGTGTAGTGGGCCAGGCGGTGCAGGGAATAGTCGACCCGCGGCGCGGTGAAGGGCGCCAGGGGCTGCGGCATGCCCGGCGCCGGCTCGAAGGTGCCGTTGACGATGGCATCGTCGGTGATCGCCAGGTCGGGCACGTCGAAGAGGTCGCGGAAGGGCCGGTCGAGCCGCTCCACCAGCGCGCCCTCGACGTGCATGCCGTCGGGAAAGGCGAAGTGCAGCGGGATCGGCGTGCGCGACGGCCCGACGATCAGCGGCACCCCGTGGTTCTTCAAGAGGAGGCCGAGCTGCTCGGCCAGATAGTCGCGGAACAGGTCCGGCCGGGTGATGGTCGCCGCATACTGGCCGGGCGTGGAGACATGGCCGTAGGAGAGGCGCGAGTCGATCTGGCCGAAGCTCGTCGTCGTCACCGCCACCTGGGGATAGAAGGCGCGCAGCCGCTTGTTGGGCCGGCCGCCGTCCAGCAGTTCCTCGAAGCGGGTGCAGAGGAAGCTGGTCGCCTCGTCGTAGAGCATGGACAGGCGGTCGACGGCAGCCACAGGGTCGGTGAAGGTCTCGGGCGCCGCCGGCGCGGGGGTTTCGACGCTGTGCAATTCGGTCATGGTGGGCGAGAGCCTAAGGCAAGGGGCGGGGTTTTGGAATCTCTTTGATGGGCGGCGGCGGTGTCGCCGACAGGCTGCGGAAAACGGGCGATTGAGCCCTTGGCCATCCTTCGAGACAGCCCCTGGCGGGGCTTCCTCAGGATGAGGTTTGGCCTGATTTCAGTGAATTGATCTCATGCTGAGGAGGGCCAAAGGCCCGTCTCGAAGCATGACCGTGCTCTGTTCTCGACGTTTTCAGGAGCCCGCTACGGCAGTTTCCCGCTGGCCAGCCAGGCGGCGCAGTCGCTGCCGAGTTCCTCGGCGGCCTTGCGCTCGTAGGCGCCAGACTCCTCCGCGCTCAGGATATCGCGCCAGCGGCCGTTGACCCCTTTGTGCAGGAAGGTCCGGGCGCCGCCTTCCCAGAACGCCCCGCCCAGGGGCACGCTGGCTTCGGCATGGTCCTTCATGTAATCGAAACTGCAATGGGCAAGGATGTCGTCCCAGCGCTCCGCGTCGGTCTCGGTCTCGAGGAAGTCGGCGATGCGGCGGATCTCGCCGGGCATGTCGGCCTTCAGCGCCGCGAAGTGGACGAGCAGCACGTTGGGCAGGTCGCGGACCGCCCACCAGCTCCGCACGTTCTCCCAGAACGACCAGAAGGGAAAGCCGTCCTTTTCGAACCAGTCGGTGAAGTACTGCCGGACGCTGTCGGGCGGCGGCTCGATCGGCGGGCCCACACGCCCCGGCGTGTCGTTCAGGACCTCGTACCAGAGCTGGTTGGCGTTGGCGTGGTGATTATAGAGAGACCACACCACGTCGCGCCCGTCCCGGCCGATGTAGAGGTACTTGGCTTGCGGTGAGAACACCAGTGCGTCGACCGGAAGGTGGGTTTTCACGAAGCGCCGATGGGTCTGGTCTTCCACCGCCGCAAGCTTCACCTCTTTCGGCGGCACCCGCAGGTCCAGCCAGGGCGACATCTCCGCCACGGGAAGACCTTCCTCACCGTTGAAGATCAACTGGCTGACGATCTGCTGCAGCCAGGTGGTGCCGGACTTGGCATAGGTCGCGATGACGACGTCGTCGTCCCTGAACTTGAAGTCGTTCCAGATGGTCGAATCGAAATGGTGGCTGTGAAGCTCGCGCGTCTTCTTCGGCCACACCGGTTCCTGATTGGTCATGGCGCGTCCCTCCCCGCTCTTGCCGACGGTGGCGGCGTGGCGCGCGCAGTCTTCCTGAGGGCGTGGCCGCCCCGGTCGTTGGTTGTCCCAATCGAGAGTTGAGAGTGTGACTCAGGAAGGGTGGCCTGTCACGGTCGGAGTGCGGAGGGCAATGTGTCAGCCCTGCGCCTGGTCCCGTTAACCCAGGAAGCTAGCTGCCGCCCGGCGCGTGCTCTGCGGTGATGTTGAAACCGAAGCCCGCCAAGAGATCGCGGGCGAATATGCAGGCCAGTTCCCGCGCCTGTTCGGCGTCGACGCCGGCGATCCGCTTCTCGTCTTCATAGAGCGTCGGAAGGCTCACGCGGCAGAAGTAGTCGCCATGCTCCGATTGCTCCGGCGCGAAGATCGTGGCGACAACGGTCTCGCCCGTTTGAGGCTCTGCGTCGCCTCTTCTTCCACGAAGCACAAGAATCGGATCGGTCATGGTGTTTTGCACTGGTTTTACATCGTTTGGAAAGATGGATGTGGGTAGACAGTACCTTCGGCACTAGCCGAAGTCGGCACCGTACCACTTTTGCACTACGGTTGTGCCCGGTTCATCCGTGGGCCGACAGCCAAGCTGCGTCAGACACGACCAAGGAAGTCGATGATCAAATCCCACCGATCACGGTATAACTCAACATCTGGGAGATGCTTCAGCCTCGCTTGGCCCCATCCGGTCTTGGGCAGACCATCTGCAGTCTTCTCTGGGATCACGTAGAAATGCGGCGCCGTGTCTTTTGCCGGCGCTGAACCGTATCGGTTTCCACGGTTAAGCCGAACATAGACGTAGAAGTCTGTCGCTCCAGCTTCTTTCATGCCCATGTTCCAGTGGGCGTCACTTGCCCAACGCGATTTCACCTCCAAGCGTACCGATGTGTTGCGGTCAGGGTTTACCGCGACGAGATCGTGCCCGATGTTGTGGCGATACGATTTGTAGGCTGGAACACCTTGAATCAGGAGATTGCCAAGGACCAGAAATTCCGCACCCTCGGATTCCAGCGCTGTGTTTAGCCTCTTAGCACACATTGGCTTATTGCTTCCTCTACGCCCAGAGTTGTGCACGGAAATGCGCCACTATTACATCACCGGTGGTTGCATTCCATGAGAGATGGCGACTTCCTTCGCTTCGTGCCAAGCTGACTTCCATGCCCGAGCTGCCTGACATCACGGTCTATATCGAGGCGCTGGAGCGGCGCATTCTGGGCCAGCGGCTGCAGAAGGTCCGGCTGGCCAGTCCCTTTCTGCTGCGCACGGCGGTGCCGCCGATCAAGACGGCGGAGGGACGGGACGTGGTGGCGCTGCGGCGGCTCGGCAAGCGCATCGTCATCGGCCTCGAAGGCGATCTCTGGCTGGTGCTGCACCTGATGATCGCCGGGCGGCTGCACTGGCGCCCGCCGGGCGCGGCGCTGCAGGGCAAGGTGGGGCTCGCCGCCTTCGACTTCGCCGAGGGAACCCTGACTCTGACCGAGGCCGGCTCCAAGAAGCGCGCCTCGCTCTACCTGCTGGAAGGGGAGGCGGCGCTGGCCGACCACGACCCGGGCGGGCTGGAGGTCATGGCGGCCGGCCTGGACGCGTTTTCAGAGGCGCTGACCGCGCGCAACCACACGGTCAAACGCGCGTTCACCGACCCCAAGATCTTCAGCGGCATCGGCAATGCCTATTCCGACGAGATCCTGCACCGCGCCGGGATGTCGCCTGTTGCGATGACCGGGAAGCTCAGCCCTGCCGAGATCGAAAGGCTCTATCAGGCGACCCGGGCGGCGCTGGCGGACTGGGTGGAGCGCCTGCGCAAGGACGCAGGGAAGGGCTTTCCGGAGAAGGTCACCGCCTTCCGCAAGGACATGGCCGTGCACGGCCGCTACGGCCAGCCCTGCCCGGTCTGCGGCACCAAGGTGCAGCGCATCCGCCACGCCAGCAACGAGACCAACTACTGCCCGCGCTGCCAGACCGGCGGCAAGCTGCTGGCCGACCGCTCCCTCTCGGCGCTGCTGAAAAAGGACTGGCCGCGCTCCATCGAGGAACTGGAACAGCTCCGCGGGAAGCGTTGAAGCGGCGCGCAAGGAACTCGACCTGATGCCTCACCCTGAGGAGCGGCCCGGAGGGCCGCGTCTCGAAGGGTGTGTCGGGACTTCAGTAAGAGCACCAACGGAGTGACCTCGTGCTTCGAGACGGCGGTCCCATAGGACCGCCTCCTCAGCATGAGGTCACGCAGCTATGCTGCCCTTACGCCTTGCTGCCCCTATCCTTTGCTCCGCTGGGCGATCTCGTCGACGAGCTGGCGGATCTGGTTGGGCATGAAGGGCTTTTCGATGCAGGGCCGCCCGGTCTTCTTCAGGAAACGGTCGGTGCGCTCGTTCAAGAGGTCGCCGGTGATGAAGACGAAGCGGTCCAGCAGGTGGGGCTTGGTTTCGCTGAGCGCGCCGTAGAGCCCCGGCCCGTCCAGATGGGGCATGCGCAGGTCGCAGATGATCGCGGCGTAGTCGCGCCCCGCCAGGTTGGTGAGCGCCGCCTGGCCGCTGGAGGCCACGTCGACGCTGTGGCCCGCCGCCTCCAGGATCTCCACCAGGAAGGAGGTGATGTCGGGCTCGTCGTCGACCACCAGGATCTGCTCCTCCTGGCTCTGCAGGACGGGCTCGGCGGTTTCCGGAAGCTCGGGCTGGGCCTCGCCGCCGGCCGGCAGCAGGACGGTGAAGATCGCCCCGCCTTCCGGCGCGTTGTCCACGGTGATGGAGCCGCCGTGGGCGGTCACCATGCCGTGGCAGACCGAAAGGCCGACGCCGGTGCCGTGGCCGACCGGCTTGGTGGTGAAGAAGGGGTCGAAGATCCGCGAGCGGATTTCCTCGGGGATGCCCGGTCCGTTGTCGCGCACCACAATGCGCACCTGATGGCTGGTCTCCATGTAGGCGGTGGAGATCAGCAGGCGGTGAGGCGCCGGCGCATTGAGCATGGCCTGCTGGGCGTTGATGAAGAGGTTGACCAGAATGTGGCTGAGCTGGTCCGGGTCGCCGGTCACCGGCGGCAGGTCGGGCGCCAGGTCGCAGGTCACCGCCACGTCGGTGGTGCTGAGCTGATAGGTCACCAGGTCGAGCACGTCGTCGATCAGCCGGTTGAGCTGGATCGCCACCCGCGCGGCCGGGCGCTGGCGCGCCATGGAGAGGAAGGTCTTCACGATCTTGGCGCAGCGGTCGGCGGCGTTGCGCACCTTCATCGCCCGCTCGGCCATGTCGCTGTCGGTCGCCATGCTTTCCAGCAGCGCCGCCTGGCCGATCACCACCGAAAGCGGGTTGTTCAGTTCGTGGGACACGCCGGCCAGCAGGCCGCCCAGGGCGGTCAGCTTTTCGTTCTGATAGATCTTCTCGCGCTGGCGCTGCAGTTCGCGCTCGGTGCGCACCCGGTCGGTGATGTTGTTGTAGGTGGAAACGACACAGCCGTCCGGCAGGCGCTGCTGGCGGATCTCGATGACCCGCCCGTCGGCCAGGGTGCGCTGGTCGACGCTGCGGGTGACCCGGGCCATGCTGGCGAGGCGCTGTTCAACGAAGGGCTCTTCGCCGCCGGCCGCTTCCACCTCGGCACGCGGGTAGTTGCCGTTGCGCAGGCCCTGGCGCACCAGTTCGGAGGCATGGACCCCCGGGCGCCCCAGTTCCTCGGGGATCTCGAAGATGTCGAGGAAGCCCTGGTTCACCAGCAGCACCCGCATGTCGGGCGCGGTGACGGTCACGCCCTGGGCGATGTTGGCGAGGATGCCCTTGAGCTGGGCCGAACGCTCGGCCAGGGCCTGCTCCAGGCGGCTCTCCTGGTCGCGCAGGGCGAACTCCGCGCGCTTGCGTTCGGTGATGTCGGTGCGCACGCTGACGAAACCGCCGGAGCGGGTGTGCTGTTCCTTCACCAGATCCCAGCGGCCGTCCGGCCAGGCGTCTTCGCTGATGCTGATTTCGTTGGTCCGGCGGTCGGCGATGAAGTCGGCGATGAACTGCTCGCGGTCGCGCCAGACGCGCGGATCGGTCACCACGTTGTTGGCGACGCTGGCCTCCACCAGCTCCTGCATCGGCTTGCCGACGATTTCGTGCTGGGCCGGCAGGAAGGGAAAGAGCTCGTGAAAGCGGCGGTTGCTGAGGAGGATCCGAAGGTCGGAATCGTAGAGCACGAAGCTGTCGGAGAGATTGTCGACCGCCTCGCGCAGCATCAGCTCGGTGCGGCGCATCTGGACCTGATCGGTGACGTCGCTGAGCGACACCAGGACCGCCGGCGCGCCCTGCCAGACGATGCGCTCCTCCGTGGCTTCCATCCAGAACGGCTCGCCTGAGCGTGTGAGACAGCGCAGCACCCGGGCCGGGCCGGGGTCGCCGCCCTCGAGAATGCGCCGGTGGCGGCGGACCGCGCGGTTGTGCATTTCGATGGGCAGGAAGGGCAGCAGCGTCGGCTCGGCCACCAGTTCGGCACCGCTGTCGAAGCCGATGCGCTGCGCGCAGGCGCGGTTGGCATAGAGCGGGCGGAAATTGCGGTGCACCAGAACACCGTTGGGGATGCTCTCCACCAGCGCCCTGAACCCGTCGTCGCCCCCCGTGGTCTTTTCCCCTGCGGTCTTCTCCCCTGGGCTCTTTTCCCCTGGGGTCTTTGCCGCCGCTGTCTCTTCGGGAACGCTCCGCTTGCCGGCACCGTCCTCCCTTTCCGCCACGTGGTGGATGACCAGCCAGTGGCGGCGCTGGCCGTTGCGGTCGAACAGCGGCCGCAGGTCGATCAGCGCGGCGTCGCAGTCGGAAAGGCGGCGGCCCTGCAGCTCCTGGGAGCTCCATCCGCTGGCGCGCACGAAGGCCTTGTTGGCGCTGACCAGGGTCGACTCGGCGCCGTCGTTGGCCACGGTCGCCAGGGCCACAGGCTCCTGGAATGCCTCCAGGGACGCCTCGAGTCGGTCGGTCGGACGCAAGGGATTGGACATGACGGCTATCTGTCTGAACCAGTCGATAGAGTGGCCCGCCCAGCCCATCCCGCGCAAGTCCCGACTTGGCGCGGCCGGGGGGCTGTTTCCGGGCTGGCCGAGCCTGCAATCCGATTGTTTCAGTCGCATGTGGACGGCGGCGGAAATTGGTTTCGATTGTTCACATTGCAGATCTACGAAGAATGTTTTCTTCGGGTTGCAGAGTCACGCCTAGCCTTTGAAAACACGGGATTTTTCGTTGCGCCGCGTCGCTGGCCGGGGCTGCCGGTCGGCGGAATTTGGCTGTCATGGACTTGTAATCGAAGTGTCATGGGTCCAGCATCAACCTGCTGTAGGGTCCCGCCACCAGACAGCCAAAAAATGCCGCGAAAGCGGTGTCACCCCCGCATCTAGGAGAGGCACCTACAATGAAAAAAAGCGACGGATTTGCTTCAAAGGGAGCCGCCTTTGAGGCTTCCGAAGATATTCCTACAAACACCAGACTGACCAAGACTTTCGGCAAGGTTGCCGCGCGGCGCTATGGCCGCCGCGACGTCATGCGCGGCGCCCTGGGGCTCGCCGCGACGACGGCGCTGGGCAGCACCCTGGGGGCCTTCGGTGGCGCCAAGTCGGCTGAGGCCGCCGCCGGCCGTTACGTCTGGACGGAAATCGAGCACGGCGTGGATGAAACCCACCATGTCGCCGAGGGCCACAGTGCGCAGGTCCTGATCCGCTGGGGCGATCCGGTCTTTGCCGACTCGCCGGAATTCGATCCCGCGAACCAGACGGCAGAGTCCCAGGCCAAGCAGTTCGGCTACAACAACGACTACCTGGGCTACGTCGGGCTCCCCTACGGCTCCGACAATCCCGACCACGGCCTGCTCTGCGTGAACCACGAGTACACCAGCGAAGAGGTCATGTTCCCGGGCATCGGCCGCCAGGACCGCACGGGCTTCCCGGACATGACCGAAGAGCTGGTCAACATCGAGATGGCCGCCCACGGCGGCACAGTGATCGAAGTCAAGCGCGAGGGCGGCAACTGGGCGGTCGTCACCGACGGCGAGTACAACCGCCGCATCACCGCCAACGGCACCTACATGGAACTGACGGGCCCGGCGGCCGGCAGCGACCGTCTGAAGACCTCGGTCGACCAGAGCGGCACCCGCTGCATCGGCACCATCAACAACTGCGCCGGCGGCATTACGCCCTGGGGCACCTATCTGATGGCCGAGGAGAACTTCCACGGCTACTTCGGCGGCAGCGTCGACGGCCACCCGGAAGAGCGCAACTACAAGCGCTACGGCGTGCCGGGCGGCTGGTACGCCTGGTCCAAGTTCCACAAGCGCTTCGACATCAATGCCGAGCCGAACGAGCCCAACCGCTTCGGCTGGGTGGTCGAGGTCGACATTTTCGATCCCACTTCGACGCCGAAGAAGCGCACCGCCATGGGCCGCTTCAAGCACGAGGGCGCGGAATCGATCATCAACAACGATGGCCGCGTGGTCGTCTACATGGGTGACGACCAGCGCTTCGACTATCTCTACAAGTTCGTCTCGGAGCGGCGCTACGATCCGGACAACCGCGAAGCCAACATGGACATCCTCGACAGCGGCACCCTCTTTGTGGCCCGCTTCAACGAGGACGGCACCGCCGACTGGCTGCCTCTGATCCACGGTCAGGGCCCGCTGACCGCAGAGAACGGCTTCAACAGCCAGGCCGACGTGGTCATCGAGGCGCGCATCGCCGCCGACCTGCTGGGCGCCACCCCGATGGACCGGCCGGAGGACGTGGAGCCCAGCGCTACGACCAACAAGGTCTACGTGATGCTCACCAACAACTCCAGGCGCAAGGCCGATGCGGTCGACGGCCCCAATCCGCGCGGCCCCAACAGCTTCGGCCAGGTGCTCGAGATGACGCCGCCCAACGGCGATCACGACGCGCTGCGCTATACCTGGGACCTGCTTGTGATCGCCGGCAACCCGAACGATCCGGAAGTGGGTGCCAAGTATCACCCGGCGACCTCGGAGAACGGCTGGTTCGGTTCGCCGGACAACTGCGCCGTCGATGCGGGCGGCCGACTCTGGGTCTCGACCGACCAGGGTTCCGGCTGGTCCAAGACCGGCACCGCCGACGGCCTCTGGGGCGTGGAGACCGAAGGCGACATGCGCGGCTACAGCAAGATGTTCTTCCGCACCCCCGTTGGCGCGGAGCTCTGCGGGCCGAAGTTCACGCCGGATACCACCTCCCTCTTCCTGGCGGTTCAGCACCCCGCCACCGACGGGACCAAGGCCTATCCGGGCTTCGAGCGCAACTCGACCTTCGAAGATCCGGCCACGCGCTGGCCCGACTTCACCGAAGGCATGCCGCCGCGGCCCTCGGTCGTGGTCATCCGCAAGGACGACGGCGGCGAGATCGGCACCTGATGCCGGCACCGCCCGGGCGGATTGACCTGCGCGGACTGATTTGGGGGCGGCCTTCGGGCCGCCCCTTTTTTCTTGCGGCCGGCGTCCGCCCGGCCGACTCTGGATGAATGACGAAGACCGCAGCCGCGACCGTATCCAGGGGGCGTTTCGCGGCGGCGCCGGATCCGGCCGCCGTCGCGGCGGCCTGGCGGGCCCGTGGCTATTCCTGCCACAGCTTCGACGATCCCCCCGGCCAGGCCTGGAACGACTTCGTGCATGAGACCAACGAGCTGGTGACCGTGGTCGACGGACGGCTGGAACTGATCGTCGAGCAGGAGCGCTTTGTCGTCGAACCCGGGGATGAGGCCTTTATTCCCAGGCATGCCTGCCACTCGGTCCGCAATCTCTCCGAAGGTCGCACGCACTGGCTGTTCGGCTACGACTGAAACGCGAAAACGGGCGCAGCGGGCCGCCCGGATTACTCCAGAATCGCCGAGTCTGTCTCTTCTTGTGACATTCCCCACAGTGAGGATTGCCGCCCCTCTGCATGGTGCGTGCAGCAACGTCCAGTAAGGGGAGAACAATGGCTGGCCAGCGCAACGGAGCCGACACGGACGGCAACAACGACTGTAGTCTGCGGCTTTCTGCACACTTTCCCTGCGATCTTTTTCCGGCTGATCTGCCGCTCGACGGCCGTTCGCGCCGCCTGATCGGCCTGGAGGCCTTCACGTTTCTGGATGGCGAAGGCCTGCGGCCCTCCAACGACCGCATACGCTATCCTGCTGACGCTGCGGCGGCGCAGGGTGCCGGTGCCACACGCGATGCGGTGATCCAGGATCGCCAACTGTCTCCAGAGCTTGGCTCGCTCGAAGCGCAGCGGGAGCCGGAGCGGACAGTCCACGAAGACGCGGAGGGCTGCTTCGCGCGCGGTCTCGCGCGGGCTGAATCCGGCGACCATCAGGGCGCCGTGGTCGAGTTCTCGGCCGCGCTGGCCTGTGACCCGCGCAATGGGCAGTACTATCTCGAGCGCGCCTACAGCTATCGTCAGCTTGGCTACACTTACCTGGCTATCGACGACTTCGAGCAGGCCGGCATCCATGGTGCCGGCTGGGCGGTGGCCCACAACGGCAAGGGCATGGTGAGGCGCGAGAAGGGCGACCTCACCGGTGCGCTCTGCGATTTCGATGCGGCGATCCGCCACGACGCCAGCTTTGCCGCGGCTTACTCGAACCGCGGCCTCTGTCATCTGGACCGCCACGACTATCTGAGGGCGGTGACCGATTTCACCAGGTCGATCGACCTTGCCGGCGAGCAGGTGGTGACCCTGTTTCATCGCGCCGCCGCGCTCAGCCGCGTCAGGCGTCATGAAGAGGCTGAATCCGATCTGACCCGCGCCGCGGCCCTGGCGCCGGAAGAGGCGACCATCTTCAACCGCCGCGGCGTGGCCCGCGAAGCGCAGGGCAAGCTGGACGACGCCCTGGCGGACTACGACCGGTCGATCGTGCTGGACCCGACCTTTGCGCCGGGCTTTGCCAACCGGGCGCGGCTGCGTCAGCGCCAGGCCGACTATCACGGCGCGATCGAGGACTACACCCGCGAGCTGGAGTTCGAACCGGGCTCCAGCCAGGCCCACGGGCGCCGCGGCCAGTGCTACAGCCGCCTGGGCGAAATCCGCCTTGCGGTGCTTGACCTCAACGCGGCGCTGGCCGGGCACGACGGCAAGGCGCCCCTCTACATCGAGCGGGCGCAGTGCTTCGGCGCTCTGAAGAACTTCTCCAAGGCCGTTGCCGACTGCGATCAGGCGCTGCGGGTTTCGCCGGGTTGCGTGTCGGCCCTGCTGGAGCGGGCCCGCTGGCGCGAGCGGCTGCGCGATATCCCCGGCGCCCAGGCCGACCTGGACCGGGCGGTGGAACTGGACGATACCCACCCGCGGGCCAGCCACCTGCGTGGCCGCTTTCATCTGCGCCAGGGCTGCCTGGACGCAGCGCTGCGGGATTTCGAGAAGGACATCGCGCTGAACCCGACCGAGCCCTGGGCCTACATGGGCCGCGGTGACTGCCTGGCCCGCCTGGGCGAGGCGCTGGCCGCGGCGGAGGACTACCGGCGGGCCGCCGCGCTTTTCGCCGACAACGGCAGCGACAGCGAGCGCGCTTCCGCCCTGCAGCGGATGCAGCAGGTGCTGGTGGCCTGAAGTCGTTTCGGTTCTGGGTCCGGTTTTAGGCCCGGTTTTGGCCTCGATCTGGCGGGATCGGCCTGGCGGCGACGCCGGGGCGATCCCGTAAGCCGTTGTTTCCGCTCCAAGGGGCCGGGTTCAGAGGCACAGAAACAATCAATACAATTTCCGCGTTCCCCCGAAAACGCTTTGAAACATAGCCCTGCCAGAGTCTTACCTGCGTGCGGTGCTGAGAACGGGGCCCCCGTTGGGTCTCACGCTCCCGCGGCGGTTCATGCGGCGACTCCGTCGTAGGAACGTGGCTCAGGCCCTGCGAGACCCCCTTTCTTGCATCGCACGCGCATCGCCCCGGTCATCGGCTGACCTGCATCCGCCGAACTGTACACACCGACCTGCTCCGCTGACCTGGGCAGTCCAACCAGGCGCCGCGCTGCCTGCAAGGGAGCCCAGATGACACGCTCGACAGCGCGCATCCGCCTGGCGCGGCGGGAAGACATGCCGGCCATCGAGGCCATGCATTTCCTCTCAGTCCAAGCCCTCAATACCCGGGACTACACGGCCGACCAGATCGAGGCCTTCATTTCCCATCTCGGCACCTACGATCCGTCCCTGATCGACGATGAAACCTACTTCGTCGCCGAAGAGGAGGGGCGCATCGTCGCCAGCGGCGGCTGGTCCCTGCGGACGCCGCAGTTCGACAAAGGGGTGGAGGACGCCGGCAATGGCCCGGGCAAGGATCCTGGCAGCGATCCGGGCAGCGGCCAGGGCATGGGCCTGTCGCCCAACTCCGCCAAGATCCGGTCGATCTTCGTCCACCCGCAGCACACCCGCCGCGGCCTGGCGACCCGTTTGGTGCAGCTTTCCGAGGAACAGGCGGTCATGGCCGGTTGCCGCATCCTGGAGCTCTGGGCCACGCTGACCGGCGTGCCGCTCTACTGCGCTTTGGGCTATGAGGAGGTGGGACGCATTGCCTTTGCCGCGCCGGACGTACAGCCTCTGCTGTCCGTCCACATGGCCAAGCTGATCTCCACCGGTGCCTCCCGAAGCGGACTGTCCGGAGCCAGCGCCGCCTGAATGCGGGCGAAAAGATCGCCGGGCGGCCGGTTCGGGCGTGCGCTGCTCAAGCGGCAGGGGCTGGGGGAATTCCACAACTGAAAACGAAAAAGCGGGCAGAACGCCCGCTCTTCGTGATGGCCTCGGTCGGTGGAGGCCCGTCAGGGACTATATGTCAGGTGATCTGCCCCCTCAGCGCGAACGGCTGCAGGCCGGGCCCAACATGGCCTTTACTGTGTCTTGCCGATGATGTGGCAAGGACCTCCGAAGGACGGCGGCCCCTAGAAGCCCTCGCGCTCCATGCGCTTGCGCAGCAGCTTGCGGTAGCGGCGCACAGCCTCGGCACGTTCACGCTTCTTGCGGGCCGACGGCTTTTCGAAGTTGCGGCGGAGTTTCATCTCCCGGAAGACACCCTCGCGCTGCAGCTTCTTCTTCAGCGCGCGCAGGGCTTGATCGACGTTGTTGTCTCGAACCTGAACTTGCACAGACGCTCAGTGCTCCTTTCTGAGGCCGCGAAATGCCCGCACCCCGGCGAACCTTTGGGCCGAAATTCCTTGATGATGAGGCAAAAAAACCGTTCTCGCGGCACCACTGCAGCGAGGATTGGCGGTTAGGTATCATAGGGCGGTCGGAAAAGGAAGGGCTTTTTCGCAGGAATCCGCGCTGTTTTCGGCGGATTTTCGGGGCCTTTTGCGGTGTTTCTGCCCCGGCTGACGGCCTCCGCGGTTTGGGGCCTTGAAGCGCTCCGCCCGCCTTTACCCCACCCCGCCGCGCCGCCATATTGTCGCTATGGCCATCCTCAAGATCGCCCGTATGGGCCACCCGATCCTGCGCCGCACGGCGGAGCCGGTCGCCGACCCTAGGGCGCCGGAGATCCACCGCCTGGTGCGCGACATGCTGGAAACCATGGAGGACGCCGGCGGCACCGGCCTTGCCGCGCCGCAGGTGCACGTATCCCTCCGGGTGGTGGTGTTCTTCGTCGCCACCGGCCGTGCGGAGGCGGAGGATGCGGCTGGCTTCGATGAAGAAGGTGCCGGTGATTCGGTCTCCGAGGCCGCCCGCAACGGCGGCGGGGCCGGGCGGGCGGTACCGCTAACGATCCTGATCAATCCGGAAATCAAGGTCCTCGATCCGGCGCTCTCGCTGGGTCCGGAGGCCTGCCTCTCGGTGCCCGGCCTGGTGGGTCAGGTGCCGCGTCCCCGGCGGATACGCTATCGCGGCCTGACTCTGGAGGGCGAGCGCCTGGAACGGGAGGCCGCCGGTTTCCACGCCCGGGTGGTGCTGCACGAATGCGACCATTTGGACGGTGTTCTCTATCCGCAGCGCATGACAGACTTGTCGCTGCTGTCCTTTGCGGAAGAAGCGCTTCGCCACGCTGTGGAGGTTCGGCCGGAGGCCGCGCAGGAAACCCAGAAGGAAACCCAGCAGGAAACCCCGAGCAACAGCGAGGTCCTGGAAGCCCCATGACTGAAGCCCATGACTGAAGCCCATGACGGAAGCCCATGACTGACGAGAAGCAAAGGCACGCTCTGCTGGACGCTGCCCTGCGGCACGTGCCCTTCGACGGCTGGACCTGGGTTGCCCTGGATTCGGCGGCGCGGGACTGCGGGATCGGGGCGGCGGAGGCCCGGCGCCTGTTTCCGGGTGGCCCGGCGGAACTGGTGCGGACCTTCAGCGACGAAGCGGACCGACGCATGCTGGCCGAGCTGGAGCGGCTCGATCTGGCGTCGATGAAGGTGCGCGAGAAGGTTGCGGCGGGGGTGCGCCTGCGGCTGGAGGCGATCGCTGCCCATCGCGAGGCGGCGCGGCGCGCCCTGGCCTTTCTCGCCCTGCCCCAGAATGCTGCCCTCGGCCTGCGCTGCCTTTACCGGACCGTCGATGCCATCTGGTATGCCGCCGGCGATACGGCGACCGATTACAACTTCTATACCAAGCGTGCCCTGCTGGCGGGGGTCTACTCCTCCACGCTGCTCTATTGGCTCAATGACAAGTCGGAAGACTATGCCGGGACCTGGGGTTTCCTCGATCGGCGTATCTCCGAGGTGCTCAAGGTGGCGGGCCGCCTGGGCAAGGGCGTCGGGGCGGCGATGAGCTTCCCGGACCGCGTGATGGCCAGCCTGACGGCCGGGCCGGGGCTCGGCAGCCCGCGCATGCCGTTTTCCCGTCGGCGCCGCGGTCCGCGGCGGGGCGCGCGGGCCTGACGCGGTTTCGTCCCGGCGTGCGCTGCCGCCCCCGTTCTACGGGGGGCGGGCGGCCGTCCCGGCAAGGGATGACGATCTAACTTTCTGAAATCAAACGTACTCTTCCTGCGAAGCTTGTCCGCTTGGCGCTGCCGTGGCGTGCTTGCGGAGGGCTGTGGCATGCCGGTCAGGGCGCAGTCCGCGCACGATTTGCAAGAAACTTTGCAAAACTGACTTAATTCTGCAATATTACCTGCATAAGCTAAATGTCGGGTAAATGATTTGGCTTACAGTCAACCTCCGGTGAAACGGGGTCGGGAGGAAAGCCGGGCATGTCCATCGTGCTGCGGATCAAGGATGCGGCTGAGCGGCTGACGCCGGCTGAGCGCAAGATGGTGCAGGAGATCGTGGCCAAGCCGCGCGCGGCGGCCCTGGGCACGGCCTCCGAACTCGCCCAGTCCATCGGCGTGCACGAGGCCACCGCCTCGCGCCTCGCCCGTAAGCTGGGGTTCCAGAGCTACGCCGGTTTTCGCGATGCGCTGCGTGACGAGTTCATCGTCCGCAGCGATCCGGCGCTGCGCGTCCGCACGACGCTGGAGGAAACGCGCGGCTCTGACCTGATCGCCGGCCTGGTGGCGCAGGAGGTCGAGGCGCTCGAGGATCTGCCGAAGTATCTCTCGGTCGAGCGCATCGCGGAGATCGCCGATGTGCTGCACAGGGCCCGCAAGGTCTTTCTCTTCGCGCGCGGCAATGCCGAAACCCTGGCGGTGATGATGGAGCGGCGCTTCCGCCGCTTCGGCATCAGCGTCGTGCGCCTGCGCGGTGACGGCCGCGACCTTGCCGAACAGCTCGTGGAGATGACGGCCGAAGACGCGGTGATCGCTTTCGCGTTCCGGCGCCAGCCGCGCCACTACGCCGCGGTCATAGAACGGGCCAAGGCCCTCGGCGCGGCCACGATCGCCGTCTCCGGCACCATCGGCCCGACCCTGAACCCGCCGGCAGACCACCTTGTGTCGGCCCCGCGCAGCGGGCGCCGCGAAGGTTTCCAGACTCTGATCGTGCCGATGACCATCTGCAACGCCCTGGTGTTGCAGCTTGCGCGGCGCAACGAGGAGCGCTCGCTGCGCGTCCTGGAAACCTTGGGAGACCTGATCAAACGCTTTGAGCCTTGAGGGCGGGTCATCGGGCCCGGCCTCGCCAAACGGGGAGACGAGACCATGAAGAGTCTTTTGCAGTCAGTAGCAGTTGTTGCCTTGGGCGCGCTGGCCTTGCCCGCGCTGACTCTGTCGGCGCTGGCCGCCGATATGGACAAAAAGTCGCCGGAGGAACTCCTCGACGCCGCCAAGGCCGAGGGCCAGGTGGTGGTCTATTCCTTCACCAGCCGGATCAAGAAGGTCGAAGCGGCTTTTGAGGAGGCCTATCCGGAGATCGACCTTGTCGGTTACGACATTTCTTCCACCGAGCAGATCACGCGCCTGCAGGCGGAGCATCAGGCCGGCGTTGCCAATGCCGATGTCGTCTACATTTCCGATGCGCCGGTGGTTTTTGACAAGCTGCTGGGCGCCGGAATCATCGGTCCTTACGTGCCGCCGCGGGTGGCCGACCGCGTGCCGGCCGAGTTCAAGAATCCGCTCCTGGCCCAGCGCCTCTCCACCAAGGTGCTGATGTACAATGAGCAGAGCCATCCGGACGGCCCGCCGGTAAGCAACCTTTGGGAGCTGACCACCGCACCCTGGAAGGGCCGCGTGGTGATGGTCGACCCGCTGCAGCGCGGCGACTATCTGGACCTGATGACCGAGATCGTCCTGCAGTCCGACGCCATGGCTGCCGCCTATGAGGCACAGTTCGGCAAGACGATCGCGCTGGCCTCCGGCGTCAACAACGCCGGCGAGCAGTTCATCGCCGATCTCTTCGCCAACGACGTCATCCTGGTGGGCTCCACCGACGATGTGAATGCCGCGGTGGGCAAGCTGGGGCAGAGCAATCCGCCGATAGGATTCACCAGCTATTCGGACCGCCGCGACAACGCGGAGGAGGGCTGGGCCCTGCAGCTCGCCAATTCCGTCGAGCCGTCGCCGGGCATCGTCTTTCCGGCGGTTCTGGGCATCGCCGAGGGCGCCAAGAACCCGGCTGCCGCCCGCCTTGTCATCGACTTCCTCATGGGCGATGAATCGGAAACGGGCGGTGCCGGCTTCAAGCCGTTCTACGTGCCGGGCGACTACGCCACGCGGACCGATATCGTGCCGCATCCCGATGCCGTTCCGCTGTCGGAGTTTGCCGCGTGGCGCGTGAACCCGGAAAAGACCGCGACGATCCGCGCAGAGGTCGCCGATCTGGTTCTGACGCTGCAGTAGCCGGCAAGACCTCCGTGGCAGAGCTTGCCCTCGGTGCCTCGGGGCGGCGGTTTTTCGCCGCCCCGGGCCGCACCCTTTCGCTTTTTGTGCTGGCGGTGGTGGCGATTCTGATCGCCGCTCCGCTGCTGAAGATCACGCTCGTCACCCTGGCGCCGGAGACCCTTGGGGCCTGGCGTGACGTTCTCTCCAGCCGCCTCTCGCCGAACCTGTTCTACAAGCCGCTGACCAACACCATGATCATCGGCGCCGCGGTGGCCGGCGGCTGCGTGCTCATCGGCGGCTTCCTGGCCTGGCTGGTGGTGATGACCGACGTGCCCTTCCGGCGCAGCATCGCCGTCCTCTCGACCCTGCCGTTCATGATCCCCAGCTTCGCCGCCGCCATGGCCTGGAGCGTGCTGTTTCGCAACGAGCGCCTGGGCGGGCAGATCGGCTTTCTCCAGGGCCTCGGCCTCGACATTCCCGACTGGCTTGCCTGGGGCATGGTCCCTTCGCTCATTGTGCTGATCACGCACTACTATTCGCTGACCTTCACCGTGATCGCGGCGGCGCTGGCGACGGTCAACTCGGACCTTGTCGAGGCGGCGCAGATGGCCGGCGCCAAGCGGCGCAAGGTCTTCTTCGGCATCATCCTGCCCGTCACCCTGCCGGCGGTGATCGCCGGCGGTTCGCTCGCCTTTGCCGGCGGGGTTTCCAATTTTGCGGTCCCGGCGCTGCTCGGCCTGCCGGTGCGCATGCAGACGCTCTCGACCCGCATCTTCGGCATGATGGAGGTCGGCCAGACCGCGCGCGGCTATGTGATCGCCATCCTTCTGGTGCTGATCTCGGCCTTCTTTCTCTGGCTCGGCAACCGGCTGATCACCGGCCGGCGCTCCTATGCGACCATCACCGGCAAGGGCGGACGCGCCAAGCGCTTCGATCTCGGCGGACTGCGCTGGCCGCTCTGCGCCGCGGCGATCGGCATCTCCGTCTTTGCCACCATCGTGCCGATCTTCGTGCTCATCGCTTCCAGCTTCGCACCCTCCTCCTCGGCGCTGTTTTCGAACTGGACGCTGCACTACTGGATCGGCCAGTCGACGCCCTCCATCGCGCAGGGCCTGGCGGGCATCGCCTACAATCCCGACATCCTCTCGGCCCTGACCATTACCCTCGGTCTCGGCTTCACCGTGGCCGCCGTGGGGACGGTTCTGGGCCTGCTGGTGTCCTACAGTCTGGTGCGCGCCAAGCGCGGCGTGGTTCCCACCACCGTCAGCCAGCTCTGCTTCCTGCCGCTGTTCATTCCCGGCATCGCCTTCGGCGCCGCCTATATCGCCCTCTACGGCGCGCCGATCGGTCCGTTTCCCGCGCTCTATGGTACTTTTGCCCTGCTGGTCCTGGCGGCGACGGCCTTTCTGCTGCCCTTTGCGGTGCAGACCGGCCGGGCGGTGATCCAGCAGGTCAGCGGCGACCTTGAAGAGAGTGCACGCCTTACCGGCGCGGGCTTCCTGAGGCGTCTTTCCGCCATCACCATTCCGCTGTCGATCCGCGGGCTGAGCGCCGGCGCGCTCTTGGTCTTCGTGAAGATCGTGCGCGACCTTTCGCTGGTCGTGCTGTTGTTTACACCGACCATGCCGGTCCTCAGCGTGGTGGCCTACCGCTACGCCTCCGAGGGCTTTGCCCAGTTCGCCAACGCTGTCGCGGTGGTCATCCTGGGGATCTCGGTTGCAGTCTCCCTGCTGGCCAACAAGTTGCAGGCAAAGTCGCAACCCTGGCTGAAGAACTGAAGAAGCGATCTGAAGACCATGATCCGAATCTCCAATCTCGTGAAACACTTCGGCGACGTCGAGGCCGTGCGTGGCGTCAGTCTGGATGTCCCACAGGGGGCCTTTCTCGTGCTTGTCGGGCCCTCGGGCTGCGGCAAGTCCACCATGCTGCGCATGCTGGCCGGCCTGGAAACGCCCAGCGGCGGCACCATCGCCTTCGATGGGGCGCTGGTCTCCGACGGCGAGCGCCACTGGACCGTAGAGGCCGCCAAGCGCAACGCCGGGCTGGTGTTTCAGTCCTATGCGCTCTGGCCGCATATGACGGTCGCCGGCAACGTCGACTGGCCTTTGAAGGTCGCCAACTGGGGCACCGAGCAGCGCCGCGACCGTGTGCAGCAGGTTTTGGGCCTGCTGGCCATCGGCGATCTGGCCGAGCGCTTTCCGAACGAGATCTCCGGCGGCCAGCAGCAGCGTGTCGCCATTGCCCGCATGATCGCGCCGCAGCCGGGCATCCTGCTGTTCGACGAGCCGCTGTCGAACCTGGACGCCAAGCTGCGGGTGGAAATGCGCTCCGAGCTTCTGAAGATCCACAGGGCCACCGGCGCCACCTCGGTCTACGTGACCCACGATCAGGTCGAGGCGATGACCATGGCCAGCCACGTGGCCGTGATGAACCATGGTCTTGTCGAGCAGTTCGGCAGTCCGGAAACCCTGGTGGCGGAGCCTGCCACCGCCTTCGTCGCCACCTTCCTGGGCACGCCGCCCAACAACCTGATCGCCGTGGAGCCCGACGACGGCGGCGCGCGTTTCGCGGGCTGCAGGCTGCCCACGCGCAGGACGGTGGACCGGCCGGTGAGCTTCATGTACCGCGCCGAGGACCTGACGCTCGCGGAGGCGGCCAACGGCGAGACCCTGGCGCTTGAGTTTGCTGAGGCCAGCCCCATCGCCGGGCGCTACATGGTGACCGGGACCCTCGGCGAGACGCGCCTGACCGCGGTTGTCGACAGTCCGCCGCGGCTGTTGCCCGGCGATACCGTGCACTTCCGTGTTCCCGAGGAGCCGGCGGCGGTCTTCGCGCAAAGCGGGGAGCGCCTAGCAGAGGAGCACCCGGACGGCCGCCCCGAAGATCGCTCCGTTCGGGGGTGGGCACTGTGATGCGCCTTTTTCTCGTACGCCACGGTGAATCGGAATGGAACGCACAGCGCCTGCTGCAGGGCCAGGCCGATGTCGGTCTGTCAGAGCGCGGGCGCGATCAGGCGCGCGCGCTTTCCGCCACGGTCCAGCGCTTCCAGCCGGAAAGAGTGCTGGTCTCCGACCTTGCCCGCACCCGGGAGACGGCCGAGCTGTTGGGCTACGCCGAGCATGAGCCGGTCCCGGCGCTGCGGGAAATCAATGTCGGCCGCTGGACCGGGCAGAACATCGACGACCTGATGACCGAGAACGCTCAGGCCTTCCAGGGCTGGCGCAGCGGCATCTACACGCCGCCCGGCGGCGAAAGCTGGCAGACCTTCAAGCAGCGCACCAATGGTGTGGTCGCCGGGCTGCGCAGCGGCGCATTGGAGCGCGCGCTGATGGTCGCCCATGGCGGCGTCATCCGCGCCCTGCTGGAAGGTCTCCTGGGACTGAGCCCGGGGCGCGTCGTTCCGGTCAGCCCGGCGAGCCTGACGGTCCTGCGGCTCGGGCCGCTGAACGGCAGCGCCGAAGCGCGGCTGGAGGCTTTCAATTACAGACCGGATGCGCTTGCCTTCGATGCACCGGATTGACCCGCGCCCCACTGGCCCGCGCCCGGCTGACCTGGGCTAGCGGCGTATGAGGCGGGTGACGTGGCCCATCTTGCGGCCGGGCCGGGCAGAGGCCTTGCCGTAGAGGTGCAGCTTGCTGCCGGGGTCGCTCAGGATCTTCTGCCAGTCGTCGACGTCGTCGCCCAGCAGGTTCTTCATCACCGCGTCGCAGAGCCGTTCGGTGGCGCCCAAGGGCAGCCCGGCAACGGCCCGGATGAACTGTTCGAACTGCGAGGTGACGCAGGCATCCAGGCTCCAGTGGCCGGAGTTGTGCGGCCGCGGCGCCATCTCGTTGACCAGCACCTTGCCGTCGTGGGTGACGAACATCTCCACCGCCAGCAGCCCGACCAGACCCATTTCCTGGGCCAGGTGGCGGGCGATGGCCTCGGCCTTGTCCGACAGGTCCTGGCTCAGGTTGGCCGGCACGATGGTCTCGTCGAGGATGTGGTTGCGGTGGCGGTTCTCGACCGGGACGTAGGTGCGCATGGCACCATCGCCGCTGCGCGCCACGATGACGGAGATCTCCATGCGGAACTCCACCACCGCCTCGACGATCCCGACGGCCTCCGCGGCGTGGCCGCGCATGGCTGCCCAGGCGGCTGCCAGGTCGCTGTCGGCGTCTATGCGCACCTGGCCCTTGCCGTCGTAGCCCAACTCCGCCGATTTCAGGATGCAGGGCCGGCCGATGGCGGCGACGGCTTCCACAAGCCCGTCCGCGTCGTGCGCCGGACGGTAGTCGGCGGTGGGCACCGATACGCTGCGGCAGAAGTCCTTTTCGCGCAGCCGGTGCTGACAGATGGAGAGTACCTTGGCGCCGGGGCGCAAGGGCACCAGAGCCCCCAGCACCTCGACGGTGGAAAGCGGGATGTTTTCGAACTCGAAGGTCACGACATCGACGGCGCCGGCAAAGCGCTTCAGCGCCTCGACGTCGTCGTAGGCCGCCACCGTGGCGGCATCGCAGACCTGGTTTGCCGGTGCGTTGGCCTCCGGCCCGAAAGCGTGGCAGCGGTAACCCAGGCGCGCCGCAGCCAGGGCGGCCATGCGGCCGAGCTGTCCGCTGCCGAGTATGCCGATGCGGCTGCCGGGGGGCAGCGGCTGCGAGAGGTCGGGCTGCGGGGTCGTTGCGGCCTGTTCGGGCGCGGCGGGTTTCGCCAGGTCGGGGTCGTTCACGCTCACGTTTCGTCCACCGGCTCCTCTGCAACAGAGGCGGTCTGCCGGGCCCGCCAGTCGTCCAGTGCCTGGGCAAGACCGGCGTTGGAGAGCGCCAGCACGGCGGCGGCGAGGAGCGCCGCGTTGGTTGCCCCGGCCCGTCCGATGGCCAGCGTCCCCACCGGAACGCCGCCCGGCATCTGCACGATCGAGAGCAGGGAGTCCTTGCCGCTGAGGGCCCGGCTTTCGATCGGCACGCCGAAAACGGGCAGGGGGGTCATGGCTGCCGTCATCCCGGGCAGGTGGGCGGCTCCGCCGGCGCCGGCGATGATCACCTTGAGACCCCGGTCCCGCGCGCTGGCGGCATAGTCGTAGAGGCGCTTTGGCGTGCGGTGGGCGGAGACGATCCGGCACTCGTGGGCGATGCCGAGGTCGTCCAGCACCGCCGCCGCATGTTTCATGGTCGGCCAGTCCGACTGACTGCCCATAATGATCCCGACCTCCGCCGGGCCCCCGGCTCCCGAGCCCCCGTTCATTCTCTCGCCTGTCCCCCGTTTCCGTAAATCGGCCGCCAAGGGCCCGCCCAGAAATCGCTCAGAAACCGCCCAGAAACCGAGAGGGTCCGGCGGCGCGCCTGAGGAAGGCGGCATTATCTGGGCTCTCCGCCCGGGAGGCAAGCAATCGGCACCGGTCCGGAAAGCGCCCGTTTCCGGGCTTCCGCGGCGGAGAGTTTATGAACGAAGCGTTTACTATCAAGGGTTAAGCTTCGTGCTAGATTGGGTCGCCAGCAGCGCCGCAAGGGGCCTCAGCCGGTCCGGGAAGCCCGGGTCCGGCAGCAGGCTTGCGGACGGCGGATGGTATTGGAAGGTGGCATGAAGGTCCGTAACACAGGCGCTCCCGCCCCGGTTTCCGGCACTTCGGCCGTGCAGGCGAAGGCCGCCTACCGCAAGGCCGAATCGGGTGCCCGCGCGCCGGTATCGGCGCCGGAGGACGTGGCGAGCGTTATGGGCATTCCGGCGGCCGAGCTGACGCCCAAGGTGCGCCAGGCCCTTCAGCAGCTCATGGCCGAGGTCTACGAACTCCGCCAGGAACTGGAGGAAGCGCGCCAGCGCGTCGGCTACCTGGAGGAACTGGCCGACCAGGATACCCTGGCGCCGGTTCTCAACCGCCGCGCCTTCATCCGCGAACTGACCCGCATGTCCGCCTTCGCCGAACGCTACGGGGCGGCCGGCAGCGTGCTCTATTTCGATGTCAACGGCATGAAGCAGATCAACGACCGCCATGGTCACGGGGCGGGCGACGCCGCCCTGAGGCGGATCGCCGAGATCCTGTTGCGCAACGTCCGCGCGTCCGACGTCGTTGGGCGTCTGGGCGGCGACGAGTTCGGCGTCATCCTGGCCCAGTCCGACGTGGCGGCAGCCCAGGCCAAGGCGGAAAGCCTGGCGCAGGTGATCGCTGCCGCAGAGGTCGAGTGGAACGGCACGGCCCTGCCGCTGTCCGTGGCCGTCGGCGCCCATCCGCTGAGCGCCGAACAGCCGGTGGACGAGGCTCTGGATGCGGCGGACCGGGCGATGTATGCCAACAAGCGCGGCCGCAGCCAGGCTTAGCGCCGCTGCGTCCCGATCCCCGGGACCTTTCTCCGCGGTCCCTCTTTCCGATCAGGCAATGATGTCGGGTAGCAGGGCGTCTTCCAGCTTCAGGATCTGATCCTTCAGCGACAGCTTGCGCTTTTTCAGCCGCTGCATCTGCAGCTGGTCGAACGGCGGGTTCTCTGAGAGCTGGGTGATGATGTCGTCGAGATCGCGGTGCTCGGACTTGAGCTCCGCCAGCTTACGGCGCATTTGTTCGAAATCGGGTTGATCCATGGCGGTCTGAGGCAAGCGAGGGAGCCCCGAGTATAGCCTTTCGGGCCGCTTTGTGGGAGTCCCGGCAAACGGCCGGCACTGGCTGGATTCCGGCAGTCTGGGCGGCACAAGCTGCTATAGTCTTTCCTGGACGACAACCCCGGCACGACAACCCCGGCACGGCAACGCCCGGCATGGCCGAAGGGCAAGAGAGGATCGGACGCGGCAATGAGCAGGCAGAAGCGGATCGGAGTCCTGACCAGTGGCGGCGATTGCGCCGGCCTGAACGCGGTGCTGCGCGCGGTGGTCCACCGCGCGGTGGAAGGCTACGGCTGGCAGGTGGTGGGCATCCACAACGGGACCGCCGGGCTGCTGGCCCGGCCGGTGGATGCGGAGGTTCTGGATCTTGGCATCTTCGACGGCAACCTGCTGCGCCGCGGCGGGACCATTCTCGGCACCACCAACAAAGGCGATCCTTTCGACTTTCCGATGGCCGATGGCAGGCGTATCGACCGCTCCGAAGAGGTGATCGAGGGCTACCGCCAGCTCGATCTCGATGCCCTCATCGGCATCGGCGGCGACGGCAGTCAGGACATCCTGCGGCGCCTCGCCCAGCAGGGCGGCATCGATCTGATTACCCTGCCGAAGACCATCGACAACGACCTCGGCCATACGGAGGTCTCCATCGGCTATGCCACCGCCGTGAAGATTGCGACCGATGCCCTCGACCAGTTGCAGCCCACGGCGGCCAGCCACTCGCGGGTCATGGTGCTGGAGGTCATGGGCCGCGATGCCGGTCACATCGCCATCGGCGCCGGCATCGCCGGCGGCGCCGACGTCATCCTGATCCCCGAGATCGGCTACAGCCTGGAGGGCATCGCGCGCAAGATCGAAAGCCTGAAGGCGCGGGGCCGCAACTTCGCGCTGGTCGTGGTGGCCGAGGCGGTGAAGACCGAGACGGGTGATGCCGTCCGCCAGGTTCAGGGCGACGGCTCCTCCACCTACGGCGGTGTCGGCCAATACCTTGCCGCACGCATCGCCGAGGAAACGGGCTCGGAAACCCGCGTCACCGTGCTGGGGCATCTGCAGCGCGGCGGCCCGCCGACCGACCACGACCGCCTCATGGCCTCGGTCTTCGGGGTCTATGCAGTCGACCTGATTGCCGCCGGGCGTTTCGACCGCATGGTCGCCTGGAGCGGACGTCAGGTCGTCGACATTCCCATCACCGATGCCATTGCCGGCTACAAGGCCGTCGACATCGCAGGGCCGCTGGTGCGCACCGCACAGGGCCTCGGCATCTATCTCGGCGAGTTGCCGGAGGACAGCGAAGGCGCCAGGACCGGCAGGGTCGCGGAGAGCGTGGGGTCGTAATGGCGACGGCGCCGGAAAACCCCTTCTGGGAGTTTTCGCTCAACGCCTATGAGCGCAGCGGCGTCGCCGAATCCTGCATCACCCTTCAGGACCGCCACGGCCTGGATGTGAACCTGCTGCTCTTTGCCGCCTGGGCCGGGCGCTGCGGGCACAGCCTGAGTGCCGCCGAGCTGGCCTTGCTGCGCGCCTGCTCCTCGGACTGGCAGGCGGCGGTGGTGCGGCCCCTGCGCGGCGTGCGCCGCTGGCTGAAGGACCAAAAGCAGCTGCCCGGGTCCATGGGGGAGGGACTGCGCGAGCAGGTGAAGGGACTGGAACTGCAGAGCGAGATGCTGGAACAGCTCCTTCTCTACGAGGAACTGCCCATCGATGAGGCCGACCCAGACCCGCGCCTCGCCGCCGCCAACATGCGTCTCTATCTGGAGATCTATACGGCGGAGCCTGATGACGCCGACCTGGCGGACCTCGCCGTCGTGCTGCGCGGCGCCTGTCCGGAGGTCACGCCCCTGGAAGCGATCTGGTCGCTGGGTGCGTGACGCAGTCAGTCCTGGCTGAAGTACATGAGAAGGAGCGGTCCCCAGAACACCATGGCACCGACGAAGGTGATGCCGGCGGGGACGACGGGATGCAGAATCCACGGAAAGACGAAGATGGACCCGATGAAGGCGCAGGCAACGGCGAGCCCGTTGGCAAAGGGCCGCTCCTGCCGCTTGCGTCCCAGCCACCAGAAGAGTCGTTGATAGAACCCCCAGATAAGACTCAGAACATACATCGGTTGTGGCCTGCGCCTTAGCCGCGCAGCGGGCGCACCTTGCCGGAGTCCTCGCCCCAACGCCGTACCTTGCCGCTGTCGAGGCCGAAAAGGTCCAGCACCCGGCCGACCGTATGGTCCACCATCTCGTCGATGGTCTGCGGATTCGCATAGAAGCCGGGCACCGGCGGGGCGATCACCGCCCCCATCTCCGACAGCGCCAGCATGGAGCGCAGATGGCCGCTGTGCAGCGGCGTTTCCCGCAGCATCAGCACCAGCCGGCGGCGTTCCTTCAGAACCACATCGGCGGCCCGGGTCAGCAGGTTCGAGGTGACGCCGGAGGCGATCTCCGACATCGAGCGCACCGAACAGGGCGCCACCACCATGCCCAGGGTCTGGAAGGAGCCGCTGGAAACGGCCGCGCCCAGGTCGCCCACAGGATAGGCCACATCGGCCAGGGCGGTGACCTCGGCCACCTTCAGATCGGTCTCGTAGGCGATGGTCAGCTCGGCGGCCTTGGACAGCACCAGATGGCTCTCCACCGGCAGGTCGCGCAGGGTTTCCAGCATGCGGATGCCGTAGCGCACGCCGCTTGCACCGGAGATCCCGACTATCAACCTTGAGGTGTTGTGCATAACCTATCTAACCCTTTGGGTTGCCGAGATTTGCTTAATTACAAAAATGCGACTACTCTGGTGGGGTATCTAAGGCTCATTGGAGGTCCGAATGACAGCGGATGAGCGTATTTCCTCGTTGCTCAGCAAACATGCGGCCATCGATCATGCAATTGAGGAAGAGAACCAGAGGCCGCACCCCGACGATCTGCGCATAATCGAACTTAAACGCGAGAAGCTCCGGATCAAGGACGAAATCGCAGGTCATAACAGCCACGCTTAGCGAGACTCCCACACAAAGCCTCAGTCCAAGGCGCTGACAAACGGCAGCCAGGCAGGCATGTGCCAGAGGGGGCAACCCCCCGGGAGCAAGAAGCAGCAATCGCTGGCGCGACGGAAGACAAGCAGGCAAATCGGGACGAACCGCGTCCCCCGCCCTCCTGTGTGAGGACCGGGGGGCGCGGTTTTCTCATTGGGGGGACCTACAGCGCTTTGGCCTGTTCGCGCAGCACGAACTTCTGGATCTTGCCGGTGGAGGTTTTGGGCAGGGGGCCGAAGACCACTGTCTTCGGTGCCTTGAACCGGGCCAGGTTGTCGCGGCAGAAGGCGATGATCTCGGCCTCGTCTGCCGCCGCGCCCGGCTTCAGCTCGACGAAGGCGCAAGGGGTCTCGCCCCATTTGTCGTCGGGCCGCGCCACCACTGCGGCCCCGGCGACGGCGGGGTGGCGGTAGAGCGTGTTCTCGATCTCGATGGAGGAGATGTTCTCGCCGCCGGAGATGATGATGTCCTTGGAACGGTCCTTCAGCTCGATGTAGCCGTCCGGGTGCCAGACCGCCAGGTCGCCGGTGTGGAACCAGCCGCCGTCGAAAGCCGCCTCGGTGGCGCCGGGGTTTTTCAGATAGCCTTTCATGACGATGTTGCCGCGCATGAAGACTTCGCCCAGGGTCTCTCCGTCGCGCGGCACCGGTGCCAGCGTTTCGGCGTCGGCCACCATCAGGCCGTCCAGTACCGGATAGTTGACGCCCTGGCGCGCTTTCAGCGCGGCCTGCCGTTCGATGTCGAGGCCGTCCCAGTCCGCATGCCAGACACAGACCACCGCGGGGCCGTAGACCTCCGTCAGGCCGTAGACATGGGTGACCTCGATGCCCTCGTCGGTCATGGCGGCCAGCACAGTCGCGGGCGGCGGTGCCGCGGCGGTCATGAATTTCACCTGCTGGTCGAAGGGGCGCTTTTCCTCCTCCGTCGCGTTCAGCATCATCTGCATGACGATGGGCGCGCCGCAGAGATGGGTGACGCCGTGCTCGGCGATGGCCGCATAGATCGCATCGGCGCGCACCTGGCGCAGGCAGACGTGGGTCCCCCCCAGCGCGGTGATCGTCCAGGGAAAGCACCAGCCGTTGCAGTGAAACATCGGCAGGGTCCAGAGATAGACCGGGTGCGCGCCCATGCTCCAGACCTGGATGTTGCCCAGCGCGTTCAGATAGGCGCCGCGGTGGTGATAGACCACGCCCTTGGGGTTGCCGGTGGTGCCGGAGGTGTAGAGCAGGGAGAGCGAGTCCCACTCGTCGTCGGGCAGCCGCCAGGGAAAGTCCGCATCGCCCGAGGCGAGGAAGCTCTCGTAGTCGGTCTCGCCGATGAGCTCGCCGCCCTCGCCTGAAGGGTCGTCGATGTCGATCACCAGGATGTCGCGCTCCACCTGGGCCAGGGCTGTCTTGATGGTGGGCGAGAACTCGCGGTCGGTGATCAGCACCTTGGCTTCGCCGTGGTTGAGGATGAAGGCGATGGTGGCGGCGTCCAGGCGCACGTTGAGGGCGTTCAGCACAGCGCCGGCGGCAGCGATGCCGAAGTGCGCCTCCAGCGCCGGCGGCGTGTTGGGCGCCATCACGGCAACGCAGTCGCCCGCGCCGATGCCGCGTTTGGTCAGCGCCGAGGCGAGCCGGCGGCAGCGTTCGTAAACCTGCGCCCAGGTATAGCGCTGGTCGCCGTGGATGACGGCGGTGCGGCCGGGATAGACCGCCGCGGCGCGCGGCAGGAAGCTCAGCGGCGAAAGCGACTCGTAATTGGACGGACCTCTGGCGAGGCCCTCCTCGAAGGGATTGGTGCGGCTGTCCATCTCTTGAACTCTGTCCCAGACGCCGCGTTGACCGCAGCTTCTCGTTTGTTGTGCAAGAAGAGGTAACGGCTCCCCGCGCGCGGCGCAACTTTCTTCATCACTGTTCACATTCGGCTTTCCGCTTCGGTCTTTTCCGCTCTCAACTTCCGGTTTGCGGTTGATTTCCGAATCCCATCCGGCCTATACCCCTCGAACCCGACGGCAATCCCGCCGCCGGTCAACGCGCGAAAGAGACCGTCTCATGTCAATGAGAGACCATCTCGAAAGCCCCTTTGAGGGCATCACCACCGGGGTCTAGACCCGCGTCCTTGCGCGTGTCCTGCCCCGACAAACAAGAGAAGGGGAGCAGGATGATGAAAGCACCAAGCACCACATAGCAACCGACGAAGGCATCCCTCGCGAGAGATCCGGGGCCACATTCGTTAGGTACTTTTGACCGCTCTATGGTCCGGGCTCCGAAAGCCCGGCCGGCGCGCCCGGCGTCCGTAATGTGCCCCGCGTGTGTCGAGCAGCGTTTCGGGTTACCCGAAGCGGTACCACCCAGGGGTTTAGCTCAGCGGAGAGCGCCGGACTTTCAGGTCCGGAGGAACAGGTTCGACTCCTGTGACCCTTACGCGATGTAGCTCATTGGTTAGAGCACTGGACAAGAATCCAGCGGTAGGGGGTTCGAATCCTCCCATCCGACTCAGCCTGTAAAGCTGATCTCGAAACGAAGGATGCCGGAAGAGGGCCAGGTCCCGTCCGGACACCTGCGTTGGCAGCTTCGGCTGCCGCGGCGGTGACGGGCAGGGGCCAGGCGGCGGTCTGCTTCCGCGCGGTCCCGCCGCGCTCTCCAACCCTGCCCGTCAGGCGCTTCGGCACGCCGTGCCGCAGGTCGCGCCCGCTGCTCTTCGGAGCGGAGGGGCGCCGGTGGCACGGCACCCCGGGGCGCCGCTCGGGCGGGGGAGGGAGAACGCAGGGACCGACCAGCAGCTGCGGCCGGCGCTCTTCCGGTGATCCGACATCTTCATTCATTTGGAACTTTTCCGGCCCCCCGCAGCGGGGCCCAGCACAAGAAGGTTCCGGTCCTCCGCGAGGGCGAAAGAAAGACATTTGAAGAACAAGGAGTAGTTCGATGGTTATCAAGACCGAGAAGATTGCCGATTACGAGCTCGGTCTCCTGTATCGGGACCGGGCCTTCCAGAAGGTGCTGGAGCCGGGCGTCTACCGGATGCTGCGGGGCCAGGGCCAGATCGAGGTCGTGAAGCTCGACCTGCGGGCGCCGCTGGTCAAGGCGCCGGAACTGCAGGCGCTCTACCTGACCCACCCGCAAGTGGTTCAGACCTATTTCCTGGTCGCCGACATGGGCGACGGGGAGCTGGGGGTGGTCTACGCCAACGGCAAGCTGGCCGGGCTGGTGGCGCCGCGCAGCGTCGCCTTCTACGGCAAGCTGCTGCGGCCGGTGAGCCTGGAGGTGATCGACGCCGCCACGGAGATCGCTCTGCCCGAGCGGCTGGTTGCGCCCCTGGCGCGGCTGGCGGCGCAGGACCTGGTCTCCAAGAGCCTGGTGGCGATCGCCGAGGTGGTCTCAGACCACGTGGGCCTGCTCTACGTCGACGGCGTGCTGCAGTCCCGGCTGACCCCCGGCCGCTACGCCTTCGTGAAGGCCTTGCGGAAGATCCAGGTTGTGACCTTCGATCTGCGGCTGCAGACCCTGGAGGTGACCGGCCAGGAGGTTCTGACCAAGGACCGGATCGGCCTGCGGGCCAACATCACCGCCGTCTACCGGGTCGCCGACCCGCTGAAGGCGGTGGCCCTGACCGCGGACCTGAAGGACTTCCTTTACAAGGAGCTTCAGTTCGCGCTGCGGCAGGTGGTGGGCACGCGGACGCTTGAGGAGCTGCTCGGCGACAAGCTGGGCATCAACCAGGCGATCGCAAACCTGCTGCTGCCCAAGTTGGGCGAGGCGGGGCTGGAGGTCTCCTCCGTCGGTGTGAAGGACGTCATCCTGCCGGGCGACGTCCGGGAGCTGATGAACCGGGTCATCGAGGCGGAGAAGACCGCCCAGGCCAACGTCATCAAGCGGCGGGAGGAGACCGCGGCCACGCGGTCCCTGCTGAACACCGCAAAGCTGATGGAGGACAATCCCATCCTCTTGCGGCTGAAGGAACTCGAGGCGCTTGAGAAGGTGTCCGAGAAGGTCGGCAACGTCGTCGTCGGAAACGGCATGGACGGCGTGCTGGAGGATCTGGTGCGGATCCGGCCGCGCAAGACCTGACGGGTACGTCCCGGACGGTCAGGCGCGCCGGCTCCCCGCCGGGTTGCCGGCGGGGCCGGGGCCGAAAAGCCCCGGCCCCCTGCTGGCAGAGTTTATGAATGGAGAGAAGAAATGGAACGTTTAGGCGTCGATATCGGCGGCGTCATTATCGAAGGCGTGTGTGCCGCGGCCGACACCTCGTTCTTCAGCGACAACTATCTGAAGACCCCGGCCCTACCGGGCGCAATCGAGGCTTTGCAGCGCCTGGCTGACGCGCGCTTCGGCGAGAACATCTTTCTGGTCTCGAAGTGTGGTGCCCGCACGGAAGCGCGCACCCGCGAGTGGCTCAGCCATCATCTGGTCTACGCACGGGCGGGGCTCGATCCCGCACGCCTGCACTTCTGCCGAAAGCGCCATGAGAAGGCGCCGATCTGCAAGGACCTGGGCATCACCCACTTCATCGACGACCGTCTAGAGGTGTTGGGCTATCTGGAAAGCGTGCCCAACCGCCTGCTCTTCCGCCCGCAGGAGGCGGAGGTGGCGGCCAATGCGCGCCACCTGCCGGCCGTTACCCGCGTGGAGAGCTGGGACGAGGTCCTGGACTGCTTGCTGGGTGCGGCGCCGCCGCCGTCCATGCCGCCGTCCAGGCGGTCGTCCAAGCCTCACCTTTAGATGCTTTCCCCTAAGCCCAGCCCCTAAGCCCAGCCCCTAAGCCCAAGTGGTCCAGAAGATGCCGGCGAAGACGATCGGCACCAGGGCGAGGGCCATCACGATGAGGGCCGGGTAGCCGAAGACCGCCACGGCCGCGGCCGCCAGGATGAAGACATTGAGCGCCAGGAACAGTTTGGCGCTTTCGCGGCCCTTGACCGCGTCCTCGATCAGCCAGCCAACCAGAGGCACGGCATAGACCAGCTTCAGGCAGAAGCCGCCGAGCCGGGCGAGGGCGGAGGGCCGGGCGGGTGCCTCTTCGGCCGGCGCGTCCTGCGGCTGGCTCTGCGGCTTGCAGAGGGCGCGGTCGGCGGTGCGCGCCTGCTCGCCCCTGCGGATGGCAAAGAAGATCGCCGCGCCGGTGAGCAGCGGCAGTGGCATCAGCGCGTTGACTTCCCCCTGCAGGAAGAGGAAGGGCTGGCTCAGTACGCCCAGCGCCAGCGCCGCCCAGGGCAGCAGGGCGACGAGGCCGCGCACCGGGCGGAAGTCCGGCCGGTCGTACTGGTCGCCGCCGCCGATGGAGTTGGCGAGGAAGCCCAGATTGGCGACGAAGAACCACAGCACCAGCGGCATCGAGGTGGCCAGCATGGCGCTCACCAGGGGCACGTCCAGGCCGTGCTTGGGCCCGGGAAAGAGGCTCCAGAAGGCCAGCCAGATGGCGAAGGGCAGCAGCATGAAGCCGCCCACGGCATAGGGAAGGTAGCGCACGGAAAGGGGTCCTTTTTTGGCTCGAATGGTTCGGTTCTTACGGCATAGCTGAGTTATTCACTCAGGATTAGGAATGCGAGCGAAACCGGGGCCCCGGGGCGTTTTGTCGCAGAGCGGCATGGGTCGGTGCCGGCTGCCGGGCGGCTTTCGTTTCCGTCGTCAGCCGCCTATGCTTGGGCTTCCAGGAAGGGGGCCTAAGACAAGCTGGGCAAGGCTGGCATCGGGGCATTCAGGGAGCGGAAGCATCATGGGGCGTTTCGACGAGGTTTACCGGGCGGCGGCGGCCGACCCCGAGGGCTTTTGGGCCGCCGCGGCGGCTGACATCGACTGGACGAAGACCTGGGACCGGGTGCTGGACGACAGCGACCCGCCCTACTATCGCTGGTTCCCGGGCGGGGAGTTGAACACCTGCCACAACGCGGTCGACCGCCACGTCGAGAGCGGCCGCGGGGAGCAGGCGGCGATCATCTACGACAGCCCGGTCACCGACACGATCCGCAGCATTACTTACGCCGAGCTGCAGGACCAGGTGGCGCGGCTCGCAGGGGCGCTGGCGGCCCGCGGCGTCGCCAAGGGCGACCGGGTCATCGTCTACATGCCCATGGTCCCCGAAGCCGCCGTTGCCATGCTGGCCTGCGCGCGCCTGGGCGCCGTCCACTCCGTGGTCTTCGGGGGCTTTGCCGCCAACGAGCTGGCGACGCGCATCGACGATGCCGCACCCAAGGCCATCCTCTCCGCCTCCTGCGGGATCGAGGTCAACCGGGTCATCGAGTACAAGCCGCTGCTGGACGCCGCCATCGACATGGCCGCCCACAAGCCGGACGCCTGCCTCATTCTGCAGCGCCCGCAGGCCACGGCCGCGCTGACCCCCGGGCGCGACGAGGACTGGGAGAAGGCCGTGGCGGCGGCAGCGCCGCATCCCTGCGTGCCGGTGGCCGCCACCGATCCGCTCTACATCCTCTACACTTCCGGCACCACCGGCCAGCCCAAGGGCATCGTGCGCGACAACGGCGGCCACGCGGTGGCGCTGAAGTGGACGATGAAGAACCTCTACAACATCGATCCCGGCGAGGTGTACTGGTCCGCCTCCGACGTCGGCTGGGTCGTGGGCCATTCCTACATCGTCTATGGGCCGCTGCTGCACGGCGCCACCACCATCTTCTACGAGGGCAAGCCCGTGGGCACGCCCGACCCCGGCGCCTTCTGGCGGGTGATCAGCCAGCACAAGGCGGTCAGCCTCTTCACCGCGCCGACAGCCTTCCGCGCCATCCGCCAGCAGGATCCGGAAGGCGACTACATGGGGCAGTACGACCTCAGCCACTTCCGCGCCCTCTTCCTGGCCGGCGAGCGCTGCGACCCGGACACCCTCGCCTGGGCGGAAGAGAAGCTGAAGGTGCCGGTGATCGATCACTGGTGGCAGACCGAGACCGGCTGGGCCATCGCCGCCAACTGCCTGGGCCTCGAACTGCTGCCGGTGAAGCCGGGCTCGCCGACGCGGCCCATGCCGGGCTGGGACCTGAAGGTGCTGGACTCCGAAGGCCACGAGGTGCCGGCGGGCACCATCGGCGCGCTGGCCGGCAAGCTGCCCATGCCGCCGGGAACCTTCCCGACGCTGTGGAACGCCAAGGAGCGCTACACCAAGTCCTACCTCGCCAACTTCCCCGGCTACTACGAAACCGGCGATGCCGGCATCATCGACGAGGACGGCTACGTCCATGTCATGGCGCGCACCGACGACATCATCAACGTCGCCGGCCACCGGCTTTCGACCGGCGCGATGGAGGAGGTGCTGGCCGCCCACCCGGACGTTGCCGAATGCGCCGTCATCGGCGTCGCCGACAGCCTGAAGGGCCAGCTGCCGGTCGGCTTCGTGGTGCTGAAGGCCGGGGCCGGCGACGGCGCGGTCACCGACGAGGTGGTGCAGATGGTGCGCGACCGCATCGGCCCGGTGGCGGCCTTCAAGAACGCCACGGTGGTCAAGCGCCTGCCCAAGACCCGCTCCGGCAAGATCCTGCGCGCCACCATGCGCAAGATCGCCGACGGCGAGGACTTCAAGACCCCGGCCACCATCGACGACCCGGTGATCCTCGATGAAATCCGGGAATCGCTGGCCGGCATCGGTTTTCCCAAGGGCGGCTGACGCGTTATAAGGCCGGGGGCACTCTGACAGGCCGTACAAAGGGCCTTGCCTCGCCCTTCGAGACGCGATCCTGCGGATCGCTCCTCAGGGTGAGGCTTTCGACGTGACCTCATCCTGAGGAGGGCTGAAAGCCCGTCTCGAAGGATGAAGCCGCGGCTCCGTTTAGCGGTCCGCGAAGCACAGTAAGAGGATCTATGGTATGCGCGTAAAGGATCAGGTGGTGGTGGTGACCGGTGCGGCCGGAGGGATCGGGCTGGGCTGCGCGAAGCGCTTCGCCGCCGAGGGCGCCAGGGTGGTGCTCTCCGACGTCGACCGCGACCAGGGCGAGGCGGCGGCCGAAGCGCTGCAGGCCGAGGGGGCGGAGGCGGTCTTCGTCGCCTGCGATGTCGGCGAAAAGGCGGCGGTGGAGGCGCTGGTGGACTCCGCGGTGGCCGCCTTCGGGCGCCTCGACTGCATGGTCGCCAATGCCGGCATCGTCAAGGCCGGCGACTTCCTCGATTTCACCGAAGAGGACTTCGACGCCGTCATCCGCGTCAACCTGAAGGGTGTCTTTCTCTGCGGCCAGGCCGCGGCGCGCCGCATGGTGGCGCAGAGCCCGCGCGCCGACGGCAGCAAGGGCACCATCATCAACATGTCGTCGATCAACGCGGTGGTGGCGATCCCCAGCATCACGCCCTACTGCGTCGCCAAGGGCGGGGTGAACCAGCTCACCAAGGTGATGGCTCTGGCGCTGGCGGAGAAGGGCGTTCGGGTGAACGCCGTCGGCCCCGGCTCCATCAACACGCCGATGGTGAGCGCGGTGAACGCCGATCCGGAGGCCTGGAAGCGCCTGATGTCGCGCACCCCCATGGGCCGCCTGGGCGAGCCGGAGGAGATGGGCAACGTCGCCGTCTTCCTGGCCTCATCCGATTCCAGCTACATCACCGGCCAGACCCTCTACGCCGACGGCGGCCGCCTCGGCCTCAACTACACGGTGCCGGTGCCCGACTAGGCGTTCCTTCGCGGACTAGGCGGCGCGGTACTTGAAGCCGACGCTACCGGCGTCCGCGATGGCCGTGTTGCGGACGATGATGTCGGCCAGCCGGCTGGTGGTCTCGATGATCTCCAGACCCTCCGCGGAGAAGGTCTCGGCGTTGTAAACCGCTTCGGCCAGCAGCGGGTTGGTGAGGGCCTGGGTAAAGGCGTCGTTCGCGACCATGGTCTTCAGCAGGTCGCCCATCATCTCCGCATCGTCATAGGCTTCGGCGAATATGCCGACGAACCATTCCAGAGCGTCGATGTCGCCGTAAACCTCCTTGAGCTTCTTGGCTAAGACCGGGTCGCGGGTGAGGTCCTCGAAGCTCGTCGCGGGCTCCTTGCCGTAGTGCTTGCGGTAAGCGTTGTAGGGCGCCAGCGCGCAGCCGCGCGCCATTTCGAGGCTGCTTTCCTTCACCTTCATCAGGAAGTCCGGCGTGTTGCCAAGGGTGATCTTGCCGGCAAGCTGGCGGCAGGCATCGTGGCAGACCCGTTCGACGCCGACCTCCAGCAACCAGCCATTCCCGTGGCGCAGCGCGCTGGAGTCGCGGGTCTCGCCCGCGAAGGAGACCGTTGCGGGAATGAGATCGTGCCAGCGGTAAAGCAGGGCGAACTCGACAGCGATCCAGTTGGTGCGGTACCAGCGCTCCCGCTCCGCCATGCCGGGCACGACCATCAGCGGAAAGTCCGCCGGCGCGATGTGGACGATGTAGTCGCCGATGACGATCTTCAGCAGCAGCACGATGCAGACGTTGCGCGCCGTCTGGAACAGGCGCTCGTCGTCCCAGTCCGGATGGGCCTGCGCGACAATGCCGGCGATGCGGTTGTGCTCGCGCAGGAAAAGGGTGTTCATGACGGTGTTGCCGAGGGTCGAGTTGCCATGCTCCAGGCCGACGGCAAAGCAGGTCTTCTTATGGGCATCGCCGGCATTGGCGAAGACGCGGTCGAAGTTCGCCTTGCTGTAGAGGCCGGTGAAGTCCGGGTGCAACTCCAGCCGCCCATCGCGTTCCTCGAACAGCGGCACGGGAAACTCCTCGCCGTCGATCATCTGGCTCTTCAGCCGGCCGCCCCTGCCGGCGCGCAGCATGCGGGTCTGCTCTTCGGAGATCCCGTAGATCTGGCAGAGATCGATCTCGTGGTTGCTTTCGTTCTCGGCGAAGTCCTGTTCGTCCGGGTGCTTCCACTTGGTGCGCAGGAAACTGTCGGTGAACCATTGGGCGAAAAAGGGGAACAGCAGGCTGGTATCGCTGGCCCGCCGGTCCTCGGTCTTGCGGAACAGGGCCGCGACCTCTTCCAGAGGGGGAAGAGCGGCGGTGTGGGCTTCGGCCTCCGGAATATGCCGCCCGGAGTAACGCCGGTCGGTCAGTCCGCGCCAGGTCGTGTAGGGCGCCGCCATGGAAAACGGGCGCGGGCGCAGCCCGGCGGCATAGGCATAGGAGTTGATGAGTTTCCGATTCAGACGGCGATGCAGCGGCGGCACCGCGACCACGGCCTTGAGTGCGGTCTTGACCAGCCACTTCTTGGCCCTGCCGGCGAAAGATTCCCCAGCCATTCCTTGTGCTCCCCCTTGTTGACGGTCCCCCACGGACCGGTGGCGGCAGTGCAGCGTTGCGTCTGCCGCCCCAGGTTGAGCATTAGTCCGGTCCATCCCGGCGAGATGTGGGAAAACTCACTTTCCGCCTGTGCGGCCAGGGGCGACGAGTTCGGTCAGCGTTACCACTTTCTCGGGCACGGCCAGCCGGTGAAGCTCCACGAACAGCCGCTCGGCGGTGTCTTTCAGCGGTACGACGGTGACGCCGCGGATGGTCATCTGCGCCGCCGTCGCACGGGTGACGAGGCCGACGCCGAGGCCGCCGGCGACGAGGGAAAGCTGGCTGTGCGCCCGCGCCGCCTCCGCGACGACCCTAAGCGTCGCGCCGGCGTCTTTCGCCAGCGTCTCGATGGTCTCGTGCAGCGCCGGGCCCTGATCTTTGGGGAACAGGATGAAGGGCTCCCGTGCGATCTCGGCGAAGCGCAGCGCGCGCCGCCGCGCCAGGCGGTGGTCTGACGGCAGGGCGGCCCAAAAGGGATCGCGGCCCAGCGGCCGGCTTTCGAAGCCCTCCAGCCTGCGCGCCGGCGGATGCAGCAGGCCGACGTCGAGGGCGCCGGATTCCAGGGCCTCCAGTTGCTGCGGCGTGGTCATCTCCTGCAGGTGCGGTGTCGGCGCATTGCGCGCCGAAAGGCCGCGCAGAAGATCCGGAACGGCAGCGCTGAGCGCAGCCGAGACGAAGCCGATGCGCAGGGGCTGCGCTTCTCCGGCGGCGGCCTTCGCCCGCGCCAGCGCGCCCAGCAGCGCGCGGGCGTCCTCCGCCAGCGCCGTCCCGGCCGGCGTCAGGCGCATGCCCTTCACGCTGCGCTCGAAAAGCTGCACGCCGAGACGGTCTTCCAGCAGCCGGATCCGCGCCGTGAGAGGGGGCTGGCTCATGTTCAGGCGCCGGGCCGCGGCGCGCAGCGTGCCCGCCTCGGCGACGGCGAGAAACTGGCGCAGTGTCGGGTGATCCAGGCTGTTCATGTGATCTGTTTTCCCTATCTCTTGAGCCAAAATCGGTATTTCTACGATATCGGTCAGACCTCCTATATAGGCGCTGTCAACGACCGGCAAAGGAGATCGATCATAATGCGGGCGACCCTCGCCGCGGGTGCGGCGGCCTTTCTGTCCACGGCAGCGTTTTCTTCAGCTTTTGCCGACATCCAGCGCCAGTCCTTTACCGCGCTTTCCGAACCGGGCATCGAGATCGGCATCCGCGAGGTGGTCGACGCAGCAGTGGCTAACGGTACGGCGGAGCGCCGCGGCGATCCGGTGATCCTGCTGCACGGGGCGCGGGTGCCGGGCGTGCCCTCCTTTGATCTTCCGCTGCCCGGCGGCAGCCTGGCGGCGGACCTCGCGGCGGAGGGCCTGGCGGTCTACATCGTGGACCTGCGCGGCTACGGCGCGTCCACACGGCCGGCGGCAATGAACCAGCCGCGGGCGGTCACAGAGCCCCTTGTGCGTTCCGGCGAGGCCGTGCGCGATCTCGCCGCTGCCGTCGATGCGGTGCGGACACGCAGCGGGGCCGAGCAGGTCGCGATCCTCGGCTGGGCGACCGGCGGGCATTGGGCCGGTCACTATGCGAGTCTCCATCCGCAGAGGGTGTCGAAGCTGGTCTTCTACAACACGCTCTACGGCTACACGCCGGAGCATCCGCGCATCGGCAAGGGCTCCCGCCTCGCCGACCCGGAGAACCCGGACCGCTTCAATCTCGCGCGCTTCCAGAACTACCGTCTCAACACGGCCGACAGCCTGCTGCCCGGCTGGGACCGCTCGATCCCGCTGGAGGACAAGACGGCCTGGCGTGACCCGGCCGTCGCAGAAGCCTATGTGGCGGCGGCGCTGGCCAGCGACCCGACCGCCGCCGAGCGCGACCCGCCGTCCTTCCGCGCGCCCTCCGGCGCCATGGCGGACAGCTTCCTGCTGGCGACGGGAGCGACGCTCTGGGATGCCCGCCTCATCGCCGCCGATGCGCTGATCCTCCGCTCCGAAGGCGATTTCTGGTCGCGGCCTGAGGACCTGGCCCTGTTGCAGGCCCATCTGGAGAGCCGGCAGTCCGGGCGTGTCTCCGTCGTGCAGATCCCGCAGGCGACACACTTCGTGCATCTCGACCGGGCCGCATGGGGACGCGCCACCTTCCTGAGGGCAGTGGTCAGCTTCCTTGCTGGCCCGCAGGGGTGACGGCCCGGACGGCTTCGATCACGGCGCGCTCGCGGGCCTTGCCCATCACGCATCCTCCTCGCTGTAGGCGGAGAGCGGGGTCACGAACTCGATGAAGTTGCCGTTATTGTCCTGAACGAAGAGCACGCGGCGGCCGGCATCGGGGAAGCTGGTCGGCGGCAGCACCGCCTCGACGCCGCGGCGGCTCAGTTCCTCGGCGACGGCATCGACGTCGGCGGCCAGGAATGCCAGGTGTCCGAAGCCGCGGTCGCTGAGGGCGGTTTCGAGATCTGGTGGCGCTTTACGTTCCTGAAACGCGTTCGGCGTGCCGACCACCTCGATGACGAAACCGTTCAACTCGATGTAGGCCAGTTGAACGCCGGGAAACTTCGGCACGGTCCATTCATGTTTCACGCGGAAACCGAGCTTTTCGCGGTACCAGGCGATGGTGCCGGCGTAGTCGCCGGTCGAGATCATCACGTGCTCGGCGCGGATCTGTGCCAATGGGTCGGGCCGCGGACCTTGGGCCTGTGCGGCAGCCTTGGCGTCGGTAAGCGTTGTCATGGTGGCGTCTCCTTGGCTGGCCCTTCAGACGAGGTCCCAGGCCGTCAGGTTCTCTTCGAGGTGTGCGATCGACGTGGTGCCGGGGATCACGACGATGTTGGGGGAGCGCTTCAGCAGCCAGGCCAGCGCTTCGCGCGGCGCCAGCTTTGCGCCCCGCTGCATCGGGCTGGCGCCGAGCGGGCCGTAAGGAATGAAGGCGATACCTTTTTTTGCCGTGTAGTCGACCAGGGCCTCCGCATCGGTCTCCGCCATGTTGAAGCGGTTCTGCACGCTGGCGATGGGGGCGACGGCGAGGGCCCGGTCAAGCTGCGCGCGCGTGACGTTGGACAGGCCGATGTGGCGGATGCGCCCCTCGGCCTTCGCCTCCGCCAGGGCGGCGACGGAGACTTCGATGGGGGTCTCCGGATCGACCCGGTGAAGCTGGAAGAGATCGATGCGGTCGCGGCGCAGGTTGACCAGCGCCTTGTCGATCTGGCGCAGCAGCGTGTCGCGCGATCCGTCGGTCACGATGGTGCCCGGGGCCGGCTTGTCGACACCGCCCTTGGTGGCGATCACGACATCGCGGTCCTCCAGGGCCTCGCCGACGATGCGGTCGGCGGCTTCGGGCCCATAGGCCCAGGCACTGTCGAAGACATTCACGCCCAGCTCCGCGGCGCGGCGCAGCAGGGCAAGGCCACCCTGCCAATCTTCGTAGGGGCCGAAGTTGCCCGGCTGGCCGGTCAGGCGCATGGCGCCGTAGCCCAGGCGGTTCACCTCAATCTCGCCCCCGATCCGGAAGGTTTTGGCGATCTCTGTCATGGCTTTGTCTCCTCTCACGGGCGCGATAACCGCGCTCACGGGGGAGAAGATGGCCGGATCTCGGCATTTGCGGTAGACGGTATAGAAGAGGGATAGTTATACGTAATACGTATGAGCAAAAGCCTCGACCGCCTGACCCTGCTGGAGACCTTTGCCCGTATTGCTGAGCGGGGCTCGATCTCCGCGGCGGCGCGGGACCTGGGCATGTCCCAGGCCTCGGCCAGCCGTCAGTTGAAGGAGTTGGAGGAGCGGCTGGGGGCGGAGCTGATCCGGCGGACCACCCACGCGCTTGCCTTGACCCCGGCCGGGCAGGACTGCCTCGCCGAGGCGCGGGGATTGATCGCCGCCTGGGACAGTCTGGTGGAGCGCTTTGCCGAGGACTCAGGCGGATTGCGCGGCGGCCTGAAAGTGGTCGCCCCGGTCGCCCTCGGCCAGCTCTACCTGGCCGACGCCGCCTTACGCTTCCAGCAGGCGCACCCCGCCGTCGGCGTTACCTGGCTGCTGGAGGACGCGGCCATCCGCTTCGCCGAGATCGGCTGCGACCTCTGGATCAAGATCGGGCCCGTTCCCGATGACAGCTTGGTCGTGCGCCCGCTCGGCAAGGTCGAGCGCATGATCGTGGCGGCGCCGGAACTGATGGGCGGCAAGAGGATTGCAGGGCCCAGCGACCTGGCCGCGTTGCCCTGTGCCGCGCTCGAACCCTTCGAGGCCGGCACGATTCCCCTGTCGACGGCCAGGGGGCGCCAAGCGACCGTTGCAGCCCGGGTCGCGCTGGCGACCAACAACATCTTCGCCGTCCACAAGGCGGCGTTGCTCGGCATCGGCTACGCGGTCCTGCCGCGCTGGTTCGTCGAGCGGGAGCTTGAAACAGGTGCGTTGGTTGACGTTCTGCCCGACTGGCGGGCGCCGGCTCTCACCATCCATGCGGCCTACCTGCCGGCGCGCCGCCAACGCCGGCGCCTTGCCGCTTTCCTCGATCATATGGCCGAGGCCGTCTCGGCGATTCCCGGTGTCCGTACTGCCTGACCGCGGTGCGCCCTGCTGACCCCTTTGTGCTGATGCGCCATCCTTTCGGGGTGGCCGCGTCGCGCGGTTACAGCCGAATCGCAGGTCAAGCGGCGCTGTGGCGCGGGCTGCCTGTGGTTTCCGTCACAGCGCGCAGACGGCAGCCAGGCAAACCTCCCTGCGGCCGCATGAAGACAGCCGCAAATCCGTGGGAGAGAAACCTATGTTCAAAAGATCCTTGCCGGTGCTGGCCGCCGGCCTGCTGGCGCTTGTATCCCTGCCCGCCGAAGACGCCGCCGCGCAGGTCGGTCCGGTGATCAATCAACTGCAGAACCTGAACGCAAAGCTGGATGCCGTCGTCGTGCCGTTCAAAGTGGTCGACACCACGGGCGGGCTCTGCGACAGCGCCGGAACGGGGACATCGACCGTCGACCTGGAGATCGACAGCGACGGCGAAGAGGGGCACTTCGTGGTGACCTCCGTGCTGTTTCTGACAGTGCCGCCGGGCGTGCCGGAAACCGGCTTCAACAGCTTCCATATCAATCACCTGGAGATCGATGCCGAGCGCTTCTTTACGCGCAGCGGCAACCTCCTCGGGCCGACCGACGGCTTCGGCGTCCACGAGTCCATCGACATCATGGGCGTTCCCCTGCGCCGCAATGGCGACAGCGAAAACCCGATCTCCGGCGGCAGCTTTCCGCACCAGATCGTCGCCGAAAGCGCCGACAGCGACGACATCCACATCAGTTTTTTCTGCAGCACCACCGACGACGACCTCAGCTTCAGCCGCATACAAGTCTCCGGGTGGAAGCGCCCGGCGGACACCATAACCCTCACCTTCACGCCGGGGAGCTGATCGCCCGTTCCGTCAAAGGCCGGGCGCGGATAAGCGAAGCCACGCCCGGCCGGCCCGTCCTTCCGCCCCGGTTCGCGCCGCGTGCCCCTGCACGCCGGATGGGCTAGACTTTCAGCCTGCTCAGCAGCTTGGGCTTTCGCCGGGGGTCGAGGAGAAGGATGGCGCTTTTGCACGAGGGGTCTTCACGGGGCCGTACGCAGACCGGCTGGCTGGACAGCCGTCATACCTTTTCTTTCGGCGCCTTTCACGATCCCGGACGCATGGGCCATCGCAGCCTGCGCGTCATGAACGAAGATCGTGTGATCCCGGGGGCCGGCTTTCCGAGCCATGACCACGAGCACATGGAGATCCTGACCTATGTGGTCTTCGGCGCGCTGGCGCACCGGGACTCGCTCGGCAACGGATCGACCATCCGGGCTGGGGACATTCAGCGCATGTCCGCCGGTAGCGGCATCACCCACTCGGAAATGAACGCTTCGGCAGAGGAGCCTGTGCACTTCCTGCAGATCTGGGTGCTGCCGGAACGGCGTGACCTCGCGCCGTCCTACGAGCAGACCGCTTTCGATCCAGCACAGTCGGCGAACCGCTTCGCCGCCATCGCCGCGCCCGGCGGTGGGCCGGGCCGGGTCCGGCTGCACCAGGACGCCAGTCTTCTGTTGGCGCGCCTGGAGGATGGCCGGGAAGCCGCTTACAGTTTTGCGCCGGGGCGTGCCGGATTCCTGCAGGTGGTCTCCGGGCGCATCGAAATTGCCGGCGAGACGCTCAGTGCCGGCGACGGGCTGCAGTTTGAAGGCCAGGACCTTGGAGATGGGGCGACCTGCGCCGTGACCGCCCGCTCCGATTGCGAGGTCTTGCTGTTCGACCTTGCATAAGATCTGGGGGTTAAGGCCTCAGGCAACGGCGCGCGGAATGCGCGGCTGGCCCAAGGGGCAGTCCAGCGCCGCGCGGTCCCAGGCCCCGCGCTCCGCCGCGGCTTCGTAGGTCGACTGCAGGAAGGCGAGCAGTGCGGTTTCCGGGTCGGCGGCCTTGCGCACGGCGTCGTAGGGCAGGACGAACTCCCCTAGCTCCTTATGGAAGTAGGCCTCCGCGGGGCGGACCGGCATGTCGCCGAAACCCTCCGGCACCGGATAGGCGTAGGCATAGAAGGCCGGTTCCTCGATGCCGCCGCCGCCCGGCCAGAAGCCGGCGGAGCTGACCTCGTGGGAATAGGCCTCCCGCGTCACCGTGTCGGGCAGGGCGGGAAAGCCGCCGGGGTGCAGGGGGGCCGGGCGGCCGGAGAAGCGGGTGACAGCGAGGTCGAAGCTGCCCCAGAAGAAGTGCACCGGGCTCACCTTGCCGAGGAAGCCGGTGCGGAACTGCTTGAAGACACCGTCGATGGCCAGCAGCGCCCGCCAGAAGTCCTGCGCCGCCGCCGGGTCGTAGGCGCCGGGGTCGGTCTGCTGGCGGAAGGGTATGGGCTCCGGCACTTCGTTGGGCGCGTGGTGGATATCCGTGGGGGCGCCGAGCTTCCCCAGCAGCGCCAGTAACCGGCTGTGAAAGTCCGCCACCGACATCGGCTCAAGCGCCAGGGTTTCGCGGCGGCCGTCCGTGGTATCGACGGTCAGCTGGTGGTCGAGGAAGTCGAAGGCGATGTCGTAGCCTGCCGGGCTCCCCGGGATCAGCGAGGTGCCGAGGCCGCGGCCCGTCACGTAGAAGGTCGCCTGCCAGGAATGGTTGATCCAGGGGGTCTGGGCCAGACGGAACTTGCCGACGATCTGGCTCCACATGTGCAGGCTGGCGCCGGTGTCCTTCCAGCGTGCGTAGGGAATATCCGGCCAGGCGGTCATGGGCATCACTCCAGCGTCAGGGGATCTCGGGGAACGGGCCGATCGTCCCCGGAAACCATCCCCCGAGTCCGACCGCCCTTATCCGGTTAGATGGCGTCTTTTCCGCCGAGAACCAGGGCAGACGTTTCCAGACAGGCAGGGAGTTCCTGTCGGCGCTCCCGCCTTCCCGGGTCCCGGCAAGTCGGGCTGGGCTGTGGTGATATCGCCGGCAGAGCCGGCGGCCCGTCAGTTGGCGTCCTTCGGCAAGCCGAAGTTTTCCAGCGAGAAGGGGTTGTCCGACGGCTCGCTGGCCTCGGGTAGAGGCGCCTCCGGCTCCAGGTCCGGCTTGGGCAGGGTGATGCCTGCCTTCTCCGCCGCCTTGCGCGCCTTTTCGACCGCCGCGTTGAGGTCGACCTGGCCGCAGAGCCCCAGCAGCACCGGGTCGCGCGGGCGGATGTTGGGGGAATTCCAGTGGGTCCGCTCCCGCACCGCCTGGATGGTCGTCTTGGTGGTGCCGATCAGCCGGGCGATCTGGGAATCTTTCAGCTCCGGATGATGGCGCACCAGCCAGGCGATGCCATCGGGCTTGTCCTGGCGCTTGGCCACGGGGGTGTAGCGCGGGCCCTTGGTCCGCTTCACCGGCTGCGGCAGGTCGCTCTTCGCCATGGTCAGCTTGGCCTTGGGGTCGGCTTCGCAGCGGACGATCTCCTCGCGCGTCAGCTCACCCGCGGTGACGGGGTCCAGGCCCTGGATCCCCATGGCCACCTCGCCGTCGGCAATGCCTTGCACTTCCAGCATATGCAGGCCGCAGAAATCGGCGATCTGCTCGAAGCTCAGGCCGGTGTTGTCGATCAGCCAGACGGCGGTCGCCTTCGGCATCAGGGGTAGAGACATCAATCCTCCTCTCTTCCGCCCGGCGCAGTTCCCTGCGCCCGGGCCGGCGGCAAGGCTTGCCGTCGTGGGAATAGCGCCAATATAAGCGCCCGCCGGGCGGGAATAAAGCTGCCTTTGAAGAATTTCCGGGGCTCAACCGGTGGTCAGCACGATTTTGCCGATATGGCTGCTGGACTCCATCAGGGCGTGGGCCTGGGCCGCTTGCTCCAGCGGGAAGCTGGCGGCCATGACCGGGGCAATGGCGCCGCTGTCCAGCAGCGGCCAGACGGTTTCCTTGAGGGCGGCGGCGACCTCGGCCTTGAAATCCACCGAGCGGGCCCTGAGGGTCGACCCGGTGATGGTCAGGCGCTTCAGCAGCACCGGGGTGAAATCGACCTGGGTCTTGGGGCCGCCGAGGAAGGCGATGAAGCTGAGCCGCCCGTCCGGCGCCAGGGACCTCAGATTGCGCTGCACGTAGTCGCCGCCCACCATGTCCAGGATGACGTCGACGCCCTTGCTCTCGGTCGCCTCCTTCACCACCGCAACGAAGTCTTCCTCGCGGTAGTTGATGCCGCGGTCCGCGCCCAGGTCCTCGCAGGCTTTCACCTTCTCGGCTGAGCCGGCGGTGGCGAAGACGCGGGCGCCCAGGGCCTTGGCCAGCTGGATCGCCGTGGTGCCGATGCCTGAGGTGCCGCCGTGGACCAGGAAGGTCTCCCCGGCCTTGAGCGCCGAGCGCTGGAAGACATTCACCCAGACGGTGAAAAAGGTTTCGGGCAGGGCCGCGGCCCGGTTCATGTCGTATCCCTTGGGCACCGGCAGGCACTGGACCGCCGGGGCGGCGCAGTACTGGGCGTAGCCGCCGCCGGTCACCAGGGCGGTCACCGCATCGCCCACTGCCAGGCCCTCGGCCCCCTCGCCCAGGGCGACGACCTGCCCGGCGACCTCCAGCCCCGGGATGTCGGAGGCCCCCGGCGGCGGCGGATAGCCGCCCATGCGCTGCAGCACGTCCGGCCGGTTGACGCCCGCCGCGGCCACCCGGATCAGCACCTCGCCCGCCGCCGGCTGCGGCAGCGGCCTGTTGGCCGGCACCAGAACCTCCGGGCCGCCGGGCTCCCGGATCTCAATGGCGGTCATGCTTTCGGGCAGGCTCTGGCTCATGGTGGGGGCTCCGGCGGGTGATTTCGGGAGAATCGCTTTCGTTTGGGCGAGTTAGTATAGTGCAGGCGCAAAAAATCAAGCGCCCGCCCCAGCCGAGAAGGGGCGCCCGCATAAGGGGCAGGGAAGGGCGCGCGGGCAAGGGAGTGCAAGCCTATGGACATCGAAGACCTGGAACCCCGCAAGCAGGCGCCCAAGCCCCGGGATCTGGACAGCCTGGGCGTCGAACAGCTTGAGGAGTACCTGGCCGAACTGCAGGCCGAAGTCGCGCGGGTCGAGGAAAAGATCGCCGCCAAGAAGTCCTATCGCTCCGGCGCGGACGCCTTCTTCAAGAGCTGACGGCGGGCATCCGGTGAAGCAGGGTCGCGGGGAAGGGCCGCCTGTGGAAGCGCGCATGGAAAGCCCGCGCCGTTGGCACAGGGCGGCGCTGGGGCTGGCTGCCGCCGCCGCGGCGACCGGGATCGTGGTCGCCGTCACCTGGGTCTGGGCCTCCGCCCTGTTCCTCGACCAGACCCATACGCGGGCGCTGGCCAGGCTCGATCTCTACAGCAGCAATCTGGCCGGTGCCCTCGGCCGCTATCAGTCCGTGCCGACCCTGCTGGCGCTGCGCAGCGACGTGGTCGAGCTTTTTCGCCGTTCGCGCGATCCGGAAAGCCAGGCCCGCGCCAATCTGCTGACGGAGAGCTTCAACCGCCTGACCGAGGCGGAAGACACCTACTTCATGGACGCCGAGGGCTTCACCTTCGCGGCCAGCAACTGGAACAGCGAGCGGCCCTTCGTCGGCCACAACTTCAGCTACCGGCCCTACTTCCAGGAAGCCATGGAAGGGCGCCTGGGCCGCTACTTCGCCCTCGGCACGACCTCCGGCCGGCGCGGCTACTACTTCGCCTATCAGGTCTCGGCAGATGACCAGGTTCTCGGCGCCGTCGTCGTGAAGATCAGCCTCGCCGATATCGAGGCCTCCTGGACCGCCAAAGACGAGGGGGTGATCGTCAGCGATCCGCACGGCGTCATCTTCATCTCCAGCCGGCCCGCCTGGCGCTTCCGCAGCCTCGCGCCCCTCGACGACGCCGCGCGGCAGGCCATTGCCGAAAACCGCCGCTACGAGGCGGTCGACCTGCGGCCCCTCGACATCGCCGAGCGCGGTCAGATCGGGGAGACGGCCGGCGCCGCCGGTGCGCGCCTGCTGTCCATCAGTGCCGCCGACGGCGGCTCCGCCGCCGAGTACCTCATGGTCTCGCGCGAGATGCCGGCGGCGGGCTGGACCGTCAGCGTGCTGGCCTCCACAGATCTCGCCCGCTCCCAGAGCCTGACGGCGGGCCTGGTGGCCGGTCTCGCCTGCCTCATCACCGTGCTGATCGCCACCCTCATTGCGCAGCGCCGTGGCCGTCTGGTGGAGCGCATCGCCTACCAGCGCCGCGCGTCGGAGGAGCTGGAGCGTCGCGTGGTCGAGCGCACCGCTGACCTGACGGCCGCCAACCTGCAGCTCGCCCGCGAGATCGGCGAACGCGAGGCTGCCGAGGCCGACCTGCGTCAGGCGCAGGACGACCTGGTGCAGGCCGGCAAGCTGGCCGCCCTCGGCCAGATGTCGGCGGCCCTCAGCCACGAGTTCAACCAGCCGCTGGCGGCCATCCGCTCCTATGCCGACAACGCGCGCCTGCTGATCGAGCGGGAGCGTCACGCGGAGGCCGGCGAGAACCTGAGCCGCATCAAGACCCTGACCGGGCGCATGGCGGAGATCAGCAAGCACCTGATGACCTTCGCCCGCAAGCCGCGCAGCGAACTGCGCCCGCTGAGGGTGGCCGAGGTTCTGGACGACACCCTGGACTTCCTGCGCATCCGGCTGGAGCGTGCCGGTGCCGAGGTGACGGTGACGCAGGCGGACCGCAGCCTGCGGGTGCGGGCCGGGCGCGTACGCCTGCAGCATGTCATCCTCAACCTCGTCGCCAATGCGCTCGACGCCATGGAGGGGCAGGAGCGGCCGCGGATCGAGATCGCCGTGCGCGAGTCCGATGGCAAGGTTGTGCTTGCGCTGCGCGATCACGGACCGGGCATCGATCCGGGCCAGATCGACCGCATCTTCGATCCCTTTTTCACCACCAAGGACGTGGGCAAGGGCCTCGGCCTCGGGCTCTCCATCTCCTACAACATCGTGAAGGATTTCGAGGGCGCGATCCGTGCCGAGAACCACCGCGACGGCGGCGCGCTCTTCACCGTGGAACTGCCGCTCCTGCCGGCCCCCGCGCCGGTGCTGGAGCCGGCGTGATGACAGTGCCGACCGGGGCACCGCTGCCGTGACCGCCGCTGCAAACGGGGCCACCGTCCTCTTCGTCGACGACGAGGAACCGCTGCGCCACGCCGTCCAGCAGGGCCTGGAGTTGTGCGGACATCAGGTGTCCTGCTTTGCTTCCGCGCGTCAGGTCGAGCCGCTGCTCAGCCGCAGCTTTTATGGCGTTCTGGTCACCGACATCACGATGCCGGGGATGGACGGCCTTGCGCTGCTGCGCCGGGCGCTGGAGATCGATCCGGGCCTGCCGGTGGTGCTGGTGACCGGCCACGGCGACGTGCCCCAGGCGGTGGAGGCCATGCGCGCCGGGGCCTACGATTTCATCGAAAAGCCCTTCGACACCTCCCACCTGGCGAGCGTCGTCGACCGCGCCCTGGAAAAGCGCCGCCTGGTGCTGGAAAACCGGGCCCTGCGCGAGGAACTGGAGACCGACAGCGGTCTCGACGCGCGGCTGGTCGGCCGCACGCCGGCGATGCAACATCTACGTGAACAGCTTCATGCCCTGGCGGACACGGATGCCGATGTGCTGATCACGGGGGAGACCGGCAGCGGCAAAGAGGTGGTGGCCCGCGCCCTGCACGACTTCGGCCCCCGCGCCCGGGGGCCCTTCGTCGCCATCAACTGCGGGGCCTTGCCGGCGGAGATCATCGAGAGCGAGCTCTTCGGGCACGAGGCGGGGGCCTTCACCGGCGCCCAGCGCCAGCGCATCGGCAAGCTGGAGTTCGCCGACGGCGGCACGGTGCTGCTGGACGAAATCGAGTCCATGCCGTTGGACCTGCAGGTGAAGCTGCTGCGCGCCATCGAACAGCGCGCCATCGAGCGCCTGGGCTCCAACACCGCCATCGCCCTCGACCTGCGCTTCGTCGCCGCCAGCAAGGAGGATCTTGTAGAGGCCTGCCGCGCCGGGCGGTTCCGCGAGGACCTCTATTACCGCCTGAACGTCGTCACCCTGGCGATCCCGCCGCTGCGCGAGCGCCGCGACGACATTCCCCTGCTGTTCCATCACCTGGCGCGCGAGGCGCGGGCGCGCTATCGCCGCGAAATTCCGGAACTCGACGGCCAGCGGCTGGCGGCGCTGCTGGCCCACGACTGGCCCGGCAACGTGCGCGAACTGCGCAACGCCGCCGACCGCTTCGTTCTCGGCCTTTCCGACACGCTGCCGGGGCCGGGCAACGGCTTCGATCCGCCGGCCGAAGGGCCTCTGGCCGCGCGCCTGGACAGCGTCGAAAAGGCGATCCTGGAGGCCGAACTGCAGCGCCAGGGCGGCAGCCTCAAGGCCACCTACGAAGCCCTCGGCCTCTCCCGCAAGACCCTCTACGACAAGCTTCGCCGCCACGGCATCCGGCGGGAGGATTTCGTAGTATCCGATAGCTCATAGCAGAGAAGGCCCCGCATTCAGCCTCGGTAAAGCGCAGGATGAGTGTTAGAACCTCGCCAACGCAAGAGTGTGTGCCGGGCTGAGATGGAGCGCCGACGTTGGCCCGCAGGAGAGGCATAATGCAGGTTGTCGTGCTGACGGGAATTCAGGGCAGTGGGAAGTCGACGTTCTGCCGCGAGCGGTTGTTTAACACGCACCTGCGGATCAACCTCGACATGCTGCGGACACGCCATCGAGAGAAGACTTTGTTCGATGCCTGCCTGGCCTGCGGTCAGGATGTGGTGATCGACAACACCAACCCAACGGCCGCAGATCGTGCGCGCTACATCGGCCCTGCTCAGGCCGCGGGTGCGGAGATCGTCGGCTATTACTTCAGTTCAAGGACTTCGGAGGCGATTGAACGCAATGCCAGGCGTGAAGAGCTTCGACGGGTGCCGGACAAGGCAATACTTGGAACTGCACGCCGGCTGGAATTGCCGCGGCAGTCAGAGGGATTCAATGCCTTGTTCTATGTAACCTGTGTTGGCGGAAGCGCCTTTTCGGTTGACGATTGGCGCGATGAAGTTCACTGAGCTCGATCGAAAGATGCGGGTCTACGAGACCGCAAACGATCTTGTCGTGCTGCCTGGGGTGCTGATGGTGGCCCGGCTCGACGGCCGCGGCTTCACGAAGTTGGTGCGCGAGCGGCATCCCTTCGAGTCGCCTTTTGACCCACGGTTCCGCGACATGATGGTGGAGACCGGCCGTCATCTGATGGACTGTGGGTTCAACTTCCTGCTCTGCTATTCACAGAGCGACGAGATCTCCTTGCTGTTTCATCCGGATGAAGGCAGCTTCGGGCGTAAGCTTCGGAAGCTGAACTCAGTGCTTGCCGGAGAGGCCAGCGCGAAATTCTCCTTGTTGCTTGAAGATACTGCGAGTTTCGATTGCAGGATCAGCCAACTGCCACGCGCGGTCGACGTCGTCGACTATTTCCGCTGGCGGAACGAGGACGCTCACCGCAACGCGCTCAACGCTCATTGCTTCTGGCTGCTGCGCAAAAAGGGGCAGGATCCAAAGCAGGCCCAACAAGCATTGGACGGCCTATCGGTTGCTGCCAAAAACGAGTTGCTGTTCCAGAAGGGCGGGATCAATTTCAATGACCTTCCACAGTGGGAGAAACGCGGTTGGGTCTTGCGCTGGGTGCCGATCACGAAACAAGCCGCCGACCCGAACACCGGTGAAGCCATCGAAGTCGAGCGCCGTCAACTCGCCCTCGATCTTGATCTGCCTATGCGCGACGCATTCAGCGAAATGATCCGCTCATTGCTTGAGTAGCGAAGCCGGGCTTGAGTAGCGAAGCCAGGTTTGAGTATCCAGGATCGTCGGCTCTTTAGAACGCAGGGTCGGCCTTGATCTCCGGCGGGGCGTCGCGGATGTCCTGCAGCAGACGGGAGTCGAGGGCGGTGTCGAGGGGCAGGCCGGCATCGGCCTGGAAGCGGTCCAGCGCGCGGTAGGTGGCCGGGCCCGCCAGGCCGTCGTGCGGGCCCAGGTAATAGCCGCGCGCGGCCAGTTCGCGCTGGACGCTGAGTACGGTGCCGACCACCGGCTCGCCGAAGCGGGTGACCTTGGGCAGCGCGAACTTCAGGTGGTCCAGCAGTGCGCGGTTGGCCGCGCCGTCCACCGTCAGGCCGGCGTCGCCCTGATAGGCGCGGATCGCCGCGCGGGTCTCCCGCCCCATGATGCCGTCCACCGGGCCGGCCGGATAGCCGTGGGCCAGCAGCTCGCGCTGGATGCCCCGGACGATGGCGGTGTCGGTCTGAGTCTGTGCCAGTTGCAGCGGTGCCCTGAGCGGCTCGGCCGCGACCGCTGCGCCCTGCAGCAGCACCAGGCCAACCGCCATGGCGCGCAGGGCGCCCTTGAAGAATTGGCTCTCCGTCACCCTGATGCTCCTCCGTTGCTTCCTCGCCCCGCTATGAAACCTAGGGCGTCGGCGGTGAAAGGTCGACGGTCAGAAAGGGGACGCGGCCTGCACGGCACCGAGCCGGTGCCATAAGAAAAGCCGCCGGGGCAGCGCTACTCCCGGCGGCAGAGGTCGAGGCAGAGCCTTCCCTCGGAGTGAAGGAGAATCAGGCCGAGAGGCGCTGGTTTTGGGCGAGCTTGGCGTCGACCGTGGCGACCACCCAGTCGACGGCGGCGCTGTCCATTCCGAGCGAGCGGCCGATGAGCTGGACCAGGCGGTCGACCCGCTCGATGGCCGGCGCGCCGGCCGCCACCGCGCGCGCGGCGGAGGAGGGCTTCAGCAGCCCTTCCGCGGCCCGGGCGTACTTCTCGAAGGGCACCTGGTCGGCGGGGTCGGCGCCCAGGCGCCGGGCGATGGCATCGACGTGGGCGTAGATGGTGCGGGAAGCTTCCAGGTCCGCATGCACCGCCTCGCGGATCGGCCGCGGCTCGCCCGCCGTGATGCAGCGGTAGTTGCCGGTCAGCAGCATCGACCACTTGGCCAGGGGCACGAAGAGGGAGTCGAAGACCCGCAGCTTCACCGGGACCTCTTTGCCGTCGAGGCGCACCGCGTCGATATCCGCCTCCAGGCGGCGCAGCATCTTGTCGTGCGCAGGGTCGGCGAAGGCGGCGGCCTTGAAGTTGGTCGGCAGGCCCACGTGCAGCACGTTGGGCTGCTCTTCCGGCGGACGGAAGGCCTGAGGGTCCGGGCTGCAGAGGGTCATCAGGTCCGGATCGAAGCGGTCCCAGACATGGGCGTTGGTGTAGCTGGCCTGAAGCTGCGCCGCGTCGAGGCCGGGAATGCGCTTCAGGTAGGGCAGCGGCGGCATGTTCATGATCGACAGGCAGGGCACATGGGCATCGGCGATGCGCACCATCAGCGTCCAGATCGCATGAGCGCTGTACTGCGGCTCCTGCATGGCCAGGGCGACCAGATCGTAGACCGCCGGATCGACCTCTTCCGGGGCCTTGGCATCGAGCCGGCCCGGCAGATCGCCGGAGCGGATCGTCCGATGCTGCTCCTCGCCCTTCAGCTTCAGCCGCACCTCCGTGCCCTCGGCATTGATCAGCCGGGCCGTCTGGCTGCGGCAGACCAGGGTCACGTCGTGCCCGGCCATCAGCAGCTTGGTGCCGAGCAGCGAGCCGTAGGAAGCGCCGAGGATGAGGATTTTGTAAGCCATTGGGAGGTCCGCCTGTGTTCGGCCGCCTGAAGGGCGGTCTTTGGAATTGCACGAAGACAAACACTTTAACCGCGAGGCGGGCCGGAGACGTCAACTTTCGGGTTTATGTGTTGTCAGTCGGCACAACATTTGTCAAAATATGTAAAATTGTTAATAGCGATCATGCCATGCGAAAAACCCTGATCGGCCCGCGGCTGCGCCGGCTGCGCCGCGACCACCGTCAGACCCAGGCCGAGATGGCCGGGGCGCTGGGCGTCAGCACCGCCTACGTGAACCTGCTGGAGAACAATCAGCGCAGCCTCTCGGTGCAGATGCTGATGGCGCTCTCGGATGCCTACGGCGTCGATTGGCGCGATCTCATCAAGGACGAGTCCTCGACCCGCCTGGCCGATCTGCGCAGCGCCCTGCAGGACCCGGCCTTCGGCGCGGCGCCACCTGACCTGCAGGAACTGCGCGCCGCCATCGACCACGCGCCCCGTCTGGTCGAGAGCTTCCTCCAGCTCTACCGCAGCCATCGCACGGCGCTGGAGAAGATGATGCGTCTCGGCAACGAGCGGATGCCCGACGACATCCTGGCCACCTCGCCGGAGACCATTATTCACGATTTCTTCCGCGATCATGCCAACCACTTCGCCGAGCTTGAGAGCGCGGCGGAGGAGCTGCGCGCCGCCGAGCCCTGCGACGTCGACGATGTCTATGCAGTCCTGAAGGCCCGCCTGCGCAAGGTCCACGGCATCTCCGTCCAGACCGCGCCGGTCGAGGAGATGAGCCAGGCGCTGCGCATCCACGACGAGGCGGCGGGCCTCGTCCGGCTTTCGGAGGCGCTCGACCACCAGAATCGGGTGTTCCAGCTGGCCCACGTGCTCTGCCTGGTGGAACTGCCGCATGTGCTGGAGGGGCTGACCGCCGGCAGCGCGGTCCGCTCCGAGGTCGGGCTGGCGCGCTGCCATGTCGAATTGGCGAACTACTTCGCCTCCGCCTTTCTGATGCCCTATGCGCCCTTCCATGCCGCTGCCGAGGAGAGCCACTACGACATCGACCGTCTCGCCGCGGCCTTCGGCGTGTCCTTCGAGCAGGTCTGCCACCGCCTGACCACGCTGCAGCGCGAGGGCGCGCGGGGCGTGCCGTTTTTCTTCCTGCGCGTCGACAAGGCAGGCAACGTCACCAAGCGGTTCAACGCCACCTCCTTTCAGATCGCCGAGCACGGCGGCGCCTGCCCGGTCTGGAACATCCACACCGCCTTTCGCACGCCGGGCGTGATCGTGCCGCAGTTCGTCGAACTGCCCGACGGCGAGCGCTTCTTCACCATCAGCCGCACGACCGAGCGCCCGGTTTTCAGCCGCGATACCCAGGACCGCCGCCTCGTGCTCTCGCTGGGCTGCGAGATGCGCCATGCCCACCGCCTGGCCTACGCCGCGCCCTTCAATACGGAGGAGGCGGGGCTGTTCAGCCCGATCGGCATTAACTGCCACCTCTGCCCCCGCCAGGCCTGCTCCCAGCGCGCCCACCAGCCGCTGTTCATCGAACTGCCCATCGACACCAAGCGCCGGGGCAACACCCGCTACGAAAGCTAGGCCAGCCGCCAGAAGTGACCGAATGTGGCCGGATGTGTAGAAATCCACACACCCATAGCCGGCCTTGGGTAGGCCGGGTAACATGGCGCATCGGCCCGGGTGGCGGTGGGGGCCGATGTCCTGTTTAATCATCAACGACTTAAACGCGCTGTGGCGGTGACCAGAGGTTTGGCATGCCGGTTGCAGAACTCCGGTCAACGTGCCGGTCTTCGGGCAATCAATCCCGGCGCGAAACACGAAACGGGAGGAAACCAGTGAAGACTCATCCGACTGCCAGGGCGGCTGCCGTGGCTTGCGCCGCAGCCCCGCCAAGCGTACGGACCCCATCTTAGAGAGCGCCGCTGCGCCCTGGACGTTGGCGCGGCGCCATGACGGCGTCGACTTCTTCAGGACACCTTGAACGAAGCGGTCCTCTGAAGCCTGCAAGGCTCTGGAATCGCTCCGCCATGAGTGGAGTTTGTCGGCTGCGGGCATAAATCATCAACAACCAGCAGTCTGAGAAACCGGTACCTACACCAACCGTATCAATCAAACCGCTCAGCTTGCGAGCTGTGCAAAACCGTATAGGGAGTTCTAAATGAGATTTTCGGTATTCGCTGGCACTGCCGTTGCCATCGCCCTCACCGCAACAACGGGCTTTGCCCAGGATCGCGCGGGCTGGCCGGAGAGCTTCACCGTTGGTACGGCCTCACAAGGCGGGACCTACTTCGCCTACGGCTCGGGCTGGGCCAACCTCGTAGCGGAAGAGTTGGGCATCTCCGGCGGTGGCGAGGTCACCGGCGGCCCCATGCAGAACATGGCGCTGGTGCACACCGGCGATGCAGCCTTTGGCATGACGACCATGGGCCCTGCGGCGGAGTCGATTCAGGGCACCAACCCCATCGCCCCGGGTCTGCAGATGACCAATGCCTGCGCGATGTTCCCGATGTATCAGACGCCGTTTTCGATCACCGCCCTGTCGTCGTCCGGCATTGCGTCCGTCAAGGACATTCCTGACGGTGCCCGCATCGGTTTCGGCCCGGCGGGTTCGACATCGGACACCTACTTCCCGCGCATGATGGAGACGCTCGGCGTCAACTTCGATCGCCGCAACGGCGGCTGGTCGGATCTGGGTGGCCAGCTTCAGGACGGTCTGCTCGACGTGATCGCCTTTGCAGCCGGCGTGCCGGTGCCTGCCGTCAGCCAGCTCGAAGTGCAAACCGATGTGAACATCATCGAGTTCACGGCGGAAGAACAGGCGAAGATTCTCGAGACCTTCCCCGTCTCCTCCTTCGACATCGCCGCTGATACCTACACCACCTTGGACAGCGATGCGCGTTCGGTTTCCATGTGGAACTTCGCGATTGCCAACTGCGATCTGCCGGAAGACTTCGTCTATGCGGTTGTCAATGTGGTGATGTCCGACAACGATCGTATGGTCACCATCCACCGTGCCGCCCGTTCGACGCTGCCCGAGAACTGGGACAAGAACGAAGTGATGAAGTGGCATCCGGGTGCGGCCAAGTGGTTCAACGAGAACGGCGCCTCGATTGCCGGGGACATGGTCCACGGCGGCTGAGCCTCGTTTTCCGACAGCGGTTGGGGGCCGCCTTGCTCTGCGAGGCGGCCCCTTTTTTCAGCCGCCACATGGGCTTACCCGCACCCGGCGAGGGGAATAAGCGCTGGTATTCTGAAACCGCTCAGGCAGACTGACGGCTAAAAGAGGGAGGGGACTGTGACAAATCAAGCCGAAACCGAGAGCCCAATCACAGTCAAAGGGGTCGACGAAGAGACCGTCGAGAGCAATCGGCGCTTGTTCGAGGGCCGCGCGCATCTTGTGGTCGCTGCCTTGGCCGCGGTCTATGCCGGTTTCCACATGGCCGCGCTGAACGGTCTGTCGCTCAGCGCCATGACCGGTGGCCTGGTGGATCTTCCCTTCCTTCCGGTTTTCCCCATGGAAACCTGGAACTTCCGCATCGTGCATATCGCCGGGGCGTTGGGTCTCGGTTTCGTACTCTTTTCGGCGCGCGGCTTCGCCAGTGGTGCCGCGAACGAAACCCGGCTGCTGGACTACCTGTCCTATGTCCTGATCCTGCCGGCGCTCTTTGCCCTTGGCATGGCGCTCTCCTTCGCTGTCGATATCGCCAACGGCGTGATGTGGAACGGCATCGATGAAGGCATCAAGTTCAAGGAGACCTGGCTTTTCGGTCTGCCGCTGATGCTGTCGACGGTCGGGGCTGTCCTGCTCTCCTGGGCTGACCGACGCGAGCGCAGCCACTTTGCTTTCCCGGACATCGTTCTCGCGGTCTGCGGCGTCGCCGTGGCCACCTACCTGATCGCGATCTACGGCACCTTGATGCGCAACTCCACGGGAACGCCCTTTGCGCCCATCGGCATCTCTATTGCAGCGGTCGCGGGCACGATCCTGATCATGGAACTGACCCGTCGTGTCGCCGGGCTGGCGCTGGTCATCATCGCCGGCATCTTTCTGGTTTACGTCTTCACCGGGCAGTACCTGCCGGGCTTTCTCAGTGCACCGGCGATCACCTGGCAGCGGTTCTTTAGCCAAGTCTACACGGACGCGGGCATTCTTGGACCGACGACCGCGGTCTCCTCAACCTATATCATTCTCTTCATTATCTTCGCCGCGTTTCTCCAGGCCTCCAAGGTTGGCGCCTACTTCGTCAACTTTGCCTTTGCGGCAGCCGGCCGGGCGCGCGGCGGCCCGGCCAAGGTGGCGATCTTCGCCAGCGGCCTGATGGGAATGATCAACGGGACCTCGGCCGGCAACGTTGTCGCCACGGGCTCGCTCACCATCCCGCTGATGAAGAAGGTCGGTTATCACCGCAAGACTGCCGGGGCGATCGAGGCCGCGGCCTCGACCGGCGGGCAGATCATGCCCCCCATCATGGGCGCCGGCGCCTTCATCATGGCGGAGATCACCGGCATTCCCTACACCGAGATTGCGGTCGCTGCGATCATCCCGGCGATCCTCTATTTCGTGTCGATCTACTTCATGGTCGATTTCGAGGCCGCAAAGCTCGGCATGCGCGGCATGCGCGATGACGAACTGCCCAAGCTGCGCGAGATGTCGCGGCGGGTCTTCCTGTTCCTGCCGATCATCATTCTGATCGCGGCGCTTTTCATGGGCTATTCGGTGATCCGTGCCGGCACGCTTGCGACCGCCGCAGCCGCGGTGGTGAGCTGGCTCACGCCCTATCGCATGGGGCCGCGATCCATCGCCAAGGCGTTCGAGATCGCCGGCATGATGTCGGTGCAGATCATCGCCGTCTGCGCCTGTGCCGGCATCATCGTCGGGGTGATCTCACTGACCGGGGTCGGGGCGCGGTTTTCGAACCTGCTGCTGGGGCTTGCCGAGGCCTCCCAGCTCCTGGCCCTGTTCTTCGCCATGTGCATCGCCATTCTGCTTGGCATGGGCATGCCGACAACCGCGGCCTACGCGGTGGCCGCATCGGTCGTGGCGCCCGGGTTGATCGAGCTGGGCATTCCGGCACTGACAGCACACTTCTTCGTCTTCTACTTTGCCGTCGTTTCGGCCATCACGCCCCCGGTCGCTTTGGCATCCTATGCGGCCGCCGGGATCTCCGGCGCCAACCCGATGGAGACCTCCGTCGCCTCCTTCAAGATCGGCATTGCCGCCTTCATCGTGCCCTTCATGTTTTTCTACAACTCGGCGATCCTGATGGAGGGCAGCACTTTCGAAGTGGGGCGGGCGTTCATAACGGCGGTGGCCGGCGTGTTCCTGCTGTCATCCGGTGTGCAGGGCTGGTTCCTGGGCGCGCGCACGGTCTGGTTCCTGCGCGTGTCGCTGATCGTTGCGGCACTCTTCATGATCGAAGGGGGAATTGTGTCCGACATCATCGGTATCGGCCTGGCCGCTGGAACGCTGTTGATTCAGCGGTTCGTCAAGCCGGCGCCCGGTGCCATCATGCCCGTGCGCGGCCCCGACTGACAGACCCAGTGCTGCTCCTCTGACGTTTTGCCGTGCCCCCGGGGCAGGTGTTGGCTCGCCAGCCGACCTGCGGACCCGGCGGCCCCGCTCAGGGGGGACCGCCGGGCTGCCGCGTCAGGTCGCCGGGTGATGCAGGCGGTTGTAGAGCAGGCCGCTCCGGCTGAGCGGAGCCAGCGCCTTCGCCGCAGCCAGCACCGCCAGATCGGCCAGCGGCTCAAGAATGATCACCAGCATGTAGGCGCCGCCGAAGGAGGTCACCGCTGCGACGTTGGCCGCCGCGAAGCCCTGCCCATAGAAGGCCCAAAAGGCAACCCAGGCGACGATGCCGCCCTGGTAGGCGGTGGAGAGCGCCAACGCCTGCCAGTACTTTACCTCGACGTAAGGTGTGTCGGCCGGGATGATGCGCTTGGCCAACAGGCTGATGGCCCAGAGCGGCACGATCAGCGTGGTAACGTTGATGAAGTACTGCGGCAGGTCGGCGGGCGCAAAGAGCAGTCCCTGAAGCAGCAGGCCCCCGGCCAGCCCTATGGCCGCCGGGCCGGCGCCGAAGATCAGGTAGAGCGTCGATCCGAGTATGAAGTGGACCTCGGACACCCCGACGGGATAGTGCGGCAGGACCTCGAAGAAGCAGAACACCAAGGCGGTGGTGACGACGCTGCGCAGGGTGAGCGCGCTGATGCCGCCGTCGCGGCGGATCGTGTCCACCGCGAGTTTGCCGGCCAAGCCAAAGGCCGCTGCCGCGGTTGCGTAGCTGAGAACGATTTTGGCACCGTCGACGATGCCCAGTTCGATATGCATGGTTTTCCCCCATCCGCACCCACCGTGCGGAGTCGTTGGTTCGAGGCGCCCGTAGCGCCGGCTTGGTGATGGCAGGTCTCCTGGCTTGCGGCTTGACGCTCTACCCGCCTTCCCGGCCTTTAGCGGGCCAGTGGCGCTTCGGGTATCGCTCGCCGCTTACAGTTGCGGGGGCAGCCACGGTCTCGGTCCCTGATGGGTACGCCTCACCGTGTTCCCTTTTCATCCGCCGTGCGTTCGGCCTGGCGGAACCATCGCCCGCAAGCCTGTGACAAAAACGCGATTCGCCGCAAGGGTCCTGAGGGGGGTTGGCCGGCCTGCCTAGGCGCGCCGCCGGCTGCGCCAGAACATCAGCCAGCCGATCGGCCCCAGTAGCAGCACCAGCACGATCCAGCCGGCGCGCGGCCCCAGCGGGCAGCCGCTGCCCGGCGGCGGGCGCCAGCCGCCGGAGCGCGGCGAGATCAGCACATGGGCCAGCGGCAGCAGATAGCCGAAACCCAGAATCAGCCAGGCCGTGAGTTTTGGATCCATGGGTGCTATCTTGGCGCATCGCCGGTTCCGGCTCCAGCCGCATCGCACTCCCAGCCGCCAGCCTGTTCCATGGGTCCTTCGCAAGGCCCGCCCTGCAGAGGCCGACACCCCCTCTATGTCCCCACCCGTACCTTCAGCCCATGCAAAGCATTCTTGAAACGGTTCTGCCGATCTTCGGCCTGATCCTCTGCGGCTATCTGGTCGGGCGCAAAGGCTGGATGAGCGAGGAGGCGATCAAGGGCCTCAACACCTTTGTCTTCTACTTCGCGATTCCCGCCCTGCTGTTTCGCTCCATGGCGCGCGGGCTGGGGCCGATCGAGTTCACCATCGCCGGCGCCTACCTGAGTGCGGTGCTCGTCACCTTCATCCTGGCCTGGGGCCTGGCCCTGCTGCTGTTCCGCACCGGGCTTGCCGAGCGCACCCTCTTCGGCATGGGCTCGATCTTCTCCAACACCGTGCTGCTGGGCATTCCGCTGATCTTCACCGCCCTGGGTGAGGAGGGCGGCCTGCAGCTCATGCTGATCATCACCTTCCATGCGATCCTGATCTTTCCGGTCATCACCGTGCTGATCGAACTGGGCCGCAGTGCGCGGGGCGAAGGCGGGGCGGGCTGGGGGACCATGATGGCGAATGCGGCCAAGGCCCTGGCGGTCAACCCCATCATCCTGGCCCTGCTCGCCGGCATCGCCTATGGCGCTTCGGATCTCGCGCTCCCGGCGCCTGCGGACCGCTTTCTGGTGCTGCTGGGCGGTGCGGCGGCACCCTGCGCGCTCTTTGCCCTCGGCGCCTCGCTGACCGGCTTCACCATCGCCGGCGATCTGAAAGAGACCCTGGCCATCGTGGTGATGAAGCTGCTGGTCCATCCGGCAATCATGGCGGTGATGGCCTTCTACGTCTTCGAGCTGCCGCCGCTGGCGGCGGTGGTGGCGATCCTCACCGCGGCCATTCCCTCCGGCGCCAACGTCTTCATCATGGCCCGGCAGTACAACATCTACCTGGCGCGCTCGGCCTCGGCGGTGCTCATCTCCACCGCCCTTTCGGTGGTTACTCTCTCCATTCTGCTGGCGGTTCTCAAAGCCTGGCTGGCAGGGAACTGAGGCGGGAACGCGATGACCAACTTCATCGTCTGCTACCCCCAGCTCAGCGCCCGCAACCGCCAGTGGATCGACCGGGTCCGGCGGAACAACGACCCCCAGGCCGAGGCCATCGCGCCGCATGTGACACTCGTCTTCGGCTTCACCGAGGTGGAGCGGGAGAGCCTGGAAGAACACCTGCGAGAGCGGGCCGCCGTGCAGGCGCCCATTGCCGCGACCTTCTCCGCCCTCGAGTGCCACAAAGGGGTCCGGGAGGAGGCCTACTACGCCTATCTGATGCCGGCGCGCGGCCGCATCGCCTTGACCGCTCTGCACGACCAGCTTCACCGCGGCGTTCTGGCAGACGAGAAGTTCGGCGCACCGGTGTACGTTCCGCACGTCACCCTGGCGCGCAGCCGGAGCCGGGCCGCCATCGAGACCCTGATCGCATCGCTCACCCTGCCGGAACGGGGGATCGCCGCGGTTCTGCCCGCCCTGACCTGGGTGGCCGCCGATGACGGGACGATCCGTGACCTGGCCGTGTTTCCCTTCGCCGGTAAGCCCAAGGCCGCTCACAGGTAAGCAATAAAGCGGCCGCAGAGGATGACCGCCAGCCAGAGACCGAGCGAGAGGGCGCCGGCCAGGCGCAGGCGCGGGCTGTTTACCGCCATCTCCGGCACCTGGGCCAGGGTCCAGTCGGCCGCGCGGCGCAGCAGCAGGGCATTGGCGATGGCCGCGAGGATCAACAGCAGTTTGACCTGGAAAAGAGTCGTGCCCGCGTACTTGACCGCGTGGACCGAGAACAGCAGCAGCCCGCAGACGACCGCCAGAACCAGGCCGCAGAGGGCGACCGGGACCAGGACCCGGGCCATCGGTGCGATGGGGCGGTCGGCCCAGGCCCCCAGGAGCCTGAGGTCGAGCGGTACGATGGCGCCGAACAGCAGCGCCAGACCGACGATGTGGCCGGCGTTGACGACGGGATAGACCCAGCGCGAGGCGCGCAGGGCGCTCGGCAGCGCCATGTCCTGAAGCGCTGCCAGCGCCTCGACGATTGGGGCGTCGAAGATCGCGCCCTCAGTCCCGGTTCGGGTAAAGGTTGTAGAGCTGACCTTTGATGCTGACGCGCTCCGCCTTGACCCGCTTGTCGGCCTCATCGGCGGCGCGCTGCCCGATGGCCTTGATCTCCGTCCCCGGGGTCAGCATGTCGTCGGTGAGGCCCGCCCGCTCGTTGCGCCAGGGCTGTCCGACCTCGACGGTCCAGATCTCGCCGTCGGCATCGACGGTGAGAAGCCCGTGCGGATTGCCCAGACGCACCGTCTGGATCAGGCCCGTAAGCTCGAAGTTGCCGTCCTCGGTCCAGCGCCAGCCGTGGTGCGCGCGCGCCGGCCGGGTGCCGAGCCCTGCGGCTAGCCCCGTAACGAGAACGCCCGCCGACAAGACAAGGCTGCTGGAGATCAGGAACCTGCGCCGCGTTGTCATGATGGTTTCGCCTCCGTTCGTTCCGCTGTTCGATGGCTTATGCCGCCCGGCGGGCGGCTGGGTTCGCGGGTGAAAGCCGCGCTTCTTAACCAAAAAAGATGTGGGCGCCGCTTTCCCGGGATCGAGCTCCAAATGGAAGATCCGCGGATTTCCGCCGTTTTTCCCGGTTCCGATCTCGGTCATACAGAAAGTTTTAACCAGAGTCTTAACTATTCTTTAGGAATTCGAGGCTAATTTGAACCATAGACGGCCTGGCACCCTCCCCGGGTCCTCCCGGGTCGTCTTTCGGATGTTTATCCGTTCCTTGTAACGCCTCCCTGTTAAACTTGCCGCCGGGTTCGCCCGGCGGTTTTTCTTTCTGCGCCGCGTGCCGTCTTGGCGGTCTGTACGAGAGCATCCTACGACACCGAAGCTGCAAGTCGGCAGTGCGTCTCTTCTTATGATTGTGATTCATGCATGGCGACAGTGGAGCGCTGTCGGCGCTCCGCGATGGTGGTGGGCCCGCTTACCGGACCGCGTTGCAGATTGCGGCAACGGTTCTTGCAGTCGGCGGCACTTCAAGCGCGCAGGACTCCAAGGAAAGCCCCCGCGTTCAAGACGTTAATGATTCTCCGCTTGACCGTCGGCAGGACATTGGTAGTGTTCGGGACGGCAAGTTGACAGGGTAGAACGTAAACAAGGGGAGGGGCCACGATCCATCCGGATCGAAGGCCCTCCTTCAATTTTGGGCCCTGCTTTTTTTACTTCCAGCGCTGCAGATGAAGCCGCTCCGCTGCTTGCGGAGAAAGGCGCGCGAACCGTTATATCGACGGTGTTTCGCGCGTCTGTTCTTTTGCACTGCCGCAGGGTGCCCCTTGCGCTTCCGCATGCGGCGCAAGAGGGGGTCAGGATCGCCGCGGCTTGGTATAAGGTTGCGGGCGCATAACCGGAGTCCCTCACCGTGGCAGATCCAAAGTTCCTCAAGTTCGACACCCTCTCCCTGCACGCCGGTCAGCAGCCCGACCCGGTGACCGGCGCACGGGCGGTGCCGATCTACCAGACCACCTCTTACGTCTTCCGGGACACCGACCAGGCGGCAGCGCTGTTCAATCTGGAGCGCGCCGGCCATATCTACAGCCGCATCTCCAACCCCACCGTCGCGGTGCTGGAGGAACGGGTTGCCGCGCTGGAACTGGGGGTGGCCGCCATTGCCACCGCCTCCGGCCAAGCCGCCCTGCATCTGGCGGTCGCCACCCTGATGGGCCAGGGCGGGCATATCGTCGCCTCGGCATCGCTCTACGGCGGCTCCATCAACCTCTTCACCCACACCCTGCCGCGCTTCGGCATCACCACCAGCTTCGTCAATCCGCGCGACGTCGCCGCCTTCCGCGATGCCATTCGCCCGGAAACCCGGCTGGTCTTCGCCGAGGGTCTGGGCAATCCGGGCCTGGAGGTGCTGGACATCCCCGCGGTGGCAGAGGTGGCGCACGACGCCGGCCTGCCGCTGATGATCGACAGCACCTTCGCCACGCCTTACCTCTGCCGCCCCGTGGAACTGGGCGCCGATCTGGTCATGCACTCCGCCACCAAGTGGCTCGGCGGTCACGGCCTGGCCCTGGGCGGGCTGCTGGTCGACGGCGGGCGTTTCGACTGGGAGGCCAGCGGCCGCTTCGACACCCTGACCGAGCCCTACGCGGGCTATCACGGCATCGACTTCGCCGAGGAGTTCGGCCCCCAGGCCTTTGCCATGCGGGCGCGGGCGGAGGGCTTGCGCGATTTCGGCGCCACGATGAGCCCACAGAACGCTTTTTACATTCTTCAGGGTGTGGAGACTCTCCCCTTGCGCATGGAACGTCACATGGCCAACACCCATAAGGTGCTGGAGGCGCTGCAGCGCGAGGATGCCGTCTCCTGGGTCATCCACCCGGACCTGCCGGACCATCCCGACCACGCCCTCGGCCAGAAGCTGATGCCCCGCGGCTGCGGCTCCATCGTTTCCTTCGGCGTGAAGGGCGGCCGCCAGGCTGGGGCGAAGTTCATCGAGGCCTGCCAGCTCTCCTCCCACCTCGCCAACGTGGGCGACGCCAAGACCCTGGTGATCCATCCGGCCAGCACCACCCATCAGCAGATGAGCGCGGAGCAGCTGGCCGCCGCAGGCGTCGGCGAGGACATGGTGCGCCTCTCCGTCGGCCTGGAGGACCCGGACGACATCATCGGTGATCTGCGCCAGGCGCTCCGTGTATCCCAGAAAGTCTGACCGCAACCGCCGCGGCTTCAGCCGCCGAACACCCCGAAGGATGGATTAACCGGCATGGACCTCTCAGTGGACGGTGCGCGGGTCTATGCCGCGACCGGCGGACGCAGCTTCGACCCCGACCTGCCTGTGATCGTGTTTCTGCACGGCGCCGGTCTCGATCACACGGTCTGGGCGCTGCCCGCGCGCTACTTCGCCCACCGCGACCGCAGCGTGCTGGCGGTCGACCTGCCGGGCCACGGCCGCTCGGAGGGCGCGCCGCTGACCTCCATTGAGGCCATGGCCGACTGGGTCGTGCGGCTGCTGGACGAAGCGGCGCTGGAGACGGCGGCGCTCGTCGGCCACTCCATGGGGGCGCTGGTTGCGCTCGACTGTGCCGGGCGCCACGGGGGCCGGGTGCGCGCCGCGGCGTTGATGGGGGCGGCGCCGAAGATGCCGGTGCATCCGGACCTCTTGGCGGCGGCGGAGGCCGACGATCCCCTGGCCTTCGAGCTGATGACCTCCTGGGGTTTCGGGCCGAGCGGCCACTACGGCGGCGCGCGCCTGCCCGGCGCCTGGATGATGGGCGGCGGCGAGCGCCTGCTGCAGCGCGTCAGGCCCGGCGTGCTGCATGCCGACCTTGCGGCCTGCAATGCCTATCAGGGCGCCATGGAGGCCGCGGCCAAGGTGGCCTGTCCGCTGCTGATGATCATGGGGACGCACGACAAGATGACCCCGGCGCGCGCCGGCACCAAGCTGGTCGCCGCCGTCGACGGCGCCCGCCAGGTCACCATCCCCGCCTGCGGCCACATGATGCTGGCCGAGAAGCCTGACGAAAGCCTGGATGCCCTGCGAACGATCCTGTGACGTGAGCCGATGACCGATACTCTTGCCGAGACCCGTGCCGCGCGCCGTGCGGACTACATGCACTTCCTGACCATCCCGACGCGCTGGATGGACAACGACATCTACGGCCACGTGAACAATGTGGTCTACTACTCCTACTTCGACACCGTCATCAACGAATACCTGATCCGCGAAGGCGGGCTGGACATCCACGACGGCGGGGTGATCGGCGTCTGCGCCGAGAGCGCCTGCCAGTACAAGGCCGCCTTCGCCTTCCCGGAAAACGTCGAGGCGGGTTTGCGCGTCGGCCATCTGGGCAACCGCGCGGTGCGCTACGAGATCGGTCTTTTCAGGGAAGGCCGGGAGGACGCGGCGGCGACCGGCAGCTTCGTCCATGTCTTCGTCGAGCGCGCGACCATGAAGGCCGTGCCGATTCCTGATAGTCTGCGGGCGGCGCTGGCGCGCCTGCAGGTGGTGGTCTAGGGCGTTCTGCATGGATGGGCCGATGGATTGGACCGCCTATACCGACGATCACACCCATCCCAGCGGATCCTACACTGTGGAATTCGTCGCCTATCATCGGCGCGGCGGCGGCCTTGATCTCTTCGCTTACGAGGCGGAAGGGTCCTGCCCGGAGCTGGAGGACGGGCGGGTCGATGAAGATCACATCTTCCTTGCCCACCTGGAGTCGGAACGCGAACTGGACGCCGCAGTGGAGGCGGTGATGGCACGCCTGGGGGCGGCCTATGAGCGCACCGTCTTCTATCGCGAGGCCGGCTCGCGGAAAGTGATCGGAAAGATCCACTCGCACTTACAGAAACGCGGTACGCGCCACGCCTGGGTCCGCTCGAACGGCAAGGAAGACTGGGAACTCGTGATCCGCCGCAAGGACTTTCCGATTGCCGCTGAGGTGGTGCCCTCCAACGTCTGACGGCGCCGTTCCCCCTCACCCTCCCGCTGCGCGGGCCCCTCCCTCTCCCACGAGGGGAGAGGGAACGTTAGAGTGCCTCGACGAGAAATCCTCTCCCCTCGTGGGAGAGGGCTGCGCAGCCTTAGCAAGCGGAGCGCGCTTAGGCGAAGCTGGGTGAGGGGGAAGACCGGTGCCGCGCAGCGGGAGGGTGAGGAGGATCACTCCCCCGCCAGCCGGTCGAAGCGCAGGCGGGTGACGATCAGGGCGTTGCAGCGAGCGTGCAGGAGACGCCCAGCCGCTTCAAAATGCAGGCGGCCGGGCGGTTGTTTGCCGCCCGGCCGCTTGCCACAGGTCTTGTGAAGACTGGAGAGGCCGCGTCAGGCCGCTTCGCTCTCGATCACCTTGGCGCTGCCGACGCCGGAAGTGATCTTGATGGAGCGGGGCTTCTTGGCCTCGGGAATCTCGCGGACCAGGTCGACCGACAGCAGGCCGTTCTCCAGCTTGGCACCGCTCACCTTGATGTAGTCGGCGAGGTCGAAGCGGCGCTCAAAGGCGCGCGCGGCGATACCGCGGTGGAGGTACTTGGGCTCTTCGCCCTCAGCGGCCTTCTTGCCGGTGATGGTCAGGCTGTTCTCCTTTGCCGTGACGTCCAATTCGTCTTCGCCGAAGCCTGCCACCGCCATCACGATCCGGTAGCTGTCGTCACCGGTCTTCTCGATGTTGTAGGGCGGGTAGCTGTAGGCGCTGTCGTCCAGCCGGCTGGCGGCGTCGAGCGCGGAGGCGAGACGGTCGAAACCGACGGTGGCACGGAAAAGGGGGGAAAGATCAAGACTGCGCATGTCCACATTCTCCTTGCATGAGCAATATGGTTGGTCAACGGGCCCACCGGATGGTCGGACCCTCGTCATAAGCCGCCGTTCTGAGAGGCCCTTTTAGAAGGCACCCCTCTGCGGCCCCTTGGATATTGGAAGCTGGCGGTTCCGATTCAAGGCTTGCGGTCTCTGCTGGATATGAAATAATTCCTGATCTCTGCGGCGTTCATTTCCAAGGGATTGTTAAGCCGGAAGGGGTTAGCATCGGACGTTTTTCGCCGTTCAGCGATCCCGGGCCCGCCAGCCGGGGGCCGCTCGCAACAGGCCGTCCTGCCCAGGAGCCCGTCTTGAGGAATCCGTCTTGAAGGACCAGACCGTTGCCTTCTTTGATTCGACCTTCGACGAGGCCTTGGCGCTGACCCGCGAAGCGCGGGACTATCTGACCCATCGCGAGCCCGAAGAGCGCAAGAAGATGTCGCCGGCCGAACGCATGGCGATGAGCTGCGAGACCATGCGGCTGACCGCACGGCTGACCCAGATTATGGCCTGGCTCCTGGTCCAGAAAGCGGTGCATGCGGGCGAAATGACCCGCGAGGAGGCCGCCGCGGAAGAGTACCGCCTGTCCGGTAAGGAGGTCTGCGAGGAGACGGCACCGCCGGTCGAAGGAGCGCAGCTTCAGCCGCGCCTGCTGGATCTTCTCGAGCGCTCCCACAAGCTCTATCAGCGCGTGGCCCGCCTCGATGCCATGCAGGACCGCCCGAGCCGGCCCAGCCTGCAGGGATAGCCGTCCCGGTTCTCCAGGGTCTCTCGCGGATAAAGGGGTTTCAGACAAAAAGGGCGGCGCAACGGCCGCCCTGCTATCGGACCTTCGGTATAACCGCCGGGAGCCTCGCTCCACCGGCGGCGCCGGGATCCTTACGACTTCAGGCCGAAACCGCCGAAGCGCTTGTTGAACTTGGCCACCTGGCCGCCACTGTCGACCAGGCGGTGCTCGCCGGTCCAGGCGGGGTGGGTCTTGGGGTCGATATCCAGGCGCATGGTGTCGCCCGCGGCCCCATAGGTGGAGCGGGTCTTGAACTCGGTGCCGTCGGTCATCACCACGGTGATCTCGTGGTACTCCGGGTGCAGGTCTTTTTTCATGGCCATGATCCTCGATAAAGCGCGGCGGTATATACCCGAGTGCGGGCCCGGACGCAACCCCGTCCGAGGGTGACGGGCCGCCGCTTGTTCCGGCCCTGCAAGCGCCAATAAATCTAGCGATTTCATGGTGTTGTTCTCATTTGCCTCGCGGCGGTCAGGAAGCGGCGGCCGCGCGGGGGCGGCTATTTCCGGCCCGCGGGCGGACGAAAGGCCGCAGACCGGGCCGGGAGCCCCGTATTTGCTGGATTTTGTCCTAGGCGTCAGGGAGGATCGGGCCCAGGTAAAGGTCCCTGCCGATCGGCTGCCCGGCGCGGCCCGCCCGGCTGGGATGCCCGGTCATAAGAAGCCCGGTCATGAGAAGCCCGGTTACATGGAAGAGCCCGGTTGATGCGAATCTCCTCTCCCGCCCCGAGCGGCCTGCGCAGTGACGCGCCCGCCCGCGGCAGCCTGAAGCTGCTCGCCGAGCTCTGGCAGTTCGTGCGGCCCTACAAGCTGCAGCTTGTCGGGGCCATGGCGGCGCTGCTGACGGCGGCGGCCACGGTGCTGGGCCTGGGGATGGGCCTGCGGCGGCTGGTGGACGAGGGGTTCTCGGCCGGCAATGCCGCCCTGCTGAACCAGGCGGTCCTGGTCCTCTTCGGTGTCGTCATCTTGCTGGCGGTGGCCAGCTACGTCCGCTTCTATCTGGTTTCCTGGATCGGCGAACGGGTGGTGGCGGACATCCGCAAACGGGTCTTCGATCACATCGTCACCCTCTCGCCGGCCTACTACGAGGTCACCCGCACCGGAGAGGTGCTCTCACGGCTGACCACCGACACGACGCTGCTGCAGACCGTGGTCGGCTCCTCCGTATCGGTGGCGATCCGCAATTCCCTGCTGCTGGCAGGCGGCTCGGTGCTGCTGATCATCACCTCGGCGCGGCTGACCGCCCTGGTGTTTCTGGTGGTCCCCCTGGTGCTGCTGCCGATCCTGACCTACGGCCGGCGCGTGCGGCGTCTCAGCCGCGACAGCCAGGACCGCATCGCCGATCTCGGGGTCTATGCGGGCGAGACCCTGGATGCCATCCGCACGGTACAGGCTTTCGTGCATGAGGGGGAGGACCGGCGTCGGTTCTCGGCACGGGTGGAAGAAGCCTTCGGAACCGCGCGGCGGCGCATCGCCGCGCGGGCCATGCTGACCGCCGTTGTCATCGTGCTGGTCTTTGGCGCGGTCAGCGTGATCCTCTGGATCGGCGGCCACGACGTCCTGAGCGGGCGAATCAGCGCCGGCGAGCTTTCGGCCTTTGTTTTCTACGCCATCGTCGTGGCCGGGGCTGCCGGTGCGGTGAGCGAGGTGATCGGCGACCTGCAGCGCGCTGCCGGGGCGACGGAGCGGCTGATGGACCTGCTGGCCGCCGAGCCGGAAATCACGTCGCCTGCCGCGCCCAAAGCACTGCCACATCCGGCGCGCGGGGCCGTCAGCTTCGACCACGTGATTTTCCATTATCCCTCGCGCCCCGACCGCTCGGCCCTGCAGGGCCTCAGCTTCACCATCGAGCCGGGCGAGAAGGTGGCCATCGTCGGTCCCTCGGGCGCCGGCAAGACGACGGTGTTCCAGCTTCTGCTGCGCTTTTACGATCCGCAGAACGGCTGCATCCGCGTCGACGGGGTGGCGCTGCCGGAGGCCGATCCCGCCGATCTGCGCGCGCGCATCGGCCTGGTCCCGCAGGAGCCGGTGGTGTTTTCCGCCGATGCCTGGGAGAACATCCGCTACGGCCGCCCGGAGGCCAGCGACGCGGAGGTGCGCGCCGCCGCGGCCGCTGCCGGGGCGCTGGAATTCCTCGAACAGCTTCCCCAGGGCTTCGACACCTATCTCGGAGAGAAGGGCGTGCGTCTCTCCGGCGGTCAGCGCCAGCGCCTGGCCATTGCCAGGGCCATCCTGAAGGACCCGCCGCTGCTGCTGCTCGACGAGGCGACCAGCGCGTTGGACGCCGAAAGCGAGCGCGCCGTGCAGCAGGCCCTCGAACGGCTGATGACCGAGCGCACGACCCTCGTCATCGCCCACCGCCTCGCCACCGTCCTGAAGGCGGACCGCATTCTGGTGATCGATCAGGGCCAGCTCGTCGAAAGCGGCAGCCACGACGAACTTGTGGCCGGCGGGGGTCTCTACGCCCGGCTGGCCGCCCTGCAGTTCGGCGAGGCGGCGACCCTGGACACCTCGGCGGCCTAAGGCGTCGCCGCTTTAGAACCTTCGGGAACTGCAGCGGATCTTCCGATTGCCGCCGACCATAACCGACTCCCGCGTATAGCAGTGCACGACCACCAGATGCTCGCCGGAGCGGTCGAGCAACCATGCGCCGGCCGGCTCCAGGTTGTCGATGCCGACGGCATTGCGTCCGATCCGCGCGCGCCGTGGGGGCTCAGCCGCCGGTCCGCGCGGCAGGAGCTTCGGCGGGCCGCGATGGACGGTCAGGCCCGTGCCGCCCTCGTTCTGTGTGACCACCGATGCCTCTGTCGTCGCGGCCCCGTGAAGAATCCTGACCGGTCCTTCCGCCGCCCCGGCGGCCGCTGTGCCGCTCAGCACGCCGACAATCAGTGCAACTGTGCGCAGCGTCATCTTTGCTGTCATCCTGCGTCTCCCACGTTTGCTTCGGGTTGGTCCCAAGCGGTCGTTCTCCGTTCGTCGCTGCCAAGCCTCGCATGCGCCACGGCAGCCGTCCAGGGAAGCGAAGCCCGCGCGGCCGGCGGTGCTGCCTGACCCGTTTGACTTCGCCGCCGGGCGCTTCATAATGCCGCCCTGGCCGTGAGGGCGGCCGACGGTCCGCGTAAAGGGTTGAACCCACCTCCACTCGCGATGTGTTCCACATCTTCTTTCTGCCCGTGAGTTGCGGACGCCGGGCCTAAAGAAAGAAGGTGTCCCATGACCGAAACCCTTCCCCAACGCCCCGACCTCACCTGGCTGCGCAAGACCGCCAAGCAGCACCTTGCGGCACTGCGCGCCGAAGACCCTGCCGCCAGGCTGCACCAGGCCCAGTTGGAGGTCGCGCGGCGCTACGGCTTCGCCAGCTGGCGCGCGCTGAAGGCCCATGTCGATTCCGTCAGCCCGGACGGCCAGATCATCGCCGCCGCGGTCGAGGGCAGGGCGACCGACCTGGCCCGCCTGCTGCGGGAGAACCCGGGCAAGACCGGGATCACCGGCGGCCGTTGGAACCGGCCGCTTCTGCATCTGGCCGCCGAGGAGGGGCATCTGGACTGCGTCGAACTGTTGCTCGACCTCGGGGTCGACGTGAACCGGCGCGACCGGCTGGACCGGGCCTATGCCCTGCATTGGGCAGCCATGGCCGGCCAGCTCCCGGTGGTAAAACGCCTCGTCGCGGCCGGCGCAGACGTCCGGGGTGACGGCGATGCACACGAGATGGGTGTCATCGGCTGGGCGACTGGCTTCCGGCAGGTTCACCGCGATGTCGTTGACTACCTGATGGCCCGGGGTGTGGAGCCGGGCATCTTTACCGCCATCGCGCTCGGCCGCAGGGACCTGGTCGAGACGATTGTGGAAGACGATCCGGCGGAACTCCAGCGGCCGATGAGTCGCTTCGAGCACCACTGCACGCCGCTGCACTTTGCCGTACAGAAGGACCGGGCCGAGATGGTCGAGCTTCTGCTCGACCTTGGGGCGGAGCCGAGCGCCAAGGACAGCCGCGGCGTGACCCCCCTGGGCTACGCCGCGCCGAAAACCGACACGGCCGTGGTCGACCTGCTTGTCGATGCCGGCGCGGACCCGGCGGAGCGCAGTCCGAACCGTTTTGAATCCGCAATCCCGATTCTCAACGTGAAGTCGGTTCCCAATGCCATCGCCTACTACGTCGACAAACTGGGGTTCGAGAAGGAGTGGGACTGGGGCACGCCGCCGGACTTTGCCTGCGTTCTGCGCGATGACGTGCGGATCTTCCTCTGTCAGGACGCCCAGGGTGCAAGAGGGCAGGAGGGAAATGGGGGCATGTGGATTTCGATCTTCATCCGCGATGTCGATGCTCTCCACGAAGAGTACAAGAAGGCTGGCGCCACCATCCGCCAGGCGCCCACCAACTTTCCCTGGGGCGTGCGCGAGATGAACGTCGAAGACCTGGACGGCCACCGCCTGCGTATGGGCAGTGATGCGACCGGCCCCGGCGATGGCGAACCTCTGAACGAAGCACCCTGAGGCTGCGGTCCCAGGGCGAAGGGGCGGATCGCGCTGCGGGTGCGGTATCCAGCCTTGCGCAAAGGCGCAATCCGTCCCACCCTGGCCGCATGGGCACACGCGACCGCATTCTCGAAGCCGCCGATGCACTGTTCTATGCGGGTAGCATCCGCGAGGTGAGCGTCGAGCGCGTCGCCGAGCAGGCGGGCGTGACCAAGAAGACGCTCTACTATCACTTTCGCTCCAAGGACGACCTCGTCGCTGCCTACCTCGACGCACGCCAGCTGCGCACGCTTGAGCGCTACCAGAACTGGGCCGGCAGCCGCGGCGCGATGGCTGAGCGCATGGAGCGGATGTTCGCGGCCTTGGCCGAGGCCGCGAAGCAGCCTGAATGGCGGGGCTGCGGGTTCATACGCGCCGCCGTCGAACTGGCTGACAGCCCCGGCCATCCGGCCCTGGACGTGGCCCGCAGCCACAAGGAATCCTTCGAGACCTGGCTGCAGCGCGATCTGGAAAATGCGGGTTACGCGGATGCGGCCTCGCTGGCACGCATGATCCTGGTGCTGCTGGACGGTGCCGTGGCCCGCATGCTGGTGCACCGCAATCCGGACTATGCGCTCGAAGCGGGCCGGGCGGCCAGCCTGCTGCTGCAGGCGGCCGAGTCGCACAGGCTGCGCTCTACGGGCTAAGCGGCGCAGTCCACCAGGCCCATGTATACCGACTAGTGAGTTTACTCTTCGCGGCGATGCGGTCTTTCTCGGTTGTCTGTGAAACGACCGGAAGGATCGGACATGCCGCATCGGCGCTTTGCAAGATCAGCGGACTGGACGCCGGCGCTGCTCGTCGTTCTGGTGGTCTCCAGCCTGATCCTCTCGACCTCCATGGGCATCCGTCAGAGCCTCGGGCTGTTTCTCGATCCCATGGTCCGCGGCGCCGGCGTTTCCGTTGCCACCTTCGGTCTTGCGATGGCGCTTCAGAACCTGGCCTGGGGGATCGGTCAGCCGGCCATGGGCGCGCTGTCGGACCGCTATGGCGGACGGATCGTCGTCCTCCTGGCGGCGCTCTGCTTCGCACTCGGTCTCTGGCTGATGAGTCTGGGAACGGGCTTCGGTCTGTTCTTCGGCGGCGGCGTGCTGATCGGCCTGGCGGTGGCAGGCACCTCCCACGGCGTGCTGGTGGGCATCCTGTCGCGTCTTGCCGCGCCCGGCGTGCGCGCTCTGGCGATCTCCATCCTGGCGGCTGCCGGATCGCTCGGCACCTTCGTCATCGCCCCGGCGTCCCAGGGCCTCCTCGACCGGATCTCCTGGGACACAACCCTCCTGCTGCTGGCGGCCCTGGCTGCCGCCATGGCCTGCTTGGCGGTTTTCTTCAAACGCAACGGCACAGGTTCCGCCGGTCCGGCCGAGCGTCCGGATGCCCGGCGCGCCGTCGGCGAAGCCTTGCGCCATCCGGGCTACGTGGCCATGACCCTGGCGTTCTTCGCCTGCGGCTTTCAGCTCATCTTCGTGGCGACCCATCTGCCGAAGTTCGTTGCGATCTGCGGCCTGGCGCCCTCGGTCAGCGCCAACGCCATCGCCCTGATCGGCATCTTCAACGCGGTCGGCACGCTGGTGGTGGGACGACTGGGGGAGCGCTACGGCAACAAGCTGATCCTCGCCCTGATCTACGTGTTCCGCACCGTCGCCATCGCTTGCTACGCCTTTCTCCCGGTCTCGATGGAAAGCACCCTGGCCTTCGGCGCGGCGATGGGCTTTCTCTGGCTCAGCGTCATTCCGCCGGTCAGCAGCCTTTTGAACGCGATGTTCGGACCGACAAACTTCGGGGCGCTCTTCGGCGTCATGTTCTTCAGCCACCAGGTCGGTGCCTTCCTGGGCGCCTACCTCGGCGGCCTCGCCTACGACGTCAGCGGCAGCTACACCATGGCCTGGCTGTCACTGGTCATCGTCGGCGTGCTCGCCGCGGTGATCCAGCTTTCCATGGATGACCGGCCGTCGCAGCCGCGGAAGGCCTTTGCGTGACGCCTGGCCAGGCACGCAAGAAGGGCTTCAGTGCAGCTTCAGCTTGGGCCGGACGATCCGGTTGACGTGGCCCACCAGGATCATGGCCAGGCCCTTGAACCAGCCGTGAATGGCGATGAGATGCATGCGGTAGAGCGAGGTATAGGCGATCCGCGCCAAGCGCCCCTCCACCGCCATGCGCCCACCCACCAGATTGCCCATCAGGCTGCCGACGGTCGAAAAGCGGCTGAGGGCGACCAGCGACCCCCGGTCGTTGTAGACGAAGTCCTTCAGCGGACGGCCTTCCGTGAGGTTCACGATGTTCTCGAAGACCAGGCTCGCCATCTGGTGCGCTGCCTGGGCGCGCGGCGGGATCGGCCGCTCCTCGTTGGCCGGGGTATAGGAACAGCAGTCGCCGATGGCGAAGATCCGGTCGTCGGCGGTCGTCTGCAGGCTGGGGCGAACGACCAGCCGGTGCGCTCGGTCGGTTTCGAGGCCTGCCAGGCCGGAGAGGTAGTCGGGGGCCTTCACGCCCGCTGCCCAGAGGGTCAGGTCGGCGGCGATGGTCCGTCCGCTCTCGGTCCTGACGGCTGAGGGCTCCACCGCTTCGACGGCGGTGCCGGTCAGGATCTCGACGCCGAGGGCTTCGAGTTCCGCTGCCGCCGCCTCGGCGAGCTTGTCCGGCAGGGCGGGCAGGATGCGCGGCCCGGCCTCGAGGATGGTGACCTTGAGGCGCGTTTCGTCGAAGACCTCCAGGCCGTAGTGGCGCAGCGCGTGGGCGGCGTTGTAGAGCTCCGCCGCCAGTTCGACGCCGGTGGCCCCGGCCCCGACGATGGCGATCCTGACCATGGCGTCGGTCTCGCCCTGCGCGACCTTGTGGGTGACCCGCAGACAGGCGTTCAGCAGCTTCGAGCGGAACTGGTCGGCCTGCTGCCGGTCCTCCAGAAACAGGGCGTAGTCCGCGACGCCCGGGATGCCGAAGTCGTTGGACACGCCGCCAACCGCCAGCACCAGATAGTCGTAGCGGATGTCGTGGGCGCCGATGACCTCCTTCCCGTCCTCGTCCAGCAGCGGCGCCGTGCGCACCACCTGCCGTTCCCGGTCGATACCGGCAAAGGTGCCGTAGAAGAAGCGGTAGCCCCAGCGCACCCCGTGGCCGCCGTAGCCGACCTCGTCCATGTTGGCATCCAGCGAGCCGGCGGCGACTTCGTGCAGCAGGGGTTTCCAGATGTGCGTGCGGTTGCGCTCGACCAGGATGATGTCGTAGGCGTCGCGCCCGAAGCGGGTGCCGAGACGGCGCACCAGTTCGAGGCCGCCGGCCCCGCCGCCGACAACCACGATCTGCGTCTTTCTTTGCTCAGCCGTCGCCGCCATCGTCCCCCCTGCTATCACTGAACTCGGTTATTGATTAGCGCTGGGTGAGTTTGAACTCGATGCGGCGGTTGCGGCGGAAGGCGATTTCGTCGCTGCCGGAGTCCAGCGGCTGGAACTCGCCGAAGCCGGTGGCGGCCAGGCGGGTCGGGGGAATGCCCTGGGCAATCAGGAACTTCGTAACGGCGATGGCACGCGCGGAGGAAAGCTCCCAGTTGGAGGGGAACTGGAACGTGCTGATGGGCGCGCGGTCGGTATGGCCGTCGACCCGCAGCACCCAGTCCAGTTCGTCGGGGATGGTCCCCGCGATCTCCTGCAGGGTCTCGGCGAGGCGTGCGAGCTGCACCTGGCCGGGTTCGCCGATGGTGGCCGAGCCGCTGCGGAACAGGATTTCCGACTGGAAAACGAAGCGGTCGCCGACGACACGGATGTCCTGGCGGTTGCCGATGGCCTCGCGCAGGCGCCCGAAGAACTCTGAGCGATAGCGCGCCAGCTCCTGCACCTTGCTGGCCAGCGCGACGTTCAGGCGCCGGCCGAGGTCGGCGATCTGCACCTGCTGCGCCTCGTTCTCGGACTCCGCCAGGTCGAGCGCCTCGGACAGCGTGGTGAGCTGCTGGCGCAGCGCGGCGAGCTGCTGGTTCAGCAGTGTGATCTGGATCTGTGCCTCTTCGGAAAGTTCTTCCTGCTCGGCGAGGGCGGCGGTCTGTTCGCGCCCTGCGGCCTCCGCCGCCTGCAGTTTTTTCACCAGGTCGTCGCGCAGGGAGCGCAGGATGGCGAGTTCCGCCAATTGTGCCTCGATCGTCTCCTTGTCCGCTTCGATGGTCTTGAAGGCATCCTCCAGTTCCACCTGGCCGGCGGCGATGGCGGCGAGCGCCTCCTCGAGCTTCTCCTGGTCGGTGTTGAGGCGCGCCAAGGCAGCCTCCAGGCGCGCGCGTTCCGCATCCAGCTCGGCCTGGCTCTCGGTGAGCGCCTGGCGGCTTTCCTCCAACTCGGCCTCGCGCCGCGCCAGGGCCTCGCGCACCGCCGCCAATTCGGCCTGGCTCACCGTCAGGGCCTGTTCGCGCTCGTCGGCCTGCCCGCGCAGCGTCGCCAGTTCCTCCTCGTTGCTGCTGAGAAGGGCGGCGAGGCGGCTGCTTTCTTCCCGTTCGGCGGCCAGCAGGTTTGCCAGGTCGTCACGCTCGTCGGCGAGGGCGGCAAGCTGGTCGGCCAGGGACTCGCGCTGCTCGGTCAGGGCGGCAAGCTGACTGGTCAGGGCCTCCCGATTGGCCAGCGACGACTGCAGTTCCGAGGAGAGCTGGGCGACATTGACCCGCAGATCGGCATTGGCGCTGCGCTCCAGCGCCAGCAGGTCCGCCAGTTCGTTGATCTCGTTTTCCAGGCGCAGGAGCGCCTCGTCCTTGCCGGTGATGGCGATAGAGAGAAAGAACTGCGCCACCATGAAAACCATGAGGACGAAGATCACCACCAGCAGCAGGGTGGCGAGGCCGTCGACGAAGCCGGGCCAGATGTTGATGGAGCGCCGCGAGCCGCCGCGGCCGAGCGCGTACATTAGGACCCACTACCAGGATTGTGTGCGCCATGAGACGCTCGGGAACCCCCCGTGGCTAGGAGCACCGGTGCAGGCGATGTGGGCCATCGGCAAGCCGGTGCGACAACGTCCACGGAGCGTTCCCGGCCGCCCGCGGGGTCGCTTTTCGCTCCGCACCCGCGGCGTTGCCACGCTTGCCCGATGCACCACATCGTGCTGCGCGCGGCGCCTGCCAGGTGCGGTCGAAAAGTCGATCTCATTGTGCACCTAATCCTGATAGTGGGTCCTTACCTAGCCTTCCTCGGCCATGGCGGCGAGGGTGCGGGTCAGCAGGCGGATCTCACTGCGCAGTTCCTCAACCGCCTGCTCGCGCCCGCCGGCCATCTCCGCCGCCATGCGCTCCAGCCGCAGGTCGAGGTTGCGGATATGCCCCTTCGTGGCCTTGTCCAGCCCGGCCTCTTCGCCGCTGGCATCGGCGATGCGGGTCAGCAGAGGTTTCAGGCTCGCCTGGGTTTCGGCGATGGAAAGCATGACCGACTGCTCGGTGCGCATATGGTCGGTGAGGTTGCTGAGTCGTTCGGTGAGCGCCGCGAGGTTCTGGTTGATCGCCGCCCGGTCCTCCTCGCCGCGTGCGACGGTACGCTGGAGCTGCTCCAGGCTGTCGGCCGTTTTCTCCAGCAGTGCATGGACGTAGGCCGAGACCGGCTGCTCGCCTTCGCCGGTCGCGGTGGCGCTGCCGAGCTTGGTGACGCTGGAAAGCCACTCCTCGAGTTCGTTGACGAAGCGGTTGTGGGCCTGGCTGGAATTCAGTTCCAGGAAGCCGAGCACCAGCGATCCGGCGAGGCCGAACAGGGAGGAGGAAAAGGCCGTGCCCATGCCCGACAGCGGGGCCTCCAGCCCGCCTTTCAGTTCCTCGAAGAGGACCACCGGGTCGCCGCTGCCGCCGGAAAGGCCGCCGATGGTCTGACCCACGGCGTTCACCGTGTCCAAGAGGCCCCAGAAGGTGCCCAAGAGGCCGAGAAAGATGAGCAGGCCGATGATGTAGCGGGAAATCTCGTGGGATTCCTCGATCCGCGCCGCGATGGTGTCCAGCAGCGTGCGCATCGACATGGTCGAGAGGGACAGCCGACCGGCGCGGTCGCCGATCATGGTGACCATGGGCCCCAGCAGGCGCGGCGGTGAATCCTGCGACAGCGTGCCTGGAAAGATCAGGCCGCCGCGGCTTTCCCGGCGCAGGGTCTCAAGCCAGTAGATCTCGCCGCGCAGGCCCAGCACCTGCACGAAGCTGAGCCCTATGCCGAACAGCAGGATCAGCATGATCAGGCCGTTGAGAAGCCAGTTGGCCAGGAAGGCGTCCTGCAACTGCGGGGCGATAAAGGCGCCGGCAACGAGGACAGCGGCCAGGAACAGCACCATGCGCAGGAGATAAGTCTGCAGGAAGGACATGCGAAAAGGTCTTAATCCTCGTCTCCGCCCGCGGTCCGGAGCGGCGCTGTCGGTCACCGGGCACCCTCTCCGGCACGCCTAGACGCGCCAGATTCGCCCTCTACATAGCATGTCCTAAGGGTTAGAGCATCTTCCGGTCATTGGGAATGGATTTGATTGGGCGAATCGCAGTGAGGGGCGCCGATCGATCCGACCGGCGCCTGCACCAACCCGCTGGCCCGCGGGCCGCGAAACGGCTGCTTAGCTGCCGATCGGCTTGATGTCGACCCGGTTGGCCGGGCCGCTGTCGGCGGTGCCCCTGGGCGGGCGCACTTGGATGCGGGCGGAGGAAATGCCGGCATCCATCAGGAACGTCCGGACCTTCAGGGCGCGGGAGAGGGCAAGCTGGCGGGCCAGTTCGGGCGACCCGCCCTCATCGGCGGCGTAGCCGAGCACCTGAATGCGGTCGTCGCCCTGGTCCCGCAGATCGTCCGCCAGCGAGCGCAGCACCGCCTGTGCGGTGGTGCTCAGCTCTGCTGAATCCGCCGCGAAGGTGAAGGTCACATCCTTCAGGCTTGGCGCGGCCGCGGAGCCGACAACCTCTGGAGAGTGGGGCAGGCTGGCAACCTGGGTCGTGCCCTCGGCGAGCGCGGGAGCGGCGACCGGCGCGGTGGAGGAGCCTTCAGCAGCGCTTTGCGTTTCCGGGCTCGCCGCTGCCGGCGTGGCGCTGTTCTCCGCGAGGTTCTGGGGCAACAGGCTGACCGGAGCGTTCGGAGCCGCTGCTGCCGGGGCGTCCTCGGCGGGCACGGCAGCGACCGCAACCGTCTTGCCGGCAGGCTCGGTCTGGGTCTGGGCCTCAGCCGGAGCCGCAGGATCCGTTTCCCCAATCTCTTCGACTATCTGGGTCTCTGCGACCGCGTGACCCGGCTCCGCCCGCAGATCCGAAGGGGTCAGCCCTGCAACCTGGTCCGGCGCCGTTTCGCTGCCGGCTTCGGAATTCGCGTCCTCGGCGGCCGGCGGGGTGCGGAACTCCGGTGCCAGTTGCGGCTCCAGCTCCACGGTCTCCACCGGCGTCACCGCGACGGCGGGCAGCGAGCCTTTCAGGGTCTCTTCCAGGCCCGGCTCCTGCGCTGCCGCATCGGCCATGATCGCCTCGGTCAGGGCGGCCAGCATGGCGGGCGTCGGCGCAGGCTTGCGCCCCGGCATCTCGGGGATCGGGCTGGATTCGATGATGACCGTCTCGAAGACCCACTCGCCGTCGTCCTGCGGCGCGGCGCCGCCGTTCTCGGCAAGCGGCAGCAGCAGCTGCGACTGGGGTTCCGGGCCATTGGCGAAGGCGTTGTCGAAGGCCTGTTTGCGCTGCTCGCGGGCAACGTCGGCCGAGAAGCCGGGCGTCAGGGTGCTCGAGGGGTCCTGAAGCGGCGGAAACAGCAGGGTCGAAGGCCGGGTGACCACGATTCCGCGGGTCTGCCGGGTGCCGGAGGCCGGCGGCAGCAGGCGCATTTCGGTGCCGGCCGGCGCAGAGGCGCCGGGCCCGAGGGGCGTGGGGGCAGCCTGGGGCAGCGGTGCAAGAGGCAAAGGCGTCAGGGGCTGCGGGCCCGGGCCCAGGCTGTCCAGCACGTCGGTGTTGACGGTAATGCCGGAATTCGACCGGGATTGGGCCGAAGCCGGCCCGGCAGTCAGGGCCGCGGCACCCAGGAGCGCCACCACAGCCGTGGCGGCCAGCAGCCCGGCTGCCAGCTTTCCTGACCGCGAACCCGACACCGGGTGACGCTGCTCGAAGCCCATCCGACCACTCCGCTCTGCAAATCTCTTCATTTGCGGCCCCTGATGCCCCATTCCCCTAAGGCAACCCTTTTGGTTAACAGTATTCCGCCGGCCGACCGGCGACAACCGCTTTACGGACGCCGGCAGCAGCCTTCATTCCCGCCGGCCGCAGGGCCGGGGGGACTACCACGCCCCTATTATTGCGCCCTTTGGTTACTCAAAGGTTTGCGGAGCAGCTTCATCAGATCGCTGTGGATATTGTTGTTGCTGGCCAGAATGCTTGGGCTATCCAGGTTGATTTGCTTGCCGTTTACCTCGCTCACGTAGCCGCCGGCCTCGCGCACCAGGATGATTCCGCCGGCGATGTCCCAGGCGGAGAGGCCCCACTCCCAGAAGGCATCAAAACGTCCGGCGGCGACATAGGCGAGGTCCAGGGAAGCCGAGCCCCAGCGGCGGATTCCCGCCGTGTTCTGCATGACGGCGTCGATCTCGCCGAGAAAACGCTCGGAGTCGCCGCGGCCCAGGAAGGGGGCGCCGGTGCCGATCAGGCTCTCGCCCAGGCGGTTGCGGGCGGAAACCCGCAGGCGCCGGTCGTTAAGAAAGGCGCCACCGCCCTTTTCGGCGTGAAAGAGCTCGTCCTTGATCGGGTCGTAGACCACCCCGGCGATGACCTCGCCGCGCTCCTCCAGGGCGATGGAGATGGCGAACTGCGGCAGGCCGTGCAGGAAGTTGGTGGTGCCGTCCAGTGGATCGACCAGCCAGCGGCGGGTGTTGCCGTCGCTGGGTGCCTGGCTGCCGGACTCCTCCATCAGGAAGCCGTATCCCGGTCTGGCGTGGGACAATTCCTCCTTAAGGGTCTTCTCCGCCTTCAGATCGGCGGCGGAGACGAAGTCCGCCGGTCCCTTGCGGGAGACCTGGAGGTTCTCCAGCTCGCCGAAGTCGCGTTTCAGCCCGCGCGCGGCCTTGTTGGCGGCCTTCACCATGACGTTGATAAGGGCGGAGCGGGTGGCCATGGCGGAGGATGCCTTCGTTGGAGGACTGCGGACGGAAACGGACTGCGGGTCGAAACGTGTTGCGGGCGGCGGGCGCCCCGAAAAGCGCCCCGGCTGTGGCCTCGGAGAAGCGGCGGGGCTAGCCCTTGGCCCGCTCCACATAGGTTGAATCGGCGGTGTTCACGACGATGCGGGTGCCGCTTTCGATATGCGGCGGCACCATGACCCGGGCCCCGTTCTCCAGCTTCGCCGGCTTGTAGGAGGAGGAGGCGGTCTGCCCCTTCACCACCGCGTCGGCCTCGACGATCTCCATGATCACCGTGTCCGGCAGCATGACCGAGATCGGTTCGCCTTCGTAGGACTCGATGGTCACCGTCATGCCGTCCTGCAGATAGACCACCGGCTCGCCGACCATGTCCTTGTGCAGGCTGATCTGCTCGTAGGTCTCGTTGTCCATGAAGGTCAGCATCTCGTCCTCGGCGAAGAGGAACTGAAACTCCTTCTGGTCCAGGCGGACGCGCTCGACGTCCTCGCTGGCGCGGAAGCGGTCGTTCAGCTTGGTGCCGTCGCGAATGTCCTTCAGCTCCACCTGCAGATAGGCGCCGCCCTTGCCGGGCTGGGTGTGCTGGATCTTCACCGCCCGCCAGAGGCGGTTCTTGTGCTCGATGACGTTGCCGGGGCGAATGGCATTGCCGTTGATCTTCATGGCCGAAGGGTCCGGGAAAATGGCAGTTCTGGAAAGCGCGCGGAAGCTACCAGCTTGCCCCTGGGGTGGCAACGCCCGAGGTGCCCGAGGGAGCGCGGAAGCGCGGCCTTTCAGGCCTTGCCGGAGGCAGCGGCGATCAGCGTCGTCACAGCGGCGGCGGGGTTGGTGTCTTCGAGCCAGAGGGCCGGGGCGAGGGCGACGAAGTCGGCGCCGGCGGTGGCCAGGGCGGCCACCTCCTCCGGCGTTCCCGCGCCGAGGGCGACCACCGGCGGGGTCATGCAGGCGGCCCACCAGGCGACCAGCGCCGGGTCCGCGGCACTGCCGGCCTCCAGGCCGCCGAAGGCGACGTAGTCGGCGCCCGCTTCGCCGGCCAGCATGGCGGCGTGGCGCGAGGCCCCGCAGCCGGCGCCGAGAATGCGGTCATCGCCCAGGTGGCGGCGCAAGCCGGCGAAGGCCTTTCCTTCGGCCTCGGCATTGACATGCAGGCCGTCGCAGCCGCTCGCGTCGACAAGCTCCCTCCTGTTCTCCAGCAGCACTGCGAGACCGGCGTCCTGGCCGGCATGGATGATCGGCGCGGCGGTTTCCAGCAGCGCGGTATCGTCCAGCGTGCCGTCGCGCAGCAGCAGCGCCGAGAGGCCGGCGGCGGGCGCATCGTCGTGGGCCTGGAGCACCGCCGTGAGGCCGGCGAGGAACCCGCCGTCGCGGCAAGGCTCCGCATCCAAGGGCGGCGAAACCAGGAGAAACTGAAGACCGTCTGCCACCGATGCCGCCGCTCAGTCTTCGTTGTCCGCAATGTCGACCATGTGGCGCAGCCGGCGGGCCAGGGCCTCGTCGAGCGCGTCTTTCCGGTTGGCCGTCAGGATCACCAGGCCGCCGAAGCGCTCCAACGCATCGAGCAGATAACTGACCTCCTGGTTGGCATAGCGGTCGTGAGCGTCCTCAACGTCGCTGCGCTTGCCGAAGAGCGCGTCGGCCTCGTCGAAGAGGAGGATGGCGCTTGCGCTCTCTGCCCGAGCGAAAACCTCTTTCAGGTTCTTCTCCGTCTCACCGATGTACTTGGTCCGAAGGGCCTTCAGCGAGACGCGGTGAAGCGGCCGCCCGAGGTCGGACGCCACGGTCTTGGCCGCCAGCGCCTTCCCGCTGCCGGACGGCCCGGTGAAGAGGCAGAGCATACCGCCCTTCGCCGCTTTGACGTCCTTGGTCAGGTGGGTCAGGCTGCGGCGCTGGCTGTCCGCAAGGGCTTGCCGTGTCGTCTGCCGGTTTTGTTTCGGGTGATTCATTGTGCCCCCAGCCAGGCCCGGCAGGCGGCGGTCAGATCGTCTTCCGCCGCCAGGTCCAGACTGTCCAGAGCCCCGGTGATCAGGTGATAGCCTTCCTGCTCGGCCAGCGCCTCCAGCTTGTCGCGCTCGACCTTGGCGCCGGTGAAGCGCACCGAGCGCACGCCCTGGCGGAAAGCCGCCATCACCAGCCCCGGCTTGTCGCCGCAGTCCAGGATCGCCGTGAACTCCGCCTCCGGCACCTCGCGCGCGGCTTCCTTCACCACCTCGCGGAACCACAGCGCGCCGGTATAGGCCGCGGCGCCAGGGGGCGAGGCCAGGGTGACCGCGCAGCCCACCTCCCGCGCGGCGCGGAGCGCGGCGACGGCATGTTCGAGGGAGTGGATGATGATCGTTCTGCCCTGCATGGCCGGTCATGATAGAGCCGGATCGGGCGGAAGGGGACGATATTTCGCGGTTGCCGCTTTGCCTTGGATCGGGCGCCCCCGATAGCTGGAATCCGGGCATGAGAAAGGGCGGAGCCCTCGAGGCCCCGCCCTCCGCCGCTGTTTCTTCAGTGTCTGCTAAATGAGCTTGCCGAGCGCCACGGCGGTGTCGCTCATGCGGTTCGAGAAGCCCCATTCGTTGTCGTACCACGACAGCACCCGCACGCAGGTGTCGTCGAGCACCTGGGTCTGGGTGGCATCGAAGGTGGAGCTGGCGTTGGAGTGGTTGAAGTCCGTCGACACCAGCGGCGCCTCGTTGACCGCCAGCACGCCGTTCAGGCGGTTGCCCTTGGAGGCCTTGATCATGGCGTTGTTCACGGCTTCGGCCGTGGTCTTCTTCTTCGCCTCGATGGTCAGGTCGATCAGGCTGACGTTGGGGGTCGGCACCCGGATGGCGGTGCCGTCCAGCTTGCCTTTCAGTCCCGGCAGCACCAGGCCGACCGCGCGCGCGGCGCCGGTGGAGGTGGGGATCATGGACAGCGCCGAGGCGCGGGCACGCCGCAGGTCCTTGTGCAGCGTATCGACGCTCGGCTGATCGCCGGTGTAGGAGTGCACCGTGGTCATGAAACCGTGCTTGATGCCGACGGTCTGCTCCAGCACGTGGGCCACCGGAACCAGGCAGTTGGTGGTGCAGGAGGCGTTGGAGACGACGTGGTGGCTCTTCTTGATCTTGTCGTGATTGACGCCGTAGACCACCGTGATGTCGGCGCCGGAAGCGGGGGCCGAGACCAGCACCTTCTTCGCGCCGGCTTCCAGATGCTTGCTGGCCGCGTCCTTGCTGTTGAAGATGCCGGTGCACTCCATGACCACGTCGACGCCCAGCTTGCCCCAGGGCAGCTGTGCCGGGTCGCGCTCGGCGAAGACCTTCACCTTCTTGCCGTCGACCTTGATGGCGTCCTTCATGGCCTCGACCTTGCCGGGGTAGGTGCCGTGGACCGAATCGTATTTCAGCAGGTGGGCATTGGCCTCGGGCGTGCCCAGGTCGTTGATGGCGACGAACTCGACGTCCTTGCGCTTGCTTTCCATCGCCGCGCGGAACACCAGCCGTCCGATCCGGCCGAAGCCGTTGATGCCAACCTTAATTGCCATGGTCCTGCTTCCCTTCTTATTGATTGCACCCCCTTCCGGGGAACCGCGTTTGGTGACTGTCTGCCGTTTCGATGCGCTACCGGTAGCCGTTCAGCTGCCTGTCGGGCGCCCCGTCAGGCGTAGGTGCCCGTGGCCGCGGCGCTGTTCGCCTTCGCCCGCTCCAGGAACGCCGCCTGACCGGCCGCCAGATTGGCCGCCTGTCCCGACCAGGCCTTGAGCGGAGCTGCCTGCAGCGCACGGCCATAGGAGAAGCTCAGCTTCCAGGGCAGATCGCCGAGCTTGTTCATGGCGTCCAGGTGTTCGGTCGCCAACTCGTCGTTCTGTCCGCCGGAAAGAAAGACAACCCCCGGCACCGCCGCCGGTACGGTGCGCTTCAGACAGCGCACTGTGCGCTCCGCCACCTCCGCCACGCCGGCCTGCTCCGGACAGTCCTGACCGGAAATCACCATATTGGGTTTCAAGAGACTGCCTTCCAGCGAAACCTCCTGGATTGCCAACTCGTTGTAGACGCTGCGCAGCACCTCTTCGGTCACCTCTTCGCAGTCGTCGATGCTGTGGTCGCCGTCCATCAGCACTTCGGGCTCGACGATCGGCACGAGGCCGGCTTCCTGGGCCAGGGCGGCGTAGCGGGCGAGCGCGTGGGCGTTGGCGGTGATGCAGGCGGCGCTGGGCATGGCCTCGCCGATTGAGTAGACGCCGCGCCACTTGGTGAAGCGCGCGCCCAGCTTGGCGTAGTCCTCCAGCCTGGCACGCAGGCCATCAAGCCCCTCTGTGACGGTCTCGCCGGGATGTCCGGCCAGGGGCTTGGCCCCCATGTCGACCTTGATGCCGGGAATGATGCCGGCGCTCTCCAGCTTCTTCACCAGCGTGGTGCCGTCGGCTGCGGTCTGGCGAATGGTCTCGTCGAAGAGGATGGCACCGGAGATGAATTCTCCGGCGTCGGGGGTGGAGAACAGCATGTCGCGGTAGTCGCGGCGGTTCTCCTCGGTCGATTCGATCTGGATGCTGTCGAAGCGCTTCTTGATTGTGGGTGAACTCTCGTCGGCGGCAAGAATGCCCTTGCCGTCGGCGACGAGCGCGTTGGCAGTGTCCGCGAGCTGTGCAGAAGTCATGGCTGAGCCCTCCGTTTTTTTGCGCATCTATATAGGAAGGCCGCTCCGCTTTGGAGTGGTCAAAAACGTGTCTTGACGGCCTCCACAACGGCTTCGGCGGTGATGTTGAAATGGTTGAAGAGATCCTTGGCCGGCGCCGAGGCCCCGAAGGACCGCATGCCGACGAAGCCGCCGCCGGACTCGATCCAGCGTTCCCATCCGAAAGAACTGGCGGCCTCGATGGCGATGTGCAGCGTGCCCGGGCCCAGCACCTCGTCGCGGTAGTGCGGCGGCTGCTGTTCGAAGAGCTCCCAGCAGGGCACGGAAACCACGGCGGCGGAGATACCCTCGTCGCGCAGCATCTTCTGCGCCTCGACGGCGATCTGCACCTCGGAGCCGGAGGCCAGCAGGGTCACCTGCCGCTCGCTGTCTGCGGGCACCATGATATAGGCCCCATAGGCCGAATGGTTTTCCGAACTGTCCTTGCGCAACGTCGGCAACCCCTGGCGGGTCAGCGCCAGCACCGAGGGCGTTTCCTCGGCCTCGATCGCCAGTTCCCAGCACTCCGCAGTTTCGACGATATCCGCCGGGCGGAAGACCAGCAGGTTGGGAATGGCGCGCAGCGCCGCCAGATGCTCGACCGGCTGGTGCGTCGGGCCGTCTTCGCCGAGCCCGATGGAATCGTGGGTCATGACGTAGATGACCCGCTGCTTCATCAGTGCCGAGAGGCGCATCGAGGGCCGGCAATAGTCGGTGAAGACCAGGAAGGTCCCGCCGTAGGGGATGAGGCCGCCATGCAGGGCGATGCCGTTCATCGCCGCGGCCATGCCGTGCTCGCGCACGCCGTAGTGCAGATAGCTGCCGGAGAAATCGTCGGCGGAGACGATTCCCTGGACCTTGGTCTTGGTGTTGTTCGATCCGGTCAGGTCTGCGGAGCCGCCGACCAACTCGGGAACTGCGGCGGTGAGCACATCCAGGGTCTTCTGGGAGGAGACGCGGCTGGCAACGCTCGGCGCCTCGGCCACCACCTCGGCCTTAAAGGCGGCCACGGCCTCTTTCCAGCCCTCGGGCAGTTTGCCGGCCATCTGCCGCTCGAAGGTCTGGCGCCGCTCCGCCGGGGCCGCGTCCAGGCGCTGCCGCCAGGCCGCAAGCGCTTCGCCGCCGCGGGCGCCCGCGGCGCGCCAGGCCGAAAGCACCTGCTCGGGCAGCTCAAAGGGCGCATGGGGCCAGCCCAGTTCCTTGCGGGCGCCGGCCACCTCGTCCTCGCCCAGGGGGCTGCCGTGGGTGGCAGCCGTCCCCTGCTTGTTGGGGGCGCCATAGCCGATGGTGGTCTTGCAGGCGATGAGGCTCGGCCGGTCGCTGGCCTGCGCCGTGGTCAGGGCCGCCGCAACCGCCTCCGGATCGTGGCCGTCCACTCTGCTGGTCGCCCAGCCCGAGGCCTCGAAACGCTTCAACTGATCGTCGGAGACGGCGAGGTCGGTGCTGCCGTCGATCGAGATGGCATTGTCGTCAAAAAGGACAATCAGTTTGTTGAGTTTCAGGTGGCCGGCCAGAGAGACCGCTTCGTGGCTGACCCCTTCCATCAGGCAGCCGTCGCCGGCGATGACATAGGTGTAGTGGTCGACGAGGTCGTCGCCGAAGCGGGCGTTCAGCAGACGTTCGGCAAGCGCCATGCCCACCGCGTTGGCAAGGCCCTGGCCCAGCGGGCCGGTGGTGGTTTCGATCCCGGCGGCATGGCCGTACTCCGGATGCCCCGCGGTGCGGCTGCCGAGCTGGCGGAAAGACCGCAGCTCGTCCATGGTCATGTCTTCGTAGCCGGTCAGATGCAGAAGCGCGTAGAGCAGCATCGAGCCGTGCCCGGCCGAGAGCACAAAACGGTCACGGTCCGCCCAGTCGGGCGTTGCCGGATCGAACTTCAGGAAACGGGTGAAGAGTACCGTTGCCACGTCGGCCATGCCCATGGGCATGCCGGGATGGCCGGAGTTCGCTTTCTGTACGGCATCCATGGCCAGGGCGCGGATGGCGTTGGCCATGTCGCGATGGGGGGCCATGTCTCGATGGGGCGTGTTGGCTTGGTCCATGGGGGCGTTGCTGCTGTCTTGCGGCGCAGACGACGTGACGGCGTCCATCGAAAGTCCACCTGTTGGGGAACAAGAAGGCGGCGCAGAGCGCTGCGCGGCCTAGGTGGGCGCAACATGCCGACACGGCTGGCCAAGGTCAACCGGCATCTGGCCGCAATGGGAGCGAATCTCCGGGCATTTCGTCAGGCCGCGCAGTGGCATGGAAGCCTAGGGCTCCCAGGTTGACCGGTCACGGGACGCACGCCTATGGTGACAGCCGTTGACATGGTGGCAGACGGTAGACTGTCACCTTTTGGGTTGGCCGACGAAGACTGGACGGAAAGCCGATGGCACAGTTGGACGAAGCCAGCAAGCGACTGCAACAGGCGATCGACAACCTGGAGCAGGTTGTTGCGGCGCGCGCTTCGGCAGGCGGTGGCGACGACCAGGCGCTGCGCGACGCCCTGAAGGCTGCGCAGCGTGAGAACGCGGTCCTGCAGCAGCTTGCCAGCACCGTTTCGACCCGTCTCGACTCGGCCATCCTGCGGCTGCGCCGCCTGGCGGGTTAGGACAGCCGGGTAGACAGGCGGATAGGTTAGGACGTCACGATGGCACAGATTTCCCTGATGGTTCATGGCCGCTCCTATCAGGTCACCTGCGACGACGGGCAGGAGGGCCACCTGCTGAAGCTGGCCGAGTACATCGACCGCAAGGTCGGGGAGCTGGAAGGCAGCGTCGGGCAGGTCGGCGAACAGCGCCTTTTGTTTATGTCCTGCCTCTTGGTGGCCGACGAACTGTTCGACGCCCGCCGCCAGATCGACGGCTTGAAGACCGGCGAAGTGCCGCTGAGCCAGGCGGCCAGCTACGGCGTCGGCGCAGGCGCAGCGCCCGGAGCCGGCCCCGGAGCCGGCCCCGGAGCCGGCGATGAGAGGGCCACTCAGGCGCTGGAGGCCTGTGCCCAGCGCATCGAGGCTATTGCCGCCCGCCTGCAGGAGGCATAGATAATCCAAGGTTTGGCGGGCGGCGCTGCGGGGTGCGTCAGGTTTCGCGATCCCTGGGGCCAATACCGAACCTCTCGGGAGCTGTCCCTGCCGGGGCCCTGGCCTCGGTATATGGCGCCCACCTGCTTGGCAGGCCACAGAGGATCCCATGCTACCAACGGCCACCGCGGCGCCGCCCGACCTTTCCCCCAAGTAAGCTGCCTGCACCAGCGTGCCTCTGGAGCCGCGTTCCAGCGCGCCGGAACGCTATGAGCGCCAAAGCGCCTGACGCCGGAGGCGCCACCGAACCTGCGGCGGCCAAGCGCACTCTGCGCCGCTCGGCCCGGGCGGTCCGTGCCAGTGCCGCCGCCGCCGATACCGCGGCCGGGCAGCGGGCTGCAGCGGCTCTTTGTGCGCAGTTTCTCTCCGCTTTCGCGCCCGGGCCCGGCACTGTCGTCTCCGGGTACTGGCCCATGGCCGACGAAATCGATCCCCGCCCGCTGCTCCAGGCCCTTGGCGAGGCCGGTTGCCGGCTCACCCTGCCGGCCCTGGCAGGGAAGGGGCGGCCTCTGGAATTCCGCGTCTGGGCCCCTGGCGATACCCTCCTGCCCGCCGCGCTCGGCACCCAGGAGCCGCTGCCGGAGAAACCGGTGTTCGAGCCGCAGGTGCTGTTGGTGCCGCTTCTGGCCTTCGATGGGGAAGGCTATCGCCTGGGCTATGGCGGCGGATTCTACGACCGCAGCCTTGCCTTGCTGCGCGGCAGGAGCGATATCCTCGCCGTCGGCGTCGCCTATGCCGCCCAGCAGGTCGCCGCGGTCCCGCACGACGGCAACGACCAGCGGCTTGATGCGGTGGTCACCGAGGCAGCGGTTCTCCGGTTCGGTCCGCCTTCGCCGTGACGCGCCGGCGGATCCGAAAGCGGCGCCGTGTTGGGCTGGGTCGCCGTCAGGCGGCGGTCCGCTCTCAAGTGGAAAGCGATTGATTCTATGAGACTCTTGTTCTGCGGCGATATTGTCGGGCGCCCAGGTCGTGACGTGGTCCTGGCGCGTCTGCCCGGCCTGCGTAAGCAGTTGAAGTTGGATTTCGTCATCGCCAACGGCGAGAACGCGGCCTCCGGGTTCGGCATCACCGAGAAGATCTGCCGCCAGCTCTTCGAGGCCGGGGTGGACGTGATCTCCGGCGGCAACCACAGCTGGGACCAGCGCGAGGTGATGGCCTACATCGGCGGCGAGCCGCGCCTGCTGAGGCCGCACAACTATCCGGAGGGGACGCCGGGGCGCGGTGTGGGGGTCTACACCACCGCGCGCGGCAAGAAGGTGCTGGTCATCAACGTCATGGGCCAGCTCTTCATGGAAGACCTGAACGATCCTTTTGCCGCCATCGCAGGGCTGCTGGCCCAGTATCGCCTGGGCGCCAGCGTCGACGCGGCGGTGGTGGACTTCCATGCCGAAGCCACCTCGGAGAAAATGGCCGCCGGCCACTTCGTCGACGGCCGGGTTTCTCTTTTCGTCGGCACCCATACCCATGTGCCGACGGCGGACAGCATGATCCTGCCGGGCGGCACGGCCTATCAGAGCGATGCCGGCATGTGCGGTGACTATGATTCGGTGATCGGCATGGACAAAAAGGTGCCGATCGACCGTTTCGTCAAGAAGGTGCGGGGCGAGCGCCTGTCGGTCGCCGGCGGGGAGGGGACGCTTTGCGGGGTCCTGGTGGAGACCGATGAGGCGAGCGGTCTGGCCGCGCGGGTTGCCCCGCTGCGCCTGGGCGGGCGCCTGGGGGAATTCCTGCCCGATTGGTAGCGCCCCCGCTTGGTAAGGGGGCCGGATTGGCAGAGATGGGGTGTTGGCCGGGCGTTAACGCTCGGTGGAAACGGAGACGAAGCGCTCCACTTCGCAGAGCAGGATGCCGCTCTGGTCTTCGATGTCGCCGGCGATCCTGCGGACCTCCTCGACCACGTCCTTGGTGGGCCCCTCGGTGGCTGCCTCGTCGGCCATGATGAGCAGGCTGTCCAGAGCCTCGAGGCCGGTCTGCTGCGCAAAGCCTTCGACCAACTCGGCCGCCTGCTCCAGGCGGCGCGCAACCTCTGCCGTATCGGCCGAAATCTCCTCGGTGATCGCCAGATCGATGATGTTCAAAGGCAGCGGCATTGCGGCGCAGGTCCTCTTTGTCCAAGGGATCCGGGCCTCTGCCCGGAATCGTCGCTGGGCGTCAGTCTCGCCCAAGGGGTTTAAGGAGCCGTTAACCGGCGTTCCGGGTGGGCCGGCGGGGCAGGCCGGCGGGGCAGGTCCGGGGCGGCCGCGCCAACCGGGCGCCAACTGCGGCGGAAACTGGGGCGGAAACTGGGGCAGACAGGCTTTTGGTTCGGCCCGCGACCTGATAGAAGCCGCCCTATTGTCGCCATATTGCGAGATTATCGCTGAGGGTCGAATGCCCCGCTTAACCTCAAAATGTGGTAGGCTTTACCAAAAATCGACCCACTATGTAGGATAGGATCGTCTGATTATGGCGGGCCATTCACAGTTCAAGAACATCATGTACCGCAAAGGCGCGCAGGATAAGAAGCGCGCCAAGCAGTTCGCCCGGCTGACCCGGGAAATCATGGTCGCGGCCAAATCCGGGCTGCCGGAGCCGGACAAGAATCCGCGCCTCAGGGGCGCGATCCAGGCGGCGCGGGCGGCCAACATGCCCAAAGACAACATCGAGCGGGCCATCAAGCGCGCGGCCGGCGGCGAGGACGATACCAACTACGAAGAGGTGCGCTACGAGGGCTACGGCCCCGGTGGCGTCGCCGTCATCGTCGAGGCGCTGACCGACAACCGCAACCGCACGGCCTCCGAAGTGCGCGCCGCCTTCAGCAAGCACGGCGGCAGCCTGGGGGAAACCAACTCGGTGTCCTTCATGTTCGACCGCGTCGGCGTGGTGACCTACCCGGCCGCGATCGGCTCGGCCGACGACGTCTTCGAGGCCGGTGTCGAGGCCGGGGCCAGCAACGTGGAGAGCGGCGCCGAAGCCCATGAGATCACCTGCGACCCGGACGATTTCTCGACGGTCCGCGACGCGCTGACGGAGCGCTTCGGCGACCCCAGCGAAGCCGAGCTGACCTGGCGGCCGCAGAACACCGTGGCCATCGACGAGGACAAGGCGCAGACCATGCTGAAGATGCTGGACGTGCTGGATGAAAGCGACGATGTCCAGAGGGTTTCGGCGAATTTCGAGATCAGCGACGACGTCATGGCGCGTCTGACGGCATAGGCACGCGGGCCAGGGCCGGTTGTAGAGGCCGGGGTGCGCCGGGGGATGCACCGCGCAAGGGGCCGGGACTCACGAGACCGGGGACCGGGGGCTTTTGAAAGAGGAGAAAGCGAAGCGATCGCGATGCGAGTTCTTGGTTTGGATCCCGGGTTGCGCCACACGGGTTGGGGAGTGATCGAGGCGGAGGGCAACCATCTGCGCCACGTGGCCAACGGCGTTGTCGTTTCCGACACTGCTGCCGAGCTTTCGGAGCGCCTGCTGCAGCTCCATCGCGGCCTTGCCGCCGTGGTGGCGGAGCATGCCCCCGACGCCGCGGCGGTCGAGGTGACCCTGGCGAACAAGAACCCTTCCTCCACCCTCAAGCTGGGCATGGCCCGCGGCATTGCGCTGCTGACCCCGGCCTTGAGCGGTCTACCCGTGGCCGAGTATCTGCCGATGATCGTCAAGAAGGCGGTGGTCGGGACCGGTCATGCCGACAAGAAGCAGGTGGCGATGATGGTCGCCCGGCTGCTGCCCGGCTGCGCCGTTTCCGCGCCGGATGCCGCCGATGCCCTGGCGGTAGCTATCTGTCACAGCCACCACCATGCGACCGGCCAGCGTTGGGCGGGCGGGCGCGAAGACCCGCTCCGTGCCGCCTCTTCGGGAGGCGCCGCATGATCGGCAAGCTCACCGGCGTCGTCGATTCCAGCGGCGAGGACTGGGCGATCCTCGACGTCGGCGGCGTCGGTTACCTGGTGTACTGCTCGGGCCGGACCCTCGGCATGCTGCCGCCCCCCGGCGGCGCGGCCAGCCTGCTGATCGAAACCCATGTGCGTGAGGACCACATCCACCTCTTCGGCTTTGCCGATGCCGCCGAGCGTGACTGGTACCGCCTGTTGAACGGAGTCCAGGGGGTCGGCGCGAAGATGGCGCTGGCCATCCTCTCCGTGCTGCCGCCCGCGGATCTGGTCCAGGCCATCGCCGCCCAGGACAAGGCGGCGCTGGCACGGGCCAGCGGCGTCGGGCCCAAGCTGGCCGGGCGCATCGCCGCGGAACTGAAGGACAAGGCCGGGGGCATGGCCCTGGGACCGGTAGCGCTCGCCAACGGCGGCGGCAAGGCGGTCCCCGGCGTTTCCGAAGACGCTGTCTCGGCGCTGGTCAATCTGGGCTATCGCCGCGCCGAGGCCTTCTCGGCGGTCGCCAAGGCCATGGGCGATCTCGGCGCCGAGGCGCCGGTCGAGGCGCTGATCAAGGCCGGGCTGAAGGAGCTGGCGCAATGACGGAGGGGCCCGCGTGAGCGACAGCAGCGCCAGCGACGGACGGGTGATCTCCCCCAATTTCCGCGAGGAGGACGGCGGCGAGCTCAGTCTGCGTCCCGGCCATCTCGACGACTTCATCGGCCAGCGCGCGGTGCGGGAGAACCTGCGGGTCTTCGTGCAGGCGGCGCGCGGGCGCGGCGATGCCCTGGACCATGTCCTCTTCTTCGGCCCGCCGGGGCTCGGCAAGACCACCCTGGCCCAGATCGTCGCCCGGGAAATGGGGGTCGGCTTCCGGGCCACCTCCGGCCCGGTCATCGCCAAGGCCGGCGACCTGGCCGCGATCCTGACCAACCTGCAGCCCCACGACGTGCTCTTCATCGACGAGATCCACCGCCTTTCCCCGGCCGTGGAGGAGGTGCTCTACCCGGCGATGGAGGACTTCCACCTGGATCTCATCATCGGCGAGGGGCCGGCGGCGCGGTCGGTCCGCATCGACCTGCCGCCCTTCACCCTGGTCGGGGCGACGACCCGTTCCGGGCTCATTACCACGCCTTTGCGGGAACGATTCGGCATCCCCCTGCGTCTGCAGTTCTATGAGCCGGAAGAACTGCAGCAGATCGTCAGCCGCGGCGCCAAGGTGCTGGACATGCAGCTGACCGAGGACGGGGCCGCGGAGATCGCGCGGCGCTCGCGCGGTACGCCCCGCGTTGCCGGGCGGCTGCTGCGCCGGGTGCGCGACTTCGCCGCCGTGGCGGGGGTGGAGGTGATCGCCGCGCCGCAGGCCGACGGCGCGCTCAAGCGCCTGGACGTGGACGAGCGCGGCCTGGATGCCATGGACCGCCGCTACATGCGCTGCATGGCCGACAACTACGGCGGCGGGCCGGTTGGTGTCGAGACCATGGCGGCCGCCCTCTCGGAGCAGCGCGATGTACTGGAAGAGGTCATCGAACCCTACCTGATCCAGCAGGGCCTGGTGCAGCGCACGCCGCGCGGACGCGTGCTCTCGCGCGGCGGTTTCGCCTACCTGGGCCTGGAGGCGCCGCGCGGGCTGGAGCAGCTCGACCTGCTGGGCGACGACGCGGGTGAAGGCCTGGACGGCGATGGGGAGGCCTCGGCTTGACCGCGCTTTCCGGCACCATCGCGGCCGGCTTCCCCGGCAGCCTTTCCGGCAGTCTGGTCGATGGCGAGCACCGCTATCCCCTGCGGATCTTCTATGAAGACACCGACGCCGGCGGCGTCGTCTACCACGCCCGCTATCTGAACTTCGCCGAGCGCGCCCGCACCGAGGTCCTGCGCCTTCTGGGCATCGAGCAGACCGAGCTGCGCGACCGTTCCGGCGTTGTCTTCGCACTCCGGCGCTGCAGTCTGGACTTCCGCCGCCCGGCGCGCCTCGACGACCTTGTCGAGGTGCGGTCGCGCTTCACCGCGCTGAAGGGCGCCAGCCTGGTCGCCGATCAATCGATCTGGCGCGCTGACGAAGTGTTAGTGCGCCTGGAGGTAGAAGTTGCTTCGGTTCGCAACGACGGCCGCCCGACCCGCATTCCGGAGACGGTCCGCGCCGCCTTGCAGCCTTACTTGATGCCGATGGAGCAGGGGTAACCCATGGAACAGGACGCCATTAACTCGTTGGAACTCGAAGGATCGGTCGATCCGACCCTTTCGGTCTGGGGGCTCTTCCTGGAGGCCGATATCGTCGTGCAGGCGGTCATGGTCCTCCTGATCCTGGCCTCGTTCTGGAGCTGGGCGATCATCTTCGAGAAGGTCCTGCGCATGCGCCGGCTGAAGGAGCGGGCCGGGCAGTTCGAAGAGGCCTTCTGGTCCGGCGGTTCCCTCGACGATCTCTACGACCGCCTCGACAACCGCCCGCCCGACCCCATGGCCTCGGTCTTCGTTTCGGCAATGCGGGAGTGGCGCCGCTCTTCCGCGCGCGGCCTCAGCAGCGCGTCGGAGGTCAAGGCCAGCCTGCAGCAGCGCATCGAACGGGTGATGGAAATCGCCCTGGGGCGGGAGATGGAGCGCCTGGAGCGCCACATGACCTTCCTCGCCTCGGTGGGGTCGGCGGCGCCCTTTATCGGCCTCTTCGGCACGGTCTGGGGCATCATGAACGCCTTCACCTCCATCGCCGCGGCCAAGAACACCAGCCTGGCGGTGGTGGCGCCGGGCATCGCCGAGGCGCTCTTCGCCACCGCGCTCGGCCTGGTGGCGGCGATCCCGGCGGTCATCGGCTACAACAAGCTGTCCAACGACCTGGGCCGCTACGCCGGCCGTCTGGAGGCCTTCGCCGGCGAGTTCGGCGCCATCCTGTCCCGCAAACTCGACGAGAAGGCCTGAGCCATGGCAGCCACCCTTGTGCCGGCGGCCCGCGGGCGCGGCCGCAAAGCCGGGCGCTACAGGCCGCTCAGCGAGATCAACGTCACCCCCTTCGTCGATGTGATGCTGGTGCTCCTGATCGTCTTCATGGTCACGGCGCCGCTGCTGACCGTGGGCGTGCCGGTCGATCTGCCCAAGACCCAGGCCCAATCGATCGCCGATCCGGATGAACCGCTGGTCATCTCCGTCAACTCAGAAGGCACCATCTACATCCAGGATTCGCCGGTGGACATCGGACAGCTCGTCCCGCGCCTGCGCGCGATTACCGAAAGCAAGCCCGACACCCGCATTTTCGTGCGTGGCGACCGGGCGATCGCCTATGGCCGCATCATGCAGGTGATGGGAACGGTGAATACCGCCGGCTTCCAGCGCGTGGCGCTGATCGCCGAATTGCCCAAGGGCGACGAAGCCGTGGCGCCGGCAGAAGGCGCACCCGCCGCGGATGACGCCCAGGGCAACTAGCGCCCCAAACGGACGATAAGAGAAAGACGCGGTTCGACTGAGGCATGGTCAAGGCAGCCATTTTTTCCGGACTTCTGCACCTGGCGGTGATCGTCGCGCTGGTGGTCGGGCTGCCCGTGTTCCACGAGCCTCTGACGGATTTCGATGCGATCCCGGTCCAGCTGGTCACGCTGCCGGAGGAAGCGGCGCGCATCGAACAGGAGATCGAGCCGGACCCGGAACCGGAGCCGCCGGAGGCGCCTGAGCAGGCGCCCGAGCCGGAGCCGGAGATTGCCGAAGCGCCGCCGCCGGAGCCCGAGCCGATCCCGGAACCTGAGCCTGAGCCTGAGCCCGAACCGGAGCCTGTGCCCGTGCCGGAACCCGAGCCCGAGCCCGAGCCGGAACCGGAGCCCGAACCCGAGCCTGAGCCTGAGCCGGAACCCGAGCCGGAGCCCGAACCCGAGACGAGGCTGCCGCCCAAGCCGCCGCGCAAACCTGAGATCCAGGTGGCCGAAAAGGTCGAGGAGCCGGCGAAGGAGGAAGAGCCGAAGCCGGAGGATCGTATGTCCTCGATCCTGCGCAATGTGGAGAAACTGGCAGAGCAGACTCCGCAACGTCAGCAGCAGACCGCGGCGGCACCGACCCAGGCGCCGCAGGCGCGGGTCTCGGCGGTGCAGCGCCTGCAGCTCGAAAACTCGATCCGCGGTCAGGTCGAGCGCTGCTGGAGCCCCGATGCCGGCGCGCTGCAGGCCGAGGATCTGATCGTCGAGGTGATCGTCAACCTGGCCCCCGACGGCCGTGTCATCGGCCAGCCCAAGGTCGTCGACCTTCGGCGCATGGGCCGCGACGCCTACTTCCGCACCGCCGCAGAGGCCGCCGTCCGGGCGATCCTGCGCTGCAGCCCCTTCGAGCTGCCGGTCGCACAGTATTCAGAATGGAAGCAGATGAACCTGACCTTCAACCCGAGAGAGATGTTCGGATCATGACGTCGATGCAGCGCTCCAAATCCCGTTCCGCGGCGGGGGTCTGCCGCAGCCTTTTCCTGGTCCCGGCGCTTCTGGCGGCGAGCCTTGTCGCCGCGGTCTTTACGGTGCCGGGCCCGGCGCAGGCGCAGCTCCAGGTGGACATCACCCGGGGTTTCGTCGAGCCCCTGCCGATCGCCATCACCGACCTCTTCGGTGAAGTCGCCGACGAGCAGAAGCTGGGCGGCGACATCGCGCGGGTGGTTGCCGCCAACCTGGAGCGCAGCGGCCTGTTCAGGCCCGTCGACAAGCGCGCCTTCATTCAGGACGCCTCCAGTCTGCGCAACGGGCCGCGCTACGGCGACTGGCGCCTGATCAATGCCCAGGCGCTGGTGGCCGGCAACGTCCAGATGCAGGCCGACGGACGGATGCGGGTACAGTTCCGCCTCTGGGACGTGTTCTCCGAAGCCCAGATGACCGGCCTGCAGTACACCACGACGGTGACCAACTGGCGCAACATCGCCCACCGCATCTCCGATCAGATCTATCAGCGCCTGACCGGAGAATCCGGCTACTTCACCACGCAGATCGTTTACATCGCCGAGCAGGGGCCGCAGAACCGGCGCATCAAGCGTCTGGCGATCATGGATCAGGACGGCGAGAACCACCGATTCCTGACGGCCGGCAACGAAATCGTCCTCACGCCGCGCTTTTCGCCCTCCACGCGGGAGATCACCTACCTCGCCTTCCAGCGGACCGGCGGACGCGAGGTGCCCAGGGTCTATCTCTTCAACCTGGACACCGGTCAGCAGGAGGTGCTGGGCGAGTTTCCGGGAATGACATTCGCTCCTCGGTTCTCCACCGACGGCAACACCGTGACGCTGTCGATGGCCAAGGACGGCAATTCGGAGGTCTACGCCATCGACCTGCGCACCCGGCGCCAGCAGCGGCTGACCAACCATCCGGGGATCGACACCTCCCCGTCCTTTTCACCGGATTCGAGTCAAATCGTCTTCAATTCCGACCGCGGCGGGCGGCCTCAACTCTATGTGATGAATCGCGATGGAAGTAACGTGCGCCGAATCAGTCGTGGTAAGGGGAATTACTTCACGCCGGTCTGGTCGCCGCGCGGCGACCTGATCGCCTTCACGCGCCAGCACGCAGGGGAGTTTTACATTGGTATCATGCGTGCCGACGGCAGCGGCGAGCGGATGTTGGTGCGTGATTACAACGTCGAGGCGCCCACCTGGGCGCCGAATGGGAGGGTGCTTTCCTACTTCCGAACCACACGGGCGGATTCGCAGGGACGCATCACTAGCAAGATCTTTACGATTGATCTGACAGGGTTCAATGAACGTGAGCTTGTGACGCCTCTGGACGGCTCTGATCCGGCTTGGTCCCCCTTGATTCCCTAGGGGGGCATCGGTATAGTCCGTTAACCATTTTCGGCCTTTAGGGGCCGTCGTTGGGGGGGCATATCAAGCAGGCATGACCTGTGAAATCACCGGTGGCAGGTCTGCCTCAATCCATAAAATCCGGGGATGTGTTTGAGAGGGCAGATTATGCGCTTTTCCCTAGTTACGACCGTCTTCGCGGCGATGCTGCTTGCGGCTTGTTCAACCCCGTCCGAAGAGGGCGCGACCACGTCTGGCGGCGGCGCCGGTAGCGGGTCGACGACGTCCAGCTCCTCCGGCGATACGACCCAGTCCAGCACGATTCCCGGCCCGGCTGCCGGTACGCAGGAAGATCTGACCGTGGAGGTCGGCGACCGCGTCTTCTTCGACTTCGATCAGTTCAACATCCGCGCCGACCAGCGCGGCACGGTGGAAGCGCTTGCCGTCTGGCTGGATACCAATCCGGCGACGACCCTGACGATCGAAGGCCATGCCGACGAACGCGGTACCCGCGAGTACAACCTGGCTTTGGGTGAGCGCCGCGCCAATTCGGTGCGTGATTATCTGATTGCGCTCGGCATCAACCCCGGCCGCCTCAGCACGGTGAGCTTCGGTGAAGAGCGCCCGGCCGTGCTGGGTTCAAACGAGTCGGCCTGGGCTCAGAACCGTCGCGGTGCGTTTGTGGTGAACTAAGGACTTCGGTCCGGGTTTCCCCATGGTCTGGACCTGCTTTCCGGAAGCGGGTTCCAGGGCGACGGAAACGCAGTCTTTGAAGAGGTCCCTTCGGTTGGGCGGGCGACCGCGATGACCGAAGGGGCCTTTTCTTTTGGCATTTCGTTTGAGGGCTGCCCTTTTCGGCGCAAGGGCCAGGGCTTATAAGGGTTTTCGTAACGGCGCCATAATAATGACATGAAGCGCTGGCAGACCGGTCTCCTGCGGGAGTATGGCTAGGCACGGCATCACCGCCCGAACTCTATGGGCCGCGTTCGATGGGCCGAGGTCTATGGGCCGGGTCCTATGGGCGGCGAGGGCGCGCTGGGTCGGCGATTTGGGCGCGATGATGATTTGGGCGGAGGATGAAGCAATGACCACCGCAACACTGTGGGCAAGGCGCGAAGATGGGGTCCGGTCCCGGGGGTGCTTCCCGGCAGGCTTCATTTCGGCGGCAGTTCCGGCAGCCTTGCTGGCAGCGGTTCTTGTTGTCGGCAATCCACAGAGTCTGGCCGCCCAGTCCGTCGACGATCAGATCCAGCGTTTGCAGCGCGAGCTCTCCGACCTTCAGCGGCAGGTCTACGGCGGAGAGGCACCGGCCACTGGGACCGGCGCCGGCGTCAGCCCCACCCAGGCGGCGCGGATCGAGCTGCGCCTCAACCAGTTTGAGGCCGAGCTGCGCAGCCTGACCGGCCAGGTCGAGGAGATGCGCTTCCAGACCGACAGCGTGACGGAGCGTCTCGACCGGCTGGTGGCCGATGTCGATCTGCGCCTGCAGCAGCTCGAAGGCGGGGCGGCACCGACCGGCGGTGGCGCGGGTGCGCTTTCGGGCCAACTTCCAGGCCAGGCGCCGGCCGCTGCCGGCACCGGCCAGGGCTTTGCGCCATCCGACTCCCTGGCGGCTGCCCCGGCGCAAAGCCTGCCGTCCGGAACCGCGAGCAGCCCGACACCGGGCACGCTGGGCACCGTTGCGGAGACCGATCTGCAGAACTTCCGCCGCCAGCAGCAAAACGTGCCGGCGGCAGCGGCCCCCGCACCGCAGGGCGCCCCCGCCGCGTCCGCCCCTGCGCAAGCAGCGGCCCTGCCCGGATCCACGCCGCGTGAGCAGTACGACTACGCCTTCGGTCTGCTGCGGCAGGCGAACTATGACGGCGCCGAACAGGCATTGAGCACCTTCCTGGCACAGCATCCGCAGGATCCGCTGGCGGGCAATGCCAAGTACTGGCTCGGCGAAACGTATTATGTGCGGGGCAACTACCAGCAGGCGGCGGTGACCTTCGCCGAGGGCTTCGAGGCTTATCCCAACAATCCGAAAGCGCCCGACAACCTCCTGAAGCTCGGCATGTCCCTGGCCTCGCTCGGCAGCAAGGACGATGCCTGCGGTACTTTCGAGGTCTTGCAGCAGCGCTATGCCGACGCCTCCGCCACAATCATCCAAAGAGCCCGTCAGGAAGCGCAGCGCATCGGCTGCTGAAGGCGGGCCGGGCATGCCACGCCGCGCAGGCGCGCCGTCCGCCGGTCATGCTGAAAGAAGTGGTGGGGTCGGCCATGCCGGACATCGCGACTGCGCCGGTTTCCGCTGAAGAGTTCGACCGCGCCATGGCGGCGCTCGGGCCTTTCGAGCCCAAGCCGGCAGTGGCCGTCGCGCTCTCCGGCGGTGGTGACAGTCTGGCCCTGACCCTTCTGCTCAAGCGCTGGGTGCAGCGCCGGGGCGGCAGTCTGCTGGCGGTAACCGTCGACCACGGTCTGCGCCGCGGCTCCGCTGCCGAAGCGGGGCGTGTTCACGCGCAGGCCGGGCGTCTCGGCATTGCGCACAGGGTGCTGCGCTGGCGCGGGCCGAAGCCCGAAGGTTCGCCGCAGGCCGCGGCGCGCGATGCCCGCTATGCGCTGCTGACCGCGGCCTGCCGCCGCCACGGCATCCTGCATCTGGCCCTCGCCCATCACCTGGAAGACCAGGCAGAAACGCTGTTGCTGCGCCTTGGCCGCGGCAGCGGCCTGGAGGGGCTCGCCGGCATGGCGCCGCTGACGGAGACGGCGGAGCTGCGCCTGCTGCGCCCGCTCCTGGCAATGCCGAAGGCGCGGCTGCTGGAGACCGTGAAGGCGCGGCGGCAGGGTTGGGTCGAGGATCCCAGCAACGAGCGCGCAGACTTTGCCCGGGTGCGGCTGCGCCGCCTGATGCCCGCGCTCGCCCGCGAGGGGCTGTCGGCAGACCGGCTGGCCACGGCCTGCGGGCACCTCGGGCGGGCCCGTGCGGCTCTGGAGGGTGAGGTGGCGGCCCTGATGGCCCGCGCAGTGCGGCCGGACCCGGCGGGGTTTCTCATTCTCTCGCCGAAGCTTCTGGCGACGGCCAGCGACGAGGTCTCGCTGCGGACGCTGGCCCACTGCCTGATGACGGTGGGCGGCGGGCGCTACACACCGCGTCTGGACCGCCTGTTGCGCCTTCACAGAATGCTGGGCGACGAATTGCCGCGGGGTGCCACGCTGGGCGGCTGCCGGGTGCTCCAGCGCGGCGCGCACTGGCTGCTGGTCCGCGAGGCCGGGCGCTGTCCCGGCGCGCTGCTGGAGCCCGGCGGCCGCCTGCTCTGGGATGGCCGCTTCGAGATCAGGCGGCCCCGCCTGGGGGGGCACCGGGGGGACCAGGGGCAGCCCTGCGAAGGGGCTGGCGCGCTGCAGGTTTCCGCCCTGGGAACCGCCGGCTGGCAGCGGCTGAAGGCCGCTCTGCCCGGGGACGAGGTGGTGCGGGCCGACCGTATTCCCGCCCCGGCCCGCGCCGCCCTGCCGGCCCTGAGCGGCCCCGGGGGCTTCCTGGCGGTTCCACTGTTGGGCTATTATGCTGACCAAAGGGCGGCCAAGAGGTTGAACTTCTGCCGTTTTGCACCCTTAAATGGGTTAACGGCCGCCGCATTTACGGTTGTTTAGACCGCGGCGCACATTATCTTTAGCTCAGTACCGGGCAGTCATCTGCAATGCCGGGTTCCTGGGCACGTGTGCGAGAACCGACAGGCCTGCAGACAACAGGGAACATCATCGTGAATTTCAGTCGAAACGCGGCACTCTGGATCATTATTGTCCTGCTGCTCTTCGCCTTGTTCAATTTCTTCCAGAGTTCGATGAACGGGCGCGCCCCCGGGCAGATCGCCTATTCTGAATTCCTGGGTCAGGTCGAGGCCGGCGAGGTCAGCAGGGTCACCATCCAGGGCAGCGAGATCACCGGCACCTACACGGCCGCGAATGGCGGGCGGACTTTCACCACCCGCGGTCCGGACAATCTGGACGGTCTGGTGGAGCGCCTCGAACAGGGCGGCGTCACCTTTGACGTCAAGCCGGTGGAGAGCAACAACACGCTCTTCATGCTGCTGCTCAACTGGTTCCCGATGCTGCTGCTCATCGGTGTGTGGATTTTCTTCATGCGCCAGATGCAGGGCGGCGGCGGCAAGGCCATGGGTTTCGGCAAGTCCAAGGCCCGCCTGCTCACCGAAAAGCTGGGCCGTGTCACCTTCGACGACGTTGCCGGCATCGACGAGGCCAAGCAGGAACTGGAAGAGGTCGTGGAATACCTGCGCGACCCGCAGAAGTTCCAACGCCTCGGCGGCAAGATTCCCAAGGGCTGTCTGCTGGTGGGCCCGCCGGGCACCGGTAAGACGCTGCTCGCCCGCGCCATCGCCGGCGAGGCCAACGTGCCCTTCTTCACCATCTCCGGCTCCGACTTCGTCGAGATGTTCGTCGGCGTCGGCGCCAGCCGCGTGCGCGACATGTTCGAGCAGGGCAAGAAGAACGCCCCCTGCATCATCTTCGTCGACGAAATCGACGCCGTCGGCCGCCACCGCGGTGCCGGCCTGGGCGGCGGCAACGACGAGCGCGAGCAGACGCTGAACCAGTTGCTGGTGGAGATGGATGGCTTCGAAGCCAACGAAGGCGTGATCCTGATCGCCGCCACCAACCGCCCGGACGTGCTCGACCCGGCGCTGCTGCGTCCCGGCCGTTTCGACCGCCAAGTCGTGGTCCCCAATCCCGACATCATCGGCCGCGAGCGGATCCTCAAGGTTCACATGCGCAAGGTGCCTCTCGGCCCCGATGTCGAACCCAAGACCATCGCCCGCGGCACCCCCGGGTTCTCGGGTGCCGATCTGGCGAACCTGGTGAACGAGGCCGCCCTGCTGGCCGCCCGTGCCAACAAGCGCGTGGTCACCATGATGGACTTCGAGAACGCCAAGGACAAAGTCATGATGGGGGCCGAGCGGCGCTCCATGGTGATGAGCGAAGAGGAAAAGGAAATGACCGCCTACCACGAGGCCGGTCATGCCCTCGTCGGCCTCTTCACGCCCGGCAACGATCCGCTCCACAAGGTGACCATCATCCCGCGCGGCCGCGCCCTCGGCGTCACCATGAACCTGCCGGAGTCGGACCGCTACAGCCTGAAGTTCCGCGAGATCACGGCGAAGCTGGCGATGATGTTCGGCGGGCGCATGGCTGAGGAACTGATCTACGGCATGGAGAACGTCTCCACCGGCGCCAGCAACGACATTCAGCAGGCCACCAACATGGCCCGCCGCATGGTCACCGAGTGGGGCATGAGCGACAAGCTCGGCCGCCTGCGCTACGTCGACAACCAGGAGGAGGTCTTCCTCGGCCACTCCGTCGCGCGCAGCCAGACCATCTCGCCGGAGACAGCGCGTCTGATCGATGAGGAGATCCGCCGCATCATCGAGGAAGCGGAAGAGAAGGCCCGCAAGGTTCTGACCGACCACATGGATGACCTCCATGCGGTCACCAAGGCGCTGCTGGAATACGAGACGCTGAGCGGCGACGAGGTGCAGACCATCCTCGACGGCGGCAACATCGACCGGGGCGATCCCACCGACCATGGTGCGCCGGGTCGGCGGTCCTCCGTGCCCTCCAGCGGCAAGGCGGCCAAGAAGGACCCCGGTGAAGAGCCGCCGGGCGGAATGGAGCCGGAGCCCCAGCCGGGCGGCTAGTCCGCATCGGCGCGTGCAAGCCGAAATCAGGGGGCGGCCCGTTGGGGCCGCCCTTTCTGTTTGCCGGACTTCCTATGCCCCCGTCTTTCCAAGCCCCCGACATTCCCAGCCCCGGACTTTCAAGGTTGGGGGACGGGCGCTATAAGCAGCCCTTATGACCAGCACCGCACCCGGAACCCTGACGCTGCGGCCGCTCGGCCTGCAGGGGCCCGGCGAAGCCGGAGGTCGTGGTGCGGTTCCAGGGGCACCGACGAACGGAATACAGCAGACCACCCTCAGACCCCTGGCCGGCGGACCGCTGGTCTTCAGCCACTGCGAGGCCGTGTGGCGCGGCGAGGGCGCCCTGGAGCAGGTGGTTCCGGAGCGGGCGGTACTGGAGCGGGCGGTCTTGCCGCTGGCCGATCTGCCGGACTGGGCCGAGCGCCAGGCGCCCGGTCAGGGCCGGGCTGCCGCGGCATTGCTCGAGCGTTTGTCCCGGCCGCGTCCGCCGCTGGCGGGGCTCAGCCTCGATCGTCCCCGCATCATGGGGATTCTCAACGTCACGCCGGACTCCTTCTCCGACGGCGGTGACCGGGCCGATCCCGCCGTGGCCGTTCGTGACGGTCTGGCGATGCTGGAACAGGGCGCGGACATTCTGGATGTCGGCGGCGAGTCGACACGGCCCGGGGCCCGGTCCGTCACCCTGGAAGAAGAGCGCGCCCGCGTGCTTCCCGTGGTGCGCGCGCTGGCCGAGGCGGGTGCCCGTGTCTCCATCGATACCCGCCATGCGGCGATCATGCGCGAGGCGGTCGCCGCCGGCGCGCGGATCATCAACGACGTCACGGCCCTCAGCGGCGATCCGGACTCCCTGGCTGCCGCCGCGGAGGCCGGGGTCCCGGTCGTGCTGATGCACATGCAGGGCGACCCGCAGACCATGCAGCAGGCCCCGCGCTACGATCACGTGGCGCTGGACATCTACGACTACCTGGCAGCGCGGCTGGAAGCCTGCGTGGCGGCCGGCATCGCCGCCGAGCAGGTGGTGGTCGATCCCGGGATCGGCTTCGGCAAGACCGTCACCCACAACCTGCAACTTCTGGAACAGATTGCGCTGTTCCAGGGGCTCGGCTGTCCGGTCCTGCTGGGCGCCAGCCGCAAGAGCTTCATCGGCAAGCTGTCCCGCGGCGAGCCGGCCAAGGCGCGGCTGCCCGGCTCCCTGGCCGCCGTGCTCTTCGCCCTGCAGCGGGGGGTGCAGATCCTGCGGGTCCACGATGTCGCCGAAACCCGCCAGGCGGTGGACGTCTGGCAGGCCATGACCCTGGCGCCCAGCGGTTTTGAAGCACCGGACAGCGCCGCCCCGCCTCTGGTATAAGGAATTGAGCGGGACTCGGGGGCCGTCGGGCGGCGCCCCGATCCGCAAGAAGGACCTATCCATGTCTCGAAAGCTATTTGGAACAGACGGTATTCGCGGCACCGCGAACCAGGAGCCCGTGACCGCGGAAACCGCGCTGGCAATCGCCAAGGCCACTGGCCGCGAATTCGTCCGCGGCGACTATCGCCACACCGTGGTGATCGGCAAGGACACCCGGCTCTCCGGTTACATGCTGGAGTCCGCGCTGATGGCGGGCTTCATCTCGGTCGGAATGGACGTCGTGCTTCTGGGCCCCGTGCCCACTCCGGCTGTTGGCATGCTGACGCGGTCCATGCGTGCCGACCTGGGGGTGATGATCTCGGCCTCCCACAATCCCTACCAGGACAACGGCATCAAGATCTTCGGGCCGGACGGCTACAAGCTCTCCGATGAAGTGGAGAGAGCCATCGAGGCGCGTATCAACAGCGGCGATGCCAAGCTGGCTCCGGCCCATCAGCTCGGCCGGGCAGAGCGGCTGGAAGGTGCCTTCGGGCGCTACATCGAGTTCGTCAAAAGCAGCTTCCCGCGCGGCCTGCGCCTCGACGGCATGAAGGTGGTGGTCGACTGCGCCAACGGCGCCGCCTATCGCGTCGCCCCCAAGGTGCTCTACGAACTGGGCGCCGAGGTGGTACCGGTCGGCGTCTATCCCGACGGCTTCAACATCAACCAGCGCTGCGGTGCGACCGAACCCGGCCGCATGCAGGAGGCCGTGGTCACCCATGGTGCCGACTTCGGCATTGCTCTGGACGGCGACGCCGACCGGGCGATCCTGGCCGACGAAAAGGGCAACGTGGTCGACGGCGACCAGGTGATGGCCCTGATTGCCCGCTCCTGGCAGGAGTCCGGGCGTCTCGCCGGCGGCGCCATCGTGGCGACGGTGATGTCGAACCTGGCCCTGGAGCGCTACCTCACGGGCATCGGCCTGGACCTCATCCGCACGCCGGTTGGCGACCGCTATGTGGTCGAGCGCATGCGTTCCGGCGGCTACAACGTCGGCGGCGAACAGTCCGGCCACATCGTGCTCAGCGACTTCGCCACCACCGGCGACGGGCTGATCGCCGCCCTGCAGATCCTGGCCGTGGTGGTGCAGTCGGACCGCCCGGCGTCGAAGGTGACGCAGCTTTTCGATCCCTTCCCGCAGTTGCTTCGCAACGTGCGCTTCAACGGCGGTGCGCCGCTGGAAGACGAGGCCGTGCAGGCGGCGATCCGCGCCGGGGAGGAGCGGCTGGGTGCCGGCGGACGCCTGGTGATCCGCAAGTCCGGCACCGAACCGCTGATCCGCGTGATGGCCGAGGGCGAGGACGATGCCCTTGTCGAGGAGGTCGTGGCGGAGATCTGCGACATCATCGAAGCCCGGGCCGGCGACAAGCCCGCAAAGTTGCGGCGCGCCGGGTCCGCCGGTGCCGAGTAAGCCGTCCATCGGCGCTGTCCCGGTTTCATGCTTGCATCGCTGACCGCGCTGCTGCTCTGCCAACTTCTGGGGGAGGGCGTGGTGAGGCTTCTGGCGCTTCCGGTGCCGGGCCCGGTGCTGGGGCTCGCCTTCCTGCTGGCGTTCCTCGCCGTGCGGCGCGCGGTTCCCGGTCCCTTGAACCAGACCGCGGGCGGACTGCTGCACCATCTCTCCCTGCTTTTCGTTCCCGCCGGTGTCGGCGTGCTGCAGCACCTCCAGCGGATCTCCGCGGAGTGGCTCGCCATCGCGGCGGCGCTGCTGGTCAGCGCCGTGGCCACCATCGTCGTCACCGCCGTGGTCATGCGCGCCATGATCCGGCTGATGAAGCTGGATGAGGCGGCAGAAGAAGAGAAAGCGGGATGACGGAGGCATGACGGGGGAACTCGGCGACATCTGGGTCTACCTGAGGGCCGGCCCGCTGCTCTGGCTGACGGTGACCCTGGTCGCCTATCTGCTGGCCCAGTTCATCTACGAACGCGCGGGCCTCAATCCGTTGCTGAATCCGGTCGCGCTCGCCGTTGCCATGCTCGCCGCCGTCCTGGTCCTCACCGGCACCGACTATCAGACCTACTTCGAGGGGGCGCAGTTCATTCATTTCCTGCTCGGCCCGGCGACGGTGGCCCTGGCGGTACCGCTCTACAGTCACTTCGGCAAGGTGAAGGCCGTCTTCCTGCCCATGGCGGTGGCGCTGGTCTGCGGTGCGGTGACGGCGGTGGTCACCGCCATCGGCACGGCCTACCTGCTGGGCGCCAGCTTCGAGACCCTGGCCTCCCTGGCGCCCAAGTCGGTGACCACGCCGATTGCCATGGGCATCTCCGACCAGATCGGCGGCCTGCCGTCGCTGACCGCGATGCTGGTGATCATGACCGGCATTCTGGGGGCGATGCTGGCAACCCCGCTGTTGAACGCCCTGGGCATCCGCGACTGGAAGGCGCGGGGCTTCGCCACCGGTGTGGCCGCCCACGGCATCGGCACGGCGCGGGCCTTTCACGTCAGCGAGGTGGCGGGCACCTTCGCCGGCATCGCCATGGGGTTGAACGGTCTGCTGACGGCTTTCCTGGTGCCGCTGGTGATCGACTGGATCCGCTAGAGCGGATCATGCTGAGACGAAAACCCTCTCGTGTTTGCGTCTCAGCATGTGAATCCGCTCTACACCTAAGAGTTAGAGCAGATTCACCGGGTTTGATGGATCGCCTGCGCGATTCCATCAAACCCGGATCTGCTCTAGGCGGGGTGGCGCTCATGGTGACGGCCCGACCAGGCCGCCGCCTTCGGCTACGCTGGAATGAACGATAGGGCTGTAGCCGGCGGCGAGCGCTGCGACCGTCGGGGCGGGCGTGATGACAGAGACGGTGGCTCCGGCCGGTTGCCGGACGGGCGGGCCGTAGCCGCTGTGGGACCAGGGATACAGGTCGGCGCCGTAGACCAGGTATGGTGTCGGATCATCGGATAGCAGCACAAAGCAACCGTCCTGCAGGCGGTCGAGCCTGGCGTCATGGTAGCGCTGCCGTCCCTGCCGGCCGATGCGCTCGGCATGGAGCCTGGCGTCGACGTCCGGTTGCCGCAGCGGCCGCGTCTGGTCCCAGCCGGTCCCGGCGGCCCAGCAGGCGAGGAATTCCCGGTAGTCCTCGCGCCGGCAGTAGCCGCAGGGGCGATGGCCCGCGGCCAGCGCCACGGCCTCGTCGAGGAAGAACAGTTCGGTCCAGGTCCCTGGCGTCATGAGCGGCCGGCGCCGGCCTTTCCAGTCCAGACGGCAGATGATCCACGACTTGGTCCGCCAGCCTTGGCTGCGCAGCGCGCGGTTGCTGTCGTGCAGGCAGCCGCGGTTGCCCATGACGAGGCCGCGGCTGTCAGCGGCCTCGATGGTGGAGAAGGGCGTCACGCGGTTCTGCAGCGGCACACGGGACTCCTCATCATCCGGCGGCACGGCGCAGGGTTGCCGGCCTTCATCTGTGGAAGTCTAGCGCGATGCTCCTGACAACGCAGTGTCAGGACGTGTTCCTGGCTTTCATGCCGGCACACCGGCTGGGCCTCTGCTCTGCGCGATGGCGTGGTTCAGCGCTGCATCGGCGAGCAGGCGGGTGGAGTCGAGGACCGGCAGGGCCGCGTTGGCGTCGCTTATGATGATCGGGATCTCCGTGCAGCCGAGGATGGCCGCATCGCAGCCGCGCTCCTTCATTGTTTCGATGAGGGCCTGAAAGTAACGGACAGAGCTTTCCACCTGCATGTCGTTGACGAGTTCGTCCATGATGATCCGGTTGATCTCGTCGCGCTCCCGCGGCTCCGGGCGCAGGAAGCCGACACCGTTGCGGACCAGCGCATCCGGGTAGACATCGCTGTCGACGAGCCATTTCGTTCCCAGGATCGCCGCCCGCGTGACCCCGCGCCGCCGGGCTTCTTCCGCGACCGTCTCTGCGATGTGCAGCCAGGGCAGCGGGGAGGCATCGCGCACCAGGGGCATAGCGGCGTGGATCGTATTGTCCGGACAAATGACGAAGTCGGCGCCGGCCGCTTTCAGACGACCGGCGGAGCGCAGCATCAGTGCGGCGACAGCCTCAAGGTCGCCGTCCTCGAGGGCCGCGACGTAGCCCGCCAGGGAGGGGGCATGCAGCACGATTTCCGGGTGGTCGTAGGGGCCGAGACGGGCCGGCGCACACGCGCAGATGGTCCTGTAGCAAAGTGCCGCGCCCTCCGATGAACAGGCGGCAATCCCGATCGTGAGCCGCGTGGACAGGGCTTCCGACATCCTCTAGTCTTTCCCATAAATCGACTATTTGTCCCTTATATGGGACAGCAGAGGCTCGCGTCAAGGAGAGGAAGTGTCTTCACAGGAAACGCAGCCGACCTCCGCCGCTGACGTCGATGACGGGCGGCGGCAGGCCGTTGCCCAACGGCTGAAAGCGCGGCGGCTCGAGAAGGGCCTTTCGATCAACGAACTGGCGCGGCAGGCCGGGGTCGCAAAATCGAATCTGGCCCGCCTTGAAGCGGGTGACGGCAATCCGAGCCTGGAAACCCTGTGGGCGCTCAGCGATGCGCTGGGCATCAACGTGCGGGAGATGATCGAGCCGCAGGCCGCCGGCCTGCGCCTGGTGCCCGCCCCGCAGGGAACCGACTTCCAGCAGGGGTTGGACGCCCAGGCCGAGGCGGCCAGGTTCGGCGTCACGCTGCTGTCCACCTGTCCGGCCGGTGCGATGCGCGATCTTTACCGCGCTGCCTTCGAACCGGGCCCGGCAAGGCTCTCGGAGCCCCACGCCGAGGGGACGGTCGAGCACGTGATCCTGCTGAGCGGCAAGGCGAGGGTAGGCCCGGTCGGGACCGCCAAGATCTTGGGTCCCGGAGACTATGTGACCTTCGCCGCAAACACGCAGCACATTTACGAAGCACTGGAGGCCGGGACGACGGCGATCGTCGTCATGGAGTACCGGTAGCACGGGGCTGCACCGCGCTATACCGTGCTCCGGAACACCCAGCCGGATCCGATAATGGTGACGAAGGTCTTGGCCGAAATCTCAGACCATATCGGCCTATTGAGCCTCGCTCGGCTGGAGGAAGGCCGCGGCGGGGTCCAGCAGAAACGCAGTCTGCGGTTCCGTCTCGAAGGCGTTGCTCAAGGCATTCGAGAGTGTCGTGACCAGACGGTCCATGTCTTCCTCTGCGGTATCGTGCAGGGACTCCGCCACGATGATCGCGCGAACCGTTTCCGCCGAAACGGCGGAGAGGCGGCTTTGACGGTTGGCCCATCGGCGGGCGTGCGCGTGGCCTGCCGCGTCCGCGAAGATAACCTCATCCGGGTCCGGGTGTTCGGTGTCGCCACCGAACGTCAGATAGGTCTCGCTCCCCACTGCCTGGCGGACGGTCAGATCGCCGCTGATCCTGTCGCGGTCGAAAACGGCAATCGGGGTGGCGGACGCCATCGAGACCGCGTTGCACAGGTCGACCAGCGGGTGGATGCGCGGCAGGCTGCCATCCTTTCGGAAGCGCCGCAGAAGCGCCTCGGCAGCGCACCTGTACTGCGTAGGCTTCAGCCCCATGGCCGAGTACGCCCTGCGCCACGCCCTGATTTCCGGAAACTCGCCTTCGCTGGCTCTCTCCAGCCGTTGGGCCGCAAGGCCCGAGAACCTCGCGACGTCCTCCGAGACCTCGGCCTGATCGTGAACGTGGTCGAGTGTCATGATTCCAGACACTCGGCCCGGAAAGGTCTGTTGCATGTGCTGTGAATAGGAGAACCGCATGAAAGCCCCGAAAACGCGCTGCTATTGGCGGAAAGCCTAGATACAGGTCCTCTGCCAGTCTTGAACGGAATTGCAGCTTCAGACGGGGTCCGCTGCTCTGTAGCGGCCGGGGGAGATCCCGAGTTGCCTGACGAACGCGCGGGTCATGTGGCTCTGGTCGGAGAACCCTGACGCGACGGCCGCTTCGGCGAGGGGCAGACCCGCCCGAAGATACCCGCGCGCCTTCTTGACACGGTGCTGGGTCAGGTAGGCGTGCGGCGTGGTTCCGACTTCCTTGGCGAACTGGCGGAGGATCTGATAACGGCTCATCCCTGTGCTGGCCGCATGGTCGGAGAGCGTCAGCCTGAGCGCAAAGTCCGTCTCGATCCTGTCCAGCACGGTCGTGACCTCCATTGAGCGCGCCTGTCCCTTCAACACCGGCTGCGACGTCTCGGCGATGCTCCTGACCGCCAGCAGCAACAGCTCTTCGACCCGGTCCGGATCAGGCTCATCGCAGGAAACGGCGGAGATCGTCTGTGCGACAAGCGACAGCTTCTGCGGATTGCGCACGACAGGCTTCTGCAGCTCAAGTTCGGATGCAGGGAGATCCGTGAAAGCTTCGACCGCGCTCGCTGTCAGAAACAGCATACGCCAATGCCGTGCCGCGCCCTTTCGGCCGATGCCATCATGCAGTTCACCCGGGTTCACGGTGATAATGTCACCGGCCTCTGCCTCGACGAGGCCGCGGCCGCTCCAGCTTTCCTGGCCCCCGTCGACAAGGTAGCCCAAGCCAAACTCGTCATGTGTGTGACGCGGAAAGGTCCGGTCCGACAGAATCGAGATGGCTTCGACACCCGGGATCACGGTGCGATGGCGAACGGACTTGTGCATGCGCCGATACTACCTTCGCCCGGAAGAAACGGTCCAACGATATGTTGCTCGTATGACGGCCCCGAAGCGCTCCTCAAGCGTTGCGGGCGAGATCCTTGCGGATGTGGGAGAGTTTCTTGCCGATCGCGCGGCGCAACTGGAGCCGCGCCCAGGGGCGAAAGAAGAAACGGGTCACCTCGCTGATGCCCTCCATCCGGATTGTGGCGACCGTGTAGATGAGACGCGTGCGCGCCGGGTCCAGCGGTTCCAACTCGATCAACTGCTTGTGGTCCGGCGTACGCTTCGAGCCGGCGCTGACGTCGATGTTCAGCTCGGCCACGGATTGGCGCTTCAGCGGCTCCCAGTCCATGATCACCCCTACGAAGCGCTGATCGGGCATCGGCCAAGGTATGATCGGATGATTGGTGTGGAGCATCTCGAAGTAGGTGCCGATACCGCCTGCATCATTCATGTCGACGATCTCGTTGTGGAAGGCGTCAGCCTCCCAGTGCAGCGGGTCGGCGATCACCCGCCAAACAACCTCGACAGCATGTTCGAGGACGAATGACCGCCGCGCCATGACCTCGAGCCTTGGATTCTCCGTTACGCGCGTCCGGGCTTGTGCCGACCAGTAGGCCGAACCCTCGGCTGCTTCACCTTTGGCTGCTTCGGGGCTCATCCTGCCGTTCCTTCCTCCATCGTCACGAAAGCCCCCTCGGGGTGCTTCGTTTGTTGCGTCGGCGCGTCCTAGAAGTGGCAACCAGCGGCACGATGGTCAAGCGGCAGCGGTCTGCGCAAAAGTGCCGCTTGCGGGGACGATACAAAGACGGCCTCTGGCTGTTTTCAGACCGCGGCCAGAGACTGAAGCCGATCCGGCGCGGTTGTTCGGCCCTTGCCGGTCTCGACCGCAGGCCAGCCTGATCGGTCGGTCCCGGTGGTCGTCTTCAATGAATCGGTGCACTCAAGGGGAAGGGGCTGACCCGGACGGCCAGGCCCGGTCAGGTGTCGTCAGCTTCGGCGCGTTCTTGCTGCTGCGCCAGCCAGTCACGCGGCCCGCAGCCGAGCTGCCGCTGGAAGACCCGGGCCAAAGCGGTGGCGCTCTTGTAACCGACCAGCGGCGCCACCGTCTTCAGGGGTTTGCCCTGCAGCAGGGCTTGCTTGGCCAGGGCCAAGCGCAAGCTGGTGAGATAGTCGCCGGGCGACGTACCGACCCGATGCTTGAACGCGGCGGCGAAGTTGGACCGGGACATGCCCGCAATCCCTGCCAACTGCTCGATGCTCAGATCCTCTGCCGGGCGGCCATGCATCGCGACGAGCGCTCGGGCGAGCTTGCCATCCGCCAGGCCGGCCAGCAGTCCGCCTTCGGTCAGGCCTTCTGCGATGCAGTGCCGCAGCAACATGACGAGCAACAGTTCGGCGATCAGATCGACGGCCGCACCATGGCCGAAGGCGGGCGTGAAGGCTTCATCGAACAGGCGCTCGACGACCGGGCCGAAGCCGCTTGGACGATCGAGCGGGATGACCAGCAGTTCGGGTAGGCCGAGCAGCAGGAGGTCGGCTTCGGGGCCGGTGAAGGTCAGGCGCGCGCAGACCAGTTCGGCGCCCGGTGGTTCTCCGGCGTCCAGCCGGTGATCCTGGGTGCGGGGAAAGAAGATGAGGCTCGGCCCGTCGATGTGCCTGACAGCACCGTTCCGGGTACGGAGGTTCAGCGATCCGCGACGCAGCAGATGCAGGTGCATCTGGGCATCCTTCGCGCTGTGGTCCGAACGCCCGCAGAGAGAACCGGAGAAGAAGACGCTGGCACTGAGGCTTCGACGGTTCAGCAAGGAAAAGAGGTCCGGGTCTTCGGACGGACTGCGTGTTTTCTCGGACAAATGATCACACCCGACAGCTTAACTCTTCTGTGAAGGACGGACTCTGGCGCCCCGGCGCGTTCTCCGACCTATCGGTCAATGAACCCACTCAAAGGAAAATGCAATGTCGATTGTCACCAAAACACTTCGCAATGCTCTGCTGTCCGCAGGCCTGGCTCTCGCGATGGTGCCGGCGACGGTAGAGCTGGCAGCGGCAGAGACCGAGGTCAACATCGTGGAAGGTTACGCCGTGCATGGCTATGACGTCGTGGCTTACTTCACCCA
>NZ_JANQKD010000056.1 GCF_028281305.1 Pelagibius sp. | reverse complement strand
CTTCGAAGGCGACGAGGCCTTCACGGTCACGCTCTCCAACGCCTCCACGGGCTCCGAGATCACCGGCGCCAGTGCGGCGGGCACGATCCAGAACGACGACACGCTGCCTCCGGCCGGACCGATCGTCTTGATCGACGAGGACTTCGACGGGCCCGGCGACACCGGCGGCTTTGCCTACGAGGACGGCAACTTCGGCGGCGGCAACCCTCAGGCCTACGCAGACGGAACCTGGAATGGCGGCGCGCTCACGCTCAACCTTGGCGGCATCGACAACACCACCGTGACCGACATCTCAGGCGGCTGGACGGCAAGCTTCACCCTGGACACGGAGTCCGAGGTCAGCCTCTCGTTCCTCTATGAGATGATCCATGCGGAGGGTTATGAGGACGACGAGTTCAGCCAGGTCCTCGTCAGCATCGACGGCGGCCCACCGGTCCTGGTGAGCACGCTGACAGGCGACGGCAACGGCGGCGGCGCTCAGACGACGGGTCCCCAGACTTTCAGCGCTGCACTCGGCGTTCTCGCCGCCGGCGACCACAGCCTGACCATCGGCGGCCTCAACAACAAGAAGACCTGGGCCAACGAGACCACCGATGTTCTGGTCGACGACGTGCTGCTGACGGCCGTGCCGCAGGATCCGTCGCCGCCGGTGGTGACCAGCTATACGATCGACCCTCTGAACGCCGTCCAGACGGAAGGCGATGACGGCGCCACCGCTTTCACTTTCACCGTTACGAGGTCGGGCGACCTGACCGGCAGCGGGAGCGTCGAGTTCTCGATTGCAGGCAGCGAAGCGGGGGCGGACGACTTCCTCGGCGGACTCCTGCCCGGCGGCAGCGTGACGTTTGCCGCCGATGAGGTCAGCCGGACCATTGTCATCGAGGTCGCGGGCGACACAGACTTCGAAACCGACGAAGACTTCGTCGTTACGCTGTCGAACCCTTCCGCAGGCAGCGAGATCGCAATCGCCTCGGCGGCGGGAACCATCCTGAACGACGACACGGCACCGGTCGGGCCGGTCACGCTGCTTGATGCCCGGTTCGATACGGCAGGCGACACCGCGGGTTTCGTTTACCGGGACGGCAGCTTCGGCGGTCCCGGCTTCCAGAGCAATGCGGACGGCGACTGGGATAGCGGCAGACTCGCCATAAACCTTGGCGGCGGCGGCAACACCACGACGCTTGATCTGTCCGGGGCCTGGGAGGTCGGTTTTACCGTGACGGCGGAGATGGATGTCGTTCTCGCCTTCGACTACGAACTGATCATGAGCGCCTTCTACGAAGCCGACGAGTTCAGCCAGGCTCTGGTCAGCCTGAACGATGGCGCGCCGATCCTGGTGGACCAGCTTGTCGGCGACGGCAACGGCGGCAGCGACGACACCTCCGGCCTGCAGAGCGCGCTGCTCGACCTCGGCAGGCTCGCCGCCGGCGACTACAGCCTTGCCATCGGTGCCTACAACAACAAGAAGACCTGGGCCAACGAGACGACCGAGCTGACCATCGACGATGTCCTGGTAACCGGCAGTCTGCCGGCGGGCAGCGATGTCGATCTCTCGGCGACGCTGATCGGGAGCAACCTGTCGGATCCAAGCATCACGGAGACCGAACTGCAGGCCGTCGCGGGATTCTGAGACCGGCCAGAGGTCAAATCCCACGGACTGCCGCGCATGTATACCCCAGGGGCGACCTTTTTGTCGGGCATGGCATAGACCTCAGGCCCAGTTGACGCCTAGCCTTCGAGGCATGGCTGGGACCGTTGAGGGATCGAGAGGCGCCGCCGGCGGCAGGGAGCGGCGCCGGCGCGGGAGTGCACGGCGACGGCAGACCGCGCCCGGCAATGCCGGCAACGCGGCACGGCGCAGCCACCGCTACCGCCATCTGATCAATCCGCTCGCGCGACAGCCGGGTTTCTCCGAGGACCGTCTGGCGGCGATCCACGACGCGGCCCTGCGTGTGTTGGAGGAACTGGGCATAAAGGTGCTGCACGCCGAGGCCCGACGGATTTTCCGCAGCGCCGGGGCGGCGGTCGACGAAGACAGCCTGATGGTGCGCCTTGATCGTGGCCTCGTCGCCCAGTGCCTCGCGAGCGCCCCGGGCGTTTTCGACGTAAAGGGCGCAACGCCGGAGCGCGACGTCACCCTGGGGGGCGACCACATCGCCTTTGCCGCGGTCGGCGGTCCGCCGCACATCACCGATATCGACCAGGGTAAGCGCGACGGCAGCCTGGAAGACCATCGCAACATGATCCGGCTGTCCCAGCACTTCGACGTCATCCACACCCAGCAGATCAATGTCGAAGCACTCGACGTGCCGGTCCACCTGCGCCATCTGCAGGTTACCGAGAGCCAGCTCAGCCTCAGCGATAAGCCGATCTTCGTCTTCTCCCGCGGGGCGCCGCAGGTGCGCGACTGCTTCGAACTGCTGCGCCTGGCCCGTGGCCTGGACGCGGATGCCTTCGCCCGGCAGCCTTACTGCTACACGGTGATCAACACCAACTCGCCGCGTCAGCTCGACATTCCCATGTGCCAGGGGATTATTGACTTCGCCGCTGCCGGTCAGGTCGCGCTGATAACACCCTTTACGCTCTCCGGCGCCATGGCTCCGGTCACCATCGCCGGTGCCCTCACCCTGCAGCACGCCGAGGCCCTGGCCGGGATCGTCCTCAGCCAGCTTGTGCGCCCGGGCGCACCGGTGGTCTACGGCTCCTTCACTTCCAACGTCGACATGAAATCCGGGGCGCCCGCCTTCGGCACGCCGGAGTTTGTCAAGGGCGCCTTCGGCGCCGGGCAACTGGCGCGCCACATCGGCCTGCCCTGGCGGGGCTCCGCGGCCACGGCCTCCAACGCGCCGGACGAGCAGGCGGTCTACGAGTTCTTGATGTCGGCCTGGGGTTCAGTACTGGGCGGGGTCAACCTGTTGCTGCACGCCGCGGGCTGGCTGGAAGGCGGCCTCACCGCCTCGATGGAGAAGTTCATCCTGGATGTGGAGATGCTGCAGATCTTCGCCGAGGTGCTGCAGCCTCTGGATGCCTCAGACGCGGAGATCGGTTTCGAGGCGATCGCCGAGGTGGCGCCGGGCGGTCACTTCTTCGCGGCAGAGCACACCATGCAGCGCTACCAGTCGGCCTTCTATGCGCCGCTGGTCTCCGACTGGCGCAACTTCGGCCAGTGGAGCGAGGACGGCGCCAAGACCGCCACGCAGCGGGCCAATGGCCTGTGGAAGGCGATCCTGCGGGATTTCGAGCCACCGCCCATGGATCCGGCGCGCCGCGAGGCGATGCAGGACTTTATCGCCCGGCGCACCCGCGAAGGCGGCGCGCCACCGGAGTCCTAAAGTGATTTCGACTTGCGTCGAAGCGGTTCCAGCCCGCTCCCCCTCCCGGCCACCCAGCGACAGTATGCTATGGGCGGCCGGGAGGGGGAGCGGGCCGGTGCCGTCAAGGCCAAAGGCACCCTAGGGCCTCAAGACGACCTTTGCGGCGGCGGTGCGGCCGGCATCGAGGTCCTCGAAAGCCCGGCCACCCTCGGCCAACGGCCTCTGCTCGATCCACTCCAGGGCACCGAGACGCCCGTCGTGCAGCGCCGCCAGGGAGGCGCGCAGATCCGCCTCCGTATAGGTGTAGACCCCGACGAAGGTAATCTCCGAAAGGGTCAGCGTGCGGGCATCGAAGGCGCCCGCGGACTCCTGCAGGCCGACATGGGCGATCACGCCGCCGGGCGCGACCGCCGCGATGGCCGCGGCGCGCGTGCCGGTGCTGCCGACGGCATCGAAGACCAGGTCATAGCTCCCCTCCGGTGCCAAGCCCTGCCGCGGGTCGAAGACGTCGAGCCCCGCCGCCGCCGCGGTGTCGCGGCGCAGTGCGTTGGTCTCGGCGAGCCGCACTTCGGCGGCGCCCCAGGCCTTGAGTATCAGTCCGCCCAGCAGGCCCACGGAACCACCGCCGATCACCAGAGCGTGCGTTTCAGCCACCGGCCGCCAGGCCGCGCGCGCCGCCAGCGCCAGGGCGTGCCAGGCGGTGGCGCAGGGTTCGGTCAGGGCCGCCTTGGCCGGATCCATCCCCTCCGGCACGGCGATCAGGTTGCGCTCGGGAATCGCGATGCGCTCGCCGAAGGCGCCGGGCCGGCGCATGCCGATGAGATCGCGGTCGGGGCAAAGATTGGTCCGTCCCTCCGTGCAGAAGCGGCAGATGCCGCAGCTCACCAGAGGATTGAGCACCACCCGCTGGCCCGGGCTCCCGCCCTCCAGGACGGTGCCGCAGGCCTCGTGCCCCAGGATCAGCGGCGGCACCCGGCGCGGGTCGTGGCCGTGCCAGGCATGCATGTCGGACCCGCAGATACCCACCGCCTCTATGCTCACCAGGGCTTCGCCCGGGCCGCGCAACGGCTCCGCCTCATCGCGGTAGGCGGTCTCCTTCGTCGCGGTATAGACCAGTGCCTTCATGGAACCCTCACTTTGCGGTGAACCCGCCGTCGACGAAGAGGACCTGCCCGGTCACGTAGTCCGAAGCCGGGGAGGCGAGGAAGATCGCCGGGCCGATCAGATCCTCCAGCCGGCCGTTGCGCCCGATGCAGGTCTGCGCCGCCAAGCCCTCGACCAGCGCCTTGTCTTCGAAGACCGCCGCCGTCAGTTCCGTCGGAAAGAAGCCCGGCGCGAGAGCATTGCAGGTGATGCCGTCGGGTGACCAGGCCTCCGCCATGGCGCGGGTGACCTGGGCGATGCCACCCTTGGACGCGCCGTAGGCGACCCCCTTGGCGAAGGCGCGCGCCGACTGCAGGGAGGCGATGTTGATGATGCGGCCCCAGCCCTTCTGCCGCATTGCCGGCACCAGGGCCTGGGCGAGAAAGAAGGGCGCCGAGAGGTTGAGATCCAGCGTCTGCCGCCAGGCCTCCGGCGTGACGGCGTCGGCGGACTGGCGCGGGTTGAGCCCGGCGGCATTGACCAGGATGTCGGGGGCACCGGCCAGAGCGGTGACCTGCCGGGCGACCTCCGGCAGCGTGTCGAGATCGGCGACGTCAGCCTGGCAGGCCTCGGCCCGCCCGCCGGCGCCGCGCGCTTCCTCCACCCAGGCGTCGAGCTCGGCTTTGCGGCGCGCCACCCCGACCACCGTGGCTCTGGCCTGCGCCAGGGCCGTCGCCAGGCCCCGCCCCAGCCCGGCACTGGCGCCGGTCACGCAGGCGACGCGCCCGGAAAGATCAAAGAGGTCCTGCATGGTCACGCCGCGCCCGGCACTCACCCGGCCGCAGCCAGATCAAAGTCCTCGTCCGGGAACCACTTGGCAAGGCGGATATCGGCGGTCTTGGCATGGCCTTCCATGCCTTCCAGGCGGGAGATCCGTGCCGTCACCTGGGCGATGTCGCGGGTCGATTCCCGGTTCATCCGCTGCCAGGTGACCGACTTCAGGAACTTACCGACCGAAAGACCGCCCGTGTAACGCGCCGCCCCCTTGGTGGGCAGGATGTGGTTGGGGCCGGAGGTCTTGTCGCCGAAGGCCACGGTTGTCTCTTCGCCCAGGAAGAGCGAGCCGTAGTTGCGCAGCCGCGCCAGCCACCAGTCCAGCTCGCTGCAGTGCACTTCCAGGTGCTCGGCGGCATAGCTGTCCGACAGGGCGGCCGCCTCCTCCCGCGTTTCGACGACGGCAATCTCGCCGTAGTCGCGCCAGGCCGCCTCCGCATTGGTGCGGTTGAGTTCCGGCAGCTCCGCGATCATGCCCGGCACCAGACGCTCCACTTCCGCCGCGAGGCCGCGGTCGAGGGCGATCAGCCAGGCCGGGGAGTTGTAGCCGTGCTCGGCCTGGCCGACGAGATCCCAGGCAACGATCTCCGGATCCGCCGTGCCGTCGGCGATGACCAGAACCTCGGTCGGGCCGGCGAACATATCGATCCCGACCCGGCCGTAGAGAATGCGCTTGGCCTCGGCGACGAACTGGTTGCCGGGGCCCACCAGGATATCCGCCTTGTGGCCGGTAAAGAGACCGAAAGCCATAGACGCCACGCCCTGCACCCCGCCCAGCGCCAGCACCGAGTCGGCGCCGCAGAGGTCGAGGGTGTAGAGGATGGCCGGGTTCACGCCCTCGCCCGGTTTGGGCGGCGAGCAGGCGATGACATGTTCGACGCCCGCGGTCTTGGCGGTGGTGACCGACATGATGGCGGAAGCCACGTGGGCGTAGCGGCCACCGGGCACGTAGCAGCCGGCCGCCGCCATGGGGATGTTGCGGTGGCCGGCGACGAGGCCGGGCTGCAACTCAACCTCGGTATCCGGCAGTGCCGCAAGCTGCGCCTCGGCGAAGCGGCGCACCTGATCATGGGCGAAGCGGATGTCGTCCTTCAGCTTCTGCGGCACCTTCTCGGCAGCCGCCGCCCTGGCATCCGGCGAGACCAGAATCTCGCCCTCCCAGCGGTCGAACTTGGCGGCATAGTCCCGCGCCCTGGCCTCTCCCCCCGCTTCGATGTCGTCCAGGATCTGCTGCACCGTCTGACGCACGTCCTGTTCGCCTGTCGCGGCGGTTTTGTCGGCTTTCTTCAGGTATTCGGTGGCCATGGTTCGCGGCTTTCGCTTGGGTCGTTCAGAGGATCACAGCCTAACACAGGGTGCTACCAGAGGGTCTTCTGGGCCCGTGCCTCCCAGGCATCGTCGTAGGCCTTGCCGCCAATGCGGTCCTCGCTGAGCGCGGCCAGAATCTGGCCCGGCGTCGGCAGGCTGCGGCGGTCGACGTGTTTCTCCGGGTTCCAGAGGTCGGAGCGCACGATGGCGCGGGCGCACTGAAAGTAGATCGCCTCCACGGTCATCACCATGACCGAGCGCGGTGCTTTGTCCTGGACCGCAAAGGAGTCCAGAAGATCGGGATCGACACTGAGGTGGGCGCGGCCGTTGACCCGCAGGGTGTTGCCCGCCCCCGGCACCAGAAAGAGCAGGGCGACGCGCGGGTCGCGCACGATGTTGCGCAGGGAATCGATGCGGTTGTTGCCGCGCCGGTCCGGCAGCATCAGGGTGCGTTCGTCGTGGATCCGCACGAAGCCGGCCATATCGCCACGCGGCGAGCAGTCGAGACCTTCCGGGCCGGCTGTCGCGAGCGTAGCAAAGGGCGAGACCTCAATGATGCGCCGGTACTCCGGCGTGATGAAGTCGACCTCCTTGACGGTGGAGTTCTCGTTGGGAACGCCGTAGTGGCTTTCCAGTTCCTCGATGGTCCGGATGATCGACATGACAGGGCCCCTCGCTGCTGGCGGCGAGGACCCTAGCATCGCTCTGCCAATGCGGCCAGCCTCAGGCCACTTCGGTCCGCGGCAGGCGCCAATTGGGCCGGATGAAGTGGCAGGTGTAGCCGTGCGGGTAGCGCTCCAGGTAGTCCTGGTGCTCCGGCTCCGCCTCGTAGAAGGGCCGCGCCGGCACCACCTCGGTCACCACCGGGCCGGGCCAGAGACCGGAGGCATTGACCGCGGCGATGGCCCGTGCGGCGGCATCCGCCTCTTCCTGGTTGGCCACGAAGATGGCCGAGCGATACTGGCTGCCGATGTCGTTGCCCTGACGGTTCATCGTGGTCGGATCGTGGATCTGGAAGAAGAAGGCCAGCAGATCCTCGTAGCCCACCCGGGCCGGATCGTAGACGATCTCCAGGGCCTCGGCATGGCCGGTCGACCCCGTCTTGACGTCGCGGTATTCCGGATTGTTCAGATCGCCGCCGGTGTAGCCGACGCGCGTCGCGGTCACGCCCGGCAACTTGCGGAACAGGTCCTGCATGCCCCAGAAGCATCCGCCGGCGAAAACCGCCCGCGCCTCCCCCGTCGCCTTTTCCGGCGGATCGACCAGATCCCGATAGGCGCCATAGCCGGCGTCCTCAAGGTCGGCCAGAGGAACGAAGCGCAGCGCCGCGGAGTTGATGCAGTAGCGCAGGCCGGTGGGCGCCGGACCGTCGGGAAAAACATGGCCCAGGTGGCTGTCGCCATGCCGGGAGCGAACCTCGGTACGCAGCATCCCATGGCTGGCATCGCTGCGCTCTACGACGTGATCGGGTTCCACCGGGCGCACGAAGCTGGGCCAGCCGCTGCCGGAATCGTATTTGTCGCTGGAGGCGAACAGCGGCTCACCGGAAACCACGTCCACGTAGAGCCCCGGCTCCTTGTTGTCCCAGTAGGCGTTTTGGAAGGGGCGCTCGGTGGCGTCCTGCTGGGTCACCGCATACTGCTCGTCGCTGAGGCTCTTCACCGCCTCATCGGTTTTCTTGTAGCCTTCGCTCATCGGGCACTCCCAGTTTCCGGGCGTTTTCCTTATGGGGGCCGGGCCGCCCCTCCTTTTCTTTCCAACCCAATAATATAGGTCTAAAGGGCATGTTCCCAAGACCACCCTTTCTCCCGGCGCCAGGAATCACGCGACCGTGACCGATCTCTCCAGTTTCGGCGGGCCGCTGCGGGCCGCCGTGATCGGCGCCTCCGGCGGCATCGGGGGCGCGCTGGTGGCACGGCTGGCCGCCGACCCGGCGGTTGAGGCCGTTTACGCCTTCTCCCGCAGGCCGGTTCCCGCCGCCGAAAAAGTCGCGCCAGGTCAGATGGATACCGATGACGACGCCTCGGTCGCAGCCGCCGCGAAGGGTCTGGCCGCGGCCGCGCCCCTCGGCCTGGTGATCGTCGCCAGCGGCCTGCTTCATGACGGCGCGGCCCTGCAGCCGGAGAAAAGCTTCCGCCATCTTGAAGCTGCGGCGCTCGCGCGCAGCTTCCAGGTCAACAGCATTGGCCCGGCCCTGGTGGCCAAGCACTTCCTGCCGTTGCTGGACCGCGAGCGCAAGGCGGTCTTCGCGGCGCTTTCCGCGCGCGTCGGCAGCATCGGCGACAACCGCATGGGCGGCTGGTACGGCTATCGGGCGGCCAAGGCCGCGCTCAACATGACGATCCGCTGCCTGGCCATCGAAGTGGCACGCAACCGCAAACAGACGCTCTGCGTCGGCCTGCATCCGGGCACCGTCGACAGCCGGCTGTCGCAGCCGTTCCAGCGCGGCGTCGCCCCGGAGAAGCTGTTCTCGCCGGCAACGGCGGCAGGCCACCTGCTGAGTGTGGTCGATGGGCTGACCCCCGAGGACAGCGGCAAGGTCTTCGCCTGGGACGGCCAGGAAATCCCGGCCTAGGCAGCCAGAATTACTCGACCTCGATGTAGAAGGCCGCCCAGGGCCAGCGCTGCTCGTCCTCGGCCGTCAGGACGGCCCCGTCGGGGCGGCGGTAGACCAGCCAGATCGGGCCCCGCTGCCCGAGGCCCAGGTAGCGCCCGTCGCGCTTCAGGCCGACCACCCAGTCGAGCGCCTGGATATCGGCGGCCGGGATCTCGGCGCCGAAACCGTCCAGGGCGACCACCGTAACATCCTTGCCGGCTGCCCCGGCGGCAGCGAGCACATCCTTCAGCCAAGGCCCCTCGAAGGTCGAGGGCTGGGCCCAACCTTCGTAGGCGATCTCCACCCGCTGCATGCCCAGGGATTCCAGCATGGCGCGGTCGAACTCCGCCGCCGACTGGAAGGTCTTCTCGTGGTAGTTCAGAAAGGAGTCCGTGCCTTCGTCGAAGGCCGGCCGGTTGGCCGCCCCGATGTCGCCGGCAACGGTCAGCACGACGGGGCCTACAGGCTTCGCCAGGTCGGCAGCCCGTGGCGCTGTCCCTGACGCGAAGACCACGGCGCCACAGAACGCAGCGGCAAGGGCGGCGGACAGCAGGCCCCGGGAGGCCATGCGCAAAGCGGTAGTTTCAGTCATCGGGGTCCTCGTGGCGGCAGAGAGGGAACGCGGTGTCAGTTGAACGCGATCTGCGCCTTCATCACCTGGGAGCGGTCGCCCGCGATCTCGAAGGCCTTGATGGCGTCATCGAAACCGATGGTGTGGCTGATGAGCGGCTTCACGTCAATCAATCCCTTGGCCATCAGTTCGACCGCCAGGGGGAACTCCTCGTGAAAACGGAAGGAGCCACGAAGATCCAACTCCTTCGCCGTGATCTGCAGCATCGGCAGGGTCATCTCACCACCCATGCCAAGCTGCACGACGACGCCGCGCGGGCGCATGACGGCGAGAGCGGAAACGAGCGCCGGCTCGGCACCCGTCGCCTCGTACAGCACGTCGAAGTACCCCTTGCCGGCGGCATAGGCGCCCAGTGCATCGGGTTCCTTGGCGACGTTGATGGTGCGGTCGGCGCCGGCGCCGGCGGCAAAAGACAGCGCCTTGTCCTCAAGGTCGGTGGCGACGATCTCCGCCGCGCCGGCCCGCCGGGCGCTCAGGACCGCCAGCACCCCGATGGGCCCGCAGCCGGTGACCAGCACGCGCTTGCCGAAGAGGTCGCCGGCCCGGCGCGTCGCATGCAACGCCACCGAAAGCGGTTCCGCCATCGCCGCTTCGCCGGGGCTGAGGTCCCCGGCCTTGACGCATTGGCCGGCCTCCACCACCAGGGCCTGGCGGAAGGCGCCCTGAATGTGGGGAAAGGGCATGGCCGAGCCGTAGAAGCGCATGTTCAGGCAGTGGTTGGGCGCCCCTTCAAGACAGAAGGCGCAGTGCCCGCAGGGCCGCGAAGGATTGATCGCGACGAGATCGCCTTCGGCCAGCCCCTCCACGTTCTCGCCCAACGCAGCGACCCGCCCGGAGACCTCGTGGCCCAGCACCATCGGCTCCTTCAGGCGCACCGGGCCGAACCCGCCGTGATTGTAGTAGTGCAGGTCGGAGCCGCAGACCCCGCCGGCGGCCATCTCGATCATCACCTGGCCGGGGCCGGGAGCCTCGACCGGCCAGTCTTCGCTGCGGAGATCTTTGGGCGCATGGATAACGAGCGCGCGCATGGCACATGTCCCGAAGTCGCTAAGGAACCGAAAGACTGCCCGAGCGCGGAAGGTCTTGCAAGGCTGCCATCGGCGGCGTCAGCGTTGACGCCCCGGCTCTCGTCGCCATCAATGACCGGCGCGCAAGCGAACCACCATCCACGGAGGACTGCCATGCAATCTCGAACCGCCGCCTGCTGCTGCGGCCAGCTCCGCGTCGAGGTTCAAGGCGAGCCGGTCGCCGTCGGCCTGTGCCACTGCTTTGCCTGCCAGCGCCGGACCGGCAGCGTCTTCGCCGCGCTGGCCGCCTTCCGCCCGCCCTACAAGGTCTTCGGCAGGGCCAGCGAATATGTGCGCACCGGCGATCAGGGTGCCCGCTTCCGGTTCCGCTTCTGTCCTGTCTGCGGCACCAACCTTTTTCACACCGAGGAGGGTTGCGAGGACCGCGGCATCGCGGTAGCGGTTGGCGCCTTCGCCGACCCGGACTTTCCGCCGCCCACGGACTCCGTCTATGACTGCCGCCGGCATTCCTGGGTTCAGCTCCCGCCCGGCCCGACGACCTACGAGAAAGATCCCGACTAGCCGCCGTCCGGTCCTTCGCCGCTGCGGCGTTGACGCCCGCTTCCCCATGTCCGACAAAGGCGGACCGCCTCCGATTCCTGCCTCGCCAAGGACTCCGCCATGCCTTCCCTCGACCTCTTCGACCTGAGCGGCAAGCGCGCCCTCATCACCGGTTCCAGCCGCGGCATCGGCTTTGCCCTGGCGCGCGGTCTGTCCGGTGCCGGCGCCGCGGTGGTGCTCAACGGGCGCGACAGCGGGCGTCTGGCGGAAGCCGCATCGACGCTGCAGGGCGAAGGCGCCAAGGTCCACAGCCTGCCCTTCGATGCCACCGACCACGCGGCGGTCAAGGCCGCCGTCGACGGCTTCGAGGCGGAGACCGGCGCCCTCGACATCCTGATCAACAACGCCGGCATGCAGCACCGCACACCGCTGGAAGACTTCGACCCGGCGGACTTCGAACGCCTGATGCAGACCAATGTCACCACGGTGTTCAATGTCGGCCAGGCCGTGGCGCGGCATATGATCGCCCGCGGGCGCGGGCGCATCGTGAACATCTGTTCGGTGCAATCGGCGCTGGCCCGCCCGGGCATCGCGCCCTACACCGCCTCCAAGGGCGCCGTCGCCAACCTGACCAAGGGCATGGCGACCGACTGGGCCAAGCACGGCCTGCAGGTCAACGGCCTGGCGCCCGGCTATTTCGAGACCGAGCTGAATGCCGCCCTGGTGGCCGACGCCGAGTTCAGCGCCTGGCTGGCCAAGCGCACCCCGGCCGGGCGCTGGGGCAAGGTGGAGGAACTGGTGGGCGCCGCCATCTTCCTCTGCGGCGACTCCGCCAGCTTCGTCAACGGCCACATCCTCTACGTCGACGGCGGCATCACCGCGTCTCTTTAGGCGGCTGCCCGCCGTTCTCGCCCGCCAACCCGGCAAAGGCCGGCCGCAACGCCTCCGACCAGATGCAATGGCCGGTGTTGTGGGCACCGAGCACCACAAGAAGAACCGCCTCCGACTCCGAAACGTTGCTGAACCCGCGCAGGACGCCGTCGGGGACGACGATGCCGTCGAAGGGCTCCAGCACCGCCGACTCCTCGCCCCGGTCGCCCCAGAACAGCTTCCAGCGGCCGGTCAGGGCAATGAAGGTCTCCTCCGAGCCGTGGCTGTGCAGCGCGGCACCGTTCCCCGGTGCCGCCTTGACGAAGTCGATGTGATAGTTCTCGGCGTGCTCGACCGCGGTCCCTTCAAGCTGCTCGTCATCGGCGCCCTGGCCCAGCGCGGAGAACAGCGTGCGGACATGGCCCGGCAGCGTGCAGTCCAGAAATGCGCGCGGAGAAGGGGTCAGATCGCGATAGCGCCAGATGCGGCCCTGCATCTCCGCACTGCTGATCGGCGTCGACTTGCCGAACCAGGCCCCTGTCTCCTCGTCGTAGTGAACATCAAGCTCTCTGCGCATCGTCGCTCCTTTCAAGCGGCGGGCCTGCCGGATTCTCAGGACGACAAAAAGCCCGTCATGGCTAGACCCGGGCACGCGCCAGGCGCGCACCCTCGACCAGCGAGTCCAGTTTCGCGTAGCAGACCTCGGCATCCACCAGGCCGTCCCCGGCGAAGGTGCCGAAGCCGCAGTCCGTGCCCGCCATCACGCGCTCGGGTCCGGCGATGGCGGCAAACTTCAGCAACCGTTCGGCAACCAGTTCCGGATGCTCCACGTAGTTGGAGGTGCTGTCGATGACCCCGGGGGCGAGGATCTTGTCTTCCGGCAGATCCACCGTCTCGAAGACGCGCCACTCGTGGGCGTGGCGCGGATTGGCCGCCTCGAAGAGAATGGTCGCGGGCCTGGCCTTCAAGACGATGCCGATGATCTTGTCCAACCCGATGTCACGGGTGTGCGGCCCCTCGTAGTTGCCCCAGCAGACATGAATGCGCAACCGCTCGGCCGGCAGTCCGTCCAAAGCGGCGTTCAGCACCTCCACCTGCTCGTGGGCGCTCTTGAGGAAGGTCGCCTCGTCGTCGTTCTTGAAGGTGGTGTGACGTCCCATGCCCAAGTCCGGGCAGTCGATCTGCAGATAGAAACCAGCCTCGACGATGGCGCGGTATTCTTCCTTCATCGCCTCGGCCAGGGCCTCCAGATAGGCGCTGCGGTCGGGATAGTATTGGTTGGCCTGGAACAGGGCAATGACGCCCGGCGAGGCGGCATTGACGAAGCCGTCATGGGCCCCGGCTTTCTCGACGGCCCGGCGCAGCCGTGCCAGGTCGGCCGTCGACTGCGCACGGTCCTTGACTTCCACCGGGCCGGTGCAGCAGGGCGTGGGGCGCGGCAGGGCGCCCTCGCGCCAGCGCGCCAGCATCTTGAGGAAGCCGGGAAAGTCCTCCAGGTCGGCGCCGGGGATGCGCGGACTGTCTCCGGAGAAGCCGGTGAGCCGGTCCTTCACATAGTTGGCATAGCCGATCTTGGAGAACTCGCCATCGGAGACCACGTCGATCCCCAGGGCCGCCTGGCGGGCGACCACGGACTCCACGGCCTCGCCAACCACGTCTTCAAAGTCTTCGGGCGCCTCGCCGGCCTCCTCGCGGGCCTGCAGCACGTCGCAGACCGCATCCGGGCGCGGCAGGCTGCCGACATGGGTGGTCAGGAACTTGCTCATGGTCCTAGCCCTTCACAGCGCCGGCGGTCATGCCGGCGATGATCTGGCGTGCGGCGAAAAAGGTGAAAAGCAGCGGCGGAATGACAATCAGCGTGCCCATGGCCATGATACGGCCCCATTCGACCCCGGTATCGGTGATGAAGCCAGCGGCGCCCACCGGCAGGGTCCGGGTCTTGCGACCGGTCAGCAGCAACGCAAGGATGAACTCGTTCCAGGCGATGCGGAAGGCGAAGATGCCGGCCACTGCGTAGCCGGACTTCATCAGCGGCAGCAGGACGCGGAAGAAGACCTGCAGCGGCGATGCGCCGTCGACGATCGCGGCTTCCTCCAGTTCCACCGGGATCTGTTTGTAAAAGCCGAACAGAAGCCAGATGGCGAAAGGCAGGTTGAGAGCCGTGTAGAAGAAGATGAGAACAGCCAGGTCGTTGTCGAGGCTGAAGGTCGCCACCATGGCAAAGGCCGGCACCGCGAGGACCGCCGGCGGCACCATGCGCACCAGCAAGGTGGCATTGGCGACCAGGCGGCGCCCGCGGAACTCGGTGCGCGCAAGAGCATAGGCGCAGAGCCCGCCCAGGAAGAGCGTGAGGAAGGTGGAGATGGTGGCGACGATGACGGAATTGGTGAGATAGCGGTCGAATCTGCCGCGGGTCAGGATGTATTCGTAGTTCTCCATGGTGGGAAAGAAGAAGAACCAGACCGGCCTGCCGTCGAAGATCAGCACCTCGTTCTTCAGCGAGGTGGAGATCATCACCCAGATCGGCATCAGACAAATCGCGGCCAGAAGGATAAGGCCGCCGTAATGCATCCAAGTCTTCGCCGGGTTGTCGAGACGATCGCTAAACATCGGACTTGTCCTTCATCGGATTGGACAGGAGCAGGATGCCGAGGCTCAGCAGGAAGACGATCACGATCAGCAGAACCGAGATCGCCGATGCATAGCCCAGCAGTTGCGCATCGAAAGCGCGATTGTAAATGTGCAGGGACAACAGCTCTGTCGCCCGCCCCGGGCCGCCGCCGGTCATGATGTACATGACCTCCAATGCCCGGAAGACATCGATCAAGCGCATCAGCAGGGCGATCACCAGGATCGAGCGGATCATCGGCAGCTTCACCAGGAAGATCTGCTGCCACCAATTGGCACCGTCGATGCGCGAGGCCTCCAGCACTTCCGAGGGCAGGGCCTGGAGGCCGGCGATGACGATGATGAAGATGAAAGGCGTCCACTGCCAGATGTCGGTGAAGACGATGGCGAAGAACGCCAGATCCGCGTCCCCCAGCCAGACCTGGGGCTCGATGCCGAACCACTGGCCGAGGTAGTAGTTGACCCAGCCGACCCGGGCGTCGAAGAGATAGCGCCAGATCAGGCCGACCACGACCGGCGAGACCATGAGCGGCAGAATGAAGATGGTGCGGAAGACGCTGGCCCCACGGATCGGCTTTTCCAGCATCAGCGCCAGCGCCACGCCCAGGATCATCTCGATGGAGATGGTCCAGAAGCCGAAGCGGAAGGTCACCCAGAGCGATTCCCAGACATCCGGGTCGCCCAGCATGCGCGCATAGTTGTCCAGCCCGACATGCTCCGCCTTGGAAAAAGGCGTGCCGATCTTCCAGTCGAAGAACGAGAGATAGAAGGCGTCGATGACCGGGTAGAGCAGGCCGGCCATCATCACCAGAACCGCCGGCAGGATAAAGAAGTAGGGCGTCAGCACTCGCGTGTCGAAGCGTGGCTGTTCTATGACGTTCACACGGCTTGCGCTGCTCTCGGCCATGACGCCTTTCCCGGCAGGTGGCTCGGAAGAGGAGCGGCTGCAGCCGCCCCTCCTCCTCGGTCCTTACTGCCGCCGATAGTCCGACCAGGCGTAGTAGCCTTCGCGCTCCATGATGGCGCGCGCCTTTTCCGCCGCCGCGTCCATAATCGGCTGGATCGGCTTATCCGTGGTGATCACCTCGGTCAGCGCCTGACCCAGAACGTCGATGTTGAGCTCGTTCCACTCCGGGATCAGCGGGCGCCAGTCCGGGTCCGCACAGGGAAGCTGCTCGGCCACCACCGGGTATTCCGGGAACTGCTCGGCGAAGTGCTCGATCGTCGAGATACGAATCGGGTCGCCGCCCAGTTCCACCATGCGTTTGTCGCCGGCTTTGGAGGTGATGTACTGGATGAAGAGGAAGGCCGCCTCCTTGTTCTGGCTGTTGGCCGGAATGCCGACCGCAAAGCCGCCCGTCTCCGAGCCGCAGCGCGACCCGACCGGATGCAGCGCGAAGCCGACCTTGCCGTCGACCTTGGAGAGCTTGGGATCGCGCGACATCGCAGCGATCTTCAGCGTATCGATGTACATGGCGGCATCGCCCTGGAGGAAGGCGGCCGAGGCCTCCGAGAAGCCGTAGGAGGGAATCCCGGTGGGGCCGGTCTGGGTAATCTCGCGCATGATCTGCGCCGCTTCCACGCCGGCGGCGTTGTTGAAGACCGGGTTCCAGTTGTCGTCGAAGATCTTGCCGCCCAGCGGCGCCAGATGCAGCAGCCAGCCGGCCGTCACCTGGTGGCCGGTCTTGCCGCGCGAGGTGAGGGCGCCGACGCCGGTCTTCTCCTTGATCACCGGCAGCGCCGCGCGCAGCTCGTCGTAAGTCTTCGGCGGCTCGATGCCGGCCTGCTCCAACAGATCCTTGCGGTAAGCCATGATCGAGGTTTCGGCCCCGAAGGGGATTCCGTAGAGCCCGCCCGACTTGCCGGGCATGTAGCCCTTCTTGCCGCCGACGATGCCGCCGTTCTGCAAATAGGCGTCGGCGATGTCGTCGATGTCGTAGGCGGGGTCGACCAGGGCGCCGTTGGTGAACATCTGGCTCAGCGGCGTCAGCAGCCCCTTGGAGACATACTCGCCCTTCCACATCACAACCCAGGAAACGACGTCGTACTCGCCCTCCCGCTTGGACATCTCCAGGATCTGGCGGTCGCGCAGCTTGAGGTACTGCAGCGCGTCGATCTCGACCTCGATTCCTGTTTCCTCGGTGAACTCCTCCACCAGGGTCTCGGCCTTCTGGAAATGGCTGAGCGCCGGCCAGCTCACCACGATGGTGGTGCCTTCGTACTTCTCGTAGGGATTGGCGGCTGCGGGGCTGCTGGCAACGGCCGCCCCCAAGGCCAGCGCGGCGATCGGACCGGCCGCCATCATGAACACTCTCTGCATCTCATCCTCCCATCCAGGGTTCTGGTTGTTGGTTTCCTGCCCGATCGCGTCAGAGGGCCTGCCCGCTGTCGCGGTCGAACAGATAAAGCCTGTCGGAATCGAAGAAGTACTCGCCGGAGGTCAGCGGCGCCGCATCGGGCCCGACATCGACCGAAGCCGTGACGTGCTGCTCGCCGACCTGCGCAGCCAGGAACTGGCTCGACCCGATGTACTCGGCGACGTCGACCTCCAGACGAATCGGCGCAAGTTCGCCGTCACCGCCGTTGCGCGCTGCGAAATGCTCCGGACGCAGGCCCACGACAACATCACGACTGGCCGCCGCGGAGGCCCGGGACCGCATACGCTCCGGCACCGGCAGGTCGAAGCCGGTACCCCGCACCCTGAGCGCGCCGTTTTGCTCCGTGAGTTCGCCGGCGAGCAGATTCATCGACGGCGACCCGATGAAGCCGGCGACGAAAAGGTTGCTCGGCGCCGTATAGACCTCCCTCGGACTGCCGACCTGCTGGATGATGCCCCCTTCCATGATCACGATGCGATCAGCCATGGTCATGGCCTCGATCTGGTCGTGGGTCACGTAGACCATCGTGCGCTCGAGCCGCTTATGGAGCAGCGCCAGCTCGGTGCGCATGGTCGCGCGCAGCTTGGCGTCCAGATTGGAGAGCGGCTCGTCGAAGAGAAAGCAGTAGGCATCGCGGACGATGGAGCGCCCCATGGCGACGCGCTGGCGCTGACCGCCCGAAAGATCCTTGGGCTTGCGGTCGAGGTAGGGCGTCAACTCCAGCATATCGGCCGCACGGCGCACGCGCTCCTCGATCTCCGCCTTGGGCGTGCCCGCCAGACGCAGCGCAAAGGACATGTTGCCCGCGACGTTCATGTGCGGGTAGAGCGCGTAGGACTGGAAGACCATGGCGATGTCGCGCGCCTTGGGGGCCGCGTGCGTCACCTCGCGGCCGGCGATGTGAATGCTTCCAGCCGAGACCATCTCCAGCCCGGCGATCATCCGCAATGTCGTCGACTTGCCGCAGCCGGAGGGACCGACGATGACCACGAACTCGCCTTCGTCGATGGTCAGGTCCAGCTTGGGAATGACGATCACGGGCCCGAAGGCCTTGACCACTTCCCGCAGCACGACGCCGGTCATGAGCCGCGTCCTCCCAGTTCTCCGGCCCGCTTTTCGCGACCGTTTCAGCTAGGCTAACAAGCTTTCCACTGGCGCAGCAACGCAAAAATGTCATACGCTAACATTTTACCCCCCCGGGATGCGGCAGGATGGCGAAAAGACAGGCACGCGAAAGGCCGGGAAAACGGATGTCCACCGGCTCCGGGACCCTGAGCGAGGTGGCCGCGACCGCCCGGGTCAGCGAGATGACCGTGTCCCGCGTGTTGCGCGGCAAGACCAACGTCTCGCAGAAGACCCGGGCCAGGGTGCTGGAGGCGGTCCAGTCCCTCGGCTACGTCCCCAACCGGATGGCCGCCGCCCTGGCCTCGGCGAAGTCGATGCAACTCGCCGTGATCATCCCCTCGCTGCGCAACATTGTGTTCCCGGAGCTGCTGGCCGGGATCACCGATACGCTGGAAGGCGCCGGCTATCAGGCGGTCATCGGCGTTTCCGAGTACAGCCTGGAGCGCGAAGCCAAGCTGGTTGCGGCGATGATTTCCTGGCGGCCGGCCGGCATCATCATCACCAACGCCTATCATCACCCTGATGTCGTGAATCTGTTGACCGCCTCTCCGGCGCCGATTGTCGAGGTCATGGAACTGACCCGGAACCCCATCGACATGTGCGTCGGGCTGAACCACCGCAAGGCCGGCGCCGCCACCGCCATCAAGCTTTTGGAGAAGGGCTACCGCCGCTTTGCCTATCTGGGCTGCGACCTGGAGGCCGACAAAGCGGCCGGCAAGCGTTTCAAGGGCTTTCTTGAGACCATCACGCAGGGCGGCGGAGAACTGGTCGCCAAGTCGACGGTCGACGAGCCTTCCAGCGTGGCGCTCGGCCGCCGGCACTTTGCGGATCTTCTGGCCCAGTCGCCCCGCATCGAGGCCGTCTACCTCTCCAACGACGCGGTCGCCAGCGGTGCGCTGATGTATTGCCTGGCAGAGGGCATCGCGGTGCCTAAGAAGATTGCGATCGCAAGTTTCAGCGGCCTTGAGATCGGCCAGGCCATGCCCCTGCCGCTGACCACAGTGCGTTCGCCGCGCTACAAGATGGGATGCCTGAGTGCCCAGCGGATCCTCGACCGGCTGGACGGCAAGAAACCGCCGCGCGTCACCGATGCCGGTTTCGAGTTCATGGAAGGGGCCACGACGTAAAGAGGAAAGGCTGCCAAAGGAAAGGCTGCCGGCCCTGTGCGGAGCCGCCCCCCGCTATCGCCGGCGCGAGTCCCGCCGGTTGCCGGGATGGCGCTCATCCGGTCCCCAGATGGCCCGGTAGGTATCGCTCTTCAGGCCGGCACGCTGCAGCAGAACGAAGGCTGCGAGATAAACCAGCAGCAGCGCGAGCAGCCAGGACAGCAGGGCGTCGCGCCAGCCCAGCAGATCGAGCCCGGTGACCGTCGCCGCAACGGCCAGCACCAGCGCCGCGTAGCCGGCCGTCTTGTGCCAGGCTTCAAAGGCAAGCCGGCGCGGGGTCATGTCATAGTGATCGCCGCGCCAAGTCGAGGGATCGTCTGATACAGCCCGGTCATCGGTCGGGCCGCCCTTGCTGCCCCGCAGCCAGCCGCTCACCACCTGCAGGACGGCCAGGGCCGATGCCAGCAACCCGAGCACGGCGTGGGCCGAGTACTCGTACCCGCCGCTCGCCCAGACTGCCAGCACAACGGCGAGAACGATCACGGCCACCGACAGGTAACCGCAGGCCAGATGGGCGTGCCACCACAAGCGGTTGTCCAACTGCCGCGGCCAGTCCTGCCGTGGCGTGATCTTGAAGAAGCGCGCCAGCAGGACGCCCAAGGGCGCCAAGACCAACCAGGCCGCCAGCATCAGGACAGCATGCCAGGTCAAAGGATCCACGGTGCCGTCACCTCTCGGGTCGGGATCGGATCGGTCTCACAACGATCTCGCGGCCTGCAAGGTGCCCCAGCCCGGGCGCCGACATCAAGGCGCATCGAGACAGGCCCCGTAAGGGCGGGCCGAACGGCATGCTGCACAAAGGCGCCGTTAGCTGCCAGAATGGGCCGCGGAACAGTGCTGCGGAGGATGAGGAAATGGCGGGACCGCTCGAGGGTTTCAGGGTGATCGACCTGACGAACATGGTCTCCGGGCCGCTTGGCACGATGATCCTGGCCGACCAGGGCGCCGACGTGATCAAGGTGGAGGCGCCCAAGGGCGGCGACCACACGCGCCAGGTGGCGACCCGCCGCAACGGCTTTTCCGCCTCCTTCCTCAACAACAACCGCAACAAGCGCTCCATCGCGCTCGACCTGAAGACGCCCGCGGGCCTGGAGGCCGTGAAGCAGCTGGTCCGCGACGCCGACGTCTTTGCGCAGAACTTCCGCCCCGGCGTGATCGAACGCCTGGGCCTGGGCTATGAAGCCCTGCGGGAGATCAACCCCCGGCTGGTCTATGCCTCCATCAGCGGCTTCGGCTTCGACGGGCCTTTCGCCCAGAAGCCCGTCTTCGACCCTTTGATCCAGTCGCTCTCCGGCCTGACCACCGTGCAGGCCGGCTCCGACGAGGAGCGCCCGAAGCTCGTGCGCACCATCCTGCCCGACAAGCTGACCGGCTTCACCCTGGCACAGGCGGTCTGCGCCGCCCTGCTGGCCCGCAGCCGCACGGGCGAAGGGCAGCACATCCAGCTTTCCATGCTCGATACCGTGCTGGCTTTCCTCTGGGGCTCCGACATGGGCGGCCACACCTTCGTCGGCGACGAGATGGAAAAGGAAGTCGCGCAGAGCTGGATCGACCTGATCTACGAAACCCGGGACGGATTCATCAGCGTCGCGGTGATGCGCCACAAGGAATGGGTGGCTCTGGCCCGGGCGGCGGAGCGGCCGGAGTGGATCGAACGCCTGGAGGCGGCGGGCGTGCCCTGCGCGCCGGTGCTGACCCGGCGCGAAGCGATCCGCCATCCGCAAGTGGCGGCCAACGGGATTGTCGTGGAACACGACCATCCCCAGGCCGGGCGCCTGCGCCAGGCGCGCAACCCCGCGGTCTTCTCCGCGACCCCAGCCGCCCAACGCAGCGGCGCCCCGGCCCTCGGCGCCCACACCCGGGCGGTCCTGGCCGAGGCCGGCTTTTCGGCGGGCGAGATCGACGCCATGCTCGCCGGTGGCGCCGCGTTCGAAAGCGCCACGGCGGACGAGGATCCTGGCGAGGACGCGGCATGATCGAGCTCTACTACGCCCCCACGCCCAACGGATGGAAGATCGCCATCATGTTGGAGGAGTGCAGCCTGGAGTACCGCACCCACCTGCTGAGGCTGGCCGAGGGCGACCAGTTCAAGCCCGACTACCTGGCCATCAGCCCCAACGCCAAGATGCCCGCCATCGTCGACCACGGCGTCGTCGGCGATCCGGTCCCGGTCTTCGAAAGCGGCGCGATCCTGTTCTATCTCGCCGAGAAGACCGGCCGCTTCATGCCCAAGGACGCTCTGGGGCGCAAGGAAACCCTTGAATGGCTGTTCTGGCAGAGCGCCAACCAGGGCCCCATGGCCGGGCAGCTCAGCCACTTCAAGAACTATGCGCCCGATGGCGAGGACTATGGCTTCAAGCGCTACCGCGGGGAGTACGAGCGCAACCTCGCGGTCCTGGAGCGCCGCCTTGACGGCCGGGACTACATCCTCGGCGACTACTCCATCGCCGACATGATGGCCTTTCCCTGGGCCTTCATCGCCAAGCCGCTGGGGGCCGCCCTCGACGACTTTCCGCGCATCGCTGACTGGCGGGGACGGATCAAGCAGCGTCCGGCGGTGCAGCGCGCCATCGACCTGCACAAGGACAAGCAGAACCGCGGTCAGCAGAACGCGTCGAACAACAGCCTGTTGTTCAACCAGACGGCCGAACACCTGAAGCGCTGAAATCCGTGCCTCCGGAGCGCAGGGCCGCCCGAGCGATGGCGCCTGTGGACAATGCAATAATTCTGACATCAATTCTTCATGTGTGCGTCGCAGAGGCAGGCCAGAGTGCGCAGGCATACCAATTCGCCGCCTCATCAGCAGGCTGATCCAGACGTAAAGTGTTCCAGACGTACAGGGAGACTCCAATGTTCCGCACAGTCGTAGCCGCTGGCCTGACGGCCGGGGCGGCGTGGCTTGTTCCGGGCGCCATGGCGCCGGCCCAGGCAACCGAGCCCTTCGCCCGTGTCGCCTCCTTCCCGGTTTTCCTCAACCTGCCGGAAGGGACCGACCCCGCCACCGAGACGGTGGCCGAGATCGTCACCTCGGCCATGGACGGGACCATGCTGGTCTACACCGACTCGGCCCTGGAGGCGATCGGCAAGGTCGACATTGCCGATCCAGCCAATCCGAAACCGGCAGGTATCATCATGCTCGGCGGCGAGCCCACCTCCGTGGCGGTCCTCGGCAATCACGCCTATGCGGGCGTCAACACCTCCGAGAGCTTCGTCGAGCCCGGCGGCCATGTCGCGGTCATTGACCTGACGACCAATGAAATCAAGGCGACCTGCGATCTGAAGGGCCAGCCCGACAGCGTGGCCGTCAGCCCTGACGGCGCATTCCTGGCCGTGGCGATCGAGAACGAGCGCGACGAGGACCTCAACGACGGTGTCATCCCGCAGCTTCCGGCCGGCTATCTCGCCAGCTTCCAGGTCAGCGGCGACGGTAGCCTGGCGAACTGCGATGCCGTCACGGTAACCGAACTCACCGGCCTGGCCGCGGTGGCACCGGACGATCCGGAGCCGGAATTCGTCTCCATCAACACGCAGAACCACGCGGTGGTGACCCTGCAGGAGAACAACCATCTGGTCATCGTCGATCTTGCGGCCGGTACGGTCGTGAATCATTTCTCCGCCGGCAGCGTCGATCTCAGCGGCATCGACAACGAGCGCGACGGTACGATCTCCATGACCGCCGAGCTGACGGGCCTGCAGCGCGAACCGGATGCGGTGGCCTGGCTGGACGATAGCCGCTTCGTCACCGCCAACGAAGGCGACTACGAGGGCGGATCGCGCGGCTTCTCGGTGTTCTCCGCCGAGGGTGCCTTGCTCTACGACTCCGGCAACGCCACCGAGCATCTGGCCGCCTCTGTCGGGCACTATCCCGAGAAGCGCTCCGGCAAGAAGGGCAGCGAGCCCGAGGGCGTGGCCACCGGCATCTTCGCCGGCGAGCGTTTGGTGATGGTCGGCCTCGAGCGTGCCAACCTGGTGGGCCTCTACCGCGACGGCACGGCGGGGCAAGGCACCAGCGGACGCATGGACTTCGTCCAGGCCCTGCCCTCCGGCGGCGTTGCCCCCGAAGGCATCGTCACCATCGGCGAGCGCGGCCTGATCGTCATCTCCAACGAAGACGATGCCGCCGAAGATCACATCCGTTCGACCATCACGCTCTATCAGCAGGGCGCCGAAGGACCCGACCTGACCCAGATCGTCTCGGTGAACGGGCCCGAGGGCGCGCCTATCGGCTGGGGCGCGCTCTCCGGCCTCGCAGCCAATCCGAGCGACCCGGCGATCCTCTATGCGGTGAGCGACAGCTTCTATGGGGTGCCGAAGATCTACACCATCGATGTTTCGGCAGAACCGGCCCGCATCGTCGCCGCGCGGACGGTGATGACGAACGGCACGCCGGTCGAAAACCTCGATCTGGAAGGTATCGCCGCGGCGCCGGACGGCAGTTTCTACCTTGCCTCTGAAGGCCACCCCGAGAAGGAGCGCCCGAGCCTGATCCTCCACGTCCTGCCGAGCGGTGAAGTGGCGCGGGAGATCACCCTGCCGGAGGCCCTGGAATCCGCGAAGAAGCGCTTCGGGCTGGAAGGCGTCGCCCTGGACGACAACAAACTCTATGTCGCCGTTCAGCGCGAGTGGAACGACGATCCCAAAGGCATGACCAAGATCCTGACGATGGATCTGGCCACCAACACCTGGGGCGTCATGCACTACCCGCTCGACGCGCCGGAAAGTGCCAACGGCGGCTGGGTCGGCCTGAGCGAAATCACCGCGCTCGGCAACGGCCGTTTCGCCATCCTCGAGCGGGACAACCAAGCCGGCCATAATGCGGCCATAAAGCGGGTCTATCAGGTTGACCTGTCGGCGGTGACCCCGGCCGCCCCAGGCGAGGCCCCGCCGGTCCTGACCAAGACCCTGGCCATGGACCTGCTGCCGATGCTGAAGGCGGCCAATGGCTGGACCGCGGACAAAGTGGAGGGACTTGCCCTCGCGGCCGACGGAAAGCTCTACGCGGTCACCGACAACGACGGTGTCGACGACTCGCCGGGCGAAAGCCTGTTCCTGCGCCTCGGCGCCGCCAACGAGGTGCTGGCCGCCAAGTAATTCGCGTTTACCCTAAGCCAACTTTGCCGGCCCCGGACCTAACAGTCCGGGGTCTTTTTTTGCGCGGCCCCGCGGTTGACAGCAAACCTGGGAGTTGATACATCCCCCAGCCCGTATCGCTGCGGCGATACGGATTGATGGCAAATCAGGTGTAAGCCCATGACGAGAATTGATCTCAAGGGCATGACATCGCCGATCTTCGCGGTCCTTCCTCTGCGCTAGCGCGCCGGCCGGGGCCCCGACCCCGGCGCTGTCATCCCAGACCGAACCCAAACGACAACCGCCCCCTGGCGGCGCTTGGCTGCGCCCTGTTCACGTGCCGCCGGCTCCACCAGCGGGCGCAGACACGCGAATGATCGATGAACGAGCACGCACTGCTGCTGCGCATCCTGCGCGCAGCCATGACAGAGACTGAACCCAGGACGCCGCGCGCCGCCGGCATCGTCAGCTGGTGCCGCCAGAATGCCGAGATCCTTGGGCTGACCCGGTTTGCGCGCAAGCTCGCCAGGGCGGAAGAACAGCGCTGCGGGAGCGCCAAGTCCAAATCCACCAGGGCCAAGCGCGCCAAGAAGAAGCCGCAACCCGATCCCTGGCGTTTGCTGGACAAAGCCCTGCGCAAGGCGGAATCCGCGGCGGCGAAAGCGCCGGACGGCAAAGCCACCGCCGTTCTGCAGATCGCGGCGCGCCTGGGCAAGGTTCTGAACCTCACCGGTGAAGAGACGCGTCTGCTGCAGATCGTCGTCGCCATCAACCGTCTGCGCTGGGTCGCATCCCTGCACTGGCGCCTGCGCAGCCATGGCCTGGACAGCACAACCTTCGCCGCCAAGCTCGCCGGCTTCGAGACTCCCGAGGCCTTGCGGCGCAGTGCCGTGGTGGAGCTGGCCTTGATCGAACTCGCGCTCAACCGCGGCGGCGAGATCACGCTGGATCTCAGCGATGCGGTCGACCGGGTGATCGACCGCGCACCGGCTGGCGACGACGAACTGATCGAGTGCCTTGTCGGGCGCAGCGCCCCGGCCGAGCTCGGCATCCTCGACTTTCCCGAAGTCCGGCAGCATGCCGAGCTGCTGCGGCGCCTGCTGAGCGGTGCCGTCGCCGACAAGGCCAAGGGTGTCAACGTTCTGCTCTATGGCCCGCCGGGGACCGGCAAGACGGAGCTTGCGAAGACCCTCGCCAAGGCAGCCGGTGCGCGGCTCTTTGCTGTCGGCGAGACTGACGAATACGGCGACGAACCGAACCGCTGGGAGCGCGTGACGGCTCTCGCGCTTGCCCAACGCGTGCTGGCGGGCCGCGGCGACACCCTGCTGCTGTTCGACGAGATGGAAGACCTGATCGGCGACACCCAGCGCAGCGACAGCGGTCGTTTCGTCCGGCGCAGCGGATCGAAGGTCTTCGTCAATCGCCTGTTCGAGAACAACCCGGTCCCGACGCTCTGGACGACCAACGACATCGAGAGCATCGACGCGGCCTTTCTCCGCCGCATGTCCTACATCGTGAAGATGGACCGGCCGCGCCTGCAGGCGCGCAAGCGCATTCTCACCCGCGTTCTGGCGGACGAAGCGCTGCTGCTGGAGGAAGACGTAATCGAGCGCCTGGCAGCGACGGCCCCGGAAGTATCCGCCGTCGCCCGCAAAGCGGCACGCTCCACCCGGCTTGCCTCCGGCGGCAGCGCGGAGGTCGAGCAGACCCTGACGGCATTGGTCGAAGGCTTGCGTTACGGACGCCGGCCTGCGCCCGGCGCGCAGACGGGGCAGGCACTGGACCTGTCGCTCTACCATGCAGACCGCGATGTCGGCCGCCTGTTCGGCCAGCTCTCGGCCAAGGGCGCGGCGCGCGACTTCTCGCTGCTGCTGACCGGCCCGCCGGGAACCGGCAAGACCGCCCTCGCCCTTCACCTGGCGCAGAAGCTCGACCAGCCTCTGGTGATCAAGCGCGCGTCCGATCTGCTGTCCAAGTGGGTCGGCGATTCCGAAAAGCACATCGCCGATGCCTTCGCCGAAGCGGCGGACGAGGGCAGCATTCTGCTGTTCGACGAGATCGACTCCCTGCTGTTCGACCGCGGCGCCGCGTTACGAAGCTGGGAGGTAAGCCAGGTCAACGAGCTGCTCACCTGGATGGAGCGCCATCCCCAGCCCTTCATCGCTGCGACGAACCATGCCGACAAGCTGGACCCCGCCGCCATGCGCCGCTTTGTTTTCAAGGTCACGCTCAAGGCACTGACGGCGCCCCAGCGGGAGAAGGCTTTCGGGTTGTTCTTCGGCCTGAAGGCGCCGCTCCGGCTCCAACAGATCGAAGGGCTCACGCCCGGGGACTTCGCGGTCGTCGCCCGTCAGCTGAAGTTCCGGGCAGACCCCGCGCCGGCTGAGGAGATTGCCGCGCTGCTGGCGGCAGAGGCCGCGGCCAAGACCGGCGGCCGTCAGCCCATCGGCTTTCGCACCCCTTCGCGCAGCGCCGGCACCGCGGGGCCGCCGGAGCGGCGCCTGAAGGACGCGCCGCTGCGGGACAGCTGACCACGACCCTCGCGGTCCGGGGCTGATTTTTGTCTGCCGTCCGTGCGAAACTGGTCGGCATGGCATGCGCCCAAGTAAGATACCAAAAGTCGCCGGCTAGACCTGTCGGCCTATGCCCGGCTTTCCTGACCGCCGCTGTCGTGGCCGCGACGTTCGGCGCCGCCTCTGCCGCAGGAGCCGCTGAGAACACGCAGGATGCTGGCGCCGCGATCCTGCAGGCCGCGGCCGCGGCGCTCTGCCCGGACATCCTCCTCGATCCCGAAGGCACGGAGATGGCATCGGAGGGACCGCTTGCGGGATACCGGCTCGAACCAGTGCGCGACCGGGGCCCCGAGGGCAGATGGGTCCGCCGGGAGGTTCGGCTCGACGGGCCCGTCGCGGCGCCCGACCTCGGTCTGGAGGCGACGCGCGCGGGCGGCCAGTTGCGGCGCATCTCTCTCACCCTCTACGACGGCGATACCGGCCGTCCGCTGATCACGGCCCTGGCGAACGGCGCCTGTCAGATCCACCATGCGCGCGCGCTGCGCTACGGGGATGACGGCATGGCCCTGGAGCTGGTCCATCTCTCGGCGGACCTGACCAACGAGGAGCAGGTCGAAGCCCTCAATCCCGCGGTGCCGCCCGGCGAAGACCCCGGCGGGGTGACCGTGGCCCACATCGACAGCGGCGTGAACTACCTCCTGCCCGCCATTGCAGAGCGGCTGGCGCGCGATGCCGAGGGTACGCCCCTGGGCTATGACTTCTGGGACCTGGATGCACGCCCCTTCGACGGCGACACCGGCCGCTCCGCCTTTTTCCCGATCCGCCACGGCACGCCGGTGGCGAGCCTGCTCGTCAAGGAGGCGCCCGCAGTGCGTCTGCTGCCCTACCGCTATCCGCGCCCGGACATGGGGCGCATGGCCGATCTGATCGATGCGGCCGCCGCGGCAGGAAGCAGCGTCGTCGCCATGCCGCTCGGCAGCCGCAAGGCCGAAGACTGGGCGGCCTTTACGGCCGCCGCCGAACGTCACAGCGACCTGCTGTTCGTCGTGTCAGCCGGCAACGACGGACGCGACATCGACGCCGTGCCGCTCTATCCCGCCGCGCTCGACCTGACGAACATGCTGGTCGTCACCTCGGCCGACGCCTTCGGACGGCTGGCAGCGGGGTCCAACTGGGGTTCGGAGTCCGTCGACCTGATGGTGCCCGCCGAACAGTTGGACGTAACCGACTACCGCGGGGCGCGCGGCCGGGCCTCCGGCTCCAGCTATGCGGTGCCGCGCGTGGCAGCCCTCGCCGCCCGCCTGAAGGCGGCCAATCCCGACTGGCAGGCTGCCGAACTGAAAGCGGCGATTCTCGACCGCGCCGTGCCGCCGCTGGAGCGTGGCCAGCCCAAGGTGGCGGGCGGCTGGATCCCCAACCCGGCCGAGGATGGCTGAGTCAGTTCGCGAGTTTGGGGGGCCGCGGTGGCGGCTGCGCCATGAAGCGCTCCGCTGCCGGGGCTGTCTGCGGGTTGACCCGCTTCAGCCGCGCCAGCGCCTCTGCCGCCAGGTCCGGATCGCCGCCCCAGGTGCCGGCCTGGATCGCAAAGCGCAGGACCTGCAGGTCCTCGCCGGCGTATTCCATCAGCCAATGCAGATGCGGCAGTTCGGCTTCGTAGTCGCGCAGCAGATGATGGGTGACGACCAGACCGAGGCGCGTGTTGACCGCATTGGGGTCCTCCGCCAGGGCGCGCTCAAAGAGAGGCACCGCCATCGCAGCGGCACCACCGCGCCCCAGGGTCTGGCCGGCCAGATCCAGAAGCTGCCGGTTGCCGGCACGGCCACAGGAGGTCGCGATCGCCTTGGCTTCCTGATCCTGCAACCGGCCCAGCCGCGCCTGACGCTCTTCGATCAGCGTCGTACAGATGCGCACCGCCGCGCCGAGTTCGGCGCTTGCCTCTGCAAAAGCCGGCCCGCTCTTTGATTCCAGCACCGCGAGCGCCGAGGAGGGGATCGCCTCGAAGCGCCCCTCGCCGCCCGAAGCGACAATGCCGACCAGACGGCCTTCGGCGTCGACCAGCGCACCGCCGCTGTTGCCCGGCTGGCTGTAGGCATCGTGGTGCAGGCGGGCCAGGGGGTGCCCGGCCGCCGGCAGAGCCTGTGTCTGGCCGGGATCATAGGCGCGGATGCGCTGCCGGCCGACGTCGGCCCCGATGGTGAAGAGGTCGACCCCCGCCCGAGCTTCCGCCGGCTCCAGAGCCGGCCCTTGCGGCAGGCCGTCGACGGTGAGGAACACCAGGTCTGCGGCATAGCCACTGGGCACGACCGTGGCGGTCAGGGGCGTCCCGTCGGCCAGGAAAAGCGTCGCCTCTGGCTGGTCGGCGACCACGTGACGGGCGGTGACCAAGCGGTCGGGCCCGACGCGCACCGCCGAGCCGACGGGATCGAAGGCTGAGATGGCAAAGACGGCAGCGCGGGCGTCGCAGACCGGATCCGGCTGGTCGCAGTCTGTCCCCTGGGCCTGCGCCGCCGGCGCCGCCAGACAGGCTGCTGCTGCACCGGCGAATGCGATGCCACGCAAAGCCAGGAGTGCTTTGACCGATCGCAGGCCCATAGAGATACGGACCTCTACCAGCTTCCGCTGTTTTCCATGGAGGACCAGGGCTCCTGCGGTGCCAGGGAGTCGCCCTTCTGCAAGAGCTCGACCGAAATGCCGTCCGGCGAGCGCACGAAGGCCATGTGGCCGTCGCGCGGCGGGCGGTTGATCGTCACGCCACCGTCGTGCAGCTTCTGGCAGAGGCCATAGATATCGTCCACGAGGTAGGCGAGATGGCCGAAGTTGCGCCCGCCCTGGTAGTCCTCCGGATCCCAGTTGTAGGTAAGCTCCACCAAGGGGGCCTTTTCCTCCTTGGCGCGGCCCTCGTCTTCCGGCGCCGCCAGGAAGACCAGCGTAAAGCGGCCCTTCTCGCTGTCATAGCGACGGACCTCTTTCAGGCCCAGCAGGTTGCAGTAGAAGTTGAGCGATGCATCCAGGTCTTTCACCCGAACCATGGTGTGCAGGTAACGCAAAGAGGCCTCCCCTTCAGTCTGTATCATGTGACGGGCCGCCGTTTGGGCTCCATGCCCGAAGGATTGCTTGGCCTGTAAGATAGGAGGCGAGCCGCGAAACGCAAACCCAAGAGACGGGTGAGCCGGATTCAGGCGAAGGCGGGAATGCCCAGCAGGTCCGCGATGGCCGGCACCTGGTCCAGCGCCCAGCGCATTTCCTGGCGCTGAAAGGCGGTCAACTCCCCGGGCGCCACGCGGTTGGAAAGCGGCAGACCCTGGTCGATGTCGCGCAATTGCTGCCGCAGAATGAGATCCAGCAGGATGCGGTGCGCTTCGATCAGGTTGTCGATGGTGCGGGCCGGGACGAGGTCGAGGCCGCGGGCGGCCTCCAGCCGCTCCGGCGTCGAGCGCTTGGCGATGCCGTGCTGCAGGGCGATCACCCGCGCCGCCGAGAAGATCGGCATGATGCCGCCTTTTTTCAGGTCCACGCGGCCGTGGTCCAGCTTCAGCCGGCCGAACCAACCGACCGGGGCCTCCAACTGGCCTGCTTTCAGTGCCAAGAGCCGCAGGAAGGAACGCGAGCCCTTGGCGGCCTCCAAGGCCTCGTCATGCAGGCGCTCGGCCAGCTCCGCCGCGCCATGGACCGGAACGGCATCGAAGAAGATGTCGCAGTTCAGCATGTCCTCCGGCTTGGAGCGGGTGATCCAGGTGCCGACGGTGTCGCGCCAGCCGGCGAGGTCCATGCGCCACTCCGCGTTGGCGGCCATGACCCCGCCCTTGCAGTAGCAGACGCCGGCATCGTTCAGGATGTCGGCGGTGCGCTGGCCCAGCGCGGCGAACCAGGGGTCGACGTCCCGCCCATTAAGCTCCGCGGCAGAGCCCGCCGCGTCGCCGGCGAAAACCACGGCGTTGTCCTGGTCCATGGCAAGAAGGCTCTCGCCGCGCCCGCCGGAGCCGAGGACCATCATCGCATAGGGCAAGGGTGCGGGCCCCATCTCGGACGCTTCCAACTCCGCCTCCGCAAACTCGCAGGCGCGGCGCGTGAGCGCGCGCAATTCGCGCGAGACAATGGCCGCCACATCGCGGCTGTCCACATCCTCGTGCACCAGCGCCCGCGCCACCACCGTGAGGTCAGCCCAGATGCGGCCCAGCTCTGCAGCCGTCTCCGCCTGCTCGATGCAGTCGCCCAGCGAGACGGCGTCGCTCGCCCGCTGGCGCAGCAGGTCGCGGGCGCTGAGCGCGCCCACCAGCGCACCCTCCGCGTCGACCACGCCCAGATGGCGAAAGCCGCCGCCCGACATGCGCGCTAGCGCGCGGTAGACAAACTCGTCCGCCTTGATGGTGACGAGGGGGCGCGCTGCAAACTCCGCCACCGGCCACTGCAGCGCCGCACCGCCCAAGGCATCAACCGCCCGCAGCACGTCGCGTTCGGTGATGATACCCCAGCCGTCCTCGGCGGCTGCAGCGTCGGCCCGGGCCGGCAGAAACAGGGAACTCACCTTCTTGCCGGCCATGACGCCCAGCGCCTCCTGCAGCGGCGCGTCGCCGGCGATGGTAAGCGGCGGACTGTTCATCAGGTCCGCGACCTTGTGGCGGTAGGGAAAGCTGTCGACGCGGGCGTACTCCGCCACGCTGGGGGCAACCGCCTGACCCAACTGATCGAAGCCCTGCCATCCGGCCCGCGCCTCTTCGTCGAGGCGCTCGGTGAGCGCCCGGCAGGCCCGCTCCGCCTGGGCGAGGGTCGTGACGCCGGCTTCTGCGAGCTTTGGGACGAGGGCCAAAAAAATCTCGGCCGTGAGGATCGCATCCCCCAGGGCCCGGTGACGGTTGCTGGTCTCCAGCCCGAGCCAGCCCGCCACCGTCTCCAGCGACTGGCTGGGCAGGTTGGCGCCGACGAGATGAAGCAGGTGGCGCACATCGAGGCTGCGGGGCATCTGCCAGTCGAGCCCGTTTCGCTCGTGCTCGGCCTTGAGGATCGCCAGATCGAAGCCGATGGAATAGCCGATCACCACCGAGGGCCCGGCCCAATCGACGAACCCATCCATGGCCTCGCGGAAGGCCGGCGCCCCGGAGACATCGGCGTCCGTTATGCCGTGAATTGCCGTGGAATCGCCCGGGATCGGCATGCCGGGGTTGACCAGGACGCTGTGGCTGTCGCCTTCGGCGATGCGCCCGCCGGACAGGCGCACACCGCCGATCTCGATGACATGGTCATGGACGACGTCCAGCCCGGTGGTTTCGGTGTCGAGTACAACAGCCGGGATTGCCCGCAGCGGCAGCCCGGAGAGACTCGTCTCGGCCCCCTGGAAACTCATGCACTCGGCTCCCTTCCCGCAGTGCGACACTAAACCTCATTGCATCCTCGCGGGATTTGATCAGCATCAATGGCGCAACTCGGCGAAGCTGGTTAAATCGGCGGCGACGGCGGACCCCCGGGCACGTTTTTCGAAGCGTTCCCGGATGTCCCGCCATTTGAACTTGATGGAGTTCTCGACGATTTCCTTGTCATGCTTCTTCAGGGCAGGCGCGATCGGGGCCCATTCGAAAAGCGCAGCGGGACTGGCGGTGAACAGCGCCGCGCCGCGCGGACCGTTGTGCCAATCGTGGAAAGCCAGGCGCCGCTCGAAGGCCTGCATGGCTTCGTCAGCGGAGAAGGCGGAGGTTTGGGCCGCCGCGGCGGCATTGTCCGCCAAACCCTTGTGAAAGCACTGCAGTGCCAGTTCGCGCCGCAGCACGTCGTCAAGAGTCTCGTCCTGCAGCGCATGGGAAACCGCAAAGAGAGTCAGATCGGACAGACAGGCAGCGAAGACATGCATCTTGGCGATGTCGATCGACGAAGCGAAGACATCGTCTTCGAACATGCTCGGATAGCGTGTGCCCATCCGGGCCTTCAGGTAGCCATAGAGGGTCTTTTGGGCAATGAAGGCTGCGCGCGTCGCAACGAAGCGGCACAACGTATCGGTCGAATCGATAGGGCCCGAATCGCGCCGTACGGTCAGGCGCGCGAGAAACTCGGGCAAGAAGGCCCAGGCTTTACGCAGGGGTTGCATCACCCGCGGGCCCGCGGATTTGCACAAGACTGCCGCGAAACGCTAATCGATTCGATGATTGAGCTCGGCCGAAACGTCATAATCGCTACTACTAAGGTTTTCAATCCAGTACAATCATGATCTACTCGCGAACCTTCGCCAACCATGTTGAAGTAGTGGGGCATTTTCGAAAAAAACATCTGGGGGAATGACAATGTCTGAAGCCACAAGAGACCCCGGCGCTGGGGGAACATCAGCGCCCGGGATTGGCAAGGAAGCAAAGGAGCGTCATTGGGCTAAAACCCGCAACCTGACGATCGGAGTTTTGGTCGTCTGGGCGATCTTTGCCTTCATCCTTCCTTGGAACGCCAAAGCACTGAATGAATTCTCTTTCCTGAGCTTTCCGCTGGGCTACTACCTGATCGTCCAGGGCTCACTCCTCGTCTTCGTTGTGTTGATCTTCTTCCAGAACTGGCGTCAAGACGCCATCGACGACGAAGCCGGCGTCGGCGACGAATAGGGGGACGACCGACATGATCAAAGGGAGCTTCATCGAAAACCTCGGCCGCGTGTACGCGATGTACACCGGCGGGTTCCTCGTCTTCATCGTGCTGATGGCGATCCTGGAGCAGATGGGTGTCGGTGCCGACACCATTGGCATCCTCTTCGTCGCCTTCACCGTCGCCATCTATGCCCTGATCGGCTGGCTGTCGCGCACCATGCAGGTCGAGGCCTACTACGTTGCCGGCCGCGAAGTGCCGGCGGTCTACAACGGCATGGCGACGGCGGCGGACTGGATGTCCGGCGCCTCCTTCGTGGCGCTGGCCGGCGGCATCTACTTCGGCGGCTACGGCTATCTGGGCTTCATCGTCGGCTGGACGGGCGGCTACGTGCTGGTCAACTCGCTGATGGCGCCCTACCTGCGCAAGTTCGGCTGCTACACGGTGCCGGACTTCATCGGGACGCGTTACGGCGGCAACGTCGCGCGCTTCTGCGCCGTCGTGATCCTGGTCGTCACCTCCTTCACTTACGTGACGGCGCAGATCAACGCCTCGGGAACCATCGCGGCGCGCGCGCTGCATATTCCCTTCGAGTTCGGCGTCTGGATCGGCCTGGTCGGCATCCTGCTGTGCTCCATGCTCGGCGGCATGCGGGCGGTGACCTGGACCCAGGTGGCCCAGTACATCGTCCTCATCATCGCCTATCTGGTGCCGGTCATCTGGATGTCCAACAAACAGGACTTCGGCATGGTGCCGCACTTCTCCTACGGCGATGCGGTGGCCCGCATCCAGGAGCTGGAGCCCCTGGTCGGGCTGGGGACAGCGGCAACGGAAAGCGCACCTGCTGATTTCAGGGGTGTCAGAATCCTTTCGACACCGCACAACGATCCGCAGGGCGGCATGGACTCCTGGAAGTTCGTCACCCTGGCGCTCTGCATGATGGCGGGCACGGCTTCGCTGCCGCACATCCTGATGCGCTACTTCACCACACCCTCGGTGCGGGACGCGCGTAGGTCTGTCGCCTATTCGCTGTTCTTCATCTTCCTGCTGTACTTCACGGCCCCGGCCCTGGCCACGCTGACCAAGCTGCAGCTGCTGGACCCGACCCTGCCGACGGCGGTCATCGGACAGTCCTTCGAGGCGGTGAAGAGTCTGGCCTGGGTGCAGAACTGGGAGAGCGTGCGCATGCTGTTCCTCACAGACAGCAACGGGGACGGCATCGTTCAGCTCAACGAGTTCTTCATGCGGCCGGATATCGTCGTCCTGGCGACACCGGAAATCGCCGGGCTGCCGTATGTGATCTCGGGCCTGGTGGCTGCCGGCGGTCTGGCCGCGGCCATGTCGACGGCCGACGGGCTGCTGCTGGCCATCGCCAACGCGCTGAGCCACGATCTTTACTACAAGATCATCGACCCGAAGGCGGACACCAAGCATCGCCTCATCGTCGCCCGCGTGCTGCTCATCGTGATCGGCGCGGCCGCCGCGTTGATCGCCAGTCTGCAGCTCACGGGTATTCTCGGTGCCGTGGCCTGGGCTTTCTGCTTCGCCTGTTCCGGCCTGTTCTTCCCGCTGGTGCTGGGGGTCTGGTGGAAACGGGCCAACACCCAGGGGGCGATCGCCGGCATGGTCTTCGGCTTCGCCGCTGGCTCCGCCTATCTGTACTACGTGTACAACGGCGGCACGCCCTGGATGGGCATCGACCACCTGCGCTTCGGCATCATCGGCATGCCGGTCAGCCTGGTGGCGATGGTCGTGGTCAGCCTGATGACCCCGGCGCCAAGCCAGGAAGTGCAGGACATGGTGGACGAGGTTCGTATTCCTTCGGGCGAAACGATCCTCGGTGCCAAGCACTGATCTGAAACAAGCAAAAGCATGTAGACTGGGGTGGCGGAGTTTCTCCGCCACCCTTTTTATTCAGGACCCGTAAACAGGTGACGATAACCGACCCGCTTGCCGTCTTTCCCATCTGGGTCATCGTGTTCGACTATCTGATGGGCGTGATCATGTGGACGCTGATCGGCCGCGTCGCCATGAACCTCTTCCTGCCGGAAGACTCGAACTTCTTTTTCATGAAGGTCTTCGTGAAGGGGACCAATCCCATCATCCGAGTCTTCCGGCCGATTACGCCGGGTTTTCTGCTGGAACCCCTGGTGCCGCTCTACGTCGCCTGGTTCTTCTTCATGATCCGCTTCTACCTGATGCCCTGGCTGCTGGGATACTCGGTCATGGGGATGCTGTCCTTCCCGCTGGAAGGCGAAATCGCCCGCGCTCTCTACGACATGGTCAACTGACGGTCCATACGAGAAAGGGCCGGCGCGCTGGCGCCGGCCCTGCCTTGTCTCCACCCCGAACTGTAATGGCTTCTTAGAGCCCGCTGCGCTTGGGCAGGCCGGCGTAGAGGTGAACGTGGGACACCGTCGCAAAGTCGCCCGGCAGCGCGCCGTAGGTCTGTCCGTCGCTGTGCCAGGCGATGGCCAACCCGGCCGCCAGATGCTCGCCGGTGAGCTGCAGGCATGGCTTGAAAGCCGCTTCAAAGCGGGCTTTGCCCGCCTTGTCTGCCGTAAAGACCGACTGGGCACCGTCGCGCGTGCCGATCGGGAGATCGTGGGTGCCGATGAAGGGCTCGGTCGGCGGCGAAGCCATGAAGAAGTGCCACATGGTGTAGACGCCGTCCGGCACAAGGCCGGTGAAGTCGGCAGTCAGGCTGCCCTCGCCGTTCGCGCAGCTGTAGCTGGCCTCACCCTTGGCGCTCAGCCAGTCGCCGAGGGTGATGCCCAGGGCGCGGCCCTTAGGCCAGGGGCCGTTGGCCGTCTCGTCGAAGGGCTGATGCTCCAGCGGTTCCGCGGCGGCATAGAGTGGCTGGCTCATGTCCCGGTCGCCGGCGGTCGGACGATAGAGCTTGCCGGAGCCGGGCTCGCGCTCGATCAGCACATCCTGCTCGGCGAGATTGTCCTCGACATGGAGTTTGAAATTGAACTCCAGCGCGACCGGGGCATCGTAGGCAACCTGGGTGCTTGGCTCTCCGCTGCTGTCGGCAACCGCTGCGGAAGCCGTCAGCACCATAAGGGCCGAGGCGGTCATAAGAAGGGATTTAACGGACATGGATCACGTCTCCTGAAAAGGGTCCAAAGGATGCGGCGGGATACGAGCGGCGACAGTTTTGCGTTCAATCTTCTGATTGCTCAGTCCGCGACCGGAAGGCCGCTGGGCACGCGCCTGGGCACAAGCGCGGACAAATCTCGGCTGCGCGGATCGGTGAGCGCCCGCAGGAAGGCCAGCAGATCCTCGACCTGAGCATCGCTCAGGCTGCGTGGCGGCAGTTCGTTGGCCTCTGCCAGCTCCCTGCGCAGCGCCCCGGTTTCCTGAGCCCAGGTATCGCGGCGCAGATAGTCGGCGAGGCGCGCCGGATTGACAGCCTCGTGGCTGAGGCGCGACCCCGTAGCCCTGGGTTCGATCACCCGCTGCAGTCTGGGCAGCGCGCCCTCCCGGGCGTCGTAACGTTCGAGCGCAGCGACCGGATCCAGGTGGTGGCGCACCACCGCCTCCAGGCTGGCGTAGCTGCCGGCGTGACCCCAGGGGCCCGTCAGTTCGACGTTGCGCAGGGACGGCGTGCGGAAGCGGTAGCGGTCCTCCGGACGAAAGGTGACGCGGTAGCGGCCGAAATCCTCGACCCTGGCGGCATAACCGGTCGCCCGCCAGTAGGAGCGGTCCCAGCCGTCGCTCTTGCCCGGGCCGATCTGCGGCATGGCAATGGCATGGAAGCGGTGGTCGGTCTGAAACTTGCCGCTATGGCAGGCTGCGCAGCCGGCGTCCCCGTAGAACAGCGCCATGCCGCGCCGCGCCGCCGGCGAAAGCACGGCGGGATCGCGGCTGCGCAGGTAGCGGTCGAAGGGACTGTCGTCAGGCCGGAAGGCCGTGGTCTGGAACGCGGCAATTGCATTGGCCGCCTGCACGATCGTGATGTCTTCGGACTGATCGACCTCCGGGAAGGCCTCAACAAAAAGATCGACGTACTCGGGGATCTTCTGCAGCCGTCTGGCCAGAATCGCCCAGGCACCGTCCTGGCCGCCGAGGCGGTTCAGCGCGACCGCATCGGCCACCGCGTTCTCGCCCTTGTGCCCCGCCATCTCGATGTTCGAAAGCACAGGGAAGAGGGCCTGGGCCGCCAGCGCATTGTCGAGCCCTTCGGGCAGTTGCTCGCGCGCCGGGGTCCAGAAGCCGCTGGGCCAGGTGCGTGCCGGGTCGACCTCCACCCTGCCGTCGTGGGTAAGAGCGATAAACTCCCGCGCGCCGAGAAAATGCAAAGCGGGGGCGTTGCGCGGCACACGGCCGAGCAGTGGCGTCCCAGGGTCTTCGCGGCGCTCCGTTCCCAGGCCGCGCGCGCCTTCCCCCAGAGAGAGCGATACGCCGTCGGCCGCAGCCAAGGTCGGATGGTGGCAGGTCGCACAGGCGATGTTGCGGTTGCCGCTCAACACCTTGTCGAAGAACAGGAAGCGGCCAAGGCGCACCTTGGCCTGATCGGGCCGTCCATCATCGTGGAAGTCGCTGTCGGCAACCGGTGCCAGACCGGCCACCGGATCGGCCTCCGCGGCCGTCGCAAGTACAGTCAGTGGTGCCGCAGCCAGCAGAGCGGCCGCAGAAAGCGTCAGGAGTTTGCGGGTCTTCACAGTCCTCAGCCTTTGATCCTCTGCTCCCTTGCCGTCCGTAAGGATGGCGTGGTCCGAGCTCGCGGGCGCCTGGTCAATCGGCAGCGCTGTCACTGCGACGCGGTTGCACCAAACTCCCATCGCACCCAGCCATGGAGCGAAGCGGCGGCTGAGAGATATCGGCGATCGTCATGGCACTGGAAATCGGGCAGCTGTCCCAGCTACCCAAGATTTCCCGTTCTCTTTTGGGACAGCTGTACCGGGCCGGCAGGAAAGAATGTGCTCAGAGTTCTTTCAAGAGGGTACTGTCAGGGCCGGTCTCACCCTGCAGGCTGAGGGAAGCTTCGCGGCGGCTGAAAGCCGCCTCAGCGGATCAGATGTCCGGCACCTCTGCCGCATGCGGCATGTCGGCGCCGCGACGCGTGCAGGTGATCGCCGCCGCCATGCCGGCGAAGTCGACGAGGCGCCGGCATTCGGCCATCGACAAGGCGGCGAGCCCGGCCTTGCTCGCCTTCCCGAGGCGCTCAAGGCCGCAGAGCAGCGCCGCCTGATAGGTGTCGCCGGCGCCCACGGTGTCAACGGTCTCCACCCGCCGGCCCGGCACCTCGAAGACCTCTCCGCGCAGGGAGACCAGCGCCCCCTCCGAACCCCGCGTCACCACCACCAGCTGAACGCCGTTGGCATGCCAGCGGGCGATGACGCCCTCCGGCGTTTCCTCGGGGAAAAGAATGTTGAGGTCTTCAACGCTGACCTTCACCAACGCGGCGATCTGCGTAAAGGTTTCGGTGCGCTGGCGCCACAGCGCCGCATCGGGCTCCACGTTCAGGCGGATGTTGGGGTCGAAGGAAACCAACTTCTCCGCAGCGTGCCGCGCCAGTTCCAGAAAGGACGCACCGCTGGGCTCAACCGCCAGAGAAAACGACCCGAAGTGAATCGCCTGCACGGTCTCCGGCAGCGTGGGCAGGTCGGCTGACGTCACTGCACGATCCGCAGCGGCGTGGCCGTAGAAGCTGTAGTGTGGCTCTCCGCCGCCGCCCAGCGCAACGAGGGCAAGGGTCGTAGGATTGTCCTTGCGCACGACGTAGCGCGTGTCGACGCCCTCGGCCTCCAGATGCCGTTCCAGCCGGCGGCCCAAGGGGTCGCTGGAAAGCCCGGCGCAGAAAGCAACGTCGCATCCAAGTCGCGCCAGGCCGATCGCCACGTTGAAGGGTGAGCCGCCGATGCGGGCATCCATCGTGAAACCCCGGTCCGTTTCCTCCAGGGTGAAGACGTCGTACAGCGCCTCGCCACAAACAACAAACATCCGTCAAAAATCCGCAGTTAGGGAGTCGCAGCTACAGAACCAAGGAAGAGGGGCGCGAAGCGGCGGGTCCCCGTCGCCTGACTTCGCACCCCACAAGGTTGGCGGCCGTGTCTGATCCGGCCGCCCCAGGGAGATCGTTCATTTCAAGTCACTGTCCTAGTTCACCAACTCAGTTCAAGACTGCGCCCTCCGGCAGGGCGATGTCGTCCGGCGGCTCCATGGCGCCGGTCATGATCGCCACGGCATCGGACATGGAGAAATCCTGCGGCCGGATCACGGCATGACGCCGGCTGAGCCGGTGAATATGAATGCGGTCGGCCACCTCGAAAACATGCGGCATGTTGTGGGAGATCAGAACGATCGGCATGCCGCGGGCCCTGACGTCCTGAATCAGCTCGAGCACGCGGCGGCTCTCCTTGACGCCGAGGGCCGCGGTCGGCTCGTCCATGATGACGAACTTGGTCGCAAAGGCGGCGGCGCGGGCCACCGCCACGCCCTGGCGCTGGCCGCCCGAAAGGGTCTCGACGGTCTGGGTGATGGACTGCACCGTCATCAGCCCGAGCTCGGTCAGCTTCTCCCGCGCGAAGTCGCGCATGCGCTTCTTGTCGAGCATCCGGAACAGCGAGCCGGCGATGCCGTCCTTGTAGAGCTCGCGGCCGAGAAACATGTTGTCGGCGATCGACAACGCCGGCGAAAGCGCCAGATTCTGGTAGACGGTTTCTATGCCGGCGTCGCGCGCGTCCATCGGCGAGGCGAAGTTGACCGGCTCGCCATCCAGCCTGATCTCCCCCTCGTCGACCTGCACGGCGCCGCAGAGCGCCTTGACGAGGGTCGACTTACCGGCGCCGTTGTCGCCGATGATGGCCAGGACCTCGCCGGGAAAGAGCTCGAAGTCGGCGCGATCCATCGCGGTGACGCGGCCATAGCGCTTGGTCAGGCCGCGGCCGGTCATGACGGGCTTCGGGCTCATGCGCTGACCCTCCTGATCCACTGGTCCATGGCAACGGCGACGATGATCAGCAGGCCCACGGCAAAGGTCTGCCAGAGCACGTCGACACCGCCCAGCTTGAGGCCGGAGCGGAACACACCGACGATGAGTGCGCCGAAGAGCGTACCGAAGATCGCCCCCCTGCCGCCGAACAGCGAGGTGCCGCCGATCACCACCGCCGTGATGGCATCCAGGTTGGCCTCGTAGAACGACTGCGGCGAGGCGGAGCCGACGCGCCCGATGGCGGCCCAGCCGCCGATGGCGCAGAGCAGGCCGGCAACGCCATAGACCGACAGCAGGACCCGGTCGGTGCGGATGCCGGACAGCTCGGCGGCCTCCTTGTCGTCGCCGACGGCATAAACGGCGCGCCCCCAGGCAGTCCAAGTGAGGGCATACCAAAGAACGGTGAAGATTCCGATCATCAGAAAAGAGCCGAGGGTGAACTGCGCCCCCAGGATTTCCACGCGCAGTCCGAAGACCTTCAGCAACGGCGCGGCGGCGTCGATGTCCTGGCTGCGGATGGTCTCCGATTCCGAATACCAGAGGTTCAGGGCAAAGAAGATCGACCAGGCGCCGAGGGTGACGATAAAGGGCGGCAGGCGTACTTCCAGCGCCGGGCCGAGACTGAACCAGCCAACGGCCAGGGCCGCGATCATGCCGATCGGCACGATATAGATCAGCGGCAGACCAAAGCTGTAGAGCAGCACCCAGCTCAGCACCGCCACGGCCACCGGCAGCAGGCGGGTGCGGGTGACCAGGCTGCCGTTGAGAAGCCCGCAGGCAAGACCGACGGCAAGACCGATGATCACGGCGAGCAGCGAGGGAACATCGCCCTGCACCGCAAGGCGCGCCATCACCATGTAGCTGAGCACCATCACCGCGGCGACGCTGAGGTCGATGCCGGCGGTGAGAATCACCAGCGTCTGGGCCGCGCCCAGGATGCCGATGATCGTCACCTGCTGAATGATCAGCGACAGGTTGAAGGCTGAAAAGAAGTTGTTGGCAATAACGCCAAAGACGATGCAGCTCACCATCAAAACCACGACCGGCGCGGCGGTTGGGTTGGCGTGCAGGAAGTAATGGAAGCGCGCGAACGCAGACTTGTCGCGCACGTCAAAGGATGCGACCTCCGCTGCGCTCTTATCGAGGACCTTCTCAAAGTCCTGCGGCCCCCGCGGCGCGGCCTGATCATCGGCCATAGCGGTTTCCTCCCCGATTAGAGGGTCCGGTTCCCCGGGCCCAACGTCTGGGCGATGGATTTGCGGTTTCCGGGAGGGCGCGGCACCTGGGGCCGCGGCCCTCCCATCCCTCCGCGCTTTGGCGCGGGGGAAGCCTTAAGGGCGCCTCAACCCCAGCACTTAGCCAGCGCTTCTTCCGAGGAAATCGAGGGAAGGCCGTCGACCGGCTCGTCGGTCACCAGCTCGACCCCGGTGTCGAAGAAGTTCAGGCCCGCGGTGTTCTCCGGCTTCTTGCCGGACTTGGCGAACTCCACCACCGCTTCGACGCCGAGCGAGGCCATGCGCAACGGGAACTGCATGGAGGTCGCACCGATGATGCCTTCCTTGACGTTCTGCACACCGGGGCAGCCGCCATCGACCGAGACGATCAGCACCTTGCCGGCCATGCCGAAGGACTTGAGACCTTCATAAGCGCCGGCGGCGGCCGGCTCGTTGATGGTGTGGATGACGTTGATGCCCGGGTCTTTCTGCATCAGGTTCTCGATGGCGGTGCGCCCGCCTTCCTCGGAGCCCCGGGTGGAGTCGCCGCCGACCAGGCGCGGATCGTCCTCGTCGTACATCTTGTTGATGTTCTTCGTATCGACACCGAAGCCTTTGAGGAATCCCTGGTTGCGCAGCACGTCCACGGTGATGTGCGCCTCCGAGAGATCCAGGGTGGCAATCTTGGCCTCGGCCGTGTCGCCCATCTTTGCAGCGGCCCACTGGCCGATCAGTTCGCCGGCGCGGAAATTGTCGGTGGCGAAGGTCGCATCGGCGGTCTCCGGCGGATCGAAGGGCGTGTCGAGGGCGATGACCAGCACCCCGGCCTCGCGCGCGCGGCGCACGGTGTCGGCGAGCCCCGCCGGATCGGAGGGGGTGATCAGAATGCCCTTGGCGCCGGCGGCGACCAGGCTTTCGATGGCCTCGATCTGCGCCGCGTTGTCGCCGTCGTACTTGCCGGCAAAGGTGCGCAGCTCGGCCCCCAGTTCGCCGGCCTTGGCCTCGGCGCCTTCACGCATCTTCACAAAGAAGGGGTTGGTGTTGGTCTTGGTGATGAGACCGATAATGACGTCGTCGGCCTGGGCCGGCGCCGACAGGCCGACCAGGGCCATCAGGCTGGCAGCCGTGATCGTTCCGATGACACCATACTTCATGGCGGACTTCATGATAGAGCTCCTCCCTAAGAGCGTTTGGCCAAAGAGTGTTTGGACCTTGTTGGTTCGGAGCTTCCTTGGGGCCGGCCGGATGGACGCGGCGTGCTCCTTATGGTCCGATTTAACCGCCCGTCCCGGCGCCTGTCAATAAATAAATCACATTGAGTTTTTTATTGTCTCAAGGCTGCGCCGAAGCACGCTGCAGGGGCGGGGAAGCCCCAGGGTTGCAAAGTCCGATAATAATAAATCAATAAGAATTATTTGCTCCGCGCAGGGGAAAGCCGCATTCTGTCGCGGCAGTCCGTGGGCCAGGAAGCGCGCGGGCCAGCGATTTCCCGGCGGCAGCCAAGGCGCGACGACCATCATGAGCGAGGGTGACTTTCAGGTCCGCGGCGGCGGCGATCAGGTCGGCCTCAGGGCCTACAACAAGCGGATGATCCTGGATCTGATCCGCCAGGCCGGAGCCCTGCCGAAAGCCGAGATCGCCCGCCACACCGGCCTCAGCGCTCAGGCCGTCTCGGTCATCGTCAACACCCTTCTGAAGGAAGGCCTGGTCCGCAAGGAAAAGAAGGTGCGCGGCAAGGTCGGCCAGCCCCATACCCCCATCGCCCTGAACGCCCGGGGCGTGCTCTCGCTCGGTGTGAAGATCGGGCGCCGCAGCCTGGAACTGATGCTGGTGGATTTCCACGGCCAGGCGGTGCAGTACCGGCAGTTCCCCTACCCCGCGCCGCGCCAGGTCGAGGTCACCGCGCTGTTGCGGCGCGAACTGGCCGGCCTGCTGGACGGCCTGGAGGAGACGCTGCGCGGCCGCATCGTCGGCGTCGGCGTCGCCATGCCCGGCCAGCTTTCGGCCTGGACCGACGTCATGGGGCTCGACCCCAGCGAACTGGCTGACTGGGACAAGGTCGACATCGCTGCAACCATCGCCGAGCTGACCGGCCTGCCGGTCGAGGTGCACAACGACGCCACGGCGGCCTGTGCCGCGGAGATGACCCTGGGCGGCGCCCTCACCTTTTCGTCAGCGCTCTACATCTACGTCGGTACCTTCGTCGGCGGCGGTGTGGTGATCGACGGGCGCCTCTTCGAGGGCACGCGGCGCAACGCGGGGGCGATCGGCTCCATCCCCGTCGCCGCCCCGGACGGCCATCTCGAGCAACTCATCCGCCAGGGCTCGCTGTTTCGCCTGACGGACGAGGTCCGCAAGGCAGGCGTGAGCGGCGACGCCATGATCGCCGATCTGGTCCGCGACCCCCGCGCCGCCGAGGCTTTCGCCCAGTGGCGGCGCAGCGCAGCGCCGCCCATCGCCCAGGCGATCGCAGCGGCCATCAGTATCATCGACTTCGAGGGCGTCGTCATCGACGCCATGCTGCACGGCGAGGAGGTCGAAACCTTTGTCGCCGACGTCCGGGCGGCGCTGACGGGGATCGATCTCACCGGCACCAGTCCGCTGGAGATCCGCCGGGGCAACGTGGGTCCCCGGGCGCGGGTCTGCGGCGCCGCGATCCTGCCACTGATCCGCCAGTTCTCCCCGGACCAGAACCTGCTGGTGAAGAAAACCGCCGCCTAAGAGTCCGGGGACCTAGCGGAGACCGGGCGATGCCTCCGGCACTGCGCCGCCATTCCACGGTCGATGGTCTCCGACAGCTTGTGGGCACACCGCAGCGCATCAGCAGAATTCGAATACCGCTATGCAGAGAATTCTCTTGTACTCATATGCGCTCTCGGTGAGACTCCGAGTCGTGGGAAACATCGGTAACGGGGTGGATAAAGGCGCGCATCAGCGCCTGTGAGCCATCCCATCGTCTTCATGGGGGAAGAAGATGACTGACGATCCCGCCCGGCGCGGCCAAGGCCTCTACGGCAGGCCGCCTACAGCTTCCAGCAAAGCAAAGACCTGCACGCTGATCCGCTTTACGGCTGCGCGCTGCAGGGCAGACCAGCATCCGAAGCGGACCGGGAATCGCCCGGACCCCTGACAGCAAGAACGTACAATACAAGGCCGGCTGCCGACAGGCAGCTATTCAGGCTGGCCCTGCGCCGTCCGGGCACAGAGGCTCCCCAGGAAGTAGATGAGGTAACCAACCACACCTGACAGTGCTTCACCGCAGCACTTTGAAGCATCGCCCGCAGCGACTTTGAGAGCAAAGGCCCGGCCAACCGGCCCGAGCGCTCCTGCGGCGTATCAGACCTGCATGAGGAGAAGCACGAGATGGGCAATTCCGCCTCCTTTGATCACTTCGGCGGCCACATTAACGAACCTGTTATCGAAGCAAGCGCTTACGCGACGTACAGCAGGCGTGGCGTAGAGTTAAAACGCGAAATCAGCTCCTCAGATGGCTCTTCGAAAATCGGGTCCGATACAAAGCTCAGTATAAGCGCCGGACCTGTAAGCATTGATCAAGATGGAAACCAGAGCTTTGGCCCCATTGGGGTAGACAAAGACGGAGTTGTGTCTGTAGAGGTCCGCCGCGGCCCTCTTAAGGCAAAGATCAATTCGGAAGCTGACATCACGGGCGGAGTAGCAACGCCCAAAGTCAAAGGGTATTCGGCAGGCTTTGAAGTGACCTTTAAGGTCGGCGTTCTTGCTCAGTTTGCGGCCGCACTCGATAGCTTCCTCGATGATATGCTCAGAAATGGTGGGTCGCTTACGCGTGGTTGGGAGCGGTACCACAATGACCGATGCTTCTCCGCTGAGACCGCGGTCCTGCTGGCATCGGGGGAACAGCGGGCGATCCGTGACATCGCCGTCGGCGATATCGTCGCCGGCTTTGATGCCGCCGCGGCTGCCGGACGCGGCGCCGTACAGCCAAAGCGCGTCGCCAGAAAGTACGAAAATGTCACGCAGGAATTCATCCGCCTGGAGTTTCCGGATGGCAGGGATGCCGTCTACGTAACTCCGGGTCATGCCTTCCTGGATGAGACCGGCGGCTTCACCAAGATCGGCGACCTTCTGCGCCTCGGCGGTCGAACGGCGCGGATCGTCGATGCCGACGGCTCGATTGTGACCACAAAAGCCGAATTCCTGCGCTACGGCGCAGAGAGCGCTGGGATGTTCGAGCAGTCGGCCACCCGGTCAACCCTGTCCGATGGCAACACTGTTTTCAAACAAAACGTTCACGAAGGCTGGAAAACCTACAACTTCGAGGTCGAGGATTTCCATACCTATATCGCCGGCGGTGTTCGGGTTCACAACGATTCCGGCCCCCTGGGAGAACTGGGCGATAGTATAGACAACGCCGTCTTCGATAAGTTGGGTCCGGCCGGCGACGCGCTCGGCGATCTCGTAAATACCGGCTTCCATGTCGCTGGCGAAATCCTCAGCACGGCCGGCAGGGCCCTCGGCGCTATCGGCGCGGGACTCAAGACAGGCTTCGAGCGCTTCTCAGAAGGCGATTTTCTCGGTGGTTTGGGCGCAATCGCAGGCGGGTTCGGCAATGCGATCAAGGAGATCGCCAAGGGAATCGTGGACATCATCAACGAGATCGGAAGAGGCATCGAGGACTTCTTCGAATCGCTTTCCGGCAAAAAAGACAGCAACGACCCCAAGGAAGGCGAGGACGGACAGGATGGCAGCAAGCCGATCATCCTGAACCTTGACGGCGGCGAGATCGAGATCACCGCTCTAGAGGAATCGACGCATTTCGCGCCGGCAGGCGACGAAGGTCTGCTGCACAAAACGGCCTGGGCCGCCGCCGGAAACGGCGTGCTGTTCTATGATCCGAACGGCTACGACGCGATTCAGGAGAAGAGCCAGTACATCTTCACCGAGTGGGACCCGGCCGCCGACAGCGACATCGAAGCCCTCGCCTCGGCTTTCGACAAGAACAGTGACGGTGTCTTCGACGCGAGCGACCCCGACTTTACCGACTTCAAGGTCATGGTCACCAATGCTGACGGCTCAACCACGGTAATGACCCTGACAGAGCTGGGAATCGTCTCGCTGAACCTCGATGTCGACGCTACGAGCATCGAACTGCCGGACGGATCCCACATCACCGGGCAGACCACCTTTACCCTGGCCGATGGCACCACAGGCAAGATGGCCGACACCACGCTGGCCGTCGAAGCACAGGGCTATGACGTCGAGCAGGTTGCCTCGACGGATGCCGAGGGCAACACCGTCGTCGCCTCCACGGGATACGATGCCGGCGGCGCGGTTGCCTTCGTCATCACAGCGGTTACCAGCCCGGACGGATCGCTCAGCACGCGCAGTTTCGACGATAACGGCGATGGTGCGGTGGACCGCATCCAGACGGTCGAAACCACGAGCGATGCGCAGGGCGTTCAGACCAAGACCGTGACCAACTACGATGGTGCCGATCAGGCAAGTGCCATCCTGATCGACCAGGCCGTCACCACCACCAGTGCCGACGGCAAGGACATCACCATCGAGCGCGACTCCACCGGCGGCGGCTGGTTCGACAGCCGCGAGGACCGCAGTGAGAACCCGGACGGCAGCCGCAGCGTCACCAAAGACGATCTGGCCCCGGACGGCAGCGTCATCCGCAGCACGACCCAGGAGGTCTCTGCCGACGGCCTGACCCGCACCACGACCATCGACCGTGACGGCGACGGCGCAACCGACCTCGTCGCGGCCTTCGACATCGACAATCAGCCGAACGGCGTAAGGGTGGAGACCGAGACCACCAGCGGCGACTACGGCAACCTGCTGTCCCAGACCACGACCACCGAGAACGGCGACGTCAAGACCATCGCCTACGACAGCGACGGCGACGGCGTCGCGGAGACGGTTGCGGTGATCACCACCACCGGCGGTGCCGGCGAGGTCACGACCTCGACCCATGTCGTGGAAGACGCCAGCGGCAACACTCTCAGCGAGACAGTCACCACGCTCAGCGGGGATACCCTCTCCAAAACCATCGTCAGCGACATCAACGGCGATGAGGCTATCGACTGGACCGATACCGAGGTCACGGTGATCGATACCGAGGGCAACAGGGAAACCACGACCACCCGCAGCAGCGGGGACGGGACCCTGCTCAGCAACAAAGTCACCACCCTGGGGGCCGACAAGATCACCGCCGAAACCCGGGTCGACCTGGACCTCGACGGCATCTTCGGCGCTGACGAAATACTGCGCTCCGTCACCGTCGACGACGTCACCGGGGAGAAGACCGATGTCGTCTACGACCGCAATGCCAACGGCTCCATCAACGCAGAGTCGACCACCACGACCGATGCCGCCGGACTGCAGTCCCTCACCTTGACCGACAGCGACAACGACAACGACATCGACCTGCGGGTCTTGAAAGAAACGTTGACCGCGGCCGACGGCGTCGTGGCAACCACCACAACGGTCTCCAACGGCGACAACTCTTTGCGCAGCAGCACGGTGGAAATCGTATCCGCCGACGGGTTGACCGTCACCACCGAACATGACCGCGACGGCGACACCGTCCTGGACCGGATCACGGTCGATACCCGGGCAGAGGAAGCCGACGGCAGCACGATCCGGGTGGTCACCGACTATGCCGGCGACGGCGTTACCAAGCTGTCGCAGATCACACTTCTGGAGAGCGCCGACCGCCGCACGACGACGGAACAGATCGACAAGGACGGCGACGGCATGGTGGACGTCCAGACCGTCACCGTGACCGCCGACGACGGTTCGACCACTGCCACCGAAACCACCTACACGCCTCTTGGAAACATCGTCGGAACCGCCGTCGTTCATGCCAGCGCCGCTGGCGACGAAGTGACCACGACCGTCGATGCCAACAACGACGGTGTTGCCGAAGCAACCGAGGTCGTTTCCATCGAGTTCGACAACCTCGGCACCACGACGACAACGACAACCAACCTCAACGATGACGGCAGCACCCGCGACACCTCCGTCAACACCGTCAACGGCAACAACACCGAGACCACCGTAGAAGTCGACGCAGACGGCGACAGCGTCTTCGAGCGGATCACCACGACGACCGCCACGCCGGATATTGACGGCAGTTGGACGACGGTGGAAGACGTCCGCGCCCAGGACACATCGCTGCTCGGCCGCACGGAAACCTGGGTCAGCGGCGACGGCCAGCTTCGCACCGTCAGTGAGGACCGGGATGGCGATGCCATCCTTGACTTGGAAACGCGGACCGAGACGGTCCTGGAGGCCGACGGCGACACCGTGACCACTACCGAGGTGCGGGACTTGCAGGCCGACGCACTGCGCAGTGCCAAGACAGTCACGCAATCGGGCGACGGGCGCAGCACCATCGAATTAACCGACAGCGATGGCGACGGCGGGTTCGACCGGATCGTCACGACGACCCTGGCGGATAACGGCACGACAACAAAGGAACAATCTGTTTTCAAGGCAAACGGTGACCTTTCGAGCCGCAGCCGGACTGAGGTGGACGGCAAGGGCCTGGTCAGCATCACCAAGCAGGACAAGGACGGCGACGGCGTCTATGAGACCGTTATTGAATCTGTGACTGAGCTGTTCTCGGATGGATCGCAGGTCGAAACGACAAATCACTCAAGTGAGAATGAGGCTATCTGGGCCAAGTACACGACAATCACAGGCCCGGACGGCTGGACCGTGACGAAGATGGCCGACCTCGACAATGACGGGGTCATCGACCAGACGACGGTTATCACCAAGTCCATCGCAGCGGACGGCACGGAAACCGAGCATTCCTTGACCACCTCGGTGGACGGAACCACGGTAAGCGAGACCACGCGGACGGTAAACGCCGACAAATCGTCCACACTCTCCGTCAGGAGTGATGGCAATCCCGGCTACCGGCTCGCCGAATTCACCGACACCTCGGGAGCACTCGTCAAGGAAAAGACCTACCTCACCACCGGGGGAACCCAGGTTGGTAGAGAAACGGAGATGACCAGCGCCGACGACCTCCGGAAGACCTGGACCCGAACCGACGAACACGGCCAGGTCCTCTGGCAACGAGATGAGACGACGTCGGTTGCCGAAGACGGCTCGACACTGGTCGAGATCCAGCACGGCAAGGGCCACAACGGGGCCGAGTCTCTTGGGGCCGAGAAGCGTGAGATCAGTGACGACGGCTTCACCATCATCAGCCAGCGCGATTACGACAAAAACGGCAACTTCGAGATCAAGACGACCGACACCACGGTATTCGAGACCAACGGAGAGGTCGTCCGCACCCTGGTGACACAGGATGCAAGCAACCAGACACTCTCGGAAACCACGACTACCACCAGCGGCAACGGCTTGGTCGTAACGACCGAGCAGGACTTTGACGGCGACGGCGACATCGACAAAAGTGATGTTCTGACCCAAAGCGCCGCCGGCGGCTCGGTACGGCAGCTTGAGAGCTATGGGCCGGGCAATAGCCTGCTCCGCGCCGAGACCATCACCCTTTCCGACGATGGACTCACGAAACAGCACGATATCGACGAGGACGGCGACACTTTTGTCGATCGAGTAAAGATCGTCGAGACCGACGCCATCGGCGGCGTGACGACCACCCTGCAGAACCTCAATGCCGACGGCAGCCTCGATACAGAGGTTGTCATAAGCAAGTCCGCCAACGGCATGAATGTCAGCTACGCGATCGATCTCGACGGGAACGGCGTAACGGACATCACCCGCAGCCACGAGGCGGTCTTCGACAACAATGGCAATCGGATTACGACCTCCACCGAGAGCTACGACACCGGGGTCGTGGGGTATGAGCGGGTCACCACTGCCTCGGCCGACGGCCTGACCGTGAACGCGACCCTGGACACCGACGGCGATGGCGTGATCGACGGCAATGCGTCCTGGCAGAAAACGCTCATGGAGGACGGCAGCACTGAGGTCCTGGAGAAAATCGAGTACAGCGACGGCGACCTGGCTTCCAAGACCGAGACTGTCGTCTCCGCCGATGGTCAGCGCCTGGAGACACGTTCCGACTACGACGGCAACGGCTATGACGACTCCACGGAGGAGAAGGTGACCGCCGCCGACGGCTCGGTAACGGCGACCGAGAAGTTCTTCGACGAAAGCGGGGTCCTGGAAAAGACCTGGACCACGGAAACCTCCGCCGACGGGCTGGTCACGACCGTCTCAGACGGATCGGTCACCCAGGTGATGACCCGCTCTGCCATCGATCCGGAGAACAGCTACACCTGGTACAACGGCGTAGAAAACACCAACTCTCCGTATAACTCAGTATTGAATCACTATACCTTTCTCTCAGGATGGAATCACCTCGTCGCAACCCACCACTACGACCCGGCCAGTGGCCTCGTGAACTGGAGAGTGGAGATCAAACACTGGAAGGCCACCGAAAAAAACGATGGCTCCGGCTCTTTTGACTATGACTATCAGACACTCACCTACGAACACCATCTGGACAGCGCAACCATTGCCCGCCTGAAGAGCGAGGCAGCCGATCTCTTTGATGTCGCACTCGACCGCGCACTCTCCACCGAGGAAGAGGAGAGGGTGGCGCTCTACATCGTCGACGGCGAACTCGATAAGGAAGCGCTGGCGGAGATGTTCACCTTGGACGGATCGACCAAATACGGATCCCTGGGCGAGTTCTACACGCGCTACGGAGACATGAGCGGCGCACAGTTCGTTCATCAGATGTACCTCAACGGCCTTGGCCGTGCCCCCAGCCTCAGCGAGCTGGACGAGAAGCTGACGGCGCTGGCCGACGGCAGCCTTACGCGCAGTGGTCTGATCATTGAACTGGCGGAATCGGCGGAACACGCCATCGTCGGCAACACACAGATGCTGACCAACAATCTGGATCTTCTGAAAACCGAAGCCGTTTTCGAGCGCAGTCTTGATGAGGCCTATGTCAAGGGTATCATCCAAGACCTCTTCGATACCATCTACGACCGGGACGCAACCACGCACGAACTCGAAGTCTATGCCGAGAGATTGCTGGGAGGCACAGAGTCGGTCGCTGATCTTGCCCAAGAACTGATGGGTCAGGACCGCGACATCCAGGGTGTATCCTCGAGCAGCCTGAAAGGCCTGTCCGGTGCCGCGCTGGTCGACCAGGTCTTCCTGAACGCCTTCGGAGTTCTCCCGACCGCCGAGCAGCAGGCTCTCTGGGTCGAGAGTCTAGTCGTTGGCAGCGGCCCTCCTACTCCGTATCTCAATTCCGACTATGTCACTGTCTGGATTCCAGCCGCAAAGTTCACTGCCGCAGAGTTCGTGGCAGCCGTTGCCCAGAGCGTCGAGAAACAGGCCGCGGGCAACGGTCATGTCGAGAACCCGGCGCCGGTGGTCAACATCATCGACGGCGATGCCGGCGCGAACAGTATCTCCGGCACGAATGGCCAGGATTTCATTCAGGGAATGGACGGGAACGACTCCATCAACGCCGGCAAGGGCAGCGATGTTATTGTCGGTGGCCTGGGCAATGACTCCATGATTGGCAGCGCCGGAAATGATATCTATGAGTGGCAGGTCGGCGATGGAAACGACACCATCTACGACGGCCAAAACACAACCGACGTAGATCGCCTCCGTCTCCTGGATGTGACGTCCGACAACGTCACGCTGACCCAGCTTTCAGAATCCACGGATCTCCTCATCACAATCGTGTCCTCGGGAGAGATGCTGACGATCCAGCAACAGAAATACGGTGCAAAGAACAGGGGAATCGAGGAGATCGAGTTCGCCGACGGCGAGGTCTGGGATGAGGAGAAGATCATCAAGGAAGCCAAGCTCCAAGGCAGCGCCGGCGACGACGCCCTTGTCGCGACGGACTTCGCTGACGTCATCCTGGGCAACGAGGGTAACGATACGCTCGACGGCAATAAGGGTGACGACACACTGGAAGGTGGCCTTGGCGCTGACCTGCTGCGGGGCGATGCCGGCAGCGACACCTATGTCTGGCAACAGGGCGATGGCAACGACACCATAAACGAAACCGTCGTCGACCCCAGCAGCCAGGATGTGCTGCGTCTTCTCGATGTGACGTCGGACCAGGTCGAGCTCACTCAGCTGGCAGGGCAGACGCACATCTTTGTGAATGTCCTGCCCTCGGGTGAAATCATTACGGTCGATGAGGCCAAATACAGTCAGGTCAATAACCTGGGTGTCGAAAAGATCGAATTCGCCAACGGCGAGATTTGGGACCTCGAGAAAATCCTGGCGGAGACCAAGCTCAAGGGCGATGCGGGCGACAATGCCCTTTCCGGAACGAACCTGGTCGACGTCATTCTGGGCGGCGAAGGCAACGATACGCTCGACGGCAACAAAGGCGACGACACGATTGAAGGGGGCATTGGTGTCGATCTGTTGCGGGGAGACGCCGGCAGTGACACCTATATCTGGAAGCTGGGCGACGGTAACGACACCATAAACGAAACCGTTTCGGACTCCGGCAGTCAGGATGTGCTTCACCTCCTCGACGTGGCGTCGGACCAAGTCGAACTCACTCAGCTTTCCCATCAGACACATATCTATGTAAACATACTTCCCAGCGGCGAAGTCATCACGATCGATGAGGGCAAGCACAGTCAGACCGGCAACTGGGGCGTCGAATCGATTGTATTCAGCGATGGCGTCGTCTGGGATCTGACAGACATCAACGCCAATACGCTTCTTCAGGGTGACGCGGGCGACAACTTGCTGTCGGGGTCGAACTCCTCGGACTTCGTCGTTGGCCATGACGGCGACGATACACTCTGGGGCTGGTCGGGAGACGACACGCTCGACGGCGGCCTGGGAGATGATGTGCTGCAGGGCCGCAGCGGCTTCGATGTCTACCTCTGGAGGCTGGGTGACGGCAACGACCTCATCGATAACCCACAGAACACCGGGAAGGGCGACACCCTTCGGTTGGAAGACCTGATGTCCACCGACATGATGTTCAGCAAAGTGGGTTACAACCTGCAGGTCGCCGCCTATGACACGGGAGAGTTCGTCACGGTCAAGAACCACTTTTACCCAAACGGCAAATATAAACTGGGCTTCGTCGAGTTTGCCGACGGGCTGATCTGGGATGCAACGGAGATGGCCGCCAACCTCGCAACGACCGGAGATGCGGCGGCCAACGATTTGGCCGGGACCGGGACAGCCAACAAGATCTATGGCTTCGAGGGTGACGACACGATCACCGCCCTCGATGGCGATGACCTCCTGGTCGGGGGGCTGGACGACGATCTGCTGATCGGCGGGGCCGGCGCCGATATTTTCCGCTTCCAGCAGGGCGATGGGCAGGACACCATCTCTGACTTCGAGGACGGGACCGATCTCATCCAGTTGCGGGATACCGGCCTTACCTTCGCGGAGCTTACGATCGAGCAAGTGGGCAACGACGCCGTCATCAACTACGGCGCCGGCAGCAGCATCACGGTGTCCGGGGTCGACTCCGCGCTGCTGACCCAGGAAGACATCCTCTTTGTCTGATGCCGGGGGACCTGAAGCCTTCTGCTGATCCGTGATCGGCAGAGGGCTTCGGCCGGCCCACCGCGGCCCAAGGGTATCCGTAGGACCGGGCTCCGGACCGAATCCGCTCCATTGGATCGACCTTAAACCTGCCAGAAAGGTGCGAAACACTTTGAATGGTGCTCAACGGTCTTATATGATTTCCAGCGGGACCGAATCATGCTCAGTAAACCGTTCATGACCACGCAGGAAATCGCAGAGCTCCTCAAGGTGCGGGAGCAAACTGTGCGGTCGTGGATCCACCATCAGGAACTTCGCGCAATACGGCTGGGCCGCGAGTTCCGGGTGGCAGTCAAGGATCTGGAGGCCTTTGTGAATGAACACGCCACGCGCGCGCCGAGCAGTGGCAAGGAAACGAAGGACGGCTGAAGACACTTTGCCCAGCCGGGGCACCAGCCGGGGCACCAGCCGGGGCGCCAACAGCGGCGTCAGCGAGGACGATAGAGCGGTGCCGGCATGCCTCGCGTAGAGGCTGGCCCGGAAAGACAAGCGCCGACCACCTGGCACGACCGGCCGCATCAGGAAGCCCTGGAAGCGCTCGCCGCGAGCGCCGAACAGGGGCTGGATGATCAGGAAACCTCCGCGCGGCTTGCGCGCTTCGGCCACAACCGTCTGCCGGAGCCCAAGCGGCAGGGGCCGTTGCTGCGCTTCCTGCGTCAGTTCCACAACCTCCTGATCTACGTGCTGCTGGCGGCGGCGGCCACCACAGCCGCCCTGGGCCACCTGGTCGACACCGGGGTCATCGTCGCGGTGGTCTTCGTGAACGCGGTGATCGGCTTCATTCAGGAAGGCAAGGCCGAACGGGCGCTGGCCGCCATCCGCGACATGCTCGCCCCCAAGGCGACCGTGCTGCGCGCCGGACGACGGCAGACCGTCGACGGCGAGGACATCGTCCCCGGCGATATCGTCATCCTGGAAGCCGGCGACCGCGTGCCCGCTGACCTCAGGCTGCTCGACACCCGGGGGCTGAAGGTTCAGGAAGCCGTCCTGACGGGCGAATCCGTTGCGGTCGACAAGGCGACGACGCCGGTGGCGGGCGAGGCCCCCCTCGGCGACCGCAGCTGCCTGGCCTTCAGCGGCACTTTGGTCGCAGCCGGGCAGGGCCGCGGCGTTGCCGTGGCAACCGGGGCCGCGACGGAGCTGGGCCAGGTCAGCGCGCTGATTGCCGAGGTACAGTCGACCACCACGCCCCTGATCCGCCAGATGGCGGTCTTCGCGAGGTGGCTGACCCTGTTCATCCTGGCGGCCAGTGCCGCGATCCTGCTCTTCGGCCTGACGCTTGGGGATTACGGCTTCAGCGAACTCTTCATGGCCGTTGTCGGCCTCTCGGTGGCCGCCATCCCGGAGGGCCTGCCGGCTATCCTGACGGTGACCCTCGCCATCGGCGTTCAGGGCATGGCGGCGCGCCACGCCATCGTCCGCCGGCTGCCGGCGATCGAGGCCCTTGGCTCGGTCTCGGTCATCTGCTCCGACAAGACCGGCACGCTCACCAGGAACGAGATGACCGTCGCTTCCGTGGCCACCGCCAAACAGCTCTTCACGGTCTCCGGCTCCGGCTACGCGCCGCATGGCGGATTCTCGCTCGCAGAACGGGACATCGAAGCCGGGGACTTTCCCCTGCTGACCGGGCTGACCCGCGCCGCCTTTCTCTGCAGCGAGGCGGAGCTCACGGCCCAGGGCGACGACTGGCATGTGGTCGGCGACCCCATGGAGGGCGCCCTGGTCACCCTGGCCCACAAGGCCGGTCTCGACCCGGCTTTCGAGCGCGGCGCCCACCCCCGCACCGACTCGATCCCCTTCGACTCCCAGCACCGCTTCATGGCCAGCCTGCACCACGACCACAGCGGCCAGGCCGCGATCTACGTGAAAGGCGCGCCGGAGCGCCTGCTGGAGATGTGCCAGTGGCAGCATCACGATGACGGACGCACGGAGCCGCTGGACAGGGACTACTGGCACCGCCGCGCCGATGCGATCGCTGCCGAGGGCCAGCGCGTGCTGGCCATCGCCAGCAAGAGGACGCCCTGGGAGCACAGTGCCCTGCGCTTCGACGACGTGGCCGATGGCCTGACGCTGCTGGGGCTGGTCGGCCTGATCGATCCGCCGCGCGAGGAAGCCGTGGCCGCGGTGGCGGACTGCCGCGCCGCCGGCATCCGCGTGAAGATGATCACCGGCGATCACGCCGGTACGGCCCAGGCCATCGCACGCCAGCTCAACCTCGAGAACACCCGCGATGTACTGCAGGGCACCGAGATCGACGGCCTCGATGCGGAGACCCTCAGCCGCCGGGCCGCGGAGGTGGACGTCTTTGCGCGGACCAGCCCGGAACACAAGCTGCGGCTGGTGGAGGCGCTGCAGGCCAGCGGCGCGGTGGTCGCCATGACCGGCGACGGGGTCAACGACGCTCCGGCCCTGAAGCGCGCCGACATCGGCATCGCCATGGGCCGTAAAGGCACCGAAGCCGCCAAGGAAGCCGCCGAAATCGTTCTTGCAGACGACAACTTCGCCACCATCGCCGCCGCGGTGAAGGCCGGGCGCACGGTCTACGACAACCTCAAGAAGGCGATCATCTTCCTGCTGCCGGTAAACGGCGGCGAGTCCCTGAGCCTTATCATCGCCATCCTCTTCGGCCTCACCCTGCCGATCACGCCCGTGCAGATCCTCTGGATCAACATGGTGAGCTCTGTGGTACTGGCCATGACCCTGGCCTTCGAGGCCTCGGAGCGCGGCGTCATGCGCCGCCCGCCCCGCGCGCCCGGAGAGGCGATCCTCTCGGCCTTCGTGGTCTGGCGGGTGGCCTTCGTCTCCCTGCTGTTCTGCGGCGGGATCTTCGGCAAGTTCGCCCTGGCCCAGGCCCAGGGCGCCAGCATCGAGGAAGCGCGGACCGTCGCCGTCAACACCCTGGTGGTGATGGAGATCTTCTACCTCTTCTCCGTCCGCTACCTGAACGACACCTCCCTGACGCTCAGGGGCGTCGTCGGCACCAAGCCGGTGCTGATCGCCATCACGGCCGTAACGGCGCTGCAGTTCCTCTTCACCTACGCGCCCTTCATGGAAGCCTTCTTCGACACCCGGCCGCTCAGCCTTCTCGAGGGACTGCAGATCGTCGCCGTCGGCGTGGCGGTGATGCTGATCCTGGAGCTGGAGAAGCGCCTGCGCCAGCGCATCTTCGGGACCGGCCGCACGGACGCTCCGCAGAGCCCGCTCACGGCACGGCCGCGCCGGTCATGAGCGAGGTCATGAGCGAAGCCATCGGCGGTTACATCTTCTACGAAATCGCAGCCCTTCTGGTGCTGGCGGCCAGCGTCGGCTTCGTCGGTCTGATGCTGCGCCAGCCCCTGATCGTCAGCTTCATCGCGGTCGGCATCCTGGCCGGCCCTTCCGTCTTCGACATCGCCAAGTCCGACGAGCACATCGACCTCCTGGCGGAGCTCGGCATCGCCGTGCTGCTGTTCCTGGTCGGCCTGAAGCTCGATCTGAAGCTGGTGCGTACCCTGGGGCCCATCGCCCTGATGACCGGGCTGGGACAGGTCGCCTTCACCACCATCTTCGGGTTCCTGATCGGCCTGGCGCTCGGCCTCGGGACTCTGACGAGCCTCTATGTCGCCGTCGCGCTGACCTTTTCGTCGACGATCATCATCGTAAAGCTGCTGTCCGACAAGCGGGAGATCGACTCCCTGCACGGGCGCATCGCCCTCGGCTTCCTGATCGTCCAGGATGTGGTTGTCGTGCTGGCGATGATCGTGCTCTCGGCCATCGGCGTGGGCACCGGGGGCGATGCGGCCTTCTCCGACGTGCTGCTGGTTTTCGGTTACGGCGCGGCCATGCTGGTCGCGGTGGGCCTCTTCGTGCGCTTCCTCGCCAATCCGTTGGTCGAGCGGCTCTCCCGCGCGCCGGAACTGCTGGTCTCCTTTGCCATCGGCTGGGCCGCCCTGCTGGCGGCCCTGGGACACTACCTGGGCTTCGGCAAGGAACTGGGCGGCCTGCTAGCCGGCGTCTCCCTGGCCTCGACGCCGTTCCGCGAGGCCATCTCCGCCCGCCTCGCCTCGCTGCGCGACTTCCTGCTGCTGTTCTTCTTCATCGCGCTGGGCGCTTCGCTGGATCTCTCGGTGCTGGGCGCCAGCGTCCTCGCCGCCGTGATCTTCTCGCTCTTCGTGCTCATCGGCAATCCGCTGATCGTGCTGGCGATCATGGGGGCCATGGGCTACCGCAAGCGCACCGGTTTTCTCGCCGGCCTCACCGTCGCGCAGATCAGCGAGTTCTCGCTGATCTTCATGGCCATGGGCGTGTCGATCGGCCATGTGGCCGAGGACGCCCTGGGCCTTGTCACCCTGGTCGGCCTGATCACCATCGCCGTCTCCACCTACATGATCACCTACTCCCATCAGATCTACGGCCGGATCGAACCCCTGCTCGGCCCCTTCGAGCGGCGTTCCGCCGGGCAGGCTGAAGACGCAAGCCAGGCCGGCAGAAGCGTGGCCTGCGATGTCCTGATCTTCGGTCTTGGCCGCTATGGCATGGGCATCGCCCAGGAACTGAGCCGCGCCGGCTGGCGGGTCCTGGGCGTGGACTTCAACCCGGTGGCCGTGCGTCATGCCCGGGAACGCGGCTTCGACGTCGTCTTCGGCGACGCGACGGACCCGGAGTTCCTCGCCCATCTGCCGCTCGGCCAGGCGCGCTGGGCGGTCTCCGCAGTGCCGGAGCACGACACCGGCGTCTCGCACGACGACCCGCGGCGCTCGCTCATCCGCTCCCTCGCCGACCTGAAGTTCGGCGGGCGGATCGCGGTGGCCGCCCATCAGGAAGAAACCGCCGATGCGTTGGAGGCGGGAGGGGCGGACCTGGTGCTGATGCCCTTCCGCGACGCCGCCTCGCGCGCGGCCGCCCTGATTCAGAACGGCATTTCGCCGCCCCACAGCGAAGCCGACGATCCGCAGGGACAGAGGGAGCTTTCGGCATGATCGAAGACAGTCCGATGACCCTGCAGAACGGCCAAGAGGCTCCCGTCGCGCCGCGGCACGTCCTCATGGTCTGTGGAGCGGACGACGACGACCGCGCCCTCCTGCAAAACGCCGCTGGGCTGGCGGCGACCTGGGGCGCCCGCCTCACGGTCCTGGGCGTCCTCGAGCCGCTGCCGGAGATCGATCGCGTCGCCCGCGCCACCGGCGTCTCGGCGCGGGAAATCGAGGAGCGCCGGCTGAAGGAGTACCGCGCGGTGCTGGAAAACCTGGTCGGCGGCGCGGCCCTCGATCCGCAGTCCGTCCTCGTCCTTCGTGTGGGCAAGCCGTTTCTGGAGATCGTCCGCCACGTGATCGCCGAAGACGTCGACCTTCTGCTGAAAACTGCGGAACGACTCCCAGGGGCGGCGCGCTTCGCCTTTGCCAGCACCGATCAGCACCTGCTGCGCAAGTGCCCCTGCCCGGTCTGGCTGCACAACGGCCCCGCCGCAACACCGGCCAAGACGGTGATCGCGGCTGTCGACGTGGATGCGGCATCAGCCGGCGAACCAGGCACCCTGGCCGGCCTGAACCGCCGCATTCTTGAGGTCGCCGGCCGGGTCGCTGCCGCGGCACAGGGGGATCTCTATCTTCTGCATGTCTGGGACGCGCCCGGCGAGGGGCTGGTGCGCCTCTGGGCCGGCGGAACCGAGGCAGAGCATGCAGCAGAGGCCTATACCAGCGAACTTCGCGCCACCCACTGGAACGCCCTGGCCGCGCTAGCCGAGCAGGCGCGCGACTGGATCGGCCCTGAGGAGTCGGGACGCATCACTTTTCGCTTTCGTCTGGAACGCGGCCAGGCGCGCAGCGTCATTCCCATGCAGGTCGAAGCGCTCAAGGCCGACCTCCTTGTCATGGGCACCATTGCGCGCACCGGCGTGCCCGGTTTCATCATCGGCAACACCGCCGAGGACATCCTCAACAGCGTCGACTGCTCGGTGGTCACCGTGAAGCCGCCGCGCTACGTCAGCCCGGTGCAGACGATCATCGCGGCGATCTGACGGCCATGTTGCGAATGGCCAACCGCAGACCTAGACGTGGCTGCGCCCGCCGCTCTCGTAGAACCAGTCGTCCGGATAGGGGTACCACCAGTCCTGCACGGCCGGCTTGTGGTCGATGACCACCATCTTGGAGCGGCGGAAGGCGTCCAGGCCAAGCCGGCTCAGTTCCCGGCCCAGGCCCGACATCTTCCAGCCGCCGAACGGCAGGGCATCGTTGTCGATCAGCGGATTGTTCACCCACACCATCCCGGCCTCCAGGCGCTCGGCGGCCTCCATCGCTTCCTCCAGGCTGGTGGTGAAGACCGAGGCGCCGAGCCCGAAGCGGCTGTCGTTGGCCCGCTCCAGCGCCTCGTCGAAGTCCGCGACGCGGCAGACCGATGCCACAGGGCCGAAGCACTCCTCCTGCATCACCGCCATCTCCGCCGTCACGCCGGTGAGGATCGTCGGCTCGTAGAACCATCCCAGCGGCTGGTCATCAGGGACCTTGCCGCCGAGCGCGAGCCGGGCGCCTTTGCTGCGCGCGTCCTCCACCAGCGCCATCACCTTGTTGCGGGCGGTCTCGCTGACCAGCGGCCCGATCTCCGCTTTCGCCAGCCCGTTGCCGATGCGCAGCCGCTTCGCAGCGGAGACGAAGGCTTCCAGAAAGGCATCATGGACCGCGTCCACAACGAAAAGCCGCTCGGCGGAGGTGCAGACCTGCCCGGACATGTGGAAGGCTGCGGTCACCGCACCGCTGGCCGCGACCTCCAGAGGGGCCGCGGCGCTGACGATCATGGCATCGCTGCCCCCGGCCTCGATCACCGCCGGCTTCATCTGTGCCGCCGCCGCCGTGGCCACGGCCTTGCCCGCCGCCACCGAGCCGGTGAAGGCCACGGCCTGGGTCTTCGGGGACGCGATCAGCGCCTGCGCCGGCTCCGCACCGCCGGGCAGGCAGCAGATCAAGCCCTCCGGCAGGGCCTCGAAGACCGGCATGAACTCCAGGGTCGAGAGTGTCGTCGCCAGCGCGGGTTTGACGACGCAGGCGTTGCCGGCAGCCAGCGACGCCGCCACGGTCCAGCACATCAGCAGGATCGGAAAATTGAAGGGCATGATGTGAACGCTGACGCCCAGCGGCTCGTAGCGGGCAAACTGGAAGGACCCCGTCTGTGTCGTCCCCGCCACCTTGCCCGCCTCGTCGCGCGCCATCTCCGCGAAGTAGCGGAAGGCGCCGGCACAGTTGGCGATCTCCCCGATCGCTTCCGGATAGGGTTTGCCCATCTCCCGCGACATCAACTCGGCGCAGCGGCGCATGTCGCGAGCCTCGACCGTGTTGGCGATCCGATGCAGGACCTGGGACCGGGTCTTGGCGTCGACGCGCTTCCACCGCCGCTGCGCCGCCTGCGCCGCATCGAGGGCCCTCTCGCGCTCCGCCTCGGAAACTTCCGCAATGACGCCGACCGGCTCCAGGGTCGCCGGGTCCGTCACCGTCAGGGGGGCGCCGCCTGCGCTGATGAAGGCGGGCGCGATGAAGAAAGAGGGCTGATTCGGGTCGAAACTCATGGCTGCACAGTCCACTTCGTTAGGGGACCGCCCGGTCCCGCGTGCCGCTGGCTTTTCGCGGCCATCATCGGATCATGTAGACTTTCTTCACCGTCTCATGGACACGGCAGGTGCCTTTCCAGCCGGCCGGGAAGAAGGCGGCGGTATCCGGCTCGATCTCGATCACCTCGCCGGACTCGTGGGTATAGGTGCAGCGTCCCTCCAGGAAGTGGCACAGCTCGTCGGCGGTGACGTGGCAGTCCCAGTAGCCCGGCGTGCAGATCCAGATACCGGACTCCGGGCTGCCCCCAGGCCCCTTGTACAGCAGCTTCCCCGAGGTCCGGCTCTCGCCTTCGATCATCGTCGGGATAAGACCCCAGTCGACCGTTTCCGCAACAGACTTGGGATCATGCATCACCGGGGTCGCAGTCTGGCTCTTGTCCTTGTTGGCATGGCTCATCGCAGGGTCCTCGATCAACGCAGCATATAAATGCTGCGGATGGTTTCATGCACCGTGACGGTGCCGGTCCAGCCTTCGCGAAAGTGCACCACGGTGCCGGGCACCACCTCGATCACTTCGCCGTCGTCCCGACTGTAGGTGGCACGGCCGGAGACAAAGTGGCAGAGCTCGTCGCGCGGCAGTTCGAGCCGCCAACTGCCCGGCGTACAGTCCCAGATTCCGGCCTCCGGCAACCCATCGCGCTCCCCCTTCCAGAGCAGGCGGCCGGCGTTGGTCGACTTGCCGTCGATGGGCTCCAAGTGACCGCCCCAGTCGACCAGCTCTTCTTTCCAGTGGGAGGCCCCAGCGATATGCGGCGCCGAGGACCTGAGGTTCGTGGACAAGGCGATGAGTTCCTTTCAGAACAGACGAGAGACCGAGTGACACCTGCCGCGGAGGGAGGCGTCACAGGATACGCGGAAGACCGCCATCGCCATGGCTTACTCCGCCGCCAGACGATCCAGGATGCCCGCCGCCTTGCTGGGACCATGCTGCCCCTGGGAATGCCTGGCCGTCGCATCCAGCCTTTCGCGCATCGCCGGATCGCTCAGCATGGCATTGATCTTCTCCGCAAGCTCCTCTTCGGTCCACTGATAGCGGTCGAGCTTGAAGCCGTGGCCGGTTTCCTGCACCCGGGTCGCATTGTCGTGACCGTCCCAGACATAGGGCATGATGATCGCCGGCTTGCCGAAGTAAAGGCATTCGGTGAAGCTGTTGTTGCCGCCGTGATGGATCACCGCATCGACCTGCGGGATGACCGAGGGCTGGGGATACCAGCTTGCGAGATGCACGTTGTCCGGCACGCTGTCGTAGGCAGCCATGTAGTCGCCCACATTCACCAGCGCGCGCAGTTCCAGCTTCGAGACTGCGGCGATGAGACGCTTCAGCAGCTCCGTGTCACCGGCACCGAGGGAACCGAAGCTCACATAGAGCAGCGGCTTATCGCTATGCGCCTTGAAGGTCGGCACCGTGTAGGGCTCATCCTCGCGCACGCAGCCCTCGAGATACTGAAACCGCGCCGGATCGAGCGGCTGTGAGCGGTCGAAGCGCACCGGCTCCGGATAGAGCAGAAAGTTCATATGCGGGGAGGCTTCGAAGAACTCGCCGAGCCGATAGGCAGCCTCCCCGCAGCTTTCGAGAAAGCCGTTGAAGTCGTCATGGATCGGCTTGATGACCTCGTTGAAGCGTGCGCGGTAGCGGGCATGGCAGTCGCCGTCCTTCTCCCCGCAACCGGAGAGATGCGGCGGGATTGCCGGGTCTTCGATCTCGTTCTCTGAACAGGAGATGATGCGCACCCAGGGTTTGCCGTTCTCATTCGCATAGCGTTTGATCGCGGGAAAGAGGATGACATTGTCGACACAGATCACATCCGGCTGCACCTTTTCGAGCACGCCGGGCAAATCTTTTTCCGCCCACTTGGCGCTGTCCACAATGGCTTCCCAACACTCCTTGACGTAGTTGTCGATCTGATCGATCGGGCTCTTGGCGAAGTTTGGAATGTGTCCGTTGATGAAGTCCTCCCAGAACTTCGCCATCTCTTCCGCCGGCATCGGTTCGGAGAGATTCACCGGATGGCATTGGAAACCGTAGCCTTCGTAGACTTCGACAAAGCCGGGGTCCGAGAGGAAAACGGCCTTGTGCCCCAGCTTTTCGACCGCCTGAGCGATGCCAACCGAGTTGAGGGCCGGGCCGAAGGCGGCCTCGGGGAAGAATGCGATCGTTTTCTTGCTCATGGCATCCTCTCTGGAAGGTCAGTCTGTAAGGATACGGCCGTGCGCAGGCCGCCAATGGCACCACACCGTTTCGCCGACACGGTGGCGCTGGGCGCCTGTGCGGGCGTCTGTCCGGGCGTCTGCCTGGCCGTCTGGCGCAACGCACACCGAAAGCGGCGTCTCGTATCCGTCCACGGCGACCCGAAGATTCTCGCTCTGGCCGAGATAGGCGATGTCGGTGATCTCGCCGGAGACGGCGTTGTAGCCCTCCGCCATTCTGTCCCTGGCAAGCACGATGCGCTCCGGCCGGACGGAAAGCGCGCAGGCGGACCCCGCCTGCAGATCGCAAGCCGCCTGGAGCGGCCCCAGGCCCGCGATCTCGATGCCGCCCGCCACGGCCCGGCCCTCGAAGAGGTTGGTCAGGCCGATGAACTGGGCGGCAAAACGGGTCCGGGGCTCTTCGTAGAGCGCCCGCGGGGCGTCCAGTTGAACGATGCGCCCGCCGTTCATCAGGGCGATGCGGTCGGCCAGCACCAGGGCTTCCTCCTGGTCGTGGGTGACCACCACGAAGGTGATGCCGAACTCGTGCTGAAGCCGCTTCAATTCCAGCTGCATCTGCTCCCGCAGCTTCTTGTCGAGGGCGCCCAGGGGTTCGTCCAGAAGCAGCACCCGCGGCCGCTTGATCAGGGCGCGGGCCAGCGCCACACGTTGGCGCTGCCCGCCGGAAAGCTGGGCCGGCTTGCGGTGCGCCAGGGCCGAGAGCTGGGTCTGCTCGAGGATCTCATCGACCCTGCGGGCGATCTCACCCTTGGCGAGCCGTTCCATCTCCAGGCCGTAGGAGATGTTCCGGCGCACGTCCATGTGCGGGAAGAGCGCGTAAGACTGGAACATCAGGTTGATGGGCCGCCGGTTGGCGCCGAGCCGCGCCATGTCCCTCCCGTCCAGGTGGATCGCACCTTCGTCCGGTTCCTCGAAACCGGCGACCATGCGCAGCAGGGTCGTCTTGCCGCAGCCCGAGGGACCCAGAAGGGCGAAGAACTCCCCTTCCACCAGATCCACGGAAACACCGTCGACCGCCGTCAGCCCGCCGAAGCGCTTGGTGACCCCCTGCAGGGAGATGACCGCACCTGCCGCCATCAGTCGCTCACTGTGGCGCGGTTGAGACGTTGGGAGAAGAACACCAGCGTGAAGCTGATCAGCATGATGATCGTCGCCATGGCGTTGATTTCCGGCGTCACGCCGAAGCGGATCATCGAATAGATGCGCATCGGCAGGGTCGTCGAGCTGGCGCCGGCACCGGCGGTGAAGAAAGCAATGATGAATTCGTCGAAGGAAAGCGTGAAGGCAAGCAGCGCGCCGGCCAGCACCCCCGGGAAAATCACCGGCAGCGTGACACGGCGAAAGGTGGTGAAGCGGTCCGCGCCGAGGTCGATCGAGGCCTCGATGATGGCATAGTCGAAATGCTTCAGGCGCGTGCGCACCACCGCGCAGACGAAGGCAATATTGAACACCACGTGCGAAAGAATGATGGAATGCAGGCCGAGAGTCACCTCCAGCAGGGTGAAGAACGACAGCAGCGCGATGGCCAACACGATATCGGGAATGATCATCGGCGCGAACAGCAGCGCATCGACCGCGTTCGACTGCCGCCGCCGCTCCACCCCCAGCGCCAGCAGGGTTCCCAGTGTGGTGGCGATCACTGTCGAAACGACGGCCACGATGATGGTGTTGAGGGCCGCGGCCAGGATCGCCGGGCTGTCCGCCAGCGTGACGTACCACTCGAGCGAAAACCCGGTCCAGACCGTCGGCAGGCCGGCCCGGTTGAAGCTGAGAACCATCAGCACCAGGATCGGGCCGTAGAGGAACCCGTAGGTCAGGGCCAGATGGGCAGCCAGCGCCCGCCGCGCCATTGCCGCCCTAGCCATCGGGCGCAGCCCTGGCTTGCTGGGCCCGGTTGACGAACACCGCCTGGGTGAACAGCAGCAGCATCATGATGAAGATGAGGATCAGCGACAGCGCGGCACCGAAGGGCCAGTCCCGCGCGGACAGAAACTGATCGTAGATCAGGTTGCCGACCATCTGAATGCGCCCGCCGCCCAGCAGATCGGGCGTGATGAAGTTGCCGATGGAGAGCACGAAGACGAAGACCGCGCCGGCGGCTACGCCCGGCAGGGTCAGCGGCAGGGTCACGCGAAGGAACGTCACCCAGGCCGGCGCCCCGAGATCCGTCGACGCCTCCCGCAATTCCGGATTGAGGCGCTGCAGCGAGGCGTAGATCGCCAGGATAACGAAGGGCAGGTAGTTGTAGACCAGCCCCGTGATCACCGCGAAGTCGTTGTACAGAATCGGCAGAGGCTCGGTGATGATTCCGGCGCCGCCGAGTGCCTTGTTGATCAGGCCCTCGCGGTTCAGCAGCACGATCCAGGCATAGGTGCGGATCAGGTAGTTGCTCCAGAACGGCAGCATGACCAGGAACAGGTAAGTGTTCTGGCGATCTTTCGGGGCCAGAGAGATGGCATAAGCGGCCGGATAGGCGATGATCACCGCGATCAGGGTGGCCAGGGCGGCAATGCGGGCCGAGCCGAGAAAGATCGAGAGATAGATGGGCTCGGCGGCGCGCAGGAAGTTGTCGAAGCCGAAGTTGTATTCGATCCCGCCATAGACGCCGCGCTCGAAGAAGCTGAAGAAGAAGACGATCAGGCAGGGAACGATCATGAAGACCGTCAGCCAGCCGAGACCGGGCAGGGCCAGAACAAGCGATCTGCGTTGGCTGTTCATGACGGTGATACGACCGACGGTGATGTTATCGAGGGGCTGCGAAGGACCGCCGCCGGGCGCGGCGCATCGTAACCCGGCGGCAACCTTCCGGCCCGGTACCGGTTAGTTCGACGCCGTAATCTCCGTGACGGCCTTGGTGTAGGCCTTCTGGGCAGAGCCGAGATCGCGGAGCTGTTCCTGCTTCATCATATCGGCCGGCGCCATGTCGAGGTTAGGGAAGCTTGCCAGCAAACCGCCATCGAGAGCCTCCATGGCCGCCTTGTTGGGCACCTTGTAGAGGATGTTCTCGGCCACCCACTTGCCGTTGTCGGCGCTGAGAATGTAGTTGATGAACGCGTGCGCGGCGTCTTTGTTTTCCGAGGCCGCAGTGATCACCATTGTGTCGACCCAGAGGTCTGTCCCCTCCTGCGGGATGACGTACTTGATGTCGTCGTTCTCGGCGATGCCGTAATTGCACCAGCCGTCCCAGGCATGCACGAGGCTGGCTTCGCCCGAGACGAGCTTCGAATAGAAGGTGGTGTCGTCGTAGGCCAGCAGGTCTTTCTTGGTCTCGATGAGTTGGGATTTCACCTCGTCGATCTTGGCCTGGCTGGTTTCATTCACCGAGTAGCCCTTGGCCAGCATACCGGCGGCCATGAGCCAGCGGTCGGTCGCCAGCATGGTGACCTTGCCCTTCAAGGCGTCGCTCGGGTTCAGGAGATCGTTCCAGCTCGACGGCGTGCCTTCGACCAGGTCGGAGCGGTAGCAGAGGCCGGTGGTACCCCAGGCATAGGGGGCCGAGAAGGTGTTGCCCGGGTCATACTCCAGGCTGGCCGCTTCCGGGTAGAGGTTGGCGAAGTTCGGCACCTTCGCGTGATCGATCGGCGCCGAAAGACCGAGCTTGTGCAGGACCTCCGCGAAGGGCGAGGACACGAAGAGCACGTCGTAGCCCTTGCCCTTGCCGGCCACGACCTTGCCCATGATCTCCTCATTGGTCGCATGGAGGGCGACCTCCACTTCAATGCCGGTCTCCGCCTTGAATTTCTCCGGCAGGTCCTTGGGCATGTAGCCGTCCCAGTTGGAGATGACGATCTTGTCCGCGGCCAGGGCGGCCCCTGACCCCAGGCCCCAAGGGCCCACAGCCCCTGCACCCAGTGCCACGGCCAGGGCGGCCGTCGATACCGTCGTGAAAATGCGCTTCATTGCCGATTTGCCTCCATGTCTGCCGGGGCGATTTGCCCGCCCCGCTTTCTGTCCGCCCCGCTTGCCCGCATTCACAGCTTCAGCCCACGCGCGGATGCCCCTGTCTTTCCGCAATATTGTATCATTTCGATAAATTATACAATCTGGATTCGCGACCATGCCAGACGACCGGGATTCCGCGGCTCAGCATGCCGTCCGCCGGGCCCTGAAGCCCGGACGCCAGCCGTTTCGGAGGAGACAGAAACCGGAAAAGGGGTTTAGCGGCGTGTCAGGCGGCGGTGCGCCAAGACCCGGACCTTGCGGAAGTCGGGCCGGTTCTCGTCGGACATGCGGATGTGCAGCGACATGCGTTCGGCCGCCTCTGCCAGGGCGCCCCGCTCGACCGCGTCGAGAATGGCCAGATGCTCCGCGAAGGAGGCTTCCAGGCGCTCGGGGGTGGTGTACTTCTCGTACTCGGAAAGGCGGCGCAGACGGGTCTGCTGGCGGATCGACTGAGCGAGAAAACGGTTCCCGCAGGCTTCGGCCAGGGCATTGTGAAAGGCCGCGTCGATATCGAGCAGGCTGTTCAACGGTTCCCTCTCGATCCCCGATGACAGGGCGGCCAGATGCCGCTGTCGAAGCTGCGCGATCGCGTCCGGCGGCAGGTCGAAGCGCTCCTCGCGCAGCGCCGCCGGCTCCATCAGCAGCCGGAAGCGATAGCTTTCCTGATAGGAGGCTTCGTCGTTCAGAGCCGGCCCGAAGACCCAGCCGTGGCCCGGCGTCTTCTCGACCAGGCCGTCTTCCTGCATGCGGGCCAGGACCTTGTGAATGACGCTACGGCCTACGCCATAGCGGCGCACCAGATCGGCAATGGAAACCTGATTGCCCAGCAGGTTGGCGAAGCGCTCGCTGGCAATCTGCCGATAGATCCGCTCCGCCTCCGGCATCGGCAGGTCGACCTGTTCGAAAAGGTCGGAGCCGGGGGCCGCGGTCAGGAAGTAGCCGCGGCTCGGCTTCAGGCTGACGATCTTATGCTTCTCGAGCTGCTTCAGCGCCGTGCGGACGGGAGAGCGAGACACGCCCAGCGCATCGGCGATCCACTGTTCGCGGATATGGAATCCGGGCTCCGCGCGCTCCCGCCGCAGTGTGTCCAGGATCTGCCGTGCAAGCTCAGAACTGCTCATCGCTCCATGCTCCAGCGGCCGCGGTGCGGCCCTCCGTCGGGTCCGGACTTACCACGAAACCCGGCGCGGGGACACCTCCGCCGGTCTTCGCCCTTTGGCCCAGAAGGCGCCGCTCCACGCCAACTTCGCTGCCGCGGCTCAGGCGCAAAAGTCGCTCGGGCTCCGTCCGAGGGTACGGCGAAACATGTAGCTGAACGCGCTTGAGGATGCATAGCCCATGTCGAAGGCGACCGAACTGACCTTCTCGCCGGCGGCGAGCCTTGAGATGGCGTGAAGAATGCGCGCATGCCGCAACCACCGCGACGGCGGCATTCCCGTTTCTGTGACGAACAATCGTTCGATGGTCTTGCGGCTGGCAGGGGCGTCGGCAAGCCAGGAGTCGACCGATCCGATCACGCCCGGATCGTCGAGTGCCGCTTCGGCAAACCGCCTGATGCGATGGTCTTGCGGCATGGCGATCGAGAGCGGCACATCCGGGGCGGCGACCAGTTCGTGACGCAGGAGGGCGTGAAGCGCATCGTTGTGGTCTTTCGCGCGGCTCGTGGCACGGTCGGGCATGGTGCCGGCCATCAGGGCGTTCAGCAACGGCGTCATTGCCATGATCCGGCAGTCCTCCCCGATCATTTCAGCTTCGCCCTTGCGTACGTCGACGTAGCGCATCTCGTTGTTCGATCCGTACCGCATCCAATGCTCAACGTCCGGCGGAATCCACAACACCATCGCCGGACTGAGCAAGAGAACACGGTCCGGCGTGCCGACGTACATTGACCCCGATGCAGCAGAGATGAGTTGCCCAAAGTCGTGGGTATGCCAGTCGTAGCTTTCGCCGGACGTCGGTCTGACGAGTTCTCCCAGGTAGCGCGGCCGAACAACTTCGCCCAGGTCACTCAGGGGATGGCGATTTGGGTTGGTCATGATAATTGACGATTCTTAGATGCAACTCGTCTTGATGTCGACTGAAAGACATAGCGTTCTGCCCTAGGGTGCTCAAGCCTTTCGGGCAGGAAATCCGCACTTTTCGACCAGAGCTTGCCGGCACCATGAAAAACCGCACCCTCCTGACGTGGTTTGCGCTGGGCCATTTCGCCAACGACTGGCCGATCTGTTCGCTGTGGCTGATCGTGCCGGCGGTCGGCATCGCCATGGAGCTTTCGCCGGCCGAGGTCGGCCTGCTGTTCACCATCTGCAACGTCGGCGGCGCCCTCGCCTACCTGCCAGCCGGCATCCTCGCCGATCACGTGGCGAACCGGGGCCGGCTGCTGCTTGCCACGTTCTGGTGGGTCGCCGTCGGGTACCTGCTGGCCGCCATGGCGCCGGGATTCTGGAGCCTCGCGCTGCTGCTCGCGGTCGCGGGCATGGGCGATGCGGCGTGGCACCCGATCGCCACCGGCGTGCTTGCGCGCAACAGCAAGGAGCGGCGCGCTCATGTGCTCGGCATTCACGCCATCGGCGGTTCGCTTGCCGAGGTGCTGTCGCCGCTCGCCGTCGGCTTTCTCCTCGCTTACGTCGACTGGCGCGAGGCGCTGGCGATCTCGGTGCTTCCCGCCGCGCTCATGGGTCTCTGTTTCTTCTTCGTGGCGCGCGCGGTTCCGCGTGTCGAGAAGACGTCGGTCACCAGGCAGGACCTGCTCGACCTTCTGAACATGTGGCGGCGGGGTAACGGACTCCGCATGGTGGCGATGATCTGCCTCTACAATATGGCTCTGATCGCGCTTCTCAGCATGATTCCGCTCTATCTTGCGGACCAGCATGGGTTCGGGCCGGAGGCAGCCGGCATTGCGTTTTCGACCATGTTGATCATCGGCGCATTGGCGCAGCCATGGGTCGGCAAGATCTCCGACATCGCCGGACGCCGGCCGGTCGTCGTGTTCGGCAATCTCACAGCGGCACTGGCGATCACAGTGCTGGTTTTCCAGCCCTCGCTCTGGATCATGATCGCTGCGATGGTCGTCGCGGTCGCTGCCCTGGATGCGATCCGCGCCGCCATTCTCGCGGGCACGGTCGATCACACCGGCCGCAACGAAGGAACGACGCTGGGCCTTGCCTTCGTCCTGCTCGACGGCATCGGTGCGCTCGGCGCCGTGCTTGCCGGCATCGCGGCGGGGTTCTCGTGGCCGCACATGTTCGGCCTCGCCGCCACCTTCTCGCTCGGCGCCGCAGCCCTGGGTTTCGTCACGGTCTTCGGGCGCCAACCCGCTTCCGCCACCGCGGAGGCGGCTTCCACGTCAGCATCGGCGGAATGAAAATTCTTTACTCGGGCGGCCGCTGAAGCTGCCGCCCGGTCTTGATCATGGCCTCACCCAATCAGCCCCCGGAATCATCATTCGGCGGCGATGCCGGCAGCTTCCTTCAGCGCATCGGGCCGCATGGCTTCGCGATGGGTCCCTGACGGCTTCGGCTGGGCGCCCGCCGCTTCCGCGCGGCGCTCCTTGCGGAGATTTGCTGCGAGGGCTGTGGCAAGGGCTTTGTGTCCAATGCAGGGACCATCTTGGCTGCTGTCGCAGCTTCCGCTATATCTTCATCACGGTCGGCAGACACCGAGGCGTCGCTGCTCCTTCGGGAGAGCTAAACCTGCCATCATGATCGAACGGCATCGCATCTGTTCACACCGAGTGGAGCGCCGCGTCGTTAAGCCAGCGACCGACGATGAAGCACCGGCGCTCGATGTGGAAGAGCCATGCCGAAGACCCCTTTGCCACTGCGCGCGGACGACCTGACCACGTTTGTGCGCGCACTCTCCAAGCAGTTGGGCGACGCAAGTCCTCCGCACCTCGCCCTCATGAACATGGCCGCACGTGCGGCGGGCTATCAGAACGTCCAACACCTGCGATCCGCGCACGCAGCCGGGGAGAGGCTCGGCCGCACCACCGATGCTCCACCTGCCGATGCGCGGACAGTAGAGCGCGCTCTACATCAATTCGACGCCGCGGGCCGTCTGATCCGATGGCCTTCAAAGCGCAGCGTGCAGACATTGGCCCTCTGGGCGCTCTGGGCGACGTTGCCCGCCGATCAGTCCATGCAGGAGCGAGTAGTCAACGAACGCCTCGCTCATGAGCACCTGTTCGGCGATCCCGCGACGCTACGCCGGACAATGATCTCTTGCGGGCTTCTTTCGCGCCGCACAGATGGAACGGACTATCGACGCATTGAGCAGAAACCGCCCGCCGAGGCGAAAGCCCTGATCAGGGCGCTTTTTGCACGTCGACGGACACGCGCCCACACGGTGGCGGAGCCAAGCGATGCATAAGGGTCCGTGCCTTTGCGGCGCTGTGCGGATCACCGGCTAAGGAGGGCTTCGCGCTCTCTGGCGTGCTTCGACCTTTGCCGGGCTTACGCGGCGCCTTCGAAGTCGAGATCGAGGGCCGGCTGGCAAGCATCCTGGCCCTGGCGCATGGCCAGGACCCGGAGTCAGAATCTATGGGAATGTTGGTTGCGGGGGCAGGATTTGAACCTGCGACCTTCAGGTTATGAGCCTGACGAGCTACCGGGCTGCTCCACCCCGCGTTTGTCGGGTGGGTGTTGT
>NZ_JANQKD010000051.1 GCF_028281305.1 Pelagibius sp. | reverse complement strand
CGGGCAGAGGGTGCGCACGGGAAAGCCGTTCAGCGCCGGGATCGGCTCGCCGTTCATCTCGAAGGCGATCAGCGAGTGCGGGTCCATCGCCTTTGCCAGCGGAACGCCGCGCGAGATCGGCAACTTTTCGGGGTTGCCCGAGAGATGGCCGTCCATACCGTAGTGAGCGGTGTAGATCGCCTCGCTCTTCACGCCGGCAGCCTTGAGCACGTCGGCATAGCGCACACCCGTCCACTCCGCATTGCCGATGGCACCGAGGGTCCACTGGTTGCCCTTGGCCGGCGGATTGAATGCGGCCCGCCCGTTGCCGCCGCATTCGAGCTGCAGCTTCAGTGTGACGACCTCGAAGCGGCTGCGCAGATCGTCCAGTGTCAGCTCCAGAGGCGTACTCACCGCCCCGTCCACAGTGAGGCGCCAGCCTTCCGCATTCATGGCAAGAGCCATGTCGGGCACGGTGCCGTTGTTGCGCACGAAGTGCCGCGCGTTGGGGGTTACCGAGTCATCCAGCAGGTGCGGCGGCGTCTCGGCATTGACCGGCCTGTCGTTCAACAGGGTCAGACCGTCCTTGGCTTCGAAGAGCGAGAGCTCCGTCTCCTCGGCCAGCGCCGCGGGGATCAGGCCGGAAGGCATGCTGCGGTGAAAGGGAATGGCGGCGCCCAGCATGGCGCCCATGGTCGCCAGGCCGGCACCGCGCAGAAACCCGCGCCGGTCAGCATGGGCACGGCGGCCGAAAACGGTGAAATCGGCGTGCTCGGGATCGTCCTGGTAAAGTTCGAAAAGACCACGCTCTCGCATACCAAGGGGCATCGACTTCCTCCTCATGATCTGCGCGGGACTTTTTTTGTGGAACAGCGGCGCTCAGCGATTGCGGCGCGAAATGAAGCTGTCCCTCCGCGTCATAACAGAGGAAACGAAACGGTGCAGCGAACTATTCCATGAATTTGCCGAACGCGACGATTTGCCCCGGAAGGGCCGGAAGGAACCGGAAGGGCCGGAAGGATCAGCGGCCCGGCCTGGAGCAACTCCTCACACCAGGCAGCGGGCACTGTCCTGATGGTTTTGGCGCAACGCCTGGCGCACCTCTGAATCGAAGGCCTTGCGTTGAAAACTCGCCTCGAAGATGCGCCGCGAGACTTCGGCAAAGCGCGACGGGTCCATGCCTTCGGCCAGCAGAAGCACGCTGAGGCCGTTTGCCTGCCATGCAACCGCTTCGTGCGCACCCGGCTGATGGCCGCGCGCATCGCTGTCCCCCACACCGCTATCCAGCGAGCCGAGATCCTGGAGTGCCTCCTCCAACCCCAGGCCGCCGGAGAGCAGGAACAGACTGAGCCGGCAGCCGCGCGCGCCGCGGTAGCCGAGGTGCAGGGACTCGCGGCCGTCGGCCCGCGGTCCCGCACCCAGGTGGCTGAGGGTAAGGCCGGCGGCACGCAGATCCGGAACGAAAGCTGCGGGGCCGAGTTCCCGCTGGGCGGCAAGCTGCAGACGCTGTGCTTCGCCGGCGCTGGCCTGCGGACCGGCGGGCCAGGCGCGGTGGCTGGTCAGGGCACGCTCGGCCCAGACCGCGTAGGCGGGCGGCGGTGCGGCCAGAAACATCCAAAGAGATCCGATCAGCGTGACCAGGGCCAGCGAAGCCGCGAGGGCAAGGCCGCCGCGCAGCCAGGACGGCCGGCGCGCTTCGACCCGCGGCAGGTCGACCGGCGCGTCGGTGACGAGCCTGCCGACCGATCCTTTCATACGATGCAGGGCGGCCACCTGCTCGGCGAGTTGGGGATCGCGGCCAAGCGCCGCCGCCACCTCCGCCGCACGCTCGTCGGGCAGTTCCCCGTCGACGTAGGCGTTCAGATCCTCCCAGGTCGGCTGTGCGGTCTTCACAAAGCAGATTCCTTGCCGGTCGATTTCGGGCGGCTCGATTTCGTCAGCACGCGCACATTGCTCTCGTTGAGCGCCATGAACAACGCCTGGCGGGCGCGGCTGATTCGGCTCATCACAGTGCCGGGGGGCACGTCCAGAACCTCGGCAGCTTCGCTGTAGGTCAGGCCGGCCAGGTCGATCAGCGCGACGATCTCGCGGTGCCTGACCGGCAGGCGCTCGAGCGCCAGTTTGACCGTCAGGACATTTACAATCTGGTGATCCCCACGCAGGCCCGCAAGCTGCCGCAGGTCCTGGGCCTCAACGGACTCCGCCGGCTGGCTGTCGAACACGCCCGAGCGCGACCTGTCGCGCCGCAGGCGGTCGATGAATCCGTTTCGCAGGATCCGAAAAAGCCAGGCCCGGTAAGCCGGTTCGTCCATCGGCACGCGACGGGCCGAGAGGGCCTTGACCACACTGTCGTGCAACAACTCGGCGGCAGTCTCCCGATCGCCGGCAAGACTGACGGCGTATCCGAACAGGCGGTCGAGGTAGTGTTCCAAACGGTGGCGGGCCAGGCCTTGGCCGGCGACCTTCTTCATGCCTGCTTCTCCCCCGGCGGCTGCGACATCCTGACCGAGGACATCCCGCCATGGCAAGGGGAGTCTCGTGGAAATACAACCTAAACGGGTTTATCGGCCGCTTTTACCGCTGATGTCCTGCCGTCACCGCTGGATGGTGGAACCCGCCGCAATGCTCTCAGCGCGGCGGCTTAGCGTCTCCTTTACGAAAGCGAATCAATAATTTGGCTTCGCGTCCCGGGGGGTCCGCCCCTTCCGTGGCCGCCTGTGCAGTCAAGGGGAGCCAAGCTGCGGCATGCCGCCTTTCGCCCGTGACCAGACGCCGTTTCCGGCGTCCAAACCCGCAAACGACGCGCCGGACGGCCTGGCAGAGGCTCTGCGCGCGGCCACGCGGCTTGGCGATGGAGCGCTGGCGCCGGACGCACTGGACCACGCCTTGGCCGCCTTTCGGGGCGTGCTGCGCCAGGGTGACGAAGCCGCACGGCGCAAACTCAGCGAGGCCGTGAAGACCGCGGCGGACCTGCCGCGCGACATCGTCCTGGCTCTGGCCAACGACCGGCCATCGGTGGCGCTGCCGTTCATCGCCCATTCGCCGCTGCTGCAGGAGGCGGATCTCGTCAAGATCGTCTGGAGCGGCGATCCGGTGCGGCAGGTGACGCTTGCGGCCCGCCCCGGCTTGCCCGCGGCGGTGACCAGCGCCCTGGCCGAGCTCGCGCCGCAGCGGGTCCTGCTCTCCCTGCTTGCCAACGACAGCGCAGAGATTTCGGGGGAGTCGCTGCAGAGCTGCCTGACCCGTTTCCCTGGGGACGCAGAGGTTCAGGAAAGAATGATCGGCCGCAGCCATCTGCCGCCTTCGGTGGCCGAAGCCCTCTTGCTGGACAGTGCCCAGCCTTTGCAGCAGTCGCTTCTCGCCCGCCACCCGGTCTCGCCGAACGCCGCCCGCGAAGCACAGCGCCGACACGGCAGCGGCGCACCCTGGTGGCGCCGACAGTTGTTCTCCCGTTGAAGCGCCGACCGGGTTGAGGAGGTCCGGACGCTCCAGTTGAAGTCGTGCTCAGACATAGTAGTAATCGCGGCAACCACAGCGTTTTCCAGTGAAAGCCAGAGGTCGTTCCTCAAGCAGCCTCTAAACAGACACACAAGACCTCTAATCATCAGCAGTGCGAATAAGGTTAATTAGGTAATATTTCCTTTCTACTACACGCTATGAAAGAAGAACCAAATCAAATATCATCCAGTGAAACAATTCTGTCACAATTAATCTTGGTTTTTGGAGTTATCACGGTAGTTTAATCCGATGGTTGAGTCGGAAGACCTTTGACAACAGGTCCGGCATGACCAGAGATTGAACCAGGGCGGGGGGCAGTTCGAGCGGATATCCGTGCATCGAGGGCGTCCCTGTAGCGACCACCCTTTTCGGATGCGTGGAGAGAGCCGCAGTACATGGAAGAATTGCCTCAGGACCTGTTGACCACCCTGGAGATCACTCCAAGCGTCACCCTTACCGATCTTGTGTTCGCCCTGCTGACCAGCGCAGTGCTGAACTTCGCCCTGGCGTGGATCTACATCCGGACCCACGGCGGCTACTCCTATTCGAAGTCCTATGTCCAGTCGATCGTGCTGGTCGGGCTCATCGTTTCCCTGATCATGATCGTCATCGGTTCGGAGATCGCGCGGGCCTTCGCCCTCGTCGGCGCCATGTCCATCGTGCGGTTCCGTACACCGGTCAAAGACAGCCGCGATCTGATCTTCATCTTCGCCGCCATCGCCATCGGCATGGCCGCCGGCACCGGCTTCCACCTTTATGCCGCCATCTTCACCCTCTTCCTCGGCGCGCTGATGCTGGCCTTCCACGCCTTCAAGTTCGGCGACCTCGACCACCGCTCCTATGTGCTGAAGCTGCGCATTGACCCGCTGGAGAAGGATGCCGTCGCGGCGCTCTGCCGGGAGTACTGCCGGCACTACGCCGTGGTGTCGATCAGCCGTGTCAGCGACGATGCGGGAATGGAAGAAGTCGTCTACGAAGTCGAACTGAAACCGCGTGTGGAGTACGGCGACTTCATCGAGCGCCTGCGCGAGAAGGTGAACCCCCAGGCCATCAACCTGCTCGTCGGCGAAGGCTCCGTGAATGTCTGAGCGCAGCCGGGCACGGCGCGATACGGAGCTGGATCCGCTTTCGCTCGGCGGGCCTGCACGCGCAGCCGATCCCGCTGCGGACGAAACGCCGCCCGGGCCGCTCTGGCCTCAGGCTTATACAAACCGCTACGAGATCAAGTATCTGGTCCCCGCGCGCGACCTGCGCCAGGTGCGCGCCGTCCTCTCCGGACTGCTGGCGCCCGATGCCAACAACGGGCAGCAGGGTGGCTACGTCAATCAATCGGTCTACTTCGACTCGCCGCACTACCGCTACTACACAGAGAAGCACGAAGGCGAGTTGGCCCGCATCAAGCCGCGCATCCGCTTCTACCGCTCTGCCCTGGGCGCCGAAGCGTCCTCCGTCTTCCTGGAGTTCAAAGGCCGCTACGACCGCATCGTCGCCAAGCGCCGTCTGCAACTGACAAAGGCGGAGGCGGACGACCTGCTGAACGGCGGCGCCGCGGCGCGCGTGCTGCAGGGACACCAAGACGCCGTCGCCCGCGAGTTCATCTATCTCTGCGACCGCTATAACCTGCAGCCTTGCGTCATGACGGTGTACAACCGCGAGGCCTTTCACAGCGATTTTTACGGCAGCCTCAGGGTCACCTTCGACACGCGCTTCCAATGCAGCCTTGCGACCCGCGCCGACAGTCCCCCTGCCGGCTACATCGAGGCGCTGCCCGGCGGCGAGACCGTGCTGGAGGTGAAGTACAACGAGCAGGTGCCGAAAATCCTGATCTCGCGGCTCAACAGCCTCGGCCTGCAGCAGCGCACCTTCTCCAAGTTTGCAGTCGCCCTGGAGCGCTGCTTCGACCAATTCCGCAGCCGGCGCTTCCGGTCCAGCCGCTTTCAGTAAGCGGCCGGTCGAAGCGGGGAGACTCACGAAGACCTCTTTGGCACTAAACCTCGGAACACAAAGGACCAGGAAGGAAAGGATCACGGCGATGACCATCCGAGACCACTCGCTTCGCACAGCAAGAAGGACCCTGCTCGGCGCTGCCGCCGCAGCGATCCTGCTTTTGGCAGCTCCCTTCGCACCGTCCGCCGCACAGGACACAGCATCGCTGGAGAGCGATCGGGAGACGCTGCGGGCCGTCTCGCTGCTGTACCGCCACGGCGTCATTTCGCCGAAGTACTCGCCGCCGAAGAACGCCACCGAGTGGCCGATGGGTTTCAGCCAGCTGACAGCCGTCGGTATGCGCGGCATGTACGAGCAGGGCCAGCGCCTGAGAAAGCGCTATGTCGAAGATCTCGGTCTGATCAGCGCGCGCTATCACACCGACGAGGTCCATGTCCGCGCCAGCAACACGGACCGGGCACTGCAGTCCGCCCAGATGATGATCCTCGGCCTCTATCCCCTGGGCGTGGGCCCGGACCCCTCCGTCTACCTTTCCGACATGGAGGCCGCGCCGCGTGCCGACCTGGCCTTCACGCCGGTTCCGGTTCACGCCGTGGCGCTGGAGAACGACGCGGTCATGCGCCCCTGGACCGGGCGCGCGAGCTGCACCCGCTACCGCGAGTTCGTCAAGCGCCTCGGGAACACCGAGCTCTATGAGACGCAGGGCCGCAAATATGAAGACTTCCTGCGCCGCGTTTCCGCGGTCATGGGTGTGAACGAGGGCGAGCGGATCGGCAGGATGCTGTATCTCGTCAATGAGGTTTACGAGCCGCTGTCAGCCAACCTTCAGCACGACCTGCCGTTGCCTGAAGGCATCTCGCTCGAGGACATGGAGCAGATGAGCGCCCTGGCGGACTGGAACTACCATCACCAGTTCCTCGGCCGCACGGTCGGCCGACTCACCGGCGGATCCTTCGTCGGCGAGGTTCTGAAGAACTTCGTCAAAGTGACCGAAGGCAGGCCCGACGCCAAGCGCCTCTACCTCTACTCCGGCCACCAGCGCACGATGCTGGGGGTGGACGCGGCACTCGGCATCGAAACGGCTCGCACCGAAGGACCGCTGTTCAAAGGCAGGGTCCCGCCCCTGGGGTCGCACTATGCCTTCGAACTGCACGAGACCGCCCCGGGCGATTTCGCGGTGCGCATGAAGTTTGTCACCGACGAAGGCGAACAGGTCATCACGGTCCCTGGATGCGATTCGCCGATGTGCCGGCTCCAGACCTTCGCCTCGGCGGTCGCCGAGGTGATTCCGCGGAACTGGCGTCAGGAGTGCAGCGGCTAGAGCGCACCCGTTTCGAGCCCCGCTGCGGCGACCGGAAGGCACTGCCCAGAGACCGGGAGAAGTGCTAGCGCCGGCGCAGGCCGGCAACAGCGGCGAGAGGGACCGAGGAGGCCGGCGGTGCTTCGGCTTCCTCGTCCCCTTTGGCGATGCGCGGCGGCAGAACGAACGACACGGTGGTCCCGCGGCGGTACTCGCTCTCGATCGAAAACTCGCCGCCGTGAAGCTTCACCAGCGCTGCCGCCATAGGCAGGCCGAGGCCGGTGCCCTCGTGCTCGCGCGTGTAGGCGTTCTCGACCTGGCCGAAGGGCTGCATCACGGTTTCGAGCTTGTCCGGCGGAATGCCGATGCCGCTATCGCGCACGATCACACGCAGGCCTGAGCTCGTAATCCACTGCGCCGAGATCACAACTTCGCCTTCGGGTTCGGTGAACTTGATGGCGTTGCTCAGCAGGTTGAGCAGAACCTGCCGCAGACGGCGCCCGTCGGCGCGCAGGGTCGGGATCTCGGTGCCGAGATCGACAACCAGCCGCAAGCGCCCCTGGCTCGCCTTGTCCTGCACCAGCTCGACACAAGCCTCGACCTCGGCACGGAAGTCGACATCTTCGATGCTCAGATCGACGCGGCCCGCCTCGATCTTGGAGATGTCGAGAATGTCGTTGATCAGCGCCAGCAGATGCAGCCCGGAGCTGCGCACCTGCTTCACGTAGTCGGCATAGCGCGGGTCGCCGATGGGGCCGTAGAGCTCCATCTCCATCATCTCCGAGAAGCCGTTGATGGCGTTCAGCGGGGTGCGCAGTTCGTGGCTCATGTTGGCCAGGAAGGAGGTCATGGCGCGATTGGCGGATTCGGCCTGATCGCGTGCATCTTCCAGCTCCGCCTCGCGATGCGCCTTTTGGGTGAGGAGGACGCCGACCGCATTGACCGCCTCGTCCAGCTGCTGCAACTCCATCGATGTGAAGGAAGGCAGTTCGTCCTGGGACCTGAAGACGCCGCGGCTGAAGCTGCGCAGTCGGGCCGAGAGCGTGTTGACGGGGCGCACGGCAAAGGCATTGACCAGGAGAAAGATGAGCAGCGAGAGAATGAAGCAGACAATGCCGAGAGAGATGGCAATCGACCAGGCGTGTTTGGCCGTCTCTTCCTCAATGCGCGAGTTGTCCCAGGTGAAGGTCATGCGGCCGAAGTTCTCGCCCGCAAAGGTAACGGACTTCGAGATCTCGACGACGGACTTCGCGGTCTTGAGCTGGCGCTGCCAGGCATAGAGCACCGCGCCGTCCTCGTTGACGATCTTGGCGGAGGCGAGATCGGGATCGCGGACGACCATCTGGCTCATGGTCGTCTCCAGGCGCGGCAGATCTTCGCTGATGATGTCTTCCAGGGAAGACAGGCGGATCAGATCGAACTTGCGCTCCGCCTCTTCGGCGGCGCGTTCCAACAGGTAGGCCTGCTCGGCGTGACGGAGTTGGTAGCCGGCCAGGGTAGCCAGCAGAAAGGCCAAGGCCACCAGACCCAACAGAAGCTGAGTGCCTAGCCGCAGCCGGCCCCGACTCTCTGGGCCATCTGCCGGCCCAATGATTCGGGGCATGGAGGCATGCTGATCCATCTACGGCCTATGGGTGCCACCGGCGGCTGAGTTCACTGAAGCTGAGCGAAGAACTGCGGGTTCTGTCGGATCGCCTCACGGGTCGGTTCGTAGTCGCTGTCATCGCCTTCGAAGAAGCCGTCAAAGCGCAGGGCCTTGAGCGCGTTGCGGTCCGTGACGTTCAGGAGCGCCTGCTGCAAGGCATCTCTAACCCGCGGATCCAGACCGGCGCGGGCAACCCAGGGACGGGTCGAGTTCCTGAACTTGTAGAGGGCGCGGATCGGCACGCCTCTGTCCACCAGCTTCTTGAAGGTCGTCTCCTCCAGCGCACCGGCGTCGAAGAGGCCGGAACCGACAGCGCGGCCGACCTTGTCGTGGCGCCCAAGATAGTCATAGCGCGCGAGATCGCGGGCATAGAGGCCGGCGCGCATCAGGGTAAGCTGGGAGAAGTAGCGCCCGAGTGTCGAGCGCTTCGATCCAAAGGCGAAGCTGTGGCCCCGCAGCTCGGCAACGTCGTTCAGCGCGCTGTCGCGATGCACGGCGATGATGCCGTTGAACGACTTGGCCCCGTTCTTGTTCTCCATCGCAAGAACGGACAGGCCGGGCTGCGATTCCTTGGCAAAGACATAAGAGGCCGGACCCAGGCGCGTGAAGTCGACATCGCCGTTGACGATCAGATCGACACCGGCTTCGTAGCCCTTCACAAGCTGCAGCTTGATCTCGACCTCTTCGCCGAGGACCTTGGACGTTTCCTCGGCAATCACATCGAGGGTCGGGCGAAGCTGCGCGACCATCGCCGACGGCTTGTCCGGAGCGTAGGTCCCGAAGGTCAGAACGACCTTGGCGTCAGCAGGCTTGGGGTTGATCCCAATGAACGCAGCGACACCCAGGGCCGCTGCAAGCGAGCACAGCGTGTGTCTGCGCGTGAACAGAAAGCTCATCTTGGTTACCCCGCAAAGGCATCTGGTTTCATGCGTTTGCGGGTAAGTAAAGGAGAGTGAAGTTAATAAAGATTGAAAACTCTAACGATAATGGAGTTCTCTAGAATATTAGACAATCAGAACAACTGATAATTGTTCCGCCGGCAAAATCCTCCACGCCGCCGGCCAAGGGCGCATAAACCCGCGCAGAGATTGGAACAGCGTCTCGATATCCGGACGAAGGAGCGGTTGCCGCCACCCGGTCCGGGCCCGACCGCCGCGCGCCAACAGTCAGAAAAACCTAGGACTTCAGCCCTCTCGGCCGCTCGTCTCGGCTTGATCTTCGTCCATCGAGAGCATGTGGCCGCGCATGAAGTAAATCTGCGAGGCCACAAAGACAAAGGTCAGAGCAAGGATGCCGAAGACCTTGAAGGTGACCCAGAAGTCCGTCGACTGCGTGCGCCAGACCGCCTCGTTGAGGGCCGCCATTGCAACGAAGAACCAGGCGAAGCGGCTGGAGAGTTTTACCCAGCCCGCTTCGTCCAGGGGCCAGGCCGACTCCAGAAGCGGCTTCAGGAGAGGCCGCTTGAACACCAGGCCGCCGAAGAGGACGGCCGCGAACAGCAGCTGCACGATGGTCGGCTTCATCTTGAAGAAGGTCTCATCCTCAAGCCAGAGGGTGAGGCCACCGAAAACGACGACCACAACGGCCGTCACCAAAGGCATGGGGGGCAAGCGCCGCTCGATTACAAATGACAGCAGCAGAGCCACGGCGGTGGCGATCATAATGGCCAGCGTCGCCATCATCAGGTCGCTCAACCAATAGGTCGCGAAGAAGATCGCCAGGGGCCCGTAGTCGACCGCCGGCCTCAGCCACGCCGGCGCCTTCGTCTCTGTTGTTTCGCTCACGCAGTTCCTCGTCTCGTCCCGGGCTGCGGCAAGGGCGCGCCGCCCACAGTCTCCAGCCGCTTCCGCCGGCGGGCTCCGGCCAGGCCTTGGTTCATGTTACAGGGGCACGGCAGCCAAAAGCCACAGCGCAGAACCTCACAATATAGGGAAGGCCCGGCCGCAGTTCACCTCCGCAGAGGGACGAGCCGGGCAAAACCCTTCGGCTTTTCCGCGAATTCAAGCCAAAGGCGGTCAGTCCTTAACAGCTTCTTAAAGCTGCCGTGACATTTTGTAAGTCATGCAGGTCCGTTGCCCGTCAGGAGCTTTTGAGCGTGTTTGAACAATCCGCTTCATCACAAGCCTTTCCCCCTGCCGCAGCTGAAGTCAGCACCCCGCCGCGTGATCGGCCGGCACCCCAACGCGACCCATTCATCGAGCACTATTTCAAGCGCATCGACCCGAAGGTGGCCGCCAGCTTCACGCCCGAGCAATGCGCGGCAATCAAGAACATGTTCGGTGCCCGCGGCGTCGCCAAGCACGCGGTCGAACTCCGCCGTTCCCTGCCGATCGGCCGCCGGCGCTATTACCTGGTGCTGCTGCTGGGCCGCGAGCGGCGCGGCTTCGACCGCCTGTTCAGCGAAGGTGCGGTCTCCGGCCCCTTCACCTTCTTCGGCTATGCCATTACCGCTGCTCTCTGGCTGATCCCCGCCGGCCTGCTGGCCGTCGTCCTGCAGGCGCTGCTTTAGGGGCTGCAGCAGCCAGCCCGCAGGGGCGTTTCCATCACGCCCGCTTCTGCTCTAGTCTCGGGGGCGATGACACCGGCACCGCCCTTCGAACCCCAGGGCCTTCCTGAAACCGCCCGCCGCGACACGGCATCGCTGCTGTCGCGCGGGCTGGTGCGCTACCACGCGGAACTTGGCCTTGTCTGCCTTTCGGAGTTCACCCTGCGCAGCGGCCGCCGCGCCGACCTCATGTGTCTGGACCCCAAGGGCGGTCTGACGATCATCGAAATCAAATCCAGCGTCGAGGACTTTCGCAGCGACCACAAGTGGCCGGAATACCGGGACTACTGCGACCGCTTCTACTTCGCCGTCGCGGAAGACTTCCCGCGGGACCTGATACCCGGCGATCAGGGTCTGATGGTGGCCGATGCCTATGGCGCCACCGTCATTCGCGAAGCCGCAGCGGCGCCGCTGAATGCCGCGCGCCGGCGCGCCATCACGCTGCGCTTCGCCCAACTCGCGGCGCGGCGTCTGACCCTCTGTATGGATCCTGATGCCTTCGCACCCTCAGGCTGAGACCAGCCTGCCCGGATAGTCTAGCCGCGGGCCAGCCGCTCTATGGTGGCGGTGGTCGACTGGCCGGGCGTGAGCTGCGCCAGCAAGACGCGGCCGCCATAGCTCTGAACAACGTCGGCGCCGACCACCTGGTCAAGACTGTAGTCGGCCCCCTTGACCAGGACTTCCGGCTTCAGGGTTTCGATGAGCGCGAGCGGCGTGTCCTCGGAAAACACCACCACGCGGCTGACGCTGGCCAGCGAGGCCAGCACAGCGCCTCTCGCCGCCTCGCTTTGCACCGGCCGGTCCTCGCCCTTCAGGCGCCGCACAGAGGCATCGCTGTTGAGCCCGACAACGAGGCGGTCGCAGGCAGCCCCGGCCTGCTGCAGCAAAGAAACATGGCCGGGATGCAGAAGGTCGAAACAGCCGTTCGTGAAGCCGACCCGGAGGCCGCGCCGGCGCCAGCGGGCGGCTTGCTCGAGGAGGCTTTCCAGGTCGACCACCTTGGTCTCCGCCGCCAGCAGTTCATCGGCATGGAAAGTCTGTGCGATCTCGCCGGGCTGTGCCACGGCCGTCCCGAGCTTGCCCACCACGATTGCCGCAGCGGCATTGGCAAGGCTCGCGGCTTCGGCCGGCTGAAGCCCCGCACCCAGGGCGAGGGCGAAGGCGGCAACGACGGTGTCGCCGGCGCCGGAGACATCGTAAACCTCCTGCGCCCGGGCCTTCAGGTGATGAACAGCGCCGCCCGGGCCAGCCTGCACCAGCGTCATGCCGTGTTCGCTGCGGGTGGCCAGAACCGCGCCGATGCCGGCCTCGGCAATGATCTTGCGGCAGGCCGCCACGACCGCCTCGTCGTCCTCCACCGACTGGCCGGAGGCCTCCTGAAGCTCGCGCCGGTTCGGCGTCACCCAGCCGGCCCCCTGGTAGCGGCGGAAGTCCCGGCCCTTGGGATCCACGACCACCGGACAGCCGCGCTTCGCCGCTGCAGCCACGACGGCCTCAATGACGTCGGGATCGAGCACGCCCTTGCCGTAGTCGGAGAGGATCACCGCCGATACCTGGTCGATCGCTGCAAGCGCCGCCTCCGTGACCGCAGCCGTCGCCTCGCTGCCGAGGACGCCGGCCTCTTCGCGGTCAGCGCGCAGCAATTGCTGGCCGCCGGCGATGAAGCGCTCCTTGATGGTGGTCGGCCGCCCCGCGTCACTCACCAGATGGGCCTTGCCCCCGACCGGCTCCAGGCAGTGCTCTGCGAGGTCGCGCACCTCCCAGCCGGCGGCATCCTCGCCCACCACGGCAACGCCCAGGGGCCGCGCGCCCAACGCCGCCAGGTTCCGCAAAACATTGCCAGCGCCCCCCAGCATGGCGGTCTCACGGGCAATCCGCATGATCGGTATCGGCGCCTCGGGCGAGATGCGCTCGACACTGCCGTAGACGAAGCGGTCGAGCATGATGTCGCCAAGCACCAGAACGGGGACGGACTTCAGGCGGCCCAGCAAGGCCGTTACATCGGTGTCTTCTCGCATCGCAATAGTCTGTGCGGTTACTGAGGTTGTGGGGATACCGGGGCCATGGGGTTACCGAAGGGGTCATCCAAGTCTGGAGTTATGGCGTCGAAACTCGCGCCTCGCGCTAGTCGGGATCGTTTCAAACTATGCCACCTACATCCCAAAGCCACAGGAAACTGCGAGAATTCAATCACATCGACAGGGAACGGGATAAACCATCACGCGATGCTTTTCAGACTCTTCGCTGATTGTTTAACCAAAACGCAAGGTGAAAGCGATAAACAAGGTCGACGGCACATTTCAGTGTGAGCTTAGAGGGAGCCGCCGACCCCAATGTCTCAGCAGCCTACCATGCAGGAACAGGCCCTGTTGAACCACATCAAAAGGCTGGAGCGCAGCGGCGACCAGCACCTTGCCGTCCAGGTGCACCTTTCAAAGCTGATTGCCTTCAAGACCCTGCCGGAATGCGTGAACGTGGCGATCACCATGATGAAGCGGGTCGCCAAGGTTCACGATGCGAGCCTGTTCCAGCTCGACAACGCCGACATCTTCCTGGTCTACGACCGCGACGCCGTGAGTCAGATCGATCAGTCGCTGAACAGCCTCTGCCGGGTGCTCAGGGAAGATCCCTTCTTCAGCGACGAGCCGGCGGCCGAGCAGGAGTTCTGCAGCCACTTCGACTTCGCCGGCGGCTACCAGGAACTCGTCGAGTGTGCCGAAACCCTGCTGGAGGAAAAGGCGAAGGCAGAGTCCACCTTGCGGCACAATGGTGGCCGGCGGGCCGAGAAGCGGCCGCTGAGCCTCGCCGGTCTGGCCGCCGTCGAGAAGGCGATCACCCAGGCCGACCTCTCCACCATGACCAGCCGGCAGCCGGTCTGCGAGATCGGCCCGGACGGGCGCCCGCAGGTTCTGTTCCACGAGCTCTTCACCTCGATCTCGGCGCTGACCGACACACTGCTGCCGGACGAGAACGTCTTCGCCGACCGCTGGCTTTTCCAATATCTCACCGCGCAGCTTGACCAGCGCATGCTGGCCTGGCTGGGCAAGAACGACGATGCGACGCTGAAGCACACCTTCAGCCTGAACATCAACATCGCATCCCTGCTGTCGCCACGCTTCCTGGAATTCGACGGACAACTCGACCAGAAGCGCCGCAACACCATCATCCTGGAGCTGCAGATCCACGACGTCTTCGCCGACGTGACCCGCTATCTCTTCGCCCGCGAGTTCCTGCTCGACCGCGGATACCGCATCTGTCTGGATGGCGTGAACGAGCTCTCCCTGCCCTACGTGCACCGCACCGACCTGGGCGCGGAGCTCGTAAAGCTGCAGTGGTCCCCCACTCTGCGCCGGCAGATCGAAGGCAGGCAGGGGGCGCCCATCAGGGCCGCGATCAATCGGATCAGCGCCCAGCGCATCATCTTCACGCGCTGCGAGAGCGACGACGCCATCGAACTGGGCCACGACCTGGGGATCTGCCTGTTCCAGGGTTTCTTCCTCGATCATCTCCTGAAAGAGAAGATCACCCGCGAGGAGGCAGCGGAGCGACTCGGCGCCGCGCTTTCCCGCCACCGCCAGATGACAGCACCGGCGGCGGCAGCGGCCAGCACTTAAGCTGGCCGTCCCAGAGAACGACCTTCGTCAGATCAGTTGCCGCCAGATCAGTTGCCGCCAGATCAGTTACGCGGTGCGTACTTCGCCAGAATGCGCTGCAGCGTCCGCCGGTGCATGCGCAGCCGCCGGGCGGTTTCGGAGACGTTGCGGTCGCACTGCTCGTAGACGCGCTGGATGTGCTCCCAGCGCACGCGGTCCGCGCTCATGGGATGACAGGGCGGGGGCGGCAGCACCTCTTCCTGTTCCAGCAGCGCCGCTTCGACCTGGTCTGCATCGGCCGGTTTGGGCAGGTAATCGGTGGCGCCAACCTTTACCGCCGCAACCGCGGTGGCGATGTTGCCATAGCCGGTCAGCACGATGATCCGCGCATCTTCGCGTGCCTCGCGCAGGGCCTGCACAACCTCCAGGCCGGACCCGTCTTCCAGACGCAGGTCGACCACGGCATAGCCGGGGGCGGCGCGCTGCGCCAAGGCGAGACCGTCGGCCACCGAGTAGGCGGTCTGGACGGCAAAGTCGCGACGCTCCATGGCCCGCGCCAAGCGGTCGCAGAAGCGTTGATCGTCATCAACGATCAGCAGATTGCGCGGTTCGGATTGCGCTTCGGCATCGTTGAGCATGGTTAACTCCTAGCTTGCACGGCGGCGACGGTCTGGTCCCAGAACGGCCTCTTCTTTCACTTCTAATGTATGACGTGGCCAGCGAATCTCCACCACTGCGCCGCCGGAAATCTCGTTGGAAAACTCGATACTGGCGCCGAAGTGGGCCAGCAGCGTGCGGGCGATAAAGATGCCCAGGCCCATGTGCTGGCTCTCGCCGCGGCGGCGGTCCCGGGGACCGGTGGAGTAGTAGGGCTCGCCCAGGCGGCTCAGCACGGTCATATCGAAGCCAGGGCCGTCATCGGCAATGCGCAGCATCACCGATTCCTCGTCCCAGGTGACATCCACGTCGACGCGGTGGCGCGCGAACTGGACCGCGTTCTGGATCAGCGTCCCGAGGCCATGCAGGATCTCTGCATTGCGGGTGACCGTCGGCTGGTCCGCATCGCTGTCGATCGCCGGGCCGGCGTGAATTTCCAGCGCAACGCCCTCACGCCGGTGCGAAGACGCCGCTGCCTCCACAAGCGCCGTCACCGGCAGCCGGTGGTAGGGCGAGCCGTCGTCCCAGGCGGGCCGCTCCGCCAGGCCGGCCAGAATCGAACGGCAGCGCAGCGATTCCGCATGAAGCAGTTCGACGTCTTCGCGCAACGGCGAGTCTGCGCCGAGTTCACGCTGCAGTTCGCGCGCCACCACGGCAATGGTGGCCAGCGGCGTGCCGAGCTCATGCGCGGTCGCGGCGGCCAGCCCGCCCAGCGCGGAAAGCTGCTGCTCGCGCGCCAGCGCCAGGCGCGTCGCCTCCAGGGCCTGCGACATGCGCCGGCTTTCCTGGGCGACGGAGGACACATAGGCCGCGATGAAGATCACCGCGATCACCAGGGCCGCCCAAACCCCGCCAATGTAGACCGGCGACAACTGCACGCCAGCCTCCGGCCAGGGCAGCGGCAGGTGCCACACCGCCAGCACCGAAACCAGAACCAGGGCCAGGGCGGAGATGGTGAAGGTGCTGCGCCGCGACAGCGTCCAGCCGGAAATCACCACCGGTGCCAGAATCAGCATGGCGAAAGGGTTCTGCAGGCCGCCGGTCATGCCCAACAGAACGGCCAGCTGCACCACGTCGAAGCAGAGGTTCAAAACCGCTTCGCGGTCGGTCAGCCAAGTGGCGCTGCTGGGACGCGCGACCGAGAGGATCACGTTCACCACGCCCGAGATCGCAATCACCGCCATCGCCGGGATGAAGACGATGGGATAGTCGAGGCCGAAGTAGACCACCGAGAGGGTCACTGCCTGGCCGAAGAGGGCGACCCAGCGGATCACCACCAAGGTGCGCAGACGCAGCCGCCCGCCCGATGCCGGAGTGGCTTCTGGGGTCAGGGGGGCAGTCGCCGTCATATCCGGGCCTTTCGCATGGCCTCCAGTCTGGACCCCAAACCCGGAAAGGCAAGCCCCGGCGGCAGAGGCTTCAGCCGTCCTCGCCCGGGCCGGAGACCCCGGCCTCGGCAAAGGTCGCCATCCCGCTGTGGCAGGCCACGGCCGCCTTCAGCAGCAGCACCGCCAGCATCGCGCCGGAGGCTTCGCCCAGACGCATGCCCAGATCGACCAGCGCCTCCTTGCCGATGCGCTGCAGGAGACGCTTGTGGCCCGGCTCGGCCGAAACATGAGAGACCATGCAGTGATCGATCGCTCCGGGAACGAGGGCATGGATCACCGCCGCCGCCGCTGTGCAGGCATAGCCGTCCAGCAGCACCGGCGTGCGCGCCATGCGAGCGGCCAGAATGGCACCGGCGATGGCGGCCAGTTCGCGCCCGCCCAGACGGCGCATCACCTCCAGCGGGTCGCCCAGGGCGTCGCGGTGCAACGCCACGGCCTGGTCCACAAGCCGCGCCTTTTCCGCCATGCGCTCGGCGTCGATGCCGGTGCCGGGGCCGACCCAGTCGGCGGCCGGGCCGCCATAAAGACCGCAGCAAAGCGCAGCGGCGGCGGTGGTGTTGGCGATGCCCATCTCGCCCAGGGCCAGGACGTCGATGCCGCTCTCGACCGCCATCATGCCGTAAGCCATGGCCTTGGCGCAGTTCTCCTCGTCCATCGCTGCGGCCTCGGAGAAGTCGGCCGTGGGCTCATTCAGAGCCATCTCGTAGACCCGCAGATCGGCATTGGCCAGGCTGCAGAGCTGATTGACCGCCGCACCGCCGTCGATGAAGTTGCGCACCATCTGGGCGGTCACCGCAGCCGGATAAGCGGAGACGCCCTTTTCCGCGATGCCGTGGTTGCCGGCGAAGACCGCAGCGTAGGGCCGCTCGACCGAGGGCGGGTTGCGCCCCTGCCAGGCCGCGAGCCAGACCGCGACCTCCTCCAGACGGCCAAGTGAACCCGCCGGCTTTGTCAGTTGCGCCTGGCGGTCGCGCGCGACCTCGGCGGCGACGTCGTCAGCCGCCGGCAGCGCCTTCGCAAGCGCGCGGATCTCATCGAAGCTGACGATGGTCTTTGCAGCCTTCATGGCCTTACCCTCCAAACAAGTAGGACCCTCCAAACAAGCGGGTCCAGACGATCCGGGGTGAGGAGGCCTGGCTCCATCATCGTGACCCGCGACCCTGAACTGTCATATAAACGGCCCGAACGAGCCGACCAAACCGAAAAGCACCGCGCGAAGTTTCCACCCGCCATGTCCCCTCTTTCAAATCCAAGCTCAGATCCGGACTCCGGGCCATCCCCCGGGCCATCCCCCGGACCTTCCCAAGGTCCTTCCCAAGGTCCTTCCCAAGGTCCTTCCCAAGGTCCTTCCCCTGCCTCTCCCGCGGCCTGGGGACACGACCTGAAGGTTGCCCTGACCTTGCTGACCCGGCTTCCGGTGCCGCAGCCGCCGGCCGCCGGGGCATCGGAGATGCAGGCGCCCCTGGCGCGGGCAAGCCGCTGCTATCCGGTGGTCGGCGCCTTGATCGGCGCCCTGGGCGGACTGGCCCTGCTGGCGGCGGATGCGCTCCAGCTGCCGGCGCTGATCGCCGCCCTGCTGGCGGTTGCGGCGACGATCCTGGCCACCGGCGCCCTTCACGAGGACGGCCTGGCAGACGTGGCCGACGGCTTCGGCGGCGGCCGCGACCGCGCGCGCAAGCTGGCCATCATGCGCGACAGCCGCATCGGCAGCTATGGGGTCCTTGCCCTTGTGTTTTCGGTGGCTCTGCGCAGCGCCGCCCTGGCGGCCATCGCCGCCGTCGACGCCGGCCAGGCGGCCATTGCGCTGCTGGCCGCCCAATGCCTGTCGCGGGCAGGGCTCGGCACCATCATGGCCGGCCTGCCCGGCGCGCGCGCCGACGGTCTCGCCGCCGCGGTGGGCCGGCCACGCGGGGCCGATGCCCTGGCGGCAGCGGCGGTCGGCGTCCTGGCGGCGGTACTGCTGCTGCCCTGGCATGCCGCAGCCCTGGCGCTGCTCGGCGCAGCCGCCGCCTCGGCCGGGGTGGCGGTCCTGGCCCGGCGCCAGATCGGCGGCTATACCGGCGACGTCCTGGGCGCCGCCCAGCAGCTCTCGGAGATCGCCGTACTGCTGGTGCTGGCGGCACTTCTGGCATAAAGGCAGGGTATAGAGACAGGAGACGACATGACCGTGACGCGCTGGTGGTGGATCCGCCATGCCCCGGTGGTCGGCCAGGACGGCCGCATCTACGGCAACCGCGATGTCGCCTGCGACTGCAGCGACGAGGCGGTGTTCCGCGGCCTGGCCCAACTGTTGCCGCAGGAGGCCACCTGGGTGGTCACGCCCCTCAGCCGGACCGTGAAGACCGCGGAGGCCATCCACCGGCAACGCGCTCTGCCCCAGCCGCCCTTCGCGGTGGAGGCCGACCTGGCGGAACAGGATTTCGGCCACTGGCAGAGCATGACCTACGCCGAGCTCGATGCGCAGCGCAGCGCCGACTGGCGGCGCTTCTGGCTGGGCCCGGCCGAGGAGGTTCCGCCCGGCGGTGAGAGCTTCGCAGCCGTGTGCCGGCGCGTCGGCGCGGCCGTCGGCCGCCTGACCCGGCGCTTCTCCGGCGGGGATGTAGTCTGCGTCAGCCATGGCGGCCCGATTCGGGCCGCCCTGGGACATGCCCTCGGCCTGAAGCCGGACCGCGCGCTCAGCTTCGCTATAGACAACTGTGCCGTGACTCGACTCGATCATTTCGCGGAAGACGGGCAGACGGGCCCAGATGAGGGCCAACGAGCGGGCAAAATGGGGGAAACGGCCGGCCCCGTCGGCAGCTGGCGCGTTGCAGCGGTCAACGTGAAAGCCCATATGCCGGAAAGACCCTAAGGCCGGAATGAAATGCCGTTGTGTCAGACAGTTAGGGTAACGGCCGGGTAGGGCAACGGCCGGGCCGTCTCCGGCGGGCCGGTCACCGCGGTAACGGGGCAGAGCGCCGCAGCATCGGGTCGTGATTGGATGTGTCGTGATAGCATGGTGTCGCATCGATTCTCAGGGCATCAACTCAAAGAGCGTCAATTCTCAGGAAGGTGATTTCATGATGGCTTCAGCAATCCTGCGCGGCCTGCGGGCGACCGCGGCTGGCCTGCTCATGGTGGTTGTCGGCAGCACCGCCGCTTCCGCCGACAACGAAGCCGAGGCTTTGGTGACCGAGTCGCGCCTGACCGTCGACCGCCTGATGGCGGACGAGGACTTCTTCGAGCTTTCGAAGTTCATTCAGTCGGCCAAGGGCATCTACATCGTCCCGCAACTTGTGAAGGGCGGTTTCATCCTGGGCGCCGAGGGCGGATCGGGCGTCTTCCTGGCGCGCGGTACGGACGGCAGCTGGTCGGCGCCGGCCTTTTACACCCTGGCCGCCGGCTCCATCGGTCTGCAGATCGGTGGCGAGGTGAAAGAGGTGGTCTTCGTACTGATGAGCGACAAGGCGGTCGACGCCATGCTCTCAAGCGAGTTCAAGCTGGGCGCCGATGCCAGTATCTCGGTCGGCCCGGTCGGCCGCGGGGTCGAAGCCTCGCGGACAACGGACTTCAGCTCCGACATCTATGCCTTCTCCAAGTCCGTCGGCCTGTTCGGCGGCGGGGCGCTGGAAGGCGCCAAGATCTTCGAGCGCAAGAACATGGCGGCCGGCTACTACGGCGGCCCGGCCGGGGCGCGGGACATCGTCATCAACCGCACCTTCAGCAACACCCAGGCCGACAAGCTGCGCGAGACCCTGCCCTAGTGGGATAGTCCGGCGGGGTAGTAGTCGGCCGGGGCAGCCGGTCGGGGCACCCTGACCGGGAACTGCGCGGCGCGACAGAGCGCCGCATTGCGCCCACAGGGGCGAATGCTTATGAATTTCGATCGCATAGCGTGAGGGACCGCTCCCAGGAGGCCTTTGCAAATGACGCCCAGAACCAAAGTGCTGTTGATCTCCGGTCTCGGCCTGGCCCTCGTGGTGGCTGGCGTCGCGGGATGGCTGTCAGTGCAGCCGCAGGCGCCGCGCCAGATCGTCTCCAGCGACACCCAGATCAGCGGAGAGGCGCTGATCGGCGGGCCCTTCACCCTGACCGATCATCGCGGCGAGCGGCGGACAGACGCCGACTTCCAAGGCCGCTATATGATGATTTTCTTCGGTTACACCTACTGCCCGGACATCTGCCCGACCACCCTGACGACCGTCACGCAGGGCCTGGACATCCTGGCGGAGGCCGAGGGTGCCAAGGCCGCCGCGGTGACCCCGGTTTTCGTCTCCGTCGATCCGGAGCGCGACACCACCCAGGCCCTGGCCGACTACGTCAGCCACTTCCATCCCAGCATGGTCGCCATGACCGGCACCCCCGAGGAAGTCGCCGTGGCCGCCAAGGCGTACCGCGCCTTCTACAGGAAGGTGGAGGTGGACGACGCCAGCGACTATCTGGTCGATCACTCGCCCATTGTCTATCTGATGGGCCCGGACGGAAAGTACCTGACCCATTTCAACCATCTGACGACGGCAGAGGAGATCGCCGCAGGGCTGTCCAAGCAGGTCGACCCGGCGCGCGCCACGGGGCCTTCAGCCGGCACGTGAGACGCCGATCCCGGCCGTAGCCGGGATCAGGCCTCCGCAAGGCGTCAGATATCGGCGACGCGGCGGCCGCTCTCCGGATCGAAGAGGTGCAGCGCACCGGGATCGGCGACCAGCGGCAGGCTGTCGCCCTCGGCCATTTTCATGGTGCCGGGCACCCGCAGGGTCAGGGTCTCGTCCTGGCCCGACAGCACGCCGTGGGCCAGCGTGTCCGCACCCAGGGTTTCCACCATCTGAACCTGCAGCGTGAAGGCCGGACTGGCGCCCTCGGCGGCGTGCAGATGTTCCGGCCTGACCCCCAGGGTGATCCGCCGCCCCGCCTGACCCTGCAGCCCGCCGTTCGACAGCCGGATGGCATTGCCCTGACTGACCGTCAGGCTGGCGCCGTCCGGGGCCACCTCCGCCGGCAGGAAGTTCATCGCCGGCGAACCGATGAAGCCGGCCACGAAGAGGCTCTCGGGCCGTTCGTAAACCGCCAGCGGCGTGTCGATCTGCTCGGCATGGCCGCCGTTCATGACGATCAGGCGGTCGGCCATGGTCATGGCCTCCACCTGGTCGTGGGTGACATAGACCGAGGTGGTGCCGAGGCGGCGCTGCAGGCGCTTGATCTCCAGGCGCATCTGGACACGCAGCTTGGCATCCAGGTTCGACAGCGGCTCGTCGAAGAGGAAAGCCGCCGGCTGGCGCACGATGGCCCGGCCCATGGCGACCCGCTGGCGCTGACCGCCGGAAAGCTGGCGCGGCTTGCGTGCGAGCAGGTCCTTCAGTTCAAGGATCCCAGCCGCCTCGTCCACCCGCTGATCGATTTCCGCCTTGGGCATACGGGCGATCTTCAGGCCGTAGGCCATGTTGTCGTAGACCGTCATATGCGGATAGAGGGCGTAGTTCTGGAACACCATGGCGATGTCCCGGTCCTTGGGCTCCAGATTGTTGACCACCCGGCCGCCGATGGCGATCTCGCCCTCTGTGATGACCTCCAGTCCGGCGATCATGCGCAGCAGGGTCGACTTGCCGCAGCCGGAAGGGCCGACGATGACGATGAACTCGCCGTCGCGGATATCCACGGAGACGCCGTGGATCACCTTGGTGTCGCCGTAGCTTTTCTTCACGGCGCGGATGGAGATGTCAGCCATAGGCTTATCCGTTCGTTATTTCTCGGTTTCCACCAGGCCCTTCACGAAGAGCCGCTGCATGGCCACGACGACGAAGACCGGCGGGATCATCGCCAGGATGGCGGTGGCCATAATGAGATGCCAGAGCGGCTCTGAATCCGGCACCGCCACCATGCGCTGAATGCCCATGACGATGGTGTAGTAGGACTCGTCGGTGGTCACCAGAAGCGGCCAGAGATACTGGTTCCAGCCGAAGATGAAGAGGATGACGAAGAGCGCCGCGATGTTGGTGCGCGACAGCGGCAGCAGGATGTCCCAGAAGAACCGCA
>NZ_JANQKD010000012.1 GCF_028281305.1 Pelagibius sp. | reverse complement strand
GCCAAGTTCACCGGCACCGGGCTGGCCAACAAGGACCTCAAGGGCCAGGTCATGACCTTCGACTGCCCGGCCGCGCCCGGCGACCTGCGCATGCGCCGTGTCGTCGGCACGGACTCCTACGCCTTCAACTCCATCGTCTGCCTGGCGGCGGTCCATGCCGGCAAGATCACCACCGACGAGGGCGGCATGGTCAACGTGCAGATCGACCCGGGCATGAAGAAGCTGGTCGGCTCCATCCGCAACGGCGTCGAGACCAAGAGCGGCGGTGGCGGACACACCACCATCTCCTTCGTCGATGCAACGGTGCAGAGCGCCCAGGTGCCGGTACAGAACTGACGGCCCTGTGACGTGCAAGGGTGGCGGCGGCGGACATCAGAGGTTCGCCGCCGCCTCCTTTGGTCAGCGTTTTGAGAGGTTACGGGTGCAGGCCATGACACATCGCGGAGTTTGGGTCAGAGAGCGTTCGCTTTGCCGGGCAATCGTCTTGTCGGCGGCGATGCTGCTGGCCGGCAGTTCGTCCCCTTTTATCCTGGCAGCCAGCGCTGACGGCTGCACCGAAGCGCCGGCCGCTTCCTGCGTGGATGTGCTGCTCAAACAGGCTCTGGCGGCTGCGAAGTCGGTAGAGGACGAGTGGGTGCGCGGACAGGCTCTGGTCGACGTGGCTTTGGCTCAGGCCAAGGCCGGCGATCTCGATACGGCTCTTGCCACCGCCAAGGCGATCAGATCCGGCAGCGCCCGCGCCTTTGCCATGCAGCTCGTCGCCGTAGAGCAGGCCAAGGCCGGCCGCTTTACCGAAGCCACCGCTGCCGCCCGGGCGATCGAAACTCCGGAAGACCGGGCTTCGGCTCTCTTTGAGATTGGCAATCAGCAGGCTATGTCCGGCCTCTACGAGGCTGCCCACGCCAGCGCGGCGGCGATCGAGAGGGTGGGCGCCAGATCTATGCTGCTGTCGCACATCGCGATGATCCAGGCACAGGCCGGCGACTATGCCGCGGCGCGCGCCAGTGCCGTCGCGGCGGACCGGGAAGATGCCTTGGACGAAGCCCACGACTATATCGCCAGGACGCAGGCGGAGGCCGGCGCGTTCGACGCAGCTCTGGCGACCGCGGATGCTATCGCGCTGGCGCCGCGCCGTGACCATGCCATGGGCTTCATTGTCATCGCCCAGACCCGTGCCGGCGCGATTGCGGAGGCCGCGGCCACGGCTGGGCGCATCGACAATCCGGTCGGGCGCGGCTCGGCGCAGATGTTTATCGCGGCGGCGCAGAGCACGGCCGGCGACTTTGTCGCGGCGCTGGAAACGGCCGGCCGCATCGAGATTCTGCAGACCCGGGGGCGCACGCAATCGCGCATTGCCTCGGATCTTGCGGAAGCCGGTCAGTTCGACCGTGCCCTGGAGGTTGCGCGGAGCATCGAGATGCTCGACGAGCGTGCCGATGCGCTGCGCCAGCTCGCAGTGGATGAGGTCGGGCGCGGCGGGCAGCGTGTGCGCGCGCTGTTTCTGGAGACCGTCGCCGTCACCGGAAGCATTGAAGACCAGCGCACACGGGATTTTCTGCTGAGCCAGGTGATCGTGTCACAGTCTGCCAGCGGTTCCGCCGATCTCGCACTGGCGACGGCGGCGATGATCGCGGAGGAGGTCATACGCGACGAGGCTCTGAGGGCCGTGGCCGGCGCACAGATGGAGGATGGCGACCCGAGCGGTGCTCTCGTGACGGCGCGCAGCATCGCCCATCCGGAAACGCGCGCGCAGGCCTTGGTCGATATTGCAAAGAAGCATGCCGGGGCCGGCGAAACGGACGCGGCAGCGGCGGTCTTCTCGGAAGTGCGCGCCCTGTCCGACGACGTGGGCGCAACCCCGGCGGAAGCCTGGATGGCCGACAGGCTGCGCAGCAACCTCGCGGAAAGCCAGGTGGAATCGGGTTTCGTCGAGGCCGGGCTTGCCGAGCTTCGGCGTATCGGTGATGACGCTCTCCGCGCCCGCGCGGCCGCCTACATCGCCCGCCTGCAGGCCGAGGACGGCGATCTCGCGGCGGCCCTCGCCACGGCGCGGGCGGTCGGTGACGCCACTGCGCGCTTCGAGGCGCTCTGGTCCATCGCCATGGCGCGGGTGAAGGCAAGTGACTTCACCGGCATGTCCGCGGCGGTTGGCGAGATCGAGGATGGCGCGCTGCGGGCGCGCCTGCTGGCCACGATCGCCGTTGAACTCGCAGCGCAGTGAAGGCGACACAGCCGGGGTGGTGCGTTTGTACCTCGCTGTAGATGGAGCAACGATGAGAGAGTCCGGAATGATACCGCCCACCATGACGCTGCGCCGCCGGACGCCCTGCGTCCTGGGCCTCGTCACGGCTGCGCTCCTGACCGCGGGCATGGTCGCTGAAGCCCGGGCCGATGACGCCGCGGGCCCGGAGCCCGGCCTCACGGAGTGCCGCGAAGCCCCGGTGGCGGAATGCGCGAAAGTTTTCTTGGCCGCGGCGCTGGCGGAGCTCGACTCCATCGCGGAACCGGCGCAGCGCAGCATGCTTTTGCAGGATGTCGCCAGCGGCTTTGCCTGGGCCCGGGACTTCGCTGCCGCGCGTGCCGCGCTTGGGCGCATCGAAGACCCTGGCGAGCGTGATTTTCGCCTGGCTTTCATCGTCGAGATGCAGTCCCGCAGCGGGGACGGGGCGGGCGCCGTCGAGACCGCGCGGTCGATTGCGGACCCGCAGAGGCGCATCAACTCTCTCGTTCAGGTCGCAAGCGAAGGCGGGCTGCCGGCGGCAGCGGAGGTGGCCAAGGACAGTGCGGCGGAGATCGGCGACCCCGGGAACCGTGCCTGGATGCTGAGCGTGATCGCCATGGGGCAGGCCCAGGTCGGTGACTATGAAGGCGCCCTGACAACGGTGGCAGAGATCCAAGACGGTTCGACACGCATGGCGGCACTGGGCTCCGTCGCCAGCGTCATGGCCGATGCCGGCGCCTTCGCCCGGGCCATGACTCTGACGGAAGACATTGCGATCGAAGGACTACGCTTCGCGGCTTTGCACCACATCGCCGCGCGCCAGGCAAAGCAGGCGACTACCGAGGACGCGCTGGAAACGGCCGCGCGGATCAGCGATGCGGCCCTGCGCAATCAAACCCTGGCGATGGTTGCGGCCGGCGCGGCGGAGCTTGGGTCCTTTGACGACGCCGTTGCGGTCGCTCAGCGCATTCCGGACGCCGAACGCCGTGCCTGGGCGCTGGGGGTGATAGCCATGCGCAGGGCGGAGGGTGTCGAGAGTGCCGCTGCCTGGGCCATCCTGGAGATGATCGAAGACACAAGGCACCGGGCTTTTGCGTTCAGCAACGTGGCCTCGGCGCTGGCGTCGGAGGACAAGGGTGAGGCAGCCCGCGCGGCTTTCGCCGAGGCCCGGCGCCTCGCCGAGGGACTTGACGACCCCCAGGTCAAAGTCAGCGTTCTGCATCGGATTGCGTCGGCTCAGGCCCAGTTCGGCGACCCGCAAGGGGCCTTGGCCGTCGCCCGCGCGATCCAAGATCCGCAGCTTCGCGACGCCTCGCTTTACCACATCGCCACGGCGCAGGTTGCCGCGGAGCAGCCGGACCGCGCGCTGGCCACCGCTTCCGAGGTTGGGGACCCGGAGAGCCGGACCAGGATGCTGAGCTACATTGCGGTCGCCCAGGCGAAGGCCGGCAACGACTCTTCGGCTCAGGAACTCTTTGCCGAGGCGCTCGCACAGGCCGAGCAGCATGAGGATTCGCAGCAACGCGACTATGCGGTCAGCGAGCTGGTCCTTCGCAAGACAGAGGCCGGGTTCGTCGCGGCTGCAAGAGACGCCATGGAAAGCATAGCGGACGTCCAGGTGCGCGCCACGGCATCCAGCTTCGTCGCGGCGCGCATTGCAGCCGAGGGCGATGTCGAGGGAGCTCTTGCCATTATCGCCGCCATTGGCGATCCGCAGACCCTGGCCTCTGCCTGGGACCAGGTTTTGAGTGCAGTCGAAGACCGCGGCAAGGTGGAGGATGCGATTGCTCTGTCGGAGGGCGCGGAAAGTGCCGGGCTGCGGGCGCTGGCCCTGGCTGCCGCCGGATCGATGCTGATCCCGGCGCCCGAAGCCCCGCAACAGCAGTAAGAGATCATCGTGGCCTTGCAGTCCGGCGCGGCCCGTTATCGACGGAGACAGGAGGAGCCAGAACATGGCTTACACGCAGCGACGTTACCTGGGCGGAATCGTCCTGCTCTCGGGTCTCGCCGTGATGACCGCAATGCTGCAGCCCGCTGCAGCCACTGATGACGCCATGACCGGCGCACTGACTCTGGAGTCCTGCAGTGATGAGCTCGTGCCGGCCTGCACAGCGGTCCTGCTTGCGGAAGCCGAGGTGCTTGCCGCCGCCATCGGCGACAGGGAAAGCCGGGAAGCGGCGCTGTTGACGATTCTCGGCGCGCGGCTTTCGACAGGGGATTATGTTGGAGCCGGCAGGGCCGCCCAGGGGCTCTCCCAGACTTGGCAGCGCGATTCCGAAACCGCCAGGATCGCGGTTTCCCAGGCAATGGCCGGCGACCTGGCCGGCGCCCTCGAGACGGCGCGGGATCTGACGGATGCGGACGCAAGGGCAGTTGCCACAAGCGGGATCATCGAAGCGCGGGCCGCTGCCGGTGATGCGGAGGGTGCGGTGGCGGAGGCAGATGCAATCGGGGACCCGGACCTGCGGGCGACCGCGCTGCGCGCGATTATCATTGCCCGGATTTCCGCCGGCGAGCTGAAGCAGGCCCTGGATCTCTCCGAACGGTTGGGGGACGCCGCGCTTGGTGCCGAGGCTTCACGCCTGATCGCCATGGCGCAGGCCGATGGTGGTGACTTCGCCGCCGCCCTGGCGATAGCGGCTGAGGCGGACGACCCGGGTCAGCGCGACTTCCTTTACCGCTACGTAGCGCGCAGTCAGGCCGACCGCGGCGCCATCGAAGATGCCCGCGGCACGGCTGCCTTGCTGGACGAGCCCAACGCGCGGGCTTCCGCGCTGGGGCATGTTGCCGTGGCGGAGGCCAGGGGCGGCGACTTTGCGGCGGCGCTTGCAACCGCGCGGGACATCGCGGCCGGCGCACATCAGAGCTGGGCGCTGACCCGCATCGCCTCAGAGCAGGGGCAGGCGGGAGACACCGCGGCTGCACTCTCCACCATCCGGCTGGTCGGCGACGGTTGCAGCCGCGCCGAGGCGCTGCGCGGCCTCGCCCTGATGCTGGTCGCGGAGGGTGCAGAGGACTCTGCCCGCGCGGTCTTCGACGAGGCGGTCGCGGGGGCAAACTGCAACGGCGATACCCGCACAGCCGATATGACTCTCAACCGCATCGTCGCGGCGCAGGCGGAAGCAGGCTACATCGCCTCGGCCCGTGCGACTGCGCAGCGCATTGGCGACCCGATCGTCAATGACGCGGCGCTCAACATCATCGCCACCACGCTGGCGCAGTCGGGCGAGTCGGAGGCCGCCATCGCGACAGCCCGGCAGCTCAAGAACGGCGATCTGCGCTGGAGCCTGCTGCGCCACATCGCAGAGCTGCGCGCCCAGGCCGGCGACGCAGCGACGGCAGAGGCGCTGTTCGCAGAGATCCGCGCGCAGGCGGACTCGCTGGAGGCGGGCGCGCGCGACAATCTGCTGCTCAACCTCTCCGGCAGCGAGGCGCGGGCCGGGCTTTTCGCCGTGGCGCTGACCAACGTCGAAGACATCGGGGATGCCGGAATGCGTGCCTCTGCGCAAACGACCCTCGCCCGCTTCCAGGCCGAGAGCGGCGACCTGCGCGGTGCTCTGGCGGTTGCCTCGTCCATCGCCGATGAACGGCTGCGCGCCGTCACCATAGGCGACGTGGTGGTTGCCGGCGCCAAGGCGGGCGACGCGGAGGCGGCCCTGGCGAAAATGCACGTGCTTGAGGACCGGGCAGCCAAGGTCGCAGTGCTCAGCTTCAGTGCCGAGGCTCTTCATTTCGCTGCCAAGCCGGAGCAGCCATGACGGACCCGGCCTGCGCAACGGCTCTTCGGCAGGCGGGCCTTCCTTTCCTGCTCGCGCTTGCCGTCTTCCTGGGCGCGGGCCCGGCAGCGGCCCGCAGCGCGCCGCCCGACTGCTTTCAGCAGCCGGGGCAGCACTGCGTCGAGACGCTGCGCAGTCTGGTAGAGGCTTCGGTGCGCGAGATCGGAGATGAAGGACGCAGGCTGCGGGTCCAGGGCCAGGTAGCCATGGCGCTGGCCGAGTTCGGCGACATGGCTGCTGCGCTCGACGCCGCCGCGGCGATCCCTGATGAGGATCAGCGCGCCAAGGCTCTGCGCTTCATCGCCTTTCAGCAACTGGACAGGCGCGACATCGAAGGGGCGGCGACGACGGTCCGCAGGATCGCAAACCCAATTCTTCGTGACGATGTGCTGCGCTCGATCGCCGGGTCCCGGGCCCGCTTCGGCAACGTGGGTGCCGCCCTCGCGACTGCTGAGACCATCGGGGCCGACTACACCCGGGACTACGCCTTGGCGGACATCGCCCATGCCCGCGCCAAGACCGGCGACCTGCAGGGCGCCTTCACCATCATCGGCGGCATTCAACGGCCCGCTCTTCGTGCTGCTGTCATCTCGGACCTTGCAGTCTTGCGGGTGAGGGCCGGTGAGGTAGAGGCGGCTCTGGCCGCCGTCAGACGCATTGAAGACGAGGAGGCCAGGGTCGCCGCGCTCGGGCGGATGGCGCAGCTTGTGCTGGCGGGCGGAGATCGGAATCGCACCCTCGCGATCCTGGCCGCAGCCTCTGCGATCGCCCAGGGGATCGACGATCCCGAGCGGTTTGATTCGGCACTGCTGACGGTTGTCATGGGTAAGGCCGGCGCCGGGTTTCCCGTCAGCGCCTTTGCCGATGCGATTCTCATCAGCGACCTGGAGCAGTCTGCACGCGCCTTCATTCATATTGCCGGCGCTCATGCGAAGGCGGGCGAAGCGCAGGCTGCGCTCGCTGCCTTCGATGAGATCCGGGCGAGAGCGGACCTTGCCAAGGACCAGCGGCAGGGAGACTTGATTCGCGTGCGCCTGGCGATTGCCGAGGCGGCACAGGGCCATGTGGAAAGGGCGTTCAACACCGCTGCGGAGGTCGCCGATCACGCTGTCCGGGATAACGGGCTCTACGAGGTGACGGCGACCTTGGCAAACGCCAGTGACCTCGAAAATGGCGGTGATCTCGGAAATGCCAAGTCCGCGGCGGCGCGGATCGGCAGTGATGCGACGCGGGCCGAGGCTCTCCTACTGGTCGCGCGGTCGGCTGCCAAAGATGGCGAAAGCGGGCATGCCCGCGCGTTGCTGAACGAGGCCGTCGCGACGGCCCGGCAGCACGCCGATGAAAAGCGTCGCGCGGGCGTTTTGTTGCGCGTGGTGGAGGCGCAGGTGGCGACGGAGCTGATGGCTGATGCCCTGGCGACGGCGCGCGCGATCGAGTCCGGCCGGCATCGAGCACTGGCCTTGGAAGCGGTTGCCGGGCAGCTCTCTGCCGCCGGCGATCATGATGAGGCCCGGCGCCTGCTGGCCGAAGCGCAGAGTGCCGTTTCGCAGTTGGCCGATGCCGAAGATCGCTTCGATGCCCTGCGCGGCGTTGCGTCCATGCAGGCCCGCGCCGGCTACGCCGACATGGCAGTGGCCACGGCGGAAACCCTTCCAGATGATGACCATCAGGCCTTCGCCCTGGGGGCGGTGGCCATGGCGCAACTCCGCGGGAAAGACTTCGTCGGCGCCCGGGCGACGGTCCTGCGGATCCGCGACGAGGCGGCGCGCCGGGAAATGCAGATCCGCGTCGCCCTGGGCCTGATGGAACACATTCTGGGCGGTGGCGCACCTGAACAGTGACCGGCCTGCCGGCGGCTGCTGGCTAGAAGTCAAGCTCCATCCAGACGGGCCGGTGGTCGGAGCCGTTGGCCGCTTCGTCGATCCAGCAGCGGCGCACGCACGCGGCGAGGCTTCCCGACACGAAGATGTGGTCGATGCGTGCCGGATGGTTGGGGTGGCTCGAGGCATCGCTGCGGCCGTTGCCGGCGATGTCCCAGGCATCGACCAGGCCTTCGGGGCTGTAGAGGCGGCCGTAGCGTCCGGCATCGGGGCCGAGGAAGCGGTCGTATTCCACCGAGTCGGGCTCGAAGTTGAGGTCGCCGGCCAGCACGAGTTCCCGTGGCATGGGCAGCGGCCCGCCTTCGGTCCAGCCGGCCTCGGGGTTCGGGTGGGAGCCGCACCAGGCGCCACCCTCCGCCGGCGCGCGCTCGAGGATCGCCAGGATGGCGTCGATCTGCGGCAGGCGCGTGGCGCTGCAGAGATGACTCAAGTGCACGGAGTAAAAGCGAACCGGAGCTCCGCCCGCCGGCGCGATGACGGCCTCCAGAAGGCCTTGTTGGATGCTGTGCTGATTCAGCAATGCGCGCTTCGGCAACGGAAAGTTGCGCGACGAGAGGATCGGCGAGCGCGAAAGAATCATGGTGCCGAACTGGCGGCGGCGATTCACCAGGCCGCTGCCGTTGGCCCGATAGCTGGCGTCGACATCGAGGTTGGCGCCGTAGACCCAGTGGTAGTCGCCGAGAAGCCGGGCCAGCTCTTCGGCCTGATCGACCATGCCGGAGCGCTGCCAGAAGCGCTCCACCTCCTGCAGAGCGATGACGTCGGCGCCCTCGACCTCGCGGGCGATGCGCGCCAGGTCGAAGCGGCCGTCCTCGCCCAGTCCGTATTGAATGTTGTAGGTGACGACTCTCATGGCAGGCTCACGGTAACGGCAAGGGCTTCGTGGTCGGAGATCGCATCGCCCTGGCGGTCGACCGCCGCGACGATGGCGGGGTCTGTGGCGACAAGGCCGCGGGTGAAAAACCAGTCGATCTTGATGTGCGGCGGTGCCGGCGTTCCGTCCGGGCGGGTGCGGGTTGTCGGCGCAGCCTCCAGGTTGCAGGACGTCCAGTCGTAGCCGTGGGCACGCGCCACTTCGAAGAGCGGCTCGAAGGCCTCGGGGCGGAGAAAGCGTTCCGGCGTTTCCTCCGCGAGGCGTCGGCGCAGGCTGTGGTAGGCAGGATCGCTCCGCTCCAGGGTGTTGGTGTTGAAATCGCCGCCGATGATCACCGGCGCACCAGGCGCGTAGGCCTCGATGGCGTCCAGCAGCAGGTCCATCTGCTCCGCGCGATGCGCCGGGCCGGAATGACTTTCGAAGTGGACCGCCGCCAGAGTGATCGGCGTTCGGTCCAGGTCCAAGGTCGCCAGTGCGGCCATGCGCCCGCCGATCCGCGCCTCTCCCTTAAAGCGCTTCTGCCACCAGGTGCCGCTGTTTTCCAGCCGCAGCAGGGCCGGGCGCCGTAGCAGATGGGGGGACAGCAGGCCGCCGCCATGCAGGCCGCGGGCATTGTCCTCCCCCTCGTGCCAGACACGCTCGCGTTCGTCGCCCAGCGACAGTTCGATGAACTCCACCGCGAAGACATAGCCCTGATCCAGGTAGTCCGCCAGATCGCGCAGCGTGTGGCGCTGGCCGGAGCGGGCCATACCCAGATCGAGTTCGGTGAGCAGACAGACATCGGGCTTCACACGGCGTAGCAATTCGCCGGAGTCTTCGATGTACTTGCCCCGCTCAACGTTCCAGGAGACGACGCGCAGGCTTTGCGCCGGGGGGCTGGTGGCCGGCGGCTCCCGCACCTCGAGCTGGCGCAGCAGCGGCCAGCCATCGAACAGTGCCGCGTGCTCGCGCGGGTCGGGCGGCAGCGCCAGATAGCCTCTGCGGGTCGCCAGGTCCGGTCCCTGCAGATCCGCCACGCAGTCATAGGACAGACGCTCGGCGGCCTGCGGACCGGCAAGGGAAAGGGCGCGGTCCTCGTCAGGCATGCTGGCGCTGTTCCATAGAGTCGTGGCCTGCTGGCGCGTGCGCACAGACCTCCGCAATCCGCCGCTCGCTTGCGGCGTCGAAGACCAGGCTGTCGTCCGCCGAGAACCTCAGGTGAACGGCCGCGCCGACGCCGTGGCTCGGCACCGCGCTGCCCTCCAGCACCCGCAGTTCGCCGAGCGGCGTGTCGATGCGGTAAAGCACTTCGCGCCCCATGGGTTCGATGCCGTCGATGCGGCCGGGGATGCCGCTTTCGGCGAAGATCAGGTGCTCGGGGCGCAAGCCCAGGACGGCATCGCCTTCCGTCTGTCCTGCTGCCTCTCCCGTCAGCGCCAGCCGCGTCTGGCCGACGGTGAGGCCGCCGCCGGCGGCGCGGCCGGGCAGCAGGTTGATCGGCGGGGCGCCGATGAACGCGGCCACGAAGAGGCTGTCGGGGCGGCGGTAGAGGTCTTCCGGCGTGCCGATCTGCTCGACCCTGCCCTTGGACATGCAGATGATGCGGTCAGCCATGGTGGTCGCCTCGATCTGGTCGTGGGTGACCAGGATCGTGGTGATGGCGGTGCGCTGCTGCAGGGCGCGGATCTCGGTGCGCATGGAAAGCCGCAGCGTCGCATCCAGGTTGGACAGCGGCTCGTCCAGCAACAGAAGCTGCGGGGTCTTGACCAGCGCCCGGGCCAGCGCCACGCGTTGCTGCTGGCCGCCGGAGAGCTGGCTGGGGCGGCGGTCGAGCAGTTCTTCCACCTGCACCAGCCGCGCGGTTTCCTCGACCAGCGCCGCCGCCCGGTCCTTCGGCATGTCCTTGAACTTTAGAGGAAAGCCGATGTTGTCGCGCACTGTCATGTGGGGGTAGAGCGCGTAAGACTGAAAGACGATGCCGACGTTGCGGTCCTTGGCCTCCACCTCGTTGACCAGGTGGCCGTCGAAGGTCATCTCGCCGCCTGTCGGTGCGTAGATGCCCGCCAGCATGAACAGCGTCGTCGACTTGCCGCAGCCCGAGGGACCGAGGATGGCGACGAACTCGCCGTCGTCGATGGTCAGGTCGGTCGGCTCCACGGCGACCACGTCGCCCCAGGCCTTGGTGATGCTGTTGAGTTCGATCCGTGCCATGGCGCGGTTACCCCTTCACGCCGCCGATGTTGAGCTGGGTCAGGTACTTCTGGAAGAAAAGATAGAGGAAGAGGCTGGGCAGGACGTAGAAAACCCCGACCGCGGCGACGATGCCGTAGTCCACGCCCATGATGTCGTCGGCGACCCAGAACAGATAGAGGCTCATCATCCAGTTGGATTTTTCGATGAGCAAGGTGCGCACGAAGACGTACTCTTCCCAGCCCTTGATGAAGGAAAAGACGGCGATTGCGATCAGCCCGACCCGCACCTGTGGCAACACCACCTGGAAAAAGGCCTGGCGGCGGGAGGCGCCGTCGGCCATGGCGCTCATCTCGATGTCCCAGGGCACGGCGTCGAAGAAGCCCTTCATGATGAAGATGGAGAACGGCAGCTCCAGGGTGACGATCACCAGCAGCACGCCGAAGATGGTGTCGATCAGGCCCGCCCAATACATGATCAGGAAGATCGGAATGATCAGGGTCATCGCCGGGAAGGCGTGCAGCACCAGAAGGCTCTGCAGAAAGCCCGCCCGACCGGGAAAAGAGAAGCGCGAGAGGTAGTACCCGGCGAAGGTGGAGACGGTGGAAACGATGACCGTCTGGCTGAGCGCCAGGATCAGGGAGTTGCCGAAGGCCGACCAGACGCTGGGAAACTGCGTGCCCACACCGGTCGAGACCTGGCGCGAGGGCAGTTCGGCGACAATGTCGCGCACCCAGAAGAAGCGGTAGTTGTCGAGATGGAGCTGCGGCCCCACCAGAACCGCGATTAGAACGCAGGTCAGCGCGGCGATGCCGAGGCTGCCCCAGGTCTTTGTGCGCGGCGAGGCGGCGAAGCTGCGCACCAGCGCGATGGCGATGACGGCGGGGATCAGGATGGAGACGGCCTGCCAGAGAATGGTCGAGGCGATGCCGCCGCTCTTGGCGGAAAAGGAGATCGCGACCATCCAGAAGTAGGGCAGCAGTACCGGCAGGGTGGTGGCGACCAGAAAGGCGATCAGCGCGCTCTGGGAGATCCGGCGCCGGCGCCGGGCACGGCGCGCCAGTTCGTCCCAGTCTGTCTGCGAAAGTGCGCTAGCCATCACCATATCACTGCACCGCCATGTCACCGGATCCTCATGTCACTGGACCTCGATGCGCGGCTGCTGCAGCAGGCGCTTCATGTCCATGAAGCGCCACATCAAGAGCGCGGCTGCGATGCCGATCACCACGAGGACCAAGGCCAGGGCGGCGCCGTAGGCGTACTGCCCGTTCTCGAAGGCGCGCTGGTAGACGTAGAGCGCATAGACGGTGGTGTCGAAGAAGGGGCCGCCGTTGGTGATCAGCCAGATGTATTCGAAGCTCACCAGCAGCGAGAGGGTCTGATAGACCGTGATGAAAGAGAGCGGCCAGCGGATCGCCGGCAGGATGACGTGCCAGACGATGTGCAGGCCGCCGGCGCCGTCGGCGCGCGCGGCGTAGAACAGATGCTCGGGGATCGAACGGATGGCCGAGGTGAAGATGATCATCCCCATGGAGGCGCCGATGAAGCCGTTGGCCAGCACGATCAGCATCAGCGGATGGTCGTTCATCATGTCATAGACTTCGAAGCCGAAGGCGCCGTTGATGAACTGGTTGAGCAGGCCGCGTTCGGTCGGGTCGACCACCCAGGCCCAGAGCAGGGCATAGACCACCGAGGGGCTCATCCGCGGCAGCAGCCAGACGGCGCGGAAGAAGCTGCCGACCCTGTCCGGGATGGCGGTGGTGGTGAGCGCCAGCACCAGGCCGAAGGTGACGTTGAAGACCGCCAGGGTGCAGAACACGTAGATGAGCGTCAGCCCCAGCGCCGCGGAGAGGCGGCGGTCGCCGCCCAGCATGCGCTCGAAGTTCTTGGTCGTGAACTCGCTGACCCGCAGGGTCTGGCCCATGTCGGTGAAGGCGATGGTGATGTCGACGATCACCGGCAGGACAAAGAAGAGCGCGAGAAGGACCAGTGCGGGCCCGAGGAAGAGGACGAAATTCGCCGTCTGGCGGGCGCGCTGGGAGGCGGCGAAACCGGAAGCAGGCGCGAAGCTGGCCATAACGATTGCTCGATGAAAAGCTGCCGGCAACGGCCGGCCGGGATCTTCCCGGCCGGCGCGATGCCGTTAGCTCGGTTCAGCTTCCGCCGACGATGATCACGTCGTCGCCGAGTTCGGCCTGCAGTTCCTCAACCACGAAGGCCGCGCCGTCCTCGGGCGAAATCCGGCCGGTCTCGACCCCCTGGATGCCCTTGTAGACGATGGCGTTGTAGGGGCCGATCTTCGCGTGGTTGGGCATGAAGGTCGCGTAAGGCAGCAGCCGCGCGCCGGCACGGAGCGCCCAGCCGTCCTCGACGAACTCGGGCATGGCGGCCTGGCCGAACTTGATCGGCGTGTGACCGCTGGAGACCGCATGTTTGGTGTTGGGGACGTGCTGGGAGGCCAGCGCCACCAGCATGGCCGCCAGTTCCTTGTGCTCCGATTCTTCGCTCACCACGTAGATGATCGGATGCGACAGGTTGGCGGGCCGTCCGCCCTGTTTCTCTGCCGGGCTGTGCAGCCAGCCCAGCTCGTTGAAGTAGGTTTCCTCGGTCAGGTTCATGATCTTGAGCTGATGCGGCACGTTCCAGATGCCGTGGAACTTCATGAAGCTCTCACGCCCGCGGAAGGCCTGGTGCACCGAATCCCAGGACCAGGAGGTCATGTTCTCCGGCAGGGCGCCCTTGTCGACGGCGTACTTCAGCCAGGTAAAGAAGTTGGCGAGCTTGGCCTCGTCCATCTTCAGCTTGCCGGAGGCGGGGTCCGAAAGCTCGATGCCGAAGGAGGCCATCAGCATCTGGAAGTCCGGGCCGACATTGGGGCGGTGCACGAAGCCGTACTTGGCCGCGCCCTTCTCCACGACCTCGGCGGCCAGATCGGCCAGGTCGTAGAGGGTGAACTGGCCCTCCTCGACGGCGGCCGGCAGGCCTTCGATGAAGTCCTCCGACTTGCCGATCTTGCGCAGCATCTCCTTGTTGTAGAAGAACATGCGGATCTCGGAGTCCTGCGGAATGCCGTAGCGCTGGCCCTTGTATGTCACCGATTCCCAAAGTACCGGGATCATGTCGCTGTAGAAGTCCGGGTTGGCCGCGATGTGCTGTTCCATGTTCATCGCATAGCCGGCCTCAACGAAGGCGCCGATCCATTCGTGCGCGGCGACGTAGATGTCCGGGCCCTTGTCGGCGGCGAAGGCTTTCATCACGTCCAGGGCGTCGGCGTCGAAGCCCTTGGCGTTGTTCTCGTGAACCTCGACGGTCACTTTGATGTCGCTGCCGGCGGCGGCCAGCATGTTGTTCAGGGTCTGGGCGGCCCCGACGATGTTGCCCGCGCGCATCGGCCCGGAGCGGTCGGCGCGGGACCACAGCTTGATGGTGACCTCTTCGGCCATGGCCTCGACGGCAGAAAAGCCCGTCGGCAGCGCCACGGCGGCGGCAAGCAACGCGATCTTGGTCGACTTGATGAGTTTCATCCTTCACACCCCCCTCTCGTGGGTCGTTCCTGCGGCACACAATGGCTCGAGGGATGCCCGGCCTCTGCCGTACGGCGCCTGATGCGGCAGCCGAGGGCAGCAACGGTCATTTACCTCTCCATGAGGTCACTCTACGGGTGAAGGCATCCCTGCGTATGAACCTTTTATTATTTCATTTTGAATTAATTAATATACTTGATCGCCTTGAGGCCTTCCACTAGATTCCTGCCTTCGATTCTTGATCGCTTTATCAAGGACTTGTTGCACTGGGATGCCTGTTTCGTGAACGTCGGCACCAATCTCGAACAGGCGAAGGACTACAACCGGCGGGTCATCTTCAACGCGGTGCGCCAGCATGGGCCCACGACACGGGCGGAACTGGCGCGCATGACCGGCCTCACGGCCCAGACCATCTCCTCCATTACGGCGGCCCTGCGCGAACAGGGGCTCATCCGCCTCGGCGAGCGGCGCAAGGGGTTCCGCGGCCAGCCGGCCGTCGAGATCGAGGTCGACCCCGACGGCGCCTGCGCGGTCGGGCTGAACCTGGACCGCGACAGCATGACCATGGCCCTGGTCGACCTCTCCGGCACCGTGCGCGAGCGCCTGACCCGGAAACTGGACTATCCGACCCCGGACCAGGCTTGCGACCTTGTCCGCGGCGAACTCGACCGGCTGCTGGCGCCCTTAGGGCCGCTGCGCGAGCGGATCCTGGGGATGGGCGTCGCTTTTCCCGGCCGTTTCCGCCGCGGCGAGGAAGGGATCCATGCGCCGGCTAACTTCACCGCCTGGCACGGGCTGGATGTCAGCGCCCTGTTGTCGGAGGTGACGGGGCTGGAAACCTGGGTCGAGAACGACGGCAACGCCGCGGCCCTCGGCGAGCTGCTCTATGGCGCCGGGCGCGGCTGGAACTCGTTCTTCCTGCTCTACATCGGCGCCGGGGTCGGCGGCGGGCTGATCGTAAACGGCCAGCCCTTTCGCGGCGCCTCGCGCAACGTCGCCGAGGCGAGCCGTCTGCCCCTGCCCACGGGCACCAAGGAGTTTTCCGCCGGCGGGCGGCTGACCCACGTGGTCTCGATGTACAACCTGACCCGCCGTCTGCAGGCCGCCGGCCTTTCCGTCGAGGGCCCGGAGTCCCTGACGGCGCTGTTCCGCCAGGGTGAACCGGAGCTGATCAACTGGCTGGACGAGGGGGCGGAAGCCCTCGGCTTTGCCCTGACCTCGGTGCAGTTCCTTCTCGACCCGGACGCCATCGTTCTCGGCGGGCGTCTGCCGGACGTCCTGCTCGACGAGCTTCTGGCCAGAACCCGCTGGCACCTGGAGGGCTGGTTCAACGGCCAGCCCAACCCGCCGCGGCTGGTGAAGTCGCGCCTGGCCGGGGATGCCACGGTCCTCGGCGCGGCGGCGCTGCCGCTGCACGCGCGCCTCGCGCCCTCGCCGGAGATCGTCTGGATCAAGACCGGGGCCATGAAGACGGGCGCCGCCGCGTCCTGACAGCGTCTGGGGCGGTGCAAGCGGTTGCCGGCATCCGCCCCGCCCCGCTTCGCTCCCGACCGGCTTGACCTCGAACGCCCACCGGGTAGACTGCATTCATCCTTTTCATATTGATAAGAAGCTTAGCAGTGCAGACAGAGCACACGGTTCTCCTGGTCTCCGCGGATGCCGACTTTCTGGATACGGCGACGGAGGCCCTGGGCGCGGATCAGGACTACCGGCTGATCCACTGCCGCAGCGAACAGGAAGCGGCGGCCCGGCTGAACGAACTGCAGGCTCACCTGATCATCTGCGACGCCGAACTGATCGGCGACGAGTCCGCCAATGTGCTGGTCAGTGCGCGGATTTCCCATCCTCACGTGGCGCGCCTGCTGTTCGGCTCCACCGACGCGGCGGAGCGCTGTGCCGAGATTGCCCGGCGCGCGGCCAGCTATCTCTATGTCATGAAGCCGGCGCCCCGCGACCTCATTCGCCTCCTGGCCAAGCGGGCGCTGGAACTGAGCGAGCTGTCCCGCCGCCACCGCGTGCTGTCGCGCGAACTGAAGATTTCCATGGACGACGACATCTTTGCCCAGCGCGAGGAGTTCTCCGTGAAGGGCGGCTGGTCCCAGTTCGAGAAGCTGGTTTATGTCAGCGCCAAAATGGCCGAGCTCTGTGCCGAAGCCAAGCAGGCCGCCCAGACCGAACTGCCGGTGCTGATCCAGGGGGAGACCGGAACCGGCAAGGAGCTGCTGGCCCGGGCCATTCACTTCAATTCCAAGCGCATGAACTCGCCGATGCATGTGCAGAACTGCGGCGGCATGTCCGACGACACCCTGCACTCCGAGCTCTTCGGTCATCTTCGCGGCGCCTTTACCGGCGCCGTCTCGGATCGCCTCGGCCTGTTCCGGGCTGCCGACGGCGGCACGATCTTCCTGGACGAGATTTCCGAAATCTCGCCGAGCTTCCAGGTCAGCCTGCTGCGCTTTTTGCAGGAAGGCGAGGTCAAGCCGCTGGGCGCCGACCGCCTCTACCATGCCGATGTCCGGGTTATCGCCGCCAGCAACCGGCCGCTGGAGAAGCTGGTGGAGAAGGGGGAGTTCCGCCGCGATCTCTATTACCGGCTGAAGGGCTTCGAGCTGCACATTCCGGCGCTGCGCGAACGGCCGGAGGACATCCCGGTGCTCACCGAGTTCTTTGTCGAGAAGTACGCCGGCGTCGTCGGGCGCCGCGTTGTCGGCGTCACCAAGGACGTGCTGGCCAAGCTCGAGGCCTACGCCTTTCCCGGCAACGTGCGGGAGCTTGAGACGGAGATCCGGCGCATGGTGGCGGTGGCCGAACAGGGCGGCTACATCGCCGCCCGTCATCTCTCGCCGGTGTTTGACCGGGTGACGGTGCGCAGGGACGACGCCTTCGACCTGCCGGCCGACGGCAGCAGCCTGAAGCAGATGGTCGAGACGCTGGAGAAGCGGGCGGTCACCGCCTCGCTGCAGCGCCATCACTGGAACCAGAGCCGCGCGGCCGACGAACTGGGGCTGTCGCGTGTCGGCCTTGCCAACAAGATCAAGCGCTACGGTCTGCAGAACGCCTGAGGCCAGGGCAAACCAGGGGCTGGGTGAGAAGGGGGGCAGCCGGTGAGCGAGGATGATCCACGTGTCGTGCGCTTTCCCTTCTCCCGCCTGCGCGCCGGCGGGAACGAGCCGCCGAAGGACCTGGGCCTCACGCCGCTGTCGCGGCAGATCGACGCCACCGGCCGCAGCGCCAAGGGCCACTGGTGCAGCCGTTGCAAGGGGATCTGGTGGAGCTACTTCCTGGAGTCCGAGTGTCCGGTCTGCGGCAACCGCCACGGCTGACTCCTGAAGCGCCGCGCAGCCAAAAAAGACCCTCCCGACTGCAAAGCAGCTTTTCAGCGCTGCCAGCAAAGTTTCTTTGCACTGGCCTGCCATGCATCAGCGCCCGCTTGTTGGTGCGCCGCGGTAGCGGTTTGATTTTCCGCGCAAAGCATCGGGAAGAACAGCTTGGCATATCCCTTGCTTAACGAGGCCTTAAGGGTCTGCGACGGCCCGCAGTGAAAAACGCCGCGCGCAAAGGTCGGCGTGCGGCGGTACGGCGAAGCACGGGAGGAAAAGAATGGCCAATCTGTTGTGGCTCCAGGGCGGGGCCTGTTCCGGCAATACCATGTCGTTTCTCAACGCCGAGGAACCCAGCGCCTGCGATCTGGTGACCGACTTCGGCATCAACGTTCTCTGGCAGCCCTCGCTGGGTCTGGAACTCGGCGACGACGTGAAGGCCATCCTGGAGAAGTGCATCTCCGGCGAGATCCAGCTCGACATCTTCGTCTTCGAAGGCACGGTGGTGAACGCCCCGGACGGCACCGGCGAGTGGAACCGCTTCTGCGGCCGCGCGATGAAGGAGTGGGTGAAAGAGCTTTCCGCCGCCGCCCAGTTCGTCGTCGCCATCGGCGACTGCGCGACCTGGGGCGGCATTCCGGCCACCGCGCCGAACCCTTCCGAAAGCCAGGGCCTGCAGTTTCTCAAACGCGAACACGGCGGCGCTCTCGGGGCCAGCTTCACTTCCAAGGCCGGCCTGCCCGTCATCAACATTCCCGGCTGCCCGGCCCATCCCGACTGGGTCACGCAGATCCTGGTGGCCGTTGCCACCGGGCGGGCCGGCGACCTCTCGCTCGACGAGTTCCAGCGGCCGAAGACCTTCTTCTCCAGCTTCACCCAGACCGGCTGCACCCGGAATATGCACTTCGCCTACAAGGTCTCGGCCACCGCCTTCGGCCAGCGCAAGGGCTGCCTGTTCTATGACCTCGGCTGCCGCGGCCCGATGACCCACAGTCCCTGCAACCGCATTCTCTGGAACCGGGTGTCGTCCAAGACCCGGGCGGGCATGCCCTGCCTCGGCTGTACGGAGCCGGAGTTCCCCTTCTTCGATCTTGCCCCCGGCACGGTCTTCAAGACCCAGACAGTCATGGGCGTTCCCAAGGACCTGCCCGCCGGCGTCGACAAGAAGGGCTACGTGAAACTCACTGCCGCAGCGAAGGGCGCCGCCCCCGCCTGGGCCGAAGAAGACATCTTCGTCGTCTGAAGAACGACATCTGGGAGGACTTACTATGTCTGCAGCCGTTCAAACCCTGGACATCTCGCCGGTCGGGCGGGTCGAAGGCGACCTGGATGTCCGAGTCGACATCGAAAACGGCGTCGTCACCAACGCCTGGACCCATGCCGAGCTGTTCCGCGGTTTTGAGGTCATTCTGCGCGACAAGGACCCGCAGGCGGGTCTCGTGGTGACGCCGCGCGCCTGCGGCATCTGCGGCGCCTCGCACCTCACCTGCGCCGCCTGGGCCCTCGATACCGCCTGGGGCACGACGGTGCCGCGCAACGCCATCCTGGCCCGCAACCTCGGCCAGTTGGTTGAATCGCTCCAGTCGCTGCCGCGCCATCACTACGGCCTCTTCATGATCGACTTCACCAACAAGAACTATGCTTCTAGCCAGTTCTTCGAAGAGGCGGTGAAACGCTACTCGCCCTTCACCGGAACCTCCTACGAGGCGGGTGTGACGATCTCCGGCCGACCGGTAGAGATCTACGCGCTGATGGGCGGCCAGTGGCCGCATTCGTCCTACATGGTGCCGGGCGGCGTGATGTGTTCGCCGACACTGACCGACGTCACCCGCGCCTGGTCGATCCTGGAGCACTTCCGGCGCAACTGGATCGAGCCGCTGTGGTTCGGCTGCTCCATGGAGCGCTACGAGGAAATCAGGTCCTACGACGACTTCATGGCCTGGTTGGACGAGCGCCCGGAGCATGCCAACTCCGACCTCGGCCTCTATTGGCGCATGGGGATGGAGATCGGCCTGCAGAACTATGGCAAGGGGCACGGCAAGTTCATCTCCTGGGGCTATCTGCCGCATGAGGACAGGTACCAGAACCCGACCATCGAGGGGCGCAACGGGGCCGTCATCATGAAGTCGGGCGTCTACGACGGCGCCAGCGACAGCTTCAAGGCGATGGACCAGATCCATGCCCGCGAGGATATGACCCATGCCTGGTACGACGAGACGGGCGAGACCCATCCCTTCGACCGCGTGACCAACCCGGTCGGCAAGAACCCGGTGGATCCGGAGGGCAAGTACTCTTGGTGCACCGCCGTGCGCCATGCCGAGAACGGCCGCCTGGAGGCCGGACCCCTGGCCCGCCAGCTCATCGCCGGCGGCTCCCACGGCGAGGACTGGCAGCACAGCGATCCGCTGATCCTCGACATGTACCGCAAGATGGGCGGTGCCTCGATCCAGCTGCGGCACTTCGCGCGCATGCACGAGCTCTGCAAGCTCTATCGGGAGGCCGAACGCATCCTGCGCGAGTTCAAGTTGAACGACGAGTGGTACATCAAGCCGACCGAGAAGGATGGCCAGGGCTGGGGTGCCACCGAGGCGATCCGCGGCGCGCTCTGTCATTGGATCGACGTGCGCGACGGCAAGATCCGGAACTACCAGATCATCGCCCCGACCACCTGGAATGTCGGGCCCCGTGCCTCGGACGGCGAGCGCGGGCCGATCGAGGAGGCGCTGATCGGCACGCCGATCAAGAGCGCGGCGGACCCGGTGGAGGTCGGCCATGTCTGCCGGTCCTACGACTCCTGCCTTGTCTGCACCGTGCACGCCCACGACGCCAAAACAGGAGACGAACTGGCACGCTTCCGCACTGCCTAAGCCCAAGACGGCGATTGGGGGGTGGCTTGCCACCCCCTTTCCGTCAACAATAACGATAACAAGAAACAACGATAAAAAATGGCAAACTGGGGAAGGGGCGGATGACGCAGGCTGCCACAAAGGATCAGGAGACCGCCGAACGGGAGGCCTATATCGCACGCTACGGCGTCGCGCCGGGCGAAGCCGATCACGCCACCCTGTTGCGGATGATCGAAGACCAGATGAACGAAGGGCTGAAGACCAAGGTCGAGCCCTTTCCGGAGACCGACAAGGAGTTCGCAGCCCTTCTCGACGAGCTGCGGCCGCTGAGCGCCGACCAGCTGCGCGAAAAACTGGTGATCAGCGGCTGGTTGCTGAAGCCTTACGGCGAAGAGGAAATGCGCTGTCAGGAATGCATGTACTACCTCGTCCACAAGCGCTGGTGCGACCTGCCGGAGCTCAGCCTGCCGGCTGAACCCGACTGGTGGTGCCGGCTGTGGCGGATCTGATCGTGAAGCGGGCGCGGAGGCCGCGATGAGCGAGACTGCATCCGCGCCGCCGGTCGATGCCGCCGCCGACGAGCGCCTGCGTGCGGAAATCGCGGCGCGGCTGAAAGCGGGCCTCGAAACCGAAGCCTGGCCGCGGGCCGAGACCTCGGAGATGGTGAACGAGATCGTCGCCCGTCTGCAGCACGCAACGCCGGAGGACCTCGACGCCAAGCTCACCATTGCCGGCGTGACCGACCACACGATCGAGGCCGACGAGATCGAGCAGCCCTGCGAGACCTGCATGTACTACCTGGTGCACCGGCGTTTCTGCGAACTGCCCGAGCTGATGATCCCGGTGGAGCCGCAGTGGTCCTGCCGGTTGTGGCGGATATGAGCGTGTCCCCGGAAGCCCTGCCCGAGAAGACAGCGCTCGAGCTGGCGGTGATCGGCTGCGGCAATACCAACCGCAGCGACGACGGCGTTGGCCCCAGGGTGATCGCGCTGTTGCGGGAGGCGCCTCTGCCGCGCGGCGTGGCGGTCCTGGATGCGGGCACCGACGGCATGGGCGTGATGTACAGCGCCCGGGGTGCCAAGCGGCTGATTATCGTGGACGCGCGGGCGCCGGAGGCCGCGCCCGGTGCGGTCTATGAGGTCCCCGGCGACGCGCTCATGGCGCCGCCGCCGCAAAGCCTGAACCTGCACGACTTCCGCTGGGATCATGCCCTCTACGCCGGGCGCAGGATCTACGGCGAGGCCTTTCCATCCGATGTGACGGTCTTCCTGGTGGAGGCGGAGCGCCTGGACCTGGGTCTGGAACTCAGCCCGGCGGTCGAGGCGGCGGCGCGCCGCGTCGCCGACCGGATTGCCCGGCTCGCCGGTTCTAGTCTCGCCCGCACCCCTGAGGCGGGATGACGCCGGCCATGGGCGCCACCGTCGATGTCCGTGCCGGTGCCGTCTACCTTTCGGCGGCGGTCGTCGAGCGTTACTTCCCCGGCATCGACGCGGTGATCGTCCTGATCCGCGAGGGCGGGCTGCAGGTCCTGCCGGTCCATCGCATGGCCGCCGGCGGCTGCCTGCTGAAGGTCCGCAATGCCGCCGGCGATCGGGTCGCCACGGCGCCCGATGTCTTCCACGCCAACGGCCTGGGTGACTGGTCTGCGGAGGGTCTGGCCGCCCGCTGGTCGGCGAGCCACGGCGCCTTGGTTGTCGACCTGCCGTCGATGGCAACTGCAAACTAAGTTTGCAAACCAAAAAAGAAGTAGACAGTTTTTTGCAAGGCAGCTTTACTATCTGAAAAGATGGTTTTGCGGCCTTGACCCGGCTGCGCCATCCAAGAAAACCGGGAGGAAACGGGGCATGACCGCACGCAGCCGCACGGAAGATCAGGTGAAAGCCGCCTTGCGGGTTGTCGAAGAGGCGGAGGCGACACCCGAAGAGAAGGCCGAGATGCTCATGGAGGTCGCCATGGGTCTGCAGCAGAAGCCGCAGGCGGCCGAAGACCTGGAAGCGGCGCTACAGCTCTATGCCCTGGCCCTGGACCTCTGCCCGCCCGAGCAGGCGCTGCTGGCGGCGCGGATCCGCGCACGCCGAGGCACCGCGCTGCTGGCCTTTCCGGCCGAGGGGGCGGAGACCATCGCCGCGGCGCGCGATACTTTCGAGGCCGCGCTCGAGACCTTGCGGGCCGAGGGCGCGGCGGAAGAGGTGGCCGAAGCGGAGATGAACCTGGGCCTCGCGCTGCAGAACCTGGCGGGCGCGCAGATGGCGCGCATCCAGGATGCGATCGGCGCCTATCAGCGCGCCCTGCGCACCTTCGACCGTCAGCGCTTCCCCAAGGAATTCGCCATTCTGCAGAACAACCTGGCGACGGCCTTTCTCTCCATTCCCTTCACCGACGAGCGGGGCAAGATGCGCGAGGCCCTGGCCGTCCAAGCCTTTGAAGAGGGTCTTTCGGTCGTGAGCCTCATCGACCATCCGTCCGAATACGCGATGCTGCAGAACAACCTCGGCAATGCGCTGCAGTACGTGTCTTCCAGCCACCGCGTCGAGAACGGCCTGCGCGCGCTGGAGGCTTACGACGAGGCTCTGAAGGTGCGCAGCGCACGCACCGCGCCGGGTGAGTATGCAAACACCATCGCCAACAAAGCCAACTGCCTGGCCAACCTGCCGGATGATCCGGCTGATCCAGCGGCCGGCAATGCGCACAACTGCGCCGCCGCCATCGCGCTCTACCGCGAGGCCATGGCCATCTTCCAGGACCTCGGCGAGGGCGAGAAATCGACGACCCTGCAGCTCGCCATTGCCGAACTTGCCGGCGAAACGGAGCCCGAAAGCCTGCGGGCCAACGGCGCCTAGCCGGGTGCCCGCGCGGTCCCGTCCAGCCCATTCGAACCAGAGGCCCATTCGGACAAGAGGCCCATTCAGAAAAGAGGATAAGACATGGTCATCGCATTTCTGATCGTTTCGCTGGTCGCCGGCATCGCGGCGGCCATGGTGGCGGGCGCGCTTTCCGGCGTGCGCGTCGGCGGGGAAGCGATCGGCAACGAACTCGCCGCCTATATGGGCTCGCTCTACGGATTCCTCTCAGGCTCGGTCGGCGTGCTGCTGGGCTTGATCATTCTGCTGCTGCTGTGAGGAGGAGACCATGCTGAGCACGGCAATCGATTCCGCGAAGCTTCTCTTCGCCGGCAAGCTGTTCAAGGACAATGCGAAGGTCATGCGCCAGATCGCCATCGGTGCCGGCAGCGGCGCCGCAGTGGTGGTTGTGGTCGGTCTCTTCGCGCCCATGTGGGTGGCCGCGGTTGCCGGGGGCGCGGTCTCCGGCGTGCTGCAGCCGATCCTCTTCAAAGACCTGAAGTACGCGTAGGAGACCATGGCCCGGACCGCCGAACAGAGTGCCGAGGAAGGCGCCGAGCGCAGCCTGGAAGCCATGCTTCAGGACATCGCGGCGTTGGAGACGCTGGCCGCAGACTGGCCGGAGGCGCATCGCAATGCCGCGCTGGCGCGGTCGCGGGCCATCGACGACCTGAATGCCGAAGCCTTCCGCCGGCTCATCCGTGCCCTGAAAGCGGTCCCCGGCATGGCGGCGGCGCTGCGCGATGCGGCGGCGGACGAGGTCGTCTATGCCGTCTTGCGGCGTCACGGGATTCTGAAGCCGTCGCTGTTCGAGCGGGTCGACGCCGCCCTCGACACCATCCGCCCGACCCTCGCCGGCCACGGCGGCGATGTCGAACTGGTGCGTGTCGAGCCGCCCCTGGCCGAGGTGCGTTTCCTCGGTGCCTGCGATGGCTGTCCGGCCTCCATGCTGACCTTCTATGCCGGGGTCAAGAAGGCCATCCAGGACAACGTGCCGGAGATCGCCGAGGTGAAGCAGGCCAAGGGCCTGGGCGGCGGCAGCGCCGAGGCGGTGCACTTCACCTCGCCCTTTGCGGCGCAGCAGACCGACGGCTGGCGGGCGGCGGCGGTTCTGACCGAATTGCCGGACGGCGCGACCAAGGTGGTCGAGGTCGCCGGCCATTCCCTGCTGCTCTCGCGCTTCGGCGATAAGGTGACCTGCTTCGAGAACGCCTGCGCGCATATGGGCATGCCGCTGGACGGCGGCGAGATTGCCGATGGCCTGATCACCTGTCCCTATCATGCCTTTCAGTATTCGCTGGAAAGCGGCGAGTGCCTGACGGCGCCGGAAGTGCAGCTCCAGCCGCAGGGCGTGCGGGTGGTGGGCGAGCGCATCGAAGTCCATCTGGCGGAGTGAGGCGATGCGGGTCGCGATCTCCCCCTCTTTCGAGCCGGTGAAGGCACCGGGGAGCGTGACCGCAGGGGCGCCGCTGCTGGACCCGGCCGGCCCGCGGGTGGTCCTCGGCTGGACTGCCGAGGCTCTGGCGGCGCCGATCGAACCCTCGCCCAGCGTGCTCTTCGGCCCCCGCGGGGTCTGCCTGCATCCGGACGGATCGCTGTGGGTTGCCGATACCGGCCATCACCGTCTGCTCGGCTGGCGGCGGGCCCCCAGAGCGGACAACGCGCCGGCCGACTTCGTGATCGGCCAGCCGGACTTCGGTCGCGAGGGGCGCAATGCCAAGGGGGCCGCCGGCGCCGATACCCTGAACGTGCCCACCGGCCTCTGCGCCTGGGGGGCGGGCCTGGCGGTCGCCGATGCCTGGAACCATCGCGTGCTGCTGTGGCGCGAGACGCCGCGGGACTCCCATCAGCCCGCCGACATCGTACTCGGCCAGGACGGTCCGGCCGGCATGCTGGCCAACCGCGGCGCCGACCAGCCGGACGCCGCTACCCTGCACTGGCCCTATGGCGTGGCGGACCTCGACGGGCGGCTGCTGGTCGCCGATTCAGGCAACCGGCGGGTCCTGATCTGGGAGAACCCGGAGCACAGCGGCCAGCCGGCCGACCGGGTTCTTGGACAGCGCGACTTTGTGACGCGGGACGAGAACGCGGGCGGCCCGGTCGGCGCCATGGGCATGCGCTGGCCTCACGGCATCGCCTTCTGGCAGGGCCACCTTGCGGTTTCCGATGCCGGCAACAACCGCATCATGCTCTGGGACGGCCTGCCGCCGCGCTCCGCCGAACCTTGCGGGCGGCTGCTGGGGCAGGCAGACTTCACCGCTTGTGACCACAACATGGGCGCCTATTATCCCGATGCTGCGGCTGTGAACATGCCCTATGCGGTGACCGTGGCCGGCGGCCTGCTGATCGCCGCCGATACCGCGAATTCGCGCCTGCTCGGCTGGAGCCGGCCGGCGATGACGGCGCCTGCCGAGCGCCTCACCGGGCAGCCGGACTTTGCCTCCAAAGGCGACAACGCCTGGGGCTTGCCGGCCCGCGACACGCTCTGCTGGCCTTACGGGCTCTCCGCCCTGGGGCGGCAGGTCGCCATTGCGGACAGCGGCAACAACCGCGTACTGCTCTGGGACCTCGCGTCGTGAAGGGCGAGGCCATCACGGTGCGCGGCCAGGTCCAGGGCGTCGGCTTCCGGCCGACGGTCTGGCGCATCGCCACCGAGCTGGGTCTGACCGGCGATGTCCGCAACACGGGCGAGGGCGTCGAGATCCGCCTCTGGGGCGCGGCGCTCGACCGCTTCGCCGAGCGGCTGCGCGCGGAGGCGCCGGCCCTGGCCCGCATCGATGGGCTGGAGCGCCGGCCCCTGGATGTGCCGGCGGACGTTCCGGCCCCCGAGGCCTTTCGGATCGCCGCCTCCTCAGCCGGTATGATGCGCGCCGCCGTCACACCCGATGCGGCAACCTGCCCGGACTGCCTGGCGGAGATCCGCGACCCCTTCGACCGCCGCTACCGCTATGCCTTTGCCAACTGCACCAACTGCGGGCCGCGCTTTTCCATCGTCGAGGGGGCGCCCTACGACCGCGAAAAGACCACCATGGCCGCCTTCGCGCTCTGCCCGGACTGCCGGGGCGAGTACGAAGACCCGGTGGACCGGCGCTTTCACGCCCAGCCCGTGGCCTGCCACCGCTGCGGGCCGCGCGCCTGGATCGAACACCTGGGCGGCGGCGCCGTGAACCACGAAGCCTTTTCCATGCTCGACGATGTCGATGCCGCCGGCGGCATGCTGATGATGGGCCACATCGTCGCGGTGAAGGGCATCGGCGGCTTCCACCTGGCCTGCGATGCCACCAAGGCCGCGGTGGTCGAGCGTCTCAGGGCGCGCAAGCGCCGCCGCGGCAAGGCCTTCGCGCTGATGGCCCGCGATGTCGAGGTCATCCGCCGCTACTGCACAGTGACGGCGGCCGAGGAAGCGCTGCTGAACAGCCCGGCAGCCCCCATCGTGTTGCTGAAAGCGACGGGCGAAGCGTTGCCGGAGGCCGTGGCCCCGGGCCTCGACCGGGTCGGCTTCATGCTGCCCTACACGCCGCTGCATCACCTGCTGCTGCGCCGCATGACGCGCCCGGTGGTCATGACCAGCGGCAACCTCTCCGGCCGGCCGCAGTGCACGGACAACGACGAAGCGCGGGCGGAGCTGGCGGCGGTCGCCGACTTCGCCCTGATGCACGACCGTGGGATCGCCAATCGAATCGACGATTCCGTCGTCCGTCTCGACCTCGGCCGTCCGCGCCTGCTGCGCCGCGCCCGCGGCTATGCGCCGGCCCCCATCGCCCTGCCGGAAGGCTTCGCCCGCGACCGGCAGGTGCTGGCGCTCGGCGGTGAACTGAAGAACACCTTCTGTCTGGTGAAGGACGGCCAGGCGATCCTCAGCCAGCACATGGGCGACCTGGAGGACGCCGCGACCGCCGCGGACGTCAGCCACAATCTGCGTCTTTACGAAGAGCTCTTCGAACCGGCGCCGGAGATGATCGCCGTCGACTGTCACCCGGACTACCTCTCGACCAAGCGTGGTCAGGCGCTGGCGGAAGAGAAGCGGCTGCCGCTGGTCGAGGTGCAGCACCACCATGCCCATATCGCCGCCTGCCTGGCCGAAAACGGCTGGCCGCTGGAGGGCGGCCAAAAGGGGAGGGGCCCGGTTCTGGGCATCGCCATGGACGGCCTCGGTTACGGTGCCGACGGGACGGTCTGGGGCGGCGAGTTCCTGGCCTGCGACTACCGCGGCTACGAGCGCCTCGGGTTCCTGAAGCCGGTCGCCCTGCCGGGCGGCAGCGCCGCGGTGCGCGAGCCCTGGCGCAATGCCTATGCCCACCTGATGGCGGAGATGGGTTGGGCCGAGTTCGCCATGAACTTCGCCCGGCTTGATCTCCATCAACGGCTGGAGGCCGCCCCCCGTGCGACCCTCGATGCCATGATCGCCAAGGGTCTGAATTCCCCTCTGTCGTCCTCCTGCGGGCGGCTCTTCGACGCCGCGGCGGCGCTCTGCGGCTTGGCGTGGGAGGCCCAGGCCTACGAGGGCGAGGCGGCGATGCGCTTCGAGGCGGCCATCGACCCGGCGGCGCTGGAGGAGGCGGAGGATCTCGCCTATCCCTTCGCGATTCCATTGCTCGGCGGCAAGGGCAAGCCCTATATCGAGCCTCTCGCCGTCTGGCGCGCGTTGCTGGGCGATCTGCACCTGAAGACGCCGGTGGGCGTGATCGCGGCACGCTTTCATCGCGGCCTGGCGAGGGCCATCGTCGCCATGGCCGCGCGGCTATCCGGTGGTTTGGCGGGAGACGCAAACCGCTTTTCCACCGTCGCGCTGAGCGGCGGCTGTTTCCAGAATGCCACGCTTTTCAAACTGGTCCACGAGGGGCTGGAGCAGCGAGGCTTCACCGTGCTCAGTCATGAGAAGGTGCCGGCCAACGACGGCGGCCTGGCGCTTGGCCAGGCGGTCGTGGCGCTGGCACAAGAACAAGGCGATCCGCGCCACGAAGCAGGAGAGAGACATGTGCTTGGGGATCCCCGGTAGGATCGTCGAGATCACCGACGCCGAGCGCAAGCTCGGCCTCGTGGAGGTCGCCGGCGTCGGGCGGCAGGTCAACTTGGCCTGCATCGTCGACGAGGAGCATCCGCTGGAGGCCTGCGTCGGCGATTGGGTGCTGGTGCACGTGGGCTTTGCCATGAGCCGCATCGACGAGGACCAGGCGGCCGAGACCCTGGCGATCCTTGCCGAACTGGGCGAGGTGCAGGAAGAGCTGGCGGCGATGCGCGCCTCCGGCAAGGCATGAAGCCTTTGTCCCGAAGAACGAGACGGAGGGCAGGAGCATGAGCGGCAAGAGCGCGCTGGAAGGCCTCTATCCTTTCCTCTACGGCGCCGGGCAGGACGCGGCGGCGGTCGAAGCCGGGCTTGTCGAATCGCTGCGCCAGAAGGCCGATCACTCGGTGGAGACCAAGCGGCAGTTCTTCGCGCAGAACGCCGAAAAGATCGTCGCCGTCGCCCAGGCCATCGCCGCGGTCTACCGCAACGGCGGGCGGCTGTTCACCATGGGCAACGGTGGCTCTGCCTGCGATGCCGCCCACATCGCCGTGGAGTTTCAGCATCCGGTGACCGCCGGCCGTCCCGCGCTGCCGGCGAAGAACCTGACTGCAGACATTGCGATGATGACCGCCGTCGGCAACGACGTCGGCTTCGAGCACATCTACCTGCGCCAGATCGTCGCCCACGGCCGGGCCGGCGACGGCCTGATCGGCGTCTCCACCAGCGGCAACTCGGCCAACCTCATGGCCGCCTTCGAGAAGGCAAGGGACATGGGCATCACCACCATCGGACTGGCCGGGATGGAGGGCGGCGCCATGGCGCGCGGCGGCGCCCTGGATCACTGTCTGGTCGTCGAGACCGACAGCATCCACCGCATCCAGGAATGCCACGTCGCCATCTATCACATTCTCTGGGACCTCGTGCACACCCTGCTGGCCGACAGCCGCGGCGGCCTTGCGGATGCGGGCGCGTCCGAGGCGAAAGGCTGATGCCATGAAGTATGTCGACGAGTTCCGCGACCCGGAGAAGGCCAAGGCGCTGTTCCGCGAGATCGAGGCCCTGGCCGCGCGGATCGAGACCCGCGACGGCAAACCCCTCCAGGTGATGGAGGTCTGCGGCGGCCATACGCACTCGATCTTCCGCTACGGCCTGGAAGCCATGCTGCCGGAAAAGATCGAGCTGGTGCACGGTCCCGGCTGCCCGGTCTGCGTGCTGCCCATGGGCCGGGTCGACGACTGCGTGGCGCTGGCCGAACGGCCGGAGGTGATCTTCACCACCTTCGGCGATGCCATGCGGGTGCCGGGCTCCAAGAAAAGCCTGCTCCAGGCCAAGGCCGAGGGCGCCGACGTGCGCATGGTCTATTCGCCGCTGGATGCGCTGGCGCTGGCCCGCGACAACCCGGAGCGCGAGGTGGTGTTCTTCGCCCTCGGTTTCGAGACCACCATGCCCAGCACCGCGCTCACCGTGCTGCAGGCCGAGGCGGAGGGCATCGAGAACTTCTCCCTCTTCTGCAACCACATCACCATCATCCCCACCATCAAGGCGATCCTCGATTCGCCGGATCTGCGGATCGACGGTTTCCTGGGGCCGGGCCACGTGTCCATGGTGATCGGCAACCAGCCCTACGACTTCATCGCCCGCCACTACAAGCGCCCGGTGGTGATCGCCGGCTTCGAGCCGCTGGACATCCTTCATGCGCTCTGGATGCTGTTGAAGCAGTTCGCCGAGGGGCGCTGCGCAGTGGAGAACCAGTACGACCGCATCGTGCCCAGCGACGGCAATCGCCAGGCGCTGGAGGCCGTCGCCCGCGTTTTCGAACTGCGCGAGTTCTTCGAGTGGCGCGGCCTCGGCTCCATCGATCATTCGGGCATGCGTATCCGCGAGGCCTATGCGCGCTTCGATGCGGAGCGCCGCTTCCCGCTGCCGCAGGTGAAGATCGCCGATCCCAAGTCCTGCCAGTGCGGCGAGGTTCTGAAGGGCGTCATCAAACCCTGGCAGTGCAAGGTCTTTGGTAAGGCCTGTACGCCGGAAACGCCGATGGGCGCGCTGATGGTTTCCAGCGAGGGCGCCTGCGCGGCCTATTATCAGTACGGCGGGGGCGCGCGGCAGCGGGCTCCGGTGGAGGCGGCGGAATGAACGTGATCACTCCTGCCAATCCGCCGGCGGGGCGCTTGCGTGCCGAGCGGGTCACCTTGGCCCACGGTGGCGGCGGCAAGGCCATGCGCGATCTCATCGAAGACGTCTTCGTCGCCGCCTTCCGCAATCCGGAGATGGGTGAGATGGAGGATCAGGCGCGCCTGACCTCGGCGGCCTTCGCAGAGCCCGGCGCCCAGCTTGCCTTCACCACCGACAGCTTCGTGGTCGATCCCGTCGAGTTTCCCGGCGGCGATATCGGCACCATCGCCGTCTGCGGCACGGTGAACGACCTGGCGGTCGGCGGCGCGCGGCCGCTCTGGCTCTCCGCCTCCTTCATCATCGAGGAGGGGGTGGAAGTGGCGCTGCTGCGGCGCATCGCCGCCTCCATGCGTCGGGCGGCAGAAGAGGCCGGCACGGCCATCGTCACCGGCGACACCAAGGTCGTCGGCAAGGGTTCGGCGGACAAGCTCTTTGTCACCACCGCCGGCGTCGGCGTCATTCCGCCGGGCCGCAGCCTGGCGGCCAGCCGCATCCGGGCCGGCGACGTCGCCATCGTGAACGGCGTGCTGGGCGACCACGGCGCGGCGATCCTGGCGGCGCGGGGCGACATGGCGCTGACGACGGACATTCCCTCCGACTGCCGGTCGCTGAACGGTCTGATGGAAGCGGTGATCGCCGCCGCGCCCAATCTGCGTGCCGCCCGGGATGCGACCCGCGGCGGGCTCGCTTCGGCCCTCAACGAGATGGCCGAAGCCGCCGGCGTCGGCATCGAGATCGAGGAGACGGCGCTGCCGCTGCGCGACGAGGTCAAGGGCGTCTGCGAAATCCTCGGCCTCGATCCGCTCTATCTTGCCAACGAGGGCACCCTCGTGCTCTTCGTACCGGCGGCGGAGTCGCAGGCGGCCCTCGCTGCCATGCAAGGCCATCCGGCCGGGCGGGAGGCCAAGATCATCGGCCGCGCGGTGGAGGGGCACAGCGGCACTGTCGTCATGCAAACGCTGTTCGGCGGGCAGCGCATCGTCGACATGCTGGTCGGCGAGCAGTTGCCGCGGATCTGTTAGGACTTGTTTTCGAGGGGATGAGGTTTTGGAAGGGTTTTTAGCATTGGGGTTTCTGATCGGCATGCAGCACGCGCTGGAGGCCGACCACCTGGCGGCGGTCGGCGCCATGGCGGTGAGCGGCAAGTCGTCAAAGCGCGGGCTCGCGCTTCGGGGGGCGGCCTGGGGGCTCGGTCATACCATCACGCTCTTTGCAATCTGCGCGGCTGTCATTCTGATGGGTCTGACCCTGACGGAGCAGACCTCGGCGGCGCTGGAGTTCGGCGTCGGCGTCATGCTCGTCCTGCTGGGCCTGGACGTGCTGCGCCGTTTTCGGGCCCAGCGGATCCACTTTCACGTTCACAGCCATGACGCGGGGCGTCCGCACCTCCATGCCCACAGCCACGCGGGCGCGACCGCGGCGCACCGCGACGACCCGCACGACCACCGCCATCCGACAGGGTTTCCCCTGCGGGCGCTGGCGGTGGGGCTGATCCACGGTGCGGCGGGTTCGGCGGGCCTGCTGGCCCTGGCCGTGGCGGCAACCCAGGATGCCTGGACGGCGCTGGGTTACGTGCTCGTCTTCGGCCTCGGCTCCATCCTCGGCATGGCGGCGCTGTCTTTTGTGGCCGCCTGGCCGCTGGGCGCGGCGGAGCAACGGGCGCGGTGGATTCACACGGGGCTGACGCTGGGTGCCGCGGCCCTGGCGATCGTGCTGGGCGTCGACGTCATGGCCGGCACGGCGGAGACCGCCTGGGGAAGCCTCTGATGCACGAACTGGGCCTCACGCGCAACATCGTCGCCATCGTCGGCGAGCACGCCGGGTCCCGGCGGGTGCGGCGCGTGTGCCTGGCGGTCGGCCCGCTGGCCTGCGTGGAGCGCGAGGCCCTCAGTTTCTGTTTCGACATCGTCGCCGAGGGGACGGCGCTGGAGGGCGCCGCGCTTGAGTTTCTCGACGCCGAGGGCGATGTCTTCATGATCAAGAACTTCGAAGTGGAGGAGGCTGCCTGATGTGCGGAACCTGCGGATGCTCTGACCCGGCCAACGCCGTGACCCTGACCGATCTGGACAAGGGCGAGGAGGCGCTGCTGCGCCAGGGTGCAGCCGTCGAAGCGCTCCCCCATCATCACCACCATGATCACGACCACGATCATGACCATCACCATCACGATCATGGCCATCATGACCACGTCCATGGGCCGCACGGCGAGGTGATCGCGCTGGAGCAGGCGGTGCTGGCCAAGAACGACCGCATCGCCGACCGCAACCGCGGCTGGTTCGAGGGACGCGGCGTCCTGGCCCTGAACCTCGTCAGCTCTCCCGGCGCCGGCAAGACGACTCTCCTGGAGCGCACCATCGAGGCGCTGCAGGACCGCGTTGAGATCGCCGTCATCGAGGGCGACCAGATGACCGTCAACGACGCCGAGCGCATTCGCTCTGCCGGCGCGCGGGCCGTGCAAATCAACACCGGTGCCGGCTGCCATCTGGAGGCGGACATGGTGGCGGAGGCGGTGAAGACGCTGGACCCGCAGGCCGGCTCGCTCCTGATGATCGAGAACGTCGGCAACCTGGTCTGCCCGGCCATGTTCGATCTCGGCGAACGCATGAAGATCGCCGTGATCTCGACCACCGAGGGCGAGGACAAGCCGCTGAAGTACCCGCACATGTTCCGCGCCGCCGAGGTGGTGGTGATCAACAAGATCGACCTGGCGCCGCATGTGGACTTCGATCAGGCGCTCTGCACCGCCAACATCAAAAGCGTGAACCCGGACGCCCGCCTCTTTACGCTTTCGGCGCGCACCGGCGCGGGGATGGAGGCCTGGCTCGCCTTCCTGGAGGACGAGCGCGGCGCAGCCTTCGGTCTGGCCGGCGAGTAGCCGCTGCCGCCTCAGGCGAGAACTCTCGGTCTTAGGCGCGCCGGGGCAATGGCCTCCGCCGTAAGGCCGAGCTTTGCGACGTCGTCCGGCAGGTCCGTGCCGGTCGCGAGCGCCGCCGCGCAGCGGGCGGCTGCCGGTGCCGTCTGAATGCCGTAGCCGCCCTGGCCGGCCAGCCAGAACAGGCCCTCCACCGCCTCGTCGAAGCCGATGACCAGGGACTTGTCGGCGACGAAGCTGCGCAGCCCGGCCCACTTGTGGGCGATGCGCCGCACCTTCAGGGTCGTCGCGCGCTCGATGCGGTCGACGGTGACGGCGATGTCCAGTTCTTCCGGCTGCACGTCGCAGGGCTCCATGGGCGTTTCGTCGCCCGGGGAGGCCAGGAGGCGCCCGGACTCCGGTTTGAAGTAAAAGCTCTCGGCGATGTCGGCCACCAGCGGCCATGCGCGACAGTCCGAGCCCTCCGGTCCGTCGAAGGTGATGGCGGTGCGCCGCTTGGGCTGCAGCCCGATGGGCTCCGCCCCGGCCAGGCGGCCCAAAGTGTCCGCCCAGGCACCGGCGGCGTTCACCAGCACGGGGGCGGCAAAGGTTCCCTGGGCGGTTTCCACCTGCCAGAGCCCGCCGGTCCGCCGGGCGGCGGTCACCTCCGCGCGGGTCACCACTTGGCCGCCGCGCCGCCGCAGGCCCTTCAGATAGCCCTGGTGAAGGGCGTGCACGTCGATATCGCTGGCGCTCTCTTCGATCAGCCCGGCGGCGGCATAGCCCGGGCGGACAACGGGCACCAGCTCGGCCACCTCGGCGGCGGTCAGGGCGGCCGTATCGGCCCCGGCGTCCTTCTGGAAGTCGGCGAGATCGTCGAGCTGATCCTCCCGCGCCAGATAGACCGAGGGCCGCGGCGAGAGCAGGGCATGCCCGGCAAAACCCTCCGGCGGCGCGTCGTAGAACGCCCGGCTGGCCCGCGTGATGGCGCGGATGACGTCGTTGCCGTAGCTCTCCAGGAACTGGGCCGCCGACCGTCCGGTGGTGTGGTAGCCGGGCGCTTCTTCGCGCTCCAGCACGATGGCACTGCCGCCAGCCGCCAGCTCGTAGGCCGCGGAGGCGCCGGCGATGCCGGCCCCGACGACAAGAAAGTCGCAGCTCTGCATGATCAGTCTTTCACAACCCGGTGTCGGCGCGGCATAGAGGCGCAAAGCCTAGAGCAGATCCGGCTTTGATGGAATCACGGAAGCGATCCATCAAAGCCGGTGAATCCGCTCTAGCGGGGAAAGCGGTCGCGGTCACGCCCGGAACTGCTTTAGACTGCAGGCATCGACAGCCATGACACTCCTGCCTCCTGAAAGCGACATCGACAATCGACTGCCTGTGTGGGTGGCCTGCAGCGAACTCTGCCTGGATACCGAGCTTGCCGCGCCGGACTTTCAGCGGATCGCGCGGGTCTGTGCGGCCTCGCCCTACAGCGGCGGTGATCTCGACCGGATCATGTTCGCCGAGGTCTGGCCCGCCTTCGGCGTCAATCTCTTGTCGGTTGCCGGCGAATGGGCCGGCTGGGACGAGACCTTCGTGAAGGAGCGCGTGCTGCAACGCCAACGCCGGCGCTGGCGGCTGCCCTGGTGGCTCGATCCCGTGGCGCGGTCCCTCCGCAGGGACTGGGCAGTCGTGCGAAAGCATGTCGACGCGATCCGCGCCCCCTCCGGACCGGCTGCGTCCGATCGGGACCCCTGAGGCCGCGTCAGCCGGGCGTGACGAGGGTGGGGGTGACGCGCACGACCTCCGGCGTCGTGGTGTCGGACTCCAGAAGGCGGAAGGCCTCGCGGATCAGACCCTCGACGTCCTGGCGCATCATGATCACCGGGAAGCGCAGGTAGCGCACGAAGGGGTCATAGTCGTAACAGCCCACGACAAGCCGCTCGACCGTCTCCGGCGGCAGGGAGGCGAGGAAGCTGAGGCCGCCCTCGAAGGCGATGGTCGAATTCACCAGCAGGGCGCGGGGTGCCGTCGCCGGATCGCGGAACAGCTTCTGTGCTTCCTTGGCGACGATCTCCGGGTTGTAGCCGGTGGCCACGACCTGCTCGGCGGCGCAGCTGCCGGTGCGCCGCTCGACCACGCTGCGGAAGCCGGCGATGCGCTCGCTGGTGGCGAAGTCCTTCTCGCGACCGCCGAGAAAGAAGATGCGGCCCTTCAGGTGGGCATCGGAATCCGGACGCGCGTCGAACATGGCGTCCGTCAGGGTCATCGCGCCGGCCCGGTTGTCGGAGATCACCGAGGCGGCGAGCTTGCCCGGCAGGTCGACGTTGACGTGGCGCACGCCGGCATCGGCGCAGAGACGGCTGACTGCGTCCGGGTCGGTGGCGCCGGCGACGAAAAGCGAGTCGACCGCATAGGAGATCAGCGTGTCGACGGTGCGCTGCTCCTCCTCCGGATCGCGGTGGGTGCTGACGGTGATCGGGCAGAGCCCGCGCTCGCGCGCCTCGACCTCGAAGGACTGGGCGAGGGAGGCGAAGAAGCGGTTGTCGTACATCGGCATGATGAGACCCGCGAGGCCGGAGCGCGACTGGCGGAGGCCGCGCGCCTGCAGGTTGGTGCGGTAGCCCTCCTTCAGCGCGGTCTGCTGGATCTGGCGCACCGTGCTTTCCTTGATGCGCCGCTGCCGCCAGGTGCCGTTGAGTGCCGCACTGACCGTCGACGGCGAGGCGCCGGTCAGCTGCGCCAGGTCGTAGATCGTGGTCTTTTTCGCCGCTCCCGGCCGGTTTTTCCCCGCGACCTTCACATCAGACTCCGAACACACTTGACTCCCAACGGGAGTCTAATACCCTTTGCTCTATCGATTGTGCAAGCAGGCTTGCCTCAAAGAAGGTAGGAGAAACACCAAAACAGACAATCGTCCATAACGAGAATCATAGGGAGGATGGGATGTTCGCGAGAGTTTTGCAGGCGGCCGCAGTCGCGTTTGCCATGGCCGGGATGGCCGCAGCGGGCAGCGTGGCGGCGGCGGACAAGCCGAAAATGGGCGTCGTGGTCAAGATCGGCGGAATCCCCTGGTTCAATGCCATGGAAGTCGGCATCAAGCAGCGCGCCGAAGAGCTTGGCATGGACGCCTTCATGATCGGCCCGACCAGCGCCGATCCCGCGCTGCAGGTGCGCGCCATCGAGGATCTGATCGCCCAGGGTGTCGATGCCATCGGCGTCGTCCCCAACGATGCAGAGGTGCTGGAGCCGGTGCTGGCCAAGGCCCGTGCCCAGGGTATCAAGGTCATCACCCACGAAAGCCCGGACCAGCAGAACGTCGACTGGAACTTCGAGCTGGCCTCGGCCAACGGCTTCGGCGAGGCCCACGCCGACCTGCTGGCGGAAAAGATGGGCGGTGCGGGCGACTACGCGGTTTTCGTCGGCTCGCTGACCGTGCCGCTGCATAACGCCTGGGCCGATGCGGCGATCGCCCACATCAAGGCCAACTATCCGGACATGAACCTGATCGGCGAGCGTCACGGCGTGGCCGAGAGCGCCGACGACAGCCGCAAGACCGCGCTCGACCTGATCTCCGCCAATCCCGACCTCAAGGGCTTCCTCGCCTTCGGCAGCCAGGGTCCCATCGGGGCCGGGCGTGCCATCGAGGAGCGCCGCAAGGTCGGCGACATCCATGTCCTCGGCCCCTTCTCGCCGGGCCAGGGACAGAAACTCATCAAGTCCGACGCGATCTCCGGCGGCTTCATGTGGAATCCCATGGAGGCGGGCCGTGTCTTCGTCACTATGGCCGACCTTCTGGTGAAGGGCGAAGAGATTACCGCGGGCATGGAGATCGAAGGACTGGGTACGGTCAACCCGGAGCCGGGTTCGACCAACATCATCGTCGACCAGTTGGTGACCATCAACAAGGATACGGTCGACGAGCTTGCGGCCATGGGCCTCTGACTGCTGTGACCTTGGGGCGGTGCCTGCTGGCGCCGCCCCATTCTTTTTGCGAGGCTCGTTTCTTTACAGGCGCGTCCTTTAACAGAGGATTGACCGCTTATGGCTGAGCAGGCCGCGCGGGGGGCGGTGCTGGCGATGCGCGGGGTCTCCAAGACCTTCGGCGGCGTCAAGGCCCTCAACGATGTGTCCTTCACGGTGCGTCCGGGCGAGGTCCACTGCCTGGCCGGGGAGAACGGCTCCGGCAAGAGCACGGTGATCAAGATCGCCACCGGCGTCTACACGGCCGATCCCGGCGCCGATATCGAGATCGCAGGGCAGAGCGTCGCGGCGCCGACACCGGGTCTGGCGCGGCGCCTGGGCATCGCCGTGATCTGGCAGGACCTGGCGCTGTTCCCGGAAATGACGGTTGCCGAGAACATCGGTTTCGAGGCGCTGCTGGGCGCGCGGCCGAAGCCTGTGGCACGCAAGCGCATGCGCGAGACGGCGGCACGTGTGCTGGCCCGGCTGGGCGTCGCACTCGACCCGGATGCGCCGCTGCGCAGCCTGCCCATCGCCAAGCGCCAGATCGTCGCCATCGCCCGCGCCCTGGTCGGCGAGGCGCGGCTGATCTTCATGGACGAGCCTACGGCGTCTCTTACCCAGGCCGAGACCGACCACCTGTTGGAGATCGTGCGCAGCCTTTCGGCTTCGGGCGTGGCGGTGGTCTTCGTCAGCCATCGCCTCGCCGAAGTGCTGGAGGTCTCCAGCGCCGTCACCGTATTGCGCGATGGGCGGCTGGTCGGGGTCTTCCCGACCGAGGGCATGACCCAGTCCAAGCTGACGGAACTGATGACCGGCCAGACCTTCGACAGCGCCGTGGCCGCGCGCGACCGCAGCGCGGCTCCGCCGGTGCTGGAGTTGAAGGGGCTGACCCGCGAGGGCGAGTACGCCGACATCGAGCTCACCATCCGCAAGGGCGAGATCCTGGGCATCACCGGGCTGATCGGCGCCGGGCGCACGGAACTGGGCCATACCCTCTTCGGCATGACCCGGCCGGACCGCGGCGAGATCCGCCTGGACGGCAAGCCGGTCCGCTTTCGCTCCAACGGCCAGGCGATCCGCGCCGGCGTCTCCTATGTCTCCGAGGACCGTCTGTCCCTCGGCCTCATCCAGCCGCAGTCCATTGCCGACAACCTGAGCCTGACGGTGCTGGACCGGCTGCTCACGGCCGGCCTCATCTCGCCGGCGCGCAAGTCCAGCCTCGTCGACCACTGGATCCGCGAGCTTGCGGTGAAGATCGGCACGCCCGCCGATGCCGTGGCCACGCTTTCCGGCGGCAATCAGCAGCGCATCGTGCTGGCCAAGTGGCTGGCGACGGAGCCCCGCCTGTTGGTGCTCGATGCTCCGACAGTGGGGGTCGACGTCGGGGCCCGGGCGGGCATCTTCGCCATCATCCGCCGCCTCGCGGAGCAGGGGCTGGCGATCCTGCTGATCTCCGACGAGGCGCCGGAAGTCTACTTCAACGCCGACCGCGTGCTGCACATGGCCGGCGGGCGCATTATTGGCCACTACGATCCCCGCGCCACGAGCCTCGCCGAGCTGGAACAGGCGGTCTATGCGTAGACTGATCAACGCCAATGCCACCGAGTTCTGGCTGATCCTGGTGATCTTCGCGCTCGGGCTCTTCCTCTCCTTGACCACCGAGCAGTTCTTCACCCTGGTGAACTTCACCGACCTGCTGAACACCTCCGCCGTCAATCTGATTTTCGCCATGGGGCTGGTGGTGGTGCTGATCGCAGGGGCCATCGACATCTCCTTTGCGGTGGCGGCTTCGGTGGTGCAGTACGTGGCCGCCCTGGCGCTGATGGCGCTGGGCGGCGGCAACTGGGTGCTCGGCTTCTTCATTGCCGGGGCCTGCGGCGTGCTCCTGGGCGCGGTGAACGCGGCGTTGATCCATCACTTCCGGATCATCTCCATCGTCGTCACCATCGCCACCTTCAACGTCTTTTTCGGCCTCCTGATGTTCTTCACCCGCGGCGTCTCCATCTACAACCTGCCGGGCTGGTGGAGCGACCGCATCATTCTCTGGGAGTACGAGACCGCCAGCGGCGCCTGGGCGGAGATCACCCTGCCGGTGCTGGTGATGGTCTTCGCCGTGATCGCCACCTGGCTGCTGATCAGCCACAGTTCCACCGGGCGCCAGCTCTATGCTTACGGCGACAATCCGGAGGCGGCGCGGCGCATCGGCATTTCGCCTGGCGCGGTGCAGTACATCGCCTTCGGCTGGCTCGGTCTGATGCTCGGCATCGCCGGACTGATGCAGGTGAACTACGCGCAGGAGGTGGTTCCCAACGCTCTCTTCGGGCGGGAGCTGGACGTGCTGGCCGCCGTCGTCCTGGGCGGCGCGCGCCTGGGCGGCGGGCGCGGCACCGTGCTGGGCTGCGTGCTGGGCGTGCTGCTCATCGCCATCACCGAGAACGGCCTCAACTTGCTGGGGGTCTCGCCCTATGCCTTCAAGATGGTGGTGGGCGGCATCATCCTGGCGGCCATCACGCTCTCCAATCTTTCCCTCGAAAGCCTGGCGGGGCGGCGGCCATGATGGAGGAACTGAAAGCGCGGCTGGGGCCGGAGGTGCTGGGCCTGACGGTCTTCCTGCTGGCGGTCATGCTGGTCTTCTCCTTCCTCAGCGACCGCTTCCTGACCGCGGCCAACTTCGGCTCCGTCGCCGTGCAGCTGCCGGAGCTCGGCATTCTTACGCTTGCCATGCTGCTGCCCATTCTCTCCGGCGGCCTGAATCTCGCCATCATTTCCACCGCTAATATCTCCGCGCTCACGGTGGCCTGGGTGCTGCAGGTCAACGGCGGGCCGGAGGCGGGCATGGGTGCCTTTCTGCTGGGCGCCGCCCTGGCGCTTGCGGTGGGCGGTGCCGCCGGCTTCCTCATGGGCGCGGTGACCGCCATCTCCGGTGCCCACCCCATCCTGGTCAGTCTGGCGATGATGATCTTCCTGCGCGGGCTCGGCGAATACCTGACGCGCGGCGGCGACATCTCCGGCTTTCCCGACTTCGTCGCCGCCATCGGCCACGGCAGCCTGTTCGGCATTCCCGCGCCGCTGATCGTCTTTCTTGCCTGCGTGGCCGTCTGGCAGATTCTGTTGGGGCGCACGCGCCTCGGCTTCTTCACCTACATGGTCGGCTCCAACATCGAGGCGACGCGTTACTCCGGCGTCGACACCAAGCGCGCGCTGATGCTGATCTACACCCTCTCCGGGGTGATGTGCGCGATTGCCGGCATCGTCATGATGGCGCGCTTCAACTCGGTGCGTGTCGGCCACGGCGAAGCCTATCTCCTGATCACCGTGCTGGCCTGCTTCCTGGGCGGCGTCGACCCCTTCGGCGGCTTCGGGCGGGTCGCCTCCGTCCTGCTGGCCCTGGTGATCCTGCAAATCCTGTCCTCCGGCCTGAACCTGCTGGGGGCCAACCAGCATCTCAGCACCGCTGTCTGGGGGCTGTTTCTCATCGCGGTCATGGTCCTGCGCTTTGGCTGGAAGCGATGGTTCGAAAGAAAGAGAGGCAAGACATGAAGGGTCTGGGCGTACACACGAGCCTCTGGGCCATGGAATGGACCCGGCAGGGGGCGGAAACCTCGGTGGCCGAGGCCAAGCGCTACGGCGTCGACTTCATCGAGATTGCGCTTCTGGATCCGCCGGCGGTGGACACCGCCCACACCCGCGCGCTGCTGGAAACAGCGGAGATGACGGCGGTCTGCTCCCTCGGCCTGCCGGAGAGCGCCTATGCCTCGCGGGACCCGGAGAAGGCCGTGGAATTCCTCTCCCTCGCCGTCGACAAGACGGTGGAGATCGGCGGCCTCGCGCTCTCCGGCGTCACCTACGGCGGCATCGGCGAGCGCACCGGCGTGCCGCCGACCCAGGCGGAGGTCGACAACGTCGCCCGCGCGCTGGAGGGGGCGGCCAAGTACGCCAGGACCAAGGGCATCGACCTGGGCATCGAGCCGGTGAACCGCTACGAGAACCACATCATCAACACCGGGCGCCAGGCGGCGGAGATGATCGCCAAGGTGGGCGCCGACAACATCTTCATCCATCTCGACACCTATCACACCAACATCGAGGAGCATGGCGTCGCCAACGGCATCCTCGCCGCCCGCGAGCACCTGCGCTACATGCACATGTCGGAGAGTCACCGCGGCGTGCCCGGCAGCGGCACCTGCGACTGGAACGAGATCTGCGGCACCCTGGCGGCTATCGGCTTCGACGGCGGCCTGGCGCTGGAGAGCTTCATCAACCTGCCGCCGCAGATCGCCTCGGCCCTCTCGGTCTGGCGGCCGGTCGCCGACAGTGCCGACCAGGTGATGCAGGAAGGCCTGCCCTTCCTGCGCAACATGGCCCGCCAGTACGGGTTGGTCTGATGACTCCTGCCGGGCGGACGGCGGGGGAGGGGCCGCTGGATCCGGAAGACTTCCTGGCGGCTCTGGAAGACCTGCTGTCGGACATCCCGGAGGGCGGTCGCCGGCTGGTTGCCATCGCCGGGGCCCCGGCCTCCGGCAAGACGACCCTGGCCGCCGAGGCGGAACGCCGCCTGAACGCTGCGATGCCGGGCTCCGCCGCCGTGCTGCCCATGGACGGTTTCCACTACGACGATCAGGTGCTGGTGCCGCGCGGCTGGCGGGCCCGCAAGGGGGCGCCGCATACCTTCGACGTCGGCGGCCTTGCCGCCATGCTGGCGCGCCTGAAGCGCAACGACGAAGCCGCCGTCGCTGTGCCGCGCTTCGACCGCACGCTGGAGATCGCCCGCGCCGGGGCCGCCCTGATCGACCGCACGGTGCGGCTGGTGCTGGTCGAAGGCAACTACCTGCTGCTGGACGAAGCGCCCTGGGATGCGCTGGCGCCCGTTTTCGATCTCACTGTCATGATCCGCGCCGAAGAGGCTGTTCTGGCCGAACGCCTGCGCCGGCGCTGGGTCGATCACGGCCTCGACGCGGCCGGCATCGCCGCCAAGCTGGACGACAACGACCTGCCCAATGCCCGCCTGGTCTACGAGAGCAGCCGGTCAGCCGATCTTCAGGTGGCGACCTAGGGGGTGAAGGCCCTAGACTCGGTCTTCGCGGATGGCACGGCCACCAGTGAAACCGAACGCAGAGGGAGGATGGGCGATGGCCCCAGACGACGATGCGCCGCGGGCGGCGCGCGACCACAAGGCCTTCATGGATGCGCTTTATTGGTGGGGGGTGCCGACGCTATTCCGTGCGCCGCACGACCCGAACCCGGCGGCCTGCGACATCGCCTTGGTCGGCGTGCCTCATTCCACCGGCAACGGCACCACGGAGCGTGACCAGCACCTGGGGCCGCGGGCGGTCCGCGACATCTCGGCCAATGGCCGGCGCGTCCACATGCACTTCGAACTGGACCCCTGGAATGCCTGCCGCATTCACGATCTGGGCGACGTCCCGCTGCCGGAGGCCAACAACAACGAACGCTGTATCGAGCGCATCACCGAGTTCTACCGCGCCATCGACGCCGCCGGCACGCGGCCGGTCTCCGTCGGTGGCGACCACTCCATCACCGGCGGCATTCTGCAGGCGCTGGGCGGTTCCACGTCACGGCTGACCGACGGGAAGAAGGCGGCGATCCTGCACTTCGACGCCCATACCGATGCTTTCTCGAACATGAAGCACTTTCTGGGGGCCGAGAAATCCGCCGCCCACTGGGCCGCCTATCTGGTGACCGACGGCCATGTGGACGCCGAGCGCAGTGTCCAGGTCGGCATCCGCGGCAACGCCCGCACCCTGGACTGGCTGAAGCCCAGCTACGACCTGGGCTACGAGGTCATCACCATGGACCGCTACAAGGAGATCGGAGCGGCACGTTCCATCGAGATCATCCGCAAGCGCATCGGCGACCATCCGGTCTACATCACCTTCGATCTCGACTGCCTCGATCCCACCGTGGCGCCCGGCTGCGCCAATATCGAGGCGGGCTGCAACGGCTTCATGATCGACGAGGCCATGGCCTTGTTGCGCGCGGTGCGCGGCTTCAACATCATCGGCGGCGACGTCGCCTGCCTGATGCCGACCAAGGACAGCCCCAACAAGATCACCGCGATGGTGACCATGGCCGTGATGTTCGAAATGCTGAGCCTGATCGCCGACAGCCATTTCAGACAGTAAGCTAGGCGCCCGCAAGCTGCCGATACAGTCGATCCGATGATTGACCTCGTGCTTCGAGACGCCCCCTAAACAGCTGGAGGGCTCCTCAGCATGAGGTCAATCAATGCAACGTGTTGCCTCACCCTGAGGAAGCCCGAAGGGCTGTCTCGAAGGGCGAGGCATGACCGTCCGGACGCTTCTTTGTTGGTCAGCTAGAGCTTTTCCAGCGGGTCGTGGTGCCCGAAGCGCTGCGGTCCGCCTGCTGTCGGCGCGGCCCAGCGCGCGGCATTGCGCAGCACCTGCCGGATCTCGGGCTGCAGGAAGGTGGGGTAGGTCTCGTGGCCCGGGCGGAAGTAGAAGATGCGGCCCTTGCCGTGGCGGTAGCAGCAGCCGGAACGGAACACCTCCCCGCCTTTGAACCAGCTTATGAAGACCAGTTCGTCGGGGGGCGGCACGTCGAAGGGCTCGCCGTACATCTCCTCCTGCGGCAGGTCGATATGGTCGCCAAGGCCTTCGGCAATGGGATGGCCCGGCGCCACCACCCAGAGCCGCTCGTTCTCCCCCGCATTGCGCCACTTCAGATCGCAGCTCGTGCCCATGAGGTCCTTGAAGACGCGGGCGAAGTGGGCGGAGTGCAGGACGATCAGGCCCATGCCGTCGAGCACCCGCGCCTTGACACGGTCGACGATCGCCTGCGGCACGTCGTCGTAGGCGTGGTGGCTCCACCAGACGATGACGTCGGTCCGGTCCAGCACCGCCTCCGTCAGGCCGCAGTCCGGCTGGTCCATGGTGGCGACGGAAACCGCGATGTCGTCCGCTTCTTTGAGAGCATCGGCCAGGGCGCCGTGGATGCCCTGCGGATAGATCTCCAGCACCTCCGGCTTGCGCGTCTCTTCGACGTTCTCGTTCCAGACCAGAACGCGGAGTTTGTTCGGCATGTCACTTGGACCCCGTGATCGGGTGGGGCGGCGCGCCTAAGCCTCCTTTAGCAGATCCAACAACGTCAGCGCCACCACCTCGGTTGCCTTGTGGAGGTCCTCCAACGGCAGGCGTTCGTCGGCGCGGTGGGCATTGGCCTCCTCGATGGTATGGGGGCCGGCGCCGTAGAGCACGGTGGGAACGCCGGCGGCGGTGTAGTGCCGGGCGTCGGTGTAGAGCGGCACGCCCTTCGGTGCCACGGGCTCGCCCATCACGTCCGTCGCCCGCGCAGCCAGGCTTTCGGTCAGGCGCTCGCCGCCCTCGAGCGGCATCAGCGGCGCGGCCAGCAGGATACGGCGGATGGTGACGGTGATCCCTTCGAAAGGTGCCGCTGCAGACTCGATGAGCGCCCGCAATTCCGCCTCGGCCTGCTCCGGGTTCTCCTCCGGGATCATGCGGCGGTCGAGGCGGAAGGTGACGCGGTCGGGCACCACGTTGGTGTTGATGCCGCCATCGATCAGGCCGACGGTCATCTGCGGGCTGCCGATGCCCTCGATCTCCGAGACGGTTTCGCTGAGGCCCCTGCGCCAGGCGTAGAGCGCGGTGAGGATGGCGTTGGCGGCCTCCAGGGCGTCGTGGCCGGTGTAGGGCATGGCGGCGTGGGCCGACTTGCCGTCCACCGTCACCTCCAGGTGCAGGCAGCCGTTGTGGGCGGTCACCACGTTGTAGGAGAAGCCGGCGCCGATGGAGAGGTCCGGCTTGGTGAGGCCCTGGTCGATCAGCCAGCGCGGGCCGATCTCGCCGCCGGCCTCCTCGTCGTAGGTGAAGTGCAGTTCCACCGTGCCGTTCAGGGCGACGCCCGCCGCCGCCGCGCGCTCCAGCGCGATCAGCGCATAGGTGTAGGTGGCGAAGTCGGACTTGGAGACGGCGACGCCGCGCCCGTACATCCAGCCGTCCTCGATCTCGGCGCCGTAGGGGTCCTTGGTCCAGCCCTCGCCCGGCGGCACCACGTCGCCGTGGGCGTTGAGGGCGATGACAGGTCCGTCCTCTCCCTGGGCTCCGAACTTCTTGCGCACGATCAGGTTGGTGGCGGTGATCATGCCCGCCGCCTTCACCGTTTCCTCGGGCACCGGATGGCGCTCCACCGTGAAGCCGAGCTCTTCCAGCAGCGCGGCGGCGCGCTCCCCATGGGCAGCGCAGTCGCCCGCCGGGTTGTCGGAGGGCACCTTCACCAGCTCGGCCAGGAAACGGACCTGCGCGTCGCGCTCGGCTTGCAGGGTGGCGCGGATGACGTCTTCTGGATTGCTCATGCGGAGTCTTCTTGTTTGAGGTCTTGAATGGGCGCGCCGGATTTAACGGGTGAGGGACCCGGGGTCGAGGTGTTCGAGGAAGTCGAGGAAGACCCGCGCGCCCACCTCGGCGTCCTCGCCGGTGATGCTTTCCAGCGGGTTGTGGCTGATCCCCCCGCCGCAGCGCAGGAAGATCATGGCGATGGGGCAGAGGCTTGCCAGCGCCATGGCATCGTGGCCGGCCCCGCTCGGCAGCCGCAGGGGGCTGATGCCCTGGCGCAGGATGGCCTGGTCGAGTTCGGCCATGAGCGCCGGGTCGCAGGCGACGGCGGCTTCGGTGTAGAGACACTCGACGGCAAAATCGAGACCGCGGCGTTCGGCGATGGTGGTCATCTCGGCCTTCAGCGCAGCGACGGCGCGGTCGCGCTGCTCGTCCGCCGGGGCACGGATGTCGAGGGTGAAGGTGACGGCGCCGGGGATCACGTTGATGGCGCCGGGCGCCGCCTCGATGCGCCCGACGGTGGCGACCAGGCCATCCTCGCCCTGCCCGCGGGCCTCGATTGCCAGGATCATCGCCGCCGCCCCGGCCAGGGCATCCTGGCGCAGGCCCATGGGCACCGTGCCGGCGTGGCCGGCCATGCCCCCGAGCGTGATGGCGAAGCGGCTGGCCCCGTTGATCGCGGTGACCACGCCCACCGGCAGGCCTTCGGACTCCAGGACCGGGCCCTGTTCGATGTGCAGTTCGACGAAGGCCAAGATGTCCTTGGGGTCGCGCGCCTCGGCGGCGATCTCCGCCGGCTCGCAGCCGAAGTGGCGCAAGGCCTCTTCCAGGGTGGTGCCCTCGGAGTCCTGCAACGCGAGGATCGCCGGGTCGACGCTGCCGGCCACGGTGCGCGAGCCGGAGAGGGTGGTGGGGAAGCGCACGCCCTCCTCGTCGCCGAAGGCGATGACCTCGACGGCAAAGGGCAGGCGCTTGCCGCGGGCATGCAGATCGGCGATGCAGGCGATGGGCAGAGCGACGCCCAGGTTGCCGTCGTAGGCGCCGGCATCGCGCACGGTGTCGATGTGGGAGCCGGTGATGAGCGTCTTCGCGCCCGGCTGCGCGGCCTCGTAGCGGCCCACGACATTGCCGATGGCATCGATGCGTGCGGTCATGCCGGCGGCTTCCATGGCGTCGATCACCGCCGTGGCGCAGGCCTTGTGCTCCGGGCTGAGGAACACCCGGGTCAGCTTGTCCGGCGCCTCGCTGAAGCGGGCCCAGGTATCCACCAGGGCCTTGATTTCATGGCCGCTGAGCGTGAGCGGCTTTTCCGCAGCCAGGGTCATGGCAGCATGTCCTTCAGTCTGAGAAGCGCGATGCGCTCGATCTGCGCCAGGGCGGTGGCGAATTCCGCCTCCGCGTCGTTGTCCAGGCGCGCGCGGAAGGCGGCCAGGATCTCGTCCTTGGAGCGCCCCTTGACCGCCATGATGAAGGGCATCCGGAAGCGGTCCTTGTAGGCCTCGTTGAGGGCCGTGAAAGTCTCCCGCTCGGCGTCGCTCAGCAGGTCGAGACCCGCCGAAGCCTGCTCCCTCGCGGAGTCGGCGGTCAGCCGCCCGGCCCGGGCCAGGCGGCCGGCGAGGTCGGGGTGCGCGGTGATGAGCGCGCGCTTCTGGTCCTCGCTGCCCGCCTGCATGGCTGCAACCAGGAGTGCGTGCAGCGCCTCGGCGCTTTCGGCGTCTGCCGGGATACCGGCGTCGTAGGCCGCCTCGGCGATCCAGGGCGAATGCTCGAAGACGCCGCCGAAGCGGGCGACGAAGGCCTCCCGGCCCAGGTCGGCGGGCCCGGTCACGGCCTGTGTCTCTCGTGCCAGTGGCGGGCGATGTCGATACGCCGCGGCGTCCAGACGGCCTCGTGCGACGTCACGTAGTCGAGGAAACGGGCCAGCGCCGCCGCCCGTCCGGGCCGCCCGGCGAGGCGGCAGTGCAGGCCTACCGAGAGCATCTTGGGCGCCCCCGCCTTGCCCTCCGCATAGAGCAGGTCGAAGGAGTCTTTCAGGTAGGTGAAGAACTGGTCGCCCGCGTTGAAGCCCTGGGGCGTGGCGAAGCGCATGTCGTTGGCATCCAGGGTGTAGGGGATGATGAGGTGCGGGCCCTTGGGGCCCTCGACCCAGTAGGGCAGGTCGTCGGCGTAGGAATCCGAAGAATAGAGAAAGCCGCCGTCCTCCATCACCAGATCCAGGGTGTTGACGGAGGTGCGCCCGGTGTACCAGCCGAGCGGGCGTTCGCCGGTGACGCTCTCGTGGATGCGGATCGCCTCGGCCATATGGGCGCGTTCTTCGTCCTGCGAGAAGTCCTTGTACTCGATCCACTTGAGGCCGTGGGAGGCGATCTCCCAGTCCGCCGCCTGCATGCCCCGGACGGCGGCGGGATTGCGTTCCAGAGCGGTGGCGACGCCGTAGACGGTGACCGGGATCCCGGCCTGGGTGAACAGCCTGTGCAGCCGCCAGAAGCCTGCGCGGCTGCCGTATTCGTAGATCGACTCCATGTTCATGTGGCGCTGGCCGGGCCAGGGCTGGGCACCGACGATCTCCGACAGAAAGGCCTCTGAGGCCGCATCGCCGTGGAGGATGGAGTTTTCGCCGCCCTCCTCGTAGTTGATCACGAACTGAACGGCGATCACTGCACCGCCGGGCCAGCCCGGGTCGGGCGGCGAGGCGCCATAACCGATCAGATCGCGCGGATATTCGCCCGCCATCCCCTGTCCCCTTTCGGCGTCCCTTTGCTGCGTCCTCTTGAGGGCCCAGTTCCGCACGCGCACGAACTATTGTAGTGCAGATTATTGCGCCCTCACTTGCAGGTTTTTTTTGAAACTGCTTATGGAGGGAGTAATCTTCTGTTTTCTGTCGCTGCCTTGGAAGATAGAGCGTCTCATAAGGCCAGCGACAAGGCGAGGGCCCCTCTAAAACAATCAGGGTCCGCCCGTAAAGGGTAAAAGCTGCAAGGCCGGTGGATCGCGCCCGTGGTATGACCGATCAGGGGCGCGGGCAGCGGCCAAAGGCCGGAACAGGGACAGGCTGATCAGGAGGGGGAAAGTATGGCTGGCAGCAACGCCAGTGTGTCTGATAGCGGGCCCGGCAGTGAGCCCGGCAGGCTGACCACCCATGTGCTGGATACGGCCAACGGCCGACCGGCGGCGGGCATTCGCATCGCGCTTTACCGGCTTTCGGGCGAAACGCGCGAGCATCTGGTGACCACCGAGACCAATGCCGACGGGCGCTGCAACGGGCCGCTGCTGGAGGGCGCGGCCTTTGCCGCCGGCATCTACGAGCTTGTCTTCCAGGCCGCGGATTACTTTCGCGGGCTGGGCACGGCTTTGCCCGATCAGCCCTTCCTGGACGTCGTGCCGATCCGCTTCGGGATCGCCGCGCCGGGGGAGCATTATCACGTCCCGCTGCTGATCTCGCCCTACGGCTACTCGACCTACCGGGGCAGTTGAGCCCATGCGCCGCGAACTCCGCTTCCTGCTGAACGATGCCCCGCGGCGCCTGACCCAGGTCGATCCCACCATGACCGTGCTCGACTACCTGCGGCAGGTCGAGGGCCTGGTGGGGACCAAGGAAGGTTGCAACGAGGGCGATTGCGGCGCCTGCACCGTGGTGCTGGCGCGCCCGCGCGACGGCGGTCTTGCCTATGAAGCGGTGAACGCCTGCATCCAGTTCGTCGGCACCCTCGACGGCTGCCAGCTCATCACCGTCGAACACCTGGCGGAGAACGGCACCCTGCATCCCGTGCAGCAGGCCATGGTGGACTGCCACGGCTCACAGTGCGGCTTCTGCACGCCGGGGTTCGTCATGTCGCTCTTCGCCATGACGCGCCATCTCGCAGCGGCGCCCGACGATGCGACCGTGAACGACGTGCTCGCCGGCAATCTCTGCCGCTGCACCGGCTACGCCCCCATCGCCCAGGCTGCCAAGCAGGCTTACGAGAGGGCGCCGCGCGACGACCGCTTCGCGGCGCAGGAGGCGGCGACCCTGGAGGCCCTTGCCGCCCTGCAGGACGACAAGACCCTCGCGGTCGCGGACGAAAGCGGCACACGGCAGTTCTTCGCGCCGGCTACAGTCGAAGTTCTGGCGGAACTCTACGAGGAGCATCCGGAGGCGACCCTGGTGGCCGGCTCCACCGACGTGGGGCTCTGGGTCACCAAGGATCTATTCCGTCCGCAGACGGTGATTGCCCTCGGCCGCGTTGCCGGCCTCGCAGAGATCGAAGAAGCCGGCGACACGCTGGAGATCGGTGCCGGCGTGACCTACAGCGACGCCATGGCCCAGATTGCCGCGCACTATCCCGACATGGGCGAGGTGATGCGGCGCCTCGGCTCGGTGCAGATCCGCAATGCCGGCACCATCGGCGGCAACATCGCCAACGGCTCGCCCATCGGCGATTCACCGCCGCTGCTGATCGCCGCAGGGGCGACCCTGCACCTGCGCAAAGGGACGGAATGCCGTTCGTTGCCTTTGGAGGATTTCTTCATCGACTACGGCAGGCAGGACCGCGCGGCGGGCGAGTTCGTCGCAGGCATGACCCTGCCCCTGCCGCAGCCGGGCCAAGTGTTCCGCGCCTACAAGATCTCCAAGCGCTTCGACCAGGACATCTCCGCCCTGCTGGGGGCCTTCCGTCTCACGATCGAGAACGGGCGGATTGCCGAAGCGCGCCTTGCCTACGGCGGCCTGGCGGCGACGCCCAAGCGCGCGCCGGCAGCCGAGGCCGCACTGACCGGCGCGGCCTGGGACGAATCGACGCTGGAGCGCGCCATGACCGCGCTGGAGCGCGACTTCTCCCCGATCAGCGACTGGCGCGCCTCGGCGGACTATCGGATGACCGTTGCGAAGAACCTGCTGCGGCGCTGCTTCCTCGAAACGACGGCGCCGGACAGCGCGACGCGGCTGGTGGGGCCCGGCGCCATCAGGGCCCCGGGTTATGCCCATGCCTGAGCCGGCGATCAAAGGCGGCGTGCAGCAGCCGCTGCGCCACGACAGCGGACACAAGCACGTCTCCGGCGCAGCCGCCTACATCGACGACCTGCCGGAACCGCAGGGGTTGCTGCATGTCGCGCTCGGCCTCTCCACGGTCGCCCACGGCCGCATCCGCAAGCTGGATCTGGCGCCGGTGCGGGCGGCGGAGGGGGTCGTCCTGGTGCTCACAGCTTCCGACGTTCCGGGCGTCAACGACATCAGCCCGACCCACCGCCATGACGAGCCGATCCTGGCTGAAGAAACGGTGGCGTATGTCGGGCAGCCGATCTTCGCCGTGGCGGCACGCACGCGCGATCAGGCGCGGCGGGCGGCGCGGCTGGCGGAAATCGACTACGATGCGCTGCCGGCGGTGCTGAGTTTTGTGGAGGCCCGCGCCGGCGGGGAGATGGTGACCGAGCCGATGACCCTCGCCCGGGGCGATGCCGCCGCCGCCCTGAAGACGGCGCCGCGTCGGCTGCAGGGCCGCATGGCCGTCGGCGGGCAGGAGCACTTCTATCTGGAAAGCCAGATCGCCATGGCCCTGCCCGGCGAGGACGATGAGGTCCGGGTGCTGTCGTCCACGCAGCATCCCACCGAGATCCAGACCATGGTGGCCGGCGCGCTGGGGGCGCCCGCCAATGCCGTCACCGTCGAGGTGCGGCGCATGGGCGGCGCCTTCGGCGGCAAGGAAACCCAAGGCAACCTCTTCGCCGTGGTGGCGGCCCTGGTCGCCAAGAAGAGCGGACGCGCGGCCAAGATCCGGCCCGACCGCGACGACGACTTCGCCGTCACCGGCAAGCGTCACGACTTCGAGATCGACTATGACGTCGGCTTCGACGGGGAGGGGCGCATCCTGGCGCTGGACATGACCTACGCGGCGCGCTGCGGCTGGTCGGCGGACCTCTCCGGCCCGGTGACCGACCGCACTCTCTTTCACGCCGACAACTGCTACTACTTTCCCGACGTGCGGCTGACCTCTCAACCCCTCAAGACCAACACCTGTTCCCATACAGCCTTCCGCGGTTTCGGCGGCCCCCAGGGCATGATCGGCGGCGAGCGGGTGATCGAGGAGATCGCCTTCGCCCTCGGCAAGGATCCGCTGGAGGTCCGCAAGCTGAACCTCTACGGCCCCGGCGGTCGAGACATCACGCCCTATCACCAGCAGGTCGAAGACAACATCGCGCCTGAGATCATCGAAAGGCTGGAAGCGGACAGCGGCTATCACGGCAGGCGGGCTGCGCTCCGGGACTTCAACAAGACCTCGCCGGTGATCAAGCGCGGGATCGCGCTGACGCCGGTGAAGTTCGGCATCTCCTTCACCCTGACGGCCTACAACCAGGCCGGCGCCCTGGTGCACATCTACCGCGACGGCTCCATTCATCTGAACCACGGCGGCACCGAGATGGGCCAGGGGCTCTACACCAAGGTGGCGCAGGTCGTCGCGGAGGCCTTTCAGGTCGACATCGACCGGGTGCGCATCACCGCCACCTCCACCGGCAAGGTGCCCAACACCTCGGCCACGGCGGCCTCCTCCGGTTCGGACATCAACGGCATGGCCGCGCTCAACGCCTGCAACACCATCAAGGCGCGGCTGGTCGACTTCGTCATGGAAAACTGGGGCGTGCCGGAAGACCAGATCGAATTCCTGCCCGGCTGTCTGCGGGTCGGCAATCAGAAGATCGCTTTTGCCGAGGTTGTGAATGCGGCCTATCTGGCCCGGGTCTCGCTGTCCTCGACCGGCTTCTATAAGACACCGAAGATCCACTGGGACCGGGAAGCGGGCAGGGGCCGCCCGTTCTACTACTTCTCCTACGGGGCTGCGGTCAGCGAGGTGGCTGTCGATACGCTCACCGGCGAGTACCGCGTCGAGCGCGTCGACATCCTGCACGACGTTGGCGAGTCCTTGAATCCGGCCATCGATCTCGGCCAGATCGAAGGCGGCTTCGTGCAGGGCATGGGCTGGCTCACCACCGAGGAACTGTGGTGGGACGAGGCCGGCCGCTTGCGCACCCATGCGCCCTCGACCTACAAGATTCCGGCCTGCGGCGACCGTCCCCCGGTCTTCAATGTTGAACTGCTGAAGGACAGTCCCAATCGGGAGGAAACCATCTTTCGCTCCAAGGCCGTCGGCGAGCCGCCGCTGATGCTGGCGATCTCCGTGCTCCATGCGCTCTCCGACGCCATTGCCGCTGTCGGCGACTATCGTCTCTGTCCGCGGCTCGATGCTCCGGCAACGCCCGAGCGGGTGCTGATGACCGTCGAGCGTCTGCGCAAAGAGGTCATGGCCTCAGCGGAGGCGGCATCATGACGGCACCGGGAAGCGACAGCAGCGCGGCGCGGCCGGTGCCCCGCCTCGAAGTGAAGGGCGTCACCAAGCGCTTCCCCGGCGTGCTCGCCAACGACCACGTCGACTTCGCCGTCGCGCCCGGGGAGGTGCACGCGCTGCTGGGGGAGAACGGTGCCGGCAAGTCGACCCTGGTGAAGATGATCTACGGCGTCCTCCACCCCGACGAGGGCACGCTCGCCTGGAACGGTGCGGTGATGCAGATCGCCGACCCGCACGCCGCCCGCGCGCTGGGTATCGGCATGGTGTTCCAGCACTTCTCCCTCTTCGAGGCGATGACGGTGCTGGAAAACATCGCGCTCGGCATGGACAAGCCCGGCGACATGGCGTTGCTGTCGGAGCGGGTGCGCGACGTCTCCGAGGCTTACGGCCTGCCGCTGGACCCGGACCGCGACGTCTACACGCTTTCGGTCGGCGAGCGCCAGCGCATCGAGATCGTGCGCTGCCTGCTGCAGAACCCCAAGCTGCTGATCATGGATGAACCGACCTCCGTGCTGACGCCGCAGGAGGTGGAGCGGCTGTTCGAGACGCTGCGCAAGCTGGCCGCCGAGGGCGTGTCGATCCTCTACATCTCCCACAAGCTGGAGGAGATCAAACAGCTCTGCGACCGCGCGACGATCCTGCGCGGCGGCCGGGTGGTGGCGGAATGCGATCCGGCCCAGGAGACCGCCAAGTCCATGGCCCAGATGATGATCGGTACGGAACTGAAGACCGTGGAGCGGCGCGCCGAGGGGGTGGCGGGCGAGGCGCGGCTGGTGGTCGAGGGGCTGACCCTGGCCTCCGAAGAGATCCACGGCGTCGATCTCAAGAACGTCTCCTTTGCCGTGCGCGCGGGGGAGATCTTCGGCATCGCCGGCGTCGCCGGCAACGGCCAGAACGAACTGCTGCTGGGCCTCTCCGGCGAGCGTCTGGCGGATCATGAATCCGTGCTGCGCATCGACGGTGCGCCGGCCGGCCGCAGCAACGCCGGCGCGCGCCGCAAGCTGGGCCTCTGCGCGGTGCCGGAGGAACGCAACGGCCACGGCGCCGTGCCCGGCATGACCTTGGTGGAGAACGCGGTGCTGAGCGGCCACCACCGCATGGGCCTGCTGTCCTCGCTCTTCATCCGCGCCGCGGCGGCGGCCCGCTTCGCGCAGCAGATCGTCACCGCCTTCGACGTGCGCACGCCCGGCGTCACCGCCTCCGCCGGCAGCCTGTCCGGCGGCAACCTGCAAAAGTTCATCGTCGGGCGGGAGATCCTGCAGAAGCCCAAGGTGCTGGTGGTCTCCCAGCCGACCTGGGGCGTCGACGCCGGCGCCGCCGCGGCCATCCACCAGGCGCTGGCCGACCTGGCGGCGGAAGGCGTGGCGGTGGTCGTGGTCTCCCAGGATCTCGACGAACTGCTCGCCATCACCGACCGTCTCGCCGTCATCAACGTCGGCGTCCTCTCCAGCGCCATGCTGACCCGCGAGGCCTCGGTGGAGGAGATCGGCCTCCTCATGGGCGGCGTCCACGGCGTCAGCACCGATGCCGCCGTGGTGCATCCGGAGGCCGCTCATGTCGCATAACCCGGGAGCAGCCGGCAACCGGCTGGTCGTCTACAGCGTGTTCAACCCGGCGTCCTGGAAGATCGAGCCGCGGCGGGAGATCCCGCAGGGCCTGCTCTACGCCACGCCGCTGCTGGCGGTGGTGCTGACGGTGGTGGCCGGCTTCTTCATCTTCCTCTCCATGGGCTACAACCCCTTCCTGGCGCTCTATCACTTCTTCGTTTCGCCGCTGCTGACGCTCTACGGTCTCAGCGAACTGCTGGTGAAGGCGGGGCCGCTGATCATGATCGGCGTCGGCCTCGCCGTCGGCTTCCGCGCCAACGTCTGGAACATCGGTGCCGAGGGGCAGCTCACTCTGGGCGCCATCACCGGCGGCGTGATCGCGCTGGCCTTCTGGAACGAGGAGACCTGGTGGACCCTGCCGCTGATGTGCCTCTGCGCGGTCGGCGGCGGCGCGGCCTATGCGGCGATCCCGGCCTTCCTGCGCACCCGCTTCAACGTCAACGAGATCCTCACCAGCCTGATGCTGACCTACGTGGCGACGCTGTTTCTGTCGACCCTGGTCTACGGGCCGCTGAAGGACCCCATGGGCTTCAACTTCCCGCAGTCGCGCATGTTCGGCGATGCCGCCCTGCTGCCGATCCTGCTGGAGGGCACGCGCCTGCACCTGGGCGGCGTAGTGGCCTTGATGATTGCGGTGGCGGTCTGGGTGCTGATGACCTTCACCATCGTCGGCTTCCAGGTGCGCGTGCTGGGCCAGGCGCCGGCGGCGGCGCGCTATGCCGGCTTCAGCGGCAGGCGCATCGTGTGGTTCTGCCTGCTGCTGAGCGGCGGCCTCGCCGGGCTCGCCGGCACTTTCGAGGTGGCCGGGCCCATCGGCCAGCTCGTGCCGGTGATCTCCCCCGGCTACGGCTTCACCGCCATCATCGTCGCCTTTCTCGGGCGCCTGCACCCCCTGGGGATCATCCTTTCCGGGCTGGTGATGGCGCTCTCCTACATCGGCGGCGAGAACGCCCAGGTGCAGGTCGGCCTGCCCCAGGCGGTGACCGGCGTCTTCCAGGGCCTGCTGCTGTTCTTCCTTCTCGCCTCCGACTTCCTGGTGCGCTACCGCGTCCGCCGCAATCCCGCAGCCCTGCGGCACGCGCCCCAGGCGCAACCGGCGGAGTAGACGCCCATGCCCATCGATGCCGTCGCCCTCGTGCTCCTTACCGTCATCGGCTCGGCGACGCCGTTGCTCTTCGCGGCCCTGGGCGAACTGGTGGTCGAAAAATCCGGCGTCCTTAACCTCGGTGTCGAGGGCATGATGATCCTGGGCGCCGTCGCCGCCTTCGGCGTCGCCGTCACCACCGGCTCCGGCACCCTGGGCGTGCTGGCCGGCGCCGCGGCGGGCATGGCCATGGCCTTCATCTTCGGCGTGCTGACCCTCACCCTGGCCGCCAACCAGGTGGCCACGGGCTTGGCCCTCACCATCTTCGGGCTCGGCCTTTCCGCGCTGCTCGGCGTCGGCTTCATCGGCATCCCGGTGGAGCCGCTGCCCAAGCTGATGCTGCCCGGCGTCAGCGACCTGCCGCTGATCGGACCGCTGCTCTTCGGCCACGACGCCCTGATCTACCTCTCGATCTTCGCCGTCGCCGCGGTCGCCTGGTTCCTGAAGAAGTCGCGGGCCGGCATGATCCTGCGCGCGGTGGGCGAGTCCGACATCTCGGCACACTCCATCGGATACGATGTCATCGCCGTGCGTTACCGCGCCGTCCTCTTCGGCGGCGCCATGGCGGGCCTTGGCGGCGCCTTCCTCTCCCTCGTCTACACGCCGCTGTGGAACGAAGGGATGACGGCCGGGCGCGGCTGGATCGCGCTGGCCCTGGTGGTCTTCGCTTCCTGGCGGCCCTGGCGCCTCTTGGCCGGTGCCTACCTTTTCGGCGGCGTCACCATCCTGCAGCTCTACATGCAGGGCGCGGGCGGCTTCGACATTCCGGCCCAGGTGATGTCCATGCTGCCTTATCTCGCGACCATTCTTGTACTGACGATCATCGCCGCCGGCCCTTGGAAGGGCCGTCTCGATGCTCCGGCTTGCCTCGGCAAGCCTTTTAGGCCATCAACATAGAGCAAGGATTTGCACTAGGGGACACCGGGAAAGAACCCCATCACTAGGAGGCTCAGAAGAATGTTCAAGACCCTGTCACGCCGCCATTTCCTGGCGGGCAGTACCGCTGCGGCGGGTGCGCTCGGCCTGGGAAGCCGTGCCGCCTTCGCCGCCGATCCGCTGAAGGTTGGCTTCGTCTACGTCGGGCCCATCGGCGACTTCGGCTGGACCCACGGCCACGACGTCGGCCGCAAGGCCGTGGAGAAGGAGTTCGGCGACAAGGTGGAGACCACCTATGTCGAAAGCGTGCCGGAGGCGGACAGCGAGCGCGTCATCCGCCAGCTCGCCGCCGCCGGCAACAAGCTGATCTTCACCACGTCCTTCGGCTACATGAACCCGACCATCAAGGTCGCCAAGCAGTTCCCGGACGTGAAGTTCGAGCATGCGACGGGCTTCAAGACCGCGCCGAATGTCTCCGCCTACAACGCGCGCTTCTACGAAGGGCGCGCGGTCATCGGCACCATCGCCGGGCACCTGACCGAGACCGGCAAGTTCGGCTACATCGCCTCCTTCCCCATTCCGGAGGTGGTGATGGGCACCAACGCCTTCATCCTCGCCGCCCGCAAGGTGAGGCCGGATGCGGAGATCTCCGTGGTCTGGGTGAACTCCTGGTTCGATCCGGGCAAGGAGGCCGATGCCGCCAAGGTGCTGATCGACCAGGGCTGCGACGTCATCACCCAGCACACCGACAGCGCAGCGCCGATCCAGACCGCCGGCGCCCGCGGCGTCTGGTGCTTCGGCCAGGCCTCCGACATGTCGTCCTTCGCGCCGGAGCATCATGCGACGGCCATCCTCGACGTCTGGGCGCCCTACTACATCGCGCGCACCGCCGCGGTGCTGGACGGCACCTGGCAGACCACCAACGTCTGGCAGGGCATGAAGGAGGGCATGGTGGAGATGTCCCCCTACAACGAGCGCCTGCCGGCCGAGGTGGTGGAAGCGGCGGAGACCGTGCGCAAGGGCATCCTCGACGGCAGCCACCACGCCTTCACCGGCCCCATCAACGACCAGACCGGCAAGGAGCGCGTCCCCGCCGGCGTGACCATGACCGACGAGGCCCTGCTCACCATGGACTGGTACGTCGAGGGCGTGACGGCGTAACGCCTATCGGCGGTAAGGGTACGAAAACAGCGGGGATTTTTCCCCGCTGTTTGCTTAGAGCGGATCATGTTCAGACGGAAACACTTTCGTGTTTGCGTCTGAGCATGTGAATCCGCTCTACACTTAAGAATTAGAGCAGATTCACCGTGTTGGATGGATCGCCTTCGCGATTCCATCAAACCCGGATCTGCTCAAGGTGCTTCGGAGTCAACGAACTGTGGCCATTCCGCAGTATTCGCGAAAGGTGTATTTCTGGACGGCCGCCGCGGTGGCCATTGCCCTGGGTGCGGCTTGGATGGCGCGCGCCCTTGGTCCAGAACCGATGATCTTCGATCTCTCTACGGCGACCGCGGTTCTTGGCGTTTTTCTTATCTCACTCGTTGCGCTCTACTACTCACTGTCTTCAAGGCATGCCGCCGCCAAGGGGCGTTCAGGCGGCTTTGCAGCCAAGCTCGGGCAAGGGATGGTCCTCATCCTTTTCGGGATTGCCGTAAGCATCGCCCAGATCGGCATTGGCTACGCCTTGGCGGATATCGTCGGCTTCCGGACGGAGTTTGATTACATCGAACCTTATGAAGTGGCGGCTGAGAGGTCTGATCGGGACCGGTCAGTCGTGCTGGAGGCGCGTGCGTCCCACCAGTTTACCTTGTTGAATATCGTCAAACGAACCGGCCCGCCCTTCTGGTTTGCGCTCTGTGCCGGCCCCGGCAAAGCGGCGCCGCTGCTCCCTGAAGATGCCGAAGTACTCCATAGGGTCGAGGGTCGGGATGTCCAGCTGGAGGCGGACTTCCGCTATGACCAACATCGTGATCCGCCCCGTCGGGCCGAGTGCACTGTTGAAGAGCTTCACATCTTCCTCGACGTGCCGGAGCGCGAGCGTATCTGCATCGATCTACGCTTTCCGGAAGGCAGCCAGCGAAGTTGTTGGGATCTTGTGCGTGAGCTGGACGAGGATGTCGTTATGTTGCGGGACGCTCTGCGCCTTTAGCCGACGCACCCCGGCTCCGCTGCATGTCCGGTTGCAAGGCCGGCTGTGTCGATTGCGGTGATGGCCTTTGCGTCCCTGTCGATTGGCGTGCGAAAGGGGGTCACGGCCACAGACCGACCACTGTCAGCAACAGGGCCATGCCGACCAGCGCCTGCATGACCGCACCGCCGGCCAGAATGCGGATCACCCGCGCCTCGCTTGCCTCGTGTTCGAAGGCATCGCGGCGCACCAGCCAGTAGTAACTGTCATTCGGCAGAATCGCGATGAAGGAGCCGAGGCAGATCGCAAAGACGGCGGCGATGGGATCGGCCCCGCTTGCCGCCACGACAGGGGCGGCCACCGGGGCGACGGCGGCGAAGGTCGCCATCGAGGACCCCTGCGCCAGTTTGAAGATCACCGTCAGGCCGAAAAGCGCCACCAGCGTCAGCAGCCCGCTTCCTGTCGGCGCCAGTTGGTTCAGCGGCACCAGCCCCGTCACCACGGCCCCGAAGGCGCTGGCCGCGCCGATCACCAGCAAGAGCGAGCCGGTGCGCCGCACGGCGCTGTCGAGGCAGGCGCGGCGCTCGGCAGCGGGCGTTTGCAACAGAGCAAGGACCGCCGCGGCGATCAATGCCCCTTTCGGTGTGAACAGGAAATCAAGAGCGCCGATACCGCTCTGTCCGACCAGGCCGCCCAAAACGAGCAGGGCGGTCAGGACAGCAAAGGGCGCGGCGGCGATCCACAGCCGTCCTTCGTGGTGATCCGTCTCTTCTTCGGTCCCATCCGCGGTCCTGCCGACGGCGAAGCGTCCCCAGATCGCCCCGGCGGCCCAGACCGGCAGCGTCAGCAGGACACCGAACAGGAGCAGCATGGCGGGCTGTGCACCAGCCGTGCTGGCCGCGCCCAGGCCCACTGCCACAATCAATGGCCCTGCGGGATAGAGCAGTTTGAACCCGGCATAGGCCCCGAACGCCAGATCGAGCTTGTAGCGCCCGGCCGCCGGGGCGAGCGCGGCATAGGCCGTGTCGGGGCAGATCATGGCGGCACCCGCAACAGGCGATGCCAGGGCGGCGCTGCGCCCGGCCGCCTCCGACGCCACGTTCCGGCAGGACAGGGCCGCCGCCATCGTGAAGGATGGCAGCAGGATCAGGGCGAACTCGCCCAAGGCCCAGCCAAACCCGGTGTTGAAGGTGGAGATCATCTCCGCCGCACCGAGACCGCTGGCAAGGCCGAGCAGAAGCGTCAGCAGCACCATCCAGACGACCAGGGGAAGGTCCGGAAGCCATTGCGAACGGGCGGCGGGATGAGCGGTGGAGGTCGTGGTCTCTGCCATGTCGGAAGGCCTGTAAGATGAATATGGCTCATGATAAGCTGCGATAGTTGCTCGTAGAAATGAGAAAACCCGGCATTACCATGCGCCAGACTCATGCTAAAATCCCGCTCCGATCGCTCCAGGTCTTCGAGGCTGCGGCCCGTTGCGGCAGTTTCACCGCCGCCGGGACAGAGCTTGGGATCACCCAAAGCGGGGTGTCCCGGCAGGTTGCGGATCTCGAAGCGGTCCTGGGTGTCGCGCTCTTCACCCGGAACGGCGCCCGCTTGACGGTGACATCAGCCGGACAGCGGCTGGCCGACCAGCTTGCCGATGCCTTCGCCCGGACATGGGCAGCGGTTGCCGAGGCCACGCGCTCGGATCAGGTGGTGATCCTCTCGATGCTGCCCTCCGTTGCGACCCGCTGGTTCGCGCCGCGCCTCGGGCGCTTTATGGCGGCGCACCCCGGGATCGACCTGCGGATCACGGCCTCGCGCCACCTGGTGGACTTTGCCGCGGAGGGCATTGATGCCGCGATCCGCTACAGCCCGGCGCCCTCCCCCGATTTGGCGGCGACCAAGCTCGCGGATGAGACGGTGCGGCCCGTCTGCACCCCTGACTATGCGCGCAAGCTCGGCCTGTCCGCGCCGGACGACCTTGGCCGCGCGGTCCTGCTCTACGGCGACATTCCGGAAAACTGGGACGCCTGGTTTGCCGCGGCGGGCTGCGCGCAGGACCCGCAGCCGGGACCGCGACTGGGCGATGACGGCGCCATCCTGCAAGCCGTGCTGGACCATCAAGGCGTGGCGCTGGGCCGCTCCCTCCTCGTGGCCGACGATATCGCCGCTGGCCGTCTGGTCACGCCCTTCGAGACGTCGCTCGCAGCCAGCCATGCCTATTGGTTTGTGCGTCCCGACAGCAGCCCGCCGACCAAGGCGACATCGGCCGTGCAGGCGTGGTTGCTGCACGCGTTTGGGAGGGACGGCTGATGTTGCTTAGAGCAGGTCCGGTCCCAGAGCAGATCGGGTTTTGATGGAATCGCGAAAGCGATCTTTCACCGGCCCGATCAAGGACCAGGACGGCAAGGAACGCATCGCCGCCGGCGTAACCATGACCGACGAGACCCTGCCCGCCATGGACTGGTCCGTCGAGGGCGTAACGGTCTGAGCCGCAAGCGGCAGGGACGAAATGAAAGCGGCGGGGAGTTTTCCCGCCGTTTTTTGCGTCCAGATGAATCTGGACAATGGTCTTACGGTTTGTCCACTCTTGGCAGTAATCCTGATAGTGTGATTGGGTATCTGTTGTCTTCGGTGGGCCAAATACCGTCAATTCTGCACCAGGCACGGAGCGACTGGGTTTTGCCGAGGCTCAGATAGCTGATTTTGATCGAGGACCTTGGAAAGCAGGCGGCTCCGGGTAGTCCACCGCTCTCTAGACATGCTTCTCATTCCTGCGCATCTTGGAGCAATGACCGAGAACACCCAAGATAAGAATGATAGTGGTTCAAGTCCGGTCGGTCGCGGCGGTGCAGGCGTCTATATTGAAGGCGAGCTAGGTGCCTTCTATCTGCTGGCGATGTTGGCGCGCGCAGAGCCTCGCGGCCTACCCGGGAACCAATTCGAGTGCGTTCGCTTCCAAGGCGTCGAAGAAGGCTTCGCCCTCGACGACATCGTCATTCATGGCAACACAGAAGCGGGTCCCTCACTCCTTGAAATCCAGTCGAAGCGCACGGTCAGATTCTCGCCTAAGGACAGCGTATTTGAGGAGGTCTGCCAGCAGATTGCCACGGCCGCAGTAAGCTCCGAACTGAGCGATGATCGTCACCAGCTGGCAGTTGCTACCCAGCGTACCAGCTACAAGATATCTGGCCCCTATCAGGACGTACTCTCCTGGTCACGCGCGGTCAACACAAGCGCGGCGTTCTTCAACCGGCTAAATGCCAAAGGCGTCGCAAGCCCTGACATGCGCGAGTTCGTGAACAGCTTCCGGACCAATCTGGTCGCTGCAGGCATTGACGACGATGATGACGTGATCTGGCGCATCATTCGTCGTTTCCAAATTCTCGAGTTCGATTTCGAGTCGAGCGCGCCGCTGGTACGTACCTACGTACTTGACCGGGCGCGCCTCGTTTTGGCGCAGCAAGACAACGCAAAAGCTGATGTGCTCTGGAGCACGCTGATCGAGATCGCACTCGAAACTGCCAAGGCAGGTGGCTCGCTTGATCGCGAGACGCTTCGCAAGAAGATCGTCGACAAAGGTCTTCGTTTTGCCGGCGATCTTGAATTCGCCGTCGCGCGCACAAAAGTCGACGAGATGGCCCGCCACGCACTCGCCGAGATCGGCGAGACTGTCGCGCACATCCATGTGCCGCGCACTACTGCGGTCGCGGCCGTCACCGAAGCCCGCGACAAACATCGTTATTTAGAGATCCGCGGCGGACCAGGTGTCGGCAAGTCCGCTGTCCTCCGTCATGTTGCGGACCAAGTGCTCCGCGAGGCCCGCGCGATCGTGCTCGATCCGCTCAGAACACCAGCGGGGGGTTGGGCCCAGGTGGCACTGGTCCTGGGAGTTACAAGCACCGCCCGCGAATTTTTGAACGATTTGGCCTCGAGCGGTGGCGGCGTCCTCTTCATTGATAGCCTCGAGATGTTCATCGATCCGAGCCAGAGGATTACGGTGAACGACATTCTTCGTGAAGTCGCTAAGATCGATGGCTTTTCGGTGATCGTGACGGCGCGGACCGAGTTTGATCGCGACGAGGCCAACTGGCTTGACGATGACGCAAGGTCGGTGCTTGGCTATGGCGAACCCGTCAACGTCGGCGATCTCTCCGAGGACGAGATCGCCTATCTCAAGGAACAAGCGCCCGAGCTGCGAACTCTGCTCTGGACGGGTCATCCAGCAGCAGCCGTAGCGCGCAACCTTTATCGGCTGTCGCGCCTCCTTATGGTCAAGGATGCTGCAGGCGTTCGCACTGAAGCCGCGCTCGCCGAACACTGGTGGCGCACGGGCGACGGCGAGATAGACGGGGACGTTCGCGCCCGCCAACGTATTCTGGCCTCCCTCGCCGATACGGCGCTGGCAGGCCAGGATCGTATCGAACTAAGTGAGGACTCGGATGCGAGAACCCAGCTTCTGGCCTCGCTCAGCCTTAGTGAGCCCAGGCGCGATCAATTCACGTTCTATCATGACGTGCTGCGCGACTGGGCAGTGGGCATGCGTATCCACGAAGCACCCGATCTTTGCGACAGCATCAACCTATCAAGGCCTGCGCCGCCCAATCTTGCGCGCGGCATTGAGATGGCGGGCAGGTTGGCACTTGAGCGCAGCGAGGACGGCGCCGAATGGCTGTCTCTGCTCGAACGGCTCTCGCCGGAAGGCTCACATGGGTCATGGCGGCGTAATGCGTTGTTAGCAATCGTCCGCTCAGAGCTATCGCTAAACCTGCTCAACAAGCTCTCGTTTTCGCTTCTCATCAACGGCGGCGCACTCCTTGTGGAGATCACGGGCGCGATAGTAGCGATCGACACCCTGCCGCTCAAAGATCTGATTGACACTGTCCCCTTGGAAAGCGGCCAAGACACGCCTGGGCTTCCCGAGTCACTACGCGGGGCAGTTACGCTGGCGGCTCCTCTCGTCCTAAGCTGGTGTGTCTCCCACATCGATGAGATCCCATTGCAAGCCCTGGTCGGGGTAGTCAAGCTCGTCGAGGTCTTCCTGTACTTCCCAGCGACCATGCCTACTCTTATTGGTCCGGTCGCAAAGATGCTGCATCACTGGCTCATGCGGCTGGACTGTCGTGATGTCCAGGACGTGATCAGCTCCGATCCCAACGCTGAGCCTCTCTCTCATCGCGAGGTTAACCGGCTCACTGAGAACTTGCGACAACTCTTCCTATCGATCGCTGCGCATGCGCCCGGCGAGTTGCGAACCTACTTGGCGGCCATCGATCCCGACCGTGAATACCGTAAGGTCAATGAGATAAGGCGCTTTAGTCAGACGTTCGCCTCGGCCGCACCCAAGGAGTTGGCCGTATTGGTCGAGAATTCGCTGCTTCAGGGCACCGACCGCAAGGAAGACCTCCGCAACGGACGTGAACGCGCCTTCAACCTGTCCGATACCTCCTACCTGCCGCCCTCACCTGCCCAAGGTCCGTTTCTGGATTTGCTGGAAAAGAGTCCCGACGTTGGGCTCAGGTTGATCCGGCGGTTGACGAGCCACGCATTGAGCTTCCACACAGGTAACTGCGAGCCAAGCGACAATGGCTTCACGCTCAAGTTCGAGACCAATTCGCGATTCTTTCCCTGTGAGGAGAGCTACTACTGGTCGCGCGGCGAAGCCCAGAACTATTCCGTCGCCTCTGGGCTTATGGCTCTAGAAGCCTGGGGCCATGCGCGACTCGACGCGGGCGAGGATGTCGATAACGTCCTAGCCGATGTATTGGGGCCAGAGGGCAGCTGTGCGGCCTACCTACTAACCGCAATCGACTTGCTGCTGTCGCACTGGCCAAAGACGCGCAAAGCCATGGTCCCGTTCGTTTCGTGCCCCGCTCTGCTCGCGGCGGAGCGCGGACGCCAAGCACGTGAAAGACTCAATATGAGCGCAATTGACCTGAACCAAGAGCCTTATGGCCGGGTGCGCCTCGAAGACCTTCGCAAGCGACCTTCCCGAACGACGACGTTAGAGGACGCTTTGCCATACTTCGCTGTCGACGATGAAGAATCACAGACGGTGCATGCGTATTTGATTGAGGCTGTCAAACGACTGGGCCCGTTCAGCGACCATGCCGATTTTGGCGACGCCGCCTTTATGGGTTTCCATGCCGCCAACATGACCGATCCCACGAATTGGGTCACAGTTGGTAGCGAGCGACGCTACAATCCGCCACAGTCGGAGGTTGACCACATTACGAAGTTGGACAAAGCGCGCGCCGCGGTGGTCCGCGAAGCCAATATCAGTTCAATAGTGAACCTCGCGACCTTGGATCGCGCGCAGAGTTCTGCCGATGTTGCACGGCAGTTAGTAGAGTTTGCAGCCGGCAACCTCCCCGAAGACACCGACACTGATTATCTTAAGTCTCGCTCGACGCAGCTTGCCGCGATTGCGATGATCGCGGCACGTGACGGCGATGAGGCACTCCTTGGCGCCCATCACAGATGGATCCGTGCAGTAATCGAACGCACGCTAGATGAGGCGATCGAACCCAGTCACTATCGGCATGAGCGCCTCGATCACAATCGGCTTGGACTTGCGACCAGCGCGCTAATCCACCTGTGGCATAGGCAGCGTAACGACCCTGATCGCGGTACCTTGCTAGCCATTGCTGCTCGGAAAAACCCGTCAGCGGCACCGGCATTCGCTGAGGCTCTGGATGAACTTATTGCAACTGACCCTCGCTTCCCCAAAGCAGTGCTACGCGTAGCGCTCGGTACAAGGCGCGCGCACTGGCATCGCTGGGACGTGGATAAAGCACGCATTGAGGAGCTGGAGCAGGAGTATGCTGATCTTCAGAAACGAATGATCGACGCCGAAGTTGCTTGGCTGAATGGCGGTGTCGAGCCCGCGTGGCCAGAGTTCGTGGACCGCCAACCGCTTGTCCGACGCGGCATCACTATTCCCCCGGACAGGGCCAACGCTCTCGACGAGGATACCAATGAGGCACCGCACGGTGACATAGAGGCGGAACCCGAAATAGAGATGTATGTCGACGCGAACGCGGCAGCGGTGTGGCTTGGCGCGATTACAGGAGAGCATAAAGCGGAGATCGAAAGCTGGTTGCCTGACATCGTCGAGACTTATGCCGGTTGGACTGTGCGGGCCAATGGCCACGGATTGCCTGCGGAGGCCGAGATCGACCACGAACCAACAGAGTGGAATCTCAAGTTCTACGACATCGCCGTCCGCGTCATTCTCGACGCCCCGGAGAATCGTTTCAGCCAATTCCTTAGTGAGCTTGAGAGGCTGCCGGATCAGTCTTTTTGTGACGTCGCAGTGATACTGCTCCGTAGCCTCGATTTGTTGTTCTTTAACTTCTCCCCCCGGTCCGATAACAGAGCGGAGCGCGTGCGCAGCGCGGTGGTCGGCCGCACCATGGCGATGCGGGAATGGTCATATCGGCCGCGTAGGGGAGATCATTCGATCGAATCCCATTTTGGCCCGCTGGTCGGGACACTGTTCTTTAACAGTCACAATCCGTTCGCCGTTACAAGAACGTACCTTGTGCCTGCAGTCTTTGAGCGGGTCGATACCATGTTGGACACACTGCGACCTTTACTTACTGGCGGTCCTACGACGTTCATCGCTCTTTGCACCATGAATACTCTGATGGTTTCGCCATGTGCGCGTCATGCCGACTTTCTTCTCACAGCCGTCGACGCCTGGCTTGAGCGTCTCCCGACAGACAAATCCCTTTGGATTGACATTGGCATTGGGCGACGCGTCGTAGAATGGCTGGAAGCAGCGGCTGCAGATGATACGGCCTTATTGTCCGATGGCCATCCTCTCAAGAGCAAGATCGAGCAGATATTAGACCGACTCGTCGTCCTTGGCGTATCGGAGGCATATGAGCTTGAGCGCAAGATGTAGAACACTGCTCGGAAAGCGCTCTTGTTGAGCGCTGCTTTAGATCGGACTCGAACTAGAGTCAGCGGAGTGTTGAGATCTGTCGGGTCCAGCGTCAGGTCGGTGAAGAGCGGCTGGTGGGCGCGTTGGGAACAGGCCTGGCTCGGGCAGAGGGGACAGTTGATGCCGATGGGGGCGAAGGGGGCCGGGGCTGTAGCCGCCGCGCCAGCCGCATAGCTTACCCCCCACGCCCCGTCTTCTTCGTTTTCGTGGTGATCACCGGCGTCAGCGGGGCGGCCTGGCCGGGGAGGGGGACGGTGGGCATTTGGAATTGGGCGCTTGGCAGGTGCGGTTTCGCCGGGAGCTTGGGGCCGCTGGCGGTCTTGCCTGACACCGCTGCGCCCTCGCCGCGGATGGTGGCGAGCAGGGTGCGGTGGTCGGGCAGGGCCTTCACGGCGGCGTCGATGGCGCGGCGGGTCTGCTTCACGTAGTCGCGCCAGGGGGCCGGGCGCAGCACGACGCCGCCGTCGCGCGGCGGGGCGGCGTAGCCGGTCTCGTAGACCTGCTTGCCCAGCATCACCGCGTGATAGACGCGGTAGGAGAACAGCGACGAAAACGTGAGGTCGTAGCGCGTCGGGACGGCGTGCTTCCAAAGGTCCAGGTTGGCGGCGAGGGAGTCGGGCACCTCGAGGTCTTCGCGGGCGTCGATCCAGTATTGGCTGTCCGTGCGGTTGCCCAGCGCATAGTGCAGGCAGATGAAGTCGCGCACCTCGTCGTAGAGCTGGGTGGCGATGGTGTTGTAGCGCGCACGGGTGGGCTCGGCGAAGTCCTTGTCCGGGAAGTAGGCGAGCAGCCAGCGCGCGCTCATCTCGATCATGTAGATGGCGGTCGATTCCAGCGGCTCGATGAAGCCCGACGACAACCCGATGGCGACGCAGTTCTTCACCCAGGGCCGGCGCGTGCGCCCGACCCGCATGGGGATGAAGCGCGGCGTTGCGTCCTTGGCCGCCGCGCCCAGCTGCGGGGCCAGATGCTCCAGCAGCTCGGCGCCCGCCTCGTCGTCGCTGCGGTGGGCGCTGGAGAAGACGTAGCCGGTGCCGACCCGGCTGTAGAGCGGCACCCGCCAGACCCAGCCGGCGCCCAGCGCCGTCGAGCGGGTCAACGGCTCGATCCTCTCCGGGTCCGGGTGGGGGATCTGCACCGCCGCCGCGCGGTCGTTGGCGAGGTACCGGGAATAGTCGACGAAGGGTTCGCCCAGCGCCTTGTTGATGAGGAAGCCGCGGAAGCCGGTGCAGTCGATCACCAGCTCCACCGGGTGGGCGCCGCGCTGCTTCAGGGTGAGGGCGGTGATGAAGCCGCGCTCGTCGGTTTCGATGTCCTCGACGTCGTCGCGGATGTGCTCCACCCCGCGCGCGACGCAGACCTCGCTCAGCAGCTCGGCGAAACGCCCGGCGTCCAGGTGATAGGCGAAGCCGGCGCCCTGGGTGAAGGGCTTGGCGTCCAACGGGCGCGGCCCCTTGAGGGCCAGGCCCAGGTCGAGCGCCGGGGAGACGACGCGGGAGAAGTCCTGCCCGCCGGCGCCGTACTTCAGGAAGTAGTGGGCGGCATCGACGCCGCCGATCACCGGCGCCTCGTTGAAGGAATTGATGTAGGCGATGCGCTTGCCGTTCTTGTCGACGTTCCAGTTGTCGAACAGCACGCCCAGCTTGAAGGAGGCGTTGCAGTGCTTGAAGAAGTCCTGCTCCGGGATGCCCATCTGCTGAAGCAGCCGGGGCATGGCCGGCACCGTCGCCTCGCCGACGCCAACGGTGGAGACGTTGGGCGACTCGATCAGCGTGACCTTCCGCGCCTCGCTGTTTCCGCCACCGTCCTTTGCCTGGGTCCTGAAGGCCGTGGTCAAAATCAGCGCCGTCAACCAGCCGGCCGTGCCGCCACCCACGATGGTGACGGCGGTAATCCGCTCGCCCATGATGTCTTTCCCCCCTCCGGACAGGCTCTTCTGCGGCTCGACTAATTGAACCGTGGTGCCTTCCTGGCCAGCCCCTCCTAGCCAAAACGTCCGAGCGTCAGCTTGCGCCTGTGGCAAACCTGGGTCAACGGGCGAGCCGCCATGGCCGGCGGTTCTTTCGGGGGATGGCCGATCGAGGGGTGCTTTGGCTTTGAGGCGGCGCGGTTTTTTGCCAGACTTAGGATCGGACCTGGTTCTTTCCGTCCGCCGCAGCAGGGGGAGCGCGTGCGATGACTGCATCTTTTCTTCAACCCGGCCGTGTCGCGGTGGTGACCGGCGCGGCCTCCGGCATCGGCCTGGCCGCCTGCAAGCGCTTCGCCGAGATGGGCCTGAAGACCGTGCTGGCCGACGTCGAGGCGGCGGCGCTGGAAGACGCGGCGGCTGCGGTGGCGGCGCTGGCCGCGGGCGGCGCGGAGGACGTTCTGGCGGTTCCCACCGACGTCGCCTCCGAAGACGCCATCGCCGCGCTGGCGGAGGCCACCGACCAGCGCTTCGGGCGCTGCGACATCCTGATGAACAACGCTGCCGTTCGGGTCTCCGGCGGGGCGCGCGAGGATCTGGGCGACTGGCGCCAGACCATGGCGGTGAACTTCTGGGCCGCGGTGGTGGCCGAGCGCGCCTTCCTGCCGCGCATGATGGCGCAGGGGGAGCCGGCGGCCATCGTCAACACCGGCTCCAAGCAGGGCATCACCAATCCGCCGGGCAACACGATCTACAACGTCACCAAGTCGGCCTTGAAAACCTACACCGAGCAACTGCAGCACCGCCTGCGCAACACCGAGGGCTGCCAGGTCTCGGCCCACCTGCTGGTGCCCGGCTGGACCACCACGGGTAAGCGCGAGCACAAGCCCGGCGCCTGGCTGCCGGAACAGGTGATCGATGTCATGCTGGAGGCGTTGGACCGCGGCGACTTCTACATAATCTGCCCGGACGACGAGGTGACGGCGGAGATGGACCACAAGCGCATGCTCTGGGCCGCCGGCGACATCATCGAAAACCGCCCGCCGCTGTCGCGCTGGCACAAGGACTGGGCCGACAAGTTCGACCGGGGCTGACGCCACACTCATGTCCACTGCGCCCATGTCCGAGACCCAACCGCCGACCCGCGATCTTCCTCTCGACCCGCTGCAGACGGGCTTGCTGGTCGTCGACATGCAGAACTTTTGCGTGCGTCCCGATGGCGGCGAAATGGCGCTGCTGTCGCCTGAGACGGACGAGATCGACTACGGCGCCTACTTCCGGCGCCTGGAGGAAACCACGGTCCCGAACATCCAGCGGCTGCAGGCGGCCTGCCGCGCCGCGGGGGCGGAGGTGCTCTACACCACCATCGAAAGCCTGACCCTGGACGGGCGCGACCGCAGCCTCGACTACAAGATCAGCGGCTTCAACATCCCCAAGGGCGCCTGGGAGGGGCGGGTGGTCGACGAACTGACGCCCGGCGCGGACGAGATCGTGCTGCCGAAGTCCTCCTCGTCGGTCTTCATCTCGACCAACATCGACTACGTCCTGCGCAACCTCGGTGTCCGCCAGCTCGTCATCTGCGGCATTCGAAGCGATCACTGCGTGCAGAGCGCGGTGCGCGACGCCTGCGACCTCGGCTACCTGGTGACCCTGGTGCGCGACGCCAGCACGTCTTTCAGCGAAGACGTCCACCGGACCGCGCTGGGGACGCTGCAGGGCTACTGCCGGCTGGCGACGACAGACACCCTGCTGGCCGAACTCGCGGCCGGGGCGCCGAAGGCGGCACGGTAGGCGCTGGGGGCGACTTTCACGCTGCGCAGGAAGGCGCGGCGCATCCGCTCTTCGTTGCCGAAGCCGCAGGCCCGGGCCACCGCGGTGACCGATTGGGCGGTGCCTTCCAGCAGCGCCTTGGCCGCGTCGATGCGCATGGCCTCCACCGCCTTGGCCGGGGTGCGGCGGGTCACCTCCCTGTAATGGCGGGCGAAGCTGCGAGGGCTCATGTGCACGCGCTCGGCCAGGCGCTCGACTCTCAGGTCGGCCGCGAGGTTATCGGCCATCCAGGCATGCAACGCCTCGAAGCGGCCCGTGGCGTCGGCACACTGAATGGTCAGCAGGCTGCTGAACTGCGCCTGGCCGCCGGGCCGCAGCATCGGCATCACCAGGCGCTTGGCGGTCCGCAGCGCCGCCGGCCGGCCCAGATCCTCCGCGACCATGGCCAGCGCCAGGTCGATCCCGGCGGTAACACCGCCAGAGGTCCAAAGGTGGCCGTCCTTTATGAAGATCGGATCGACCTCTACAGCGATATCGGAATAAAGGCTGCGCAGCCGCGCGCAGGCACTCCAGTGGGTGACGGCACGGCGACCGGCCAGCAGGCCGGTAGCGGCGAGAATGAAGGTTCCGGTGCAGACAGCACCGACGCGCCGGCTGCGGCCGGCAAGGCGGGTGACGCCATTCACCAGCTTGCGGTCCTGCGCCGGGCTTTCCGCATCGTCGCCGCCCATCACCAGCAGCGTGTCGATGGGCTGCCGTTTGAGGCTCGCGAAGGGACGGGCCGGCAGCGCCACGCCGGTGTCTGCCAAGACACCGCGGGCGCGCGCCGCGATCAGGAAGCAGTCATAGGCAGGGCCGCCGTCCGGCAGGAGGGCATCGGCAAAAACCTGCATCGGACCGGCGACATCCAGCAGGTTCACGCCGTCGAAGACGACGATGGGAACGGTTCTCTGGGAGACAGGCTTGTGTCGGGAAGTCATAGCGATGAGCGCGTGGCGCGGCTTGAGCAGTCTGCCATGGGTGGCGTGCTGCCGCCATACCACCGATACGCCCTGTTCTGGCCGGAAAGGAGGGGCGATTGACCTTCGTCGAAAGGCAGGGTTCGGCTAGAGCATGCTTCAGCGCCGCCGACCCGCACCACGAGGAGGGATTTTTATGGCGGCACCAGGGTCAGCACCGGGGCCAGCACCAAGAATTGAGGTTGCCTCCGGCAGAGATCGACAGAGGACGCTCGACACGCTGACACTCGGGTTTGCCGCCGACCCGATGGCGCGCTGGTCCTGGCCCGACCCGGAGGTTTATCTCAAGACCATGCCGCGCTTCGCGGCGGCGTTCGGCGGCGCGGCCTTCTCTGCCGGCTCGGCCTGCATCGCAGAGGGTGGCAAGGCGGCGGCGCTCTGGCTGCCGCCCGATGCGATGCCGGACGGTGCGGCCATCGAGGAGATCTTTGCGGAGACCGTGGCGCAGAGAATCGCCGGCGACGTCGCTGCCGTCTTCGCCTTGATGGACGACTATCACCCCCGGGACCGGCCCTGCTGGTACCTGCCGCTGATCGCGGCCGACCCGACCCATTGGAACACCGGCCTCGGGTCCGCTATCCTGACTCAGGGTCTCGCACGGTGCGATGCTGAGGGCTGTATCGCCTATCTTGAAGGCACCAGCCTGCGCAACGTCGCCCTCTATCAGCGGTTCGATTTCAGGGTGATCGGCAAGATCCAGGCCGGCTCGTCGCCCATCCTCTACCCGATGATCAGGGAACCGAAGCCATAGCGGCGGCGCCTGACAAAGCTCGCCGTGCCACGCCGGGCCGTTTGCAGCCTTGTTCTTGAGCGTTCCGACTAAACACATGACGGCGGGTTGACAGCCGGCGCCCGGCAACCAATGATTAACGCAGTAGCCAGGGGAGCTCCGGCAAGGAGTTGAGAGGCCGATAGGGTGCTGAGAGGCACCGGCGCGGCGACCCTTCGAACCTGATCCAGTTAACGCTGGCGTAGGGATGGCTGGAAGCCGGCACCCGCCAAAGGTCTCCAGGCCCGCAGAAGGTCTCAAGACCGAAGACTCCAGAAAGCGAGTCCGGCCCCAAGAAATCCTCACAGCCGATGCGTGAATTGGGTCTCTCGACGACCAACGAGGGAGAGCCAAATGAACGCCGTTTCCCCTGATACCCAGAACAAATCCGACATCAAGACGGATCGTGCGCCCAGCATCACCACCGGGCCGCTGCCGTCGTCCCGCAAGGTCTACGAGCCTGGGGCGCTGCACCCGGACCTCCGGGTGCCCTTGCGCGCCATCGACCTGCATCCGACGGCCGAGGAGCCGCCGGTGGTGGTCTACGACAGCTCCGGTCCCTATACCGACCCCGCGGTGACGACCGATATTGCCGGCGGCCTGCCCCGTCTGCGCCAGTCCTGGATCGAGGCGCGCGGCGACGTCGAGCGCTACGACGGCCGTCATGTGAAGCCGGAGGACAACGGCTTCGTCGGCGCCGACAAGGAGACGCCGGCCTTTCCTGTGCGTCACCAGCCTCTGCGGGCGCAGGGCAATGGCGCCGTGACGCAGCTTGCCTATGCCCGCGCCGGCATCGTGACGCCGGAGATGGAGTTCATCGCCATCCGCGAGAACCTGGGCCGCGCCGAACTGAAGGAGAAGATGGCGCGCGACGGCGAGAGCTGGGGTGCCAGCATCCCCGACCATGTCACGCCGGAATTCGTGCGCGACGAGGTGGCCCGCGGGCGCGCCATCATCCCCGCCAATGTGAACCATCCGGAAATCGAACCGATGATCATCGGCCGGAACTTCCTGGTGAAGATCAACGCCAACATCGGCAACTCCGCGGTCACTTCCTCGATGGCCGAGGAGGTGGACAAGATGGTCTGGGCGATCCGCTGGGGCGCCGACACGGTGATGGACCTTTCCACCGGCCGCAACATTCACAACATCCGCGAATGGATCATCCGCAACAGCCCGGTGCCCATCGGCACGGTGCCGATCTATCAGGCGCTGGAGAAGGTGAAGGGCATTGCCGAAGACCTGACCTGGGAGGTGTTCCGCGACACCCTGATCGAACAGGCCGAGCAGGGCGTGGACTACTTCACCATCCACGCCGGCGTGCGCCTGCATTACATCCCGCTGACGGTGGAGCGCACCACCGGGATCGTATCGCGCGGCGGTTCCATCATGGCCAAGTGGTGCCTGCACCATCACCAGGAAAGCTTCCTCTACGAGCACTTCGAGGAGATCTGCGACATCTGCCGCGCCTACGACGTGTCGTTTTCCCTGGGGGACGGCCTGCGCCCCGGCTCCATCGCCGATGCCAACGACGCGGCGCAGTTCGCCGAGCTGGAGACCCTGGGCGAACTGACGAAGATCGCCTGGGACCGGGACTGCCAGGTGATGATCGAAGGGCCCGGCCATGTGCCGATGCACAAGGTCAAGGAGAACGTCGACAAGCAGCTCGACGCCTGCGGCGAGGCGCCCTTCTACACCCTGGGGCCGCTGGCCACCGACATCGCGCCGGGCTACGACCACATCACCTCCGGCATCGGGGCGGCGATGATCGGCTGGTTCGGCACCGCGATGCTGTGCTACGTGACGCCCAAGGAGCATCTGGGCCTGCCCGACCGCGACGATGTGAAGACCGGCGTCATCACCTACAAGATCGCCGCGCATTCGGCCGATCTCGCCAAGGGCCATCCGGCGGCGCAGGTGCGCGACGACGCGCTGTCGCGGGCGCGCTTCGAGTTCCGCTGGGAGGATCAGTTCAACCTCTCCCTCGATCCTGACACCGCACGCTCCTTCCACGACCAGACCCTGCCCAAGGAGGCGCACAAGGTGGCCCACTTCTGTTCCATGTGCGGGCCGAAGTTCTGCTCCATGCGCATCTCTCACGACATCCGTGCCGATGCCCGCAAGCAGGGCATGGCCGAGATGGCGGCGCGCTACCGCGACGGCGGCGATCTCTATGTCCCGGCGGAGCGGGCAGGCGACGCGGCGGAGTGACCGCCATGGCGGAAAGGCAAGTGATCACGGTGGTCGGGGGCGGTGTTGCCGGCCTCTGCGCCGCCGTGGCGCTGCGCGAGCGCGGCCATCCGGTGACGGTGGTCGAACGCGGGCTCGGTCCGGGACGCCAGTCCTGTTCCTGGTATGCCGGGGGCATGCTGGCGCCCTGGTGCGAAGGCGAGACGGCGGAGGAGCCCGTCGTGCGCCTGGGGCAGGAGGCGATCGGCTGGTGGGCCGACCGGGTGCCGGGGGTGGAGCGGCGTGGCTCCCTGGTGCTGGCTGCGGCGCGCGACGGTCCCGAACTGGACCGCTTCGCCCGGCGTACGGCCGCGCAGCCCGGCGTGCACCACCTGCTGAACGACGGCGGCATTGCCGCCCTGGAGCCGGCGCTGGCCGGGCGCTTCACGCGCGCCCTCTACTTCCCACAGGAAGCGCATCTCGATCCGCGGGCGGCCATGGCTGCGCTCAGCCGCCGCTTCTGCGGCCTGGGCGGGATCATCCGCTACCGCACGGAAGCCGACCATCTGCCGCGCGGCCTCGTCGTCGATGCCCGTGGTTTTGCGGCCCGCGATGCGCTGACGGATCTGCGCGGCGTGCGGGGCGAGATGCTGATGATCCGCGCCCGCGACGTTCGGATCACCCGGCCGCTACGCCTGCTGCATCCCCGCCACCCGCTCTATCTCGTCCCGCGCGACCCCCCGAACCAATTTGAAGGCCTCTACATGCTGGGCGCCACCCAGATCGAGTCGGAGGACCGCGGCGGCGTCACCGCGCGCGGCGTCGTCGATCTGCTGAATGCCGCCTATGCCCTGCATCCCGCCTTTGCCGAGGCGGAGATCGTCGAGACCGGCGCCGATCTGCGTCCGGCCTTTCCCGACAACCTGCCGCGCCTTCGCCGGCGCGGCCGGCGGCTCTACGTGAACGGGCTGTTCCGGCACGGCTTCCTGCTGGCCCCGGCCTGCGCACGCATGCTGGCGGAGGTTGTCGCCGATCCAAGCTTCATACCGGAGATCATGGATGAAGATCATCGTGAACGGTCGCCCGCGTGAGGTGACCAGCGCCTCGCTGGAGGCCTTGCTGGGCGAGCTCAGCTTCAAGAACAAGAGCGTTGCCACGGCGGTCAACGGTGCCTTTGTGCCGCGCACCGCGCGGGCCACCGTGGTCCTGCGGGAGGGAGACAGCCTGGAAGTGCTCGTCCCCATGCAGGGAGGGTGAGGGCGATGAATCTCTATGGCGTCGATCTTACCGCGCGTCTGCTGCTGGGGACGGCGCAGTACCCGTCGCCCGCTATTCTGGCGGAGGCGGTGCGCGTCTCGGAAACGCAGGTCGTCACCGTCTGCCTGCGCAGGGAGGCCGCGGGCGAACGTCAGGGCGAGGCCTTCTGGTCGCTGATCCGCTCCCTCGGCGTCCGCGTGCTGCCCAACACCGCCGGCTGCCACAGCGTGGCCGAGGCGGTGACCACCGCCCAGATGGCGCGGGAGGTCTTCGGAACCCCCTGGATCAAGCTGGAGGTCATCGGCGAGAACGATACGCTCTGCCCGGATGTTTTCGGGCTGGTGGAAGCGGCACGCATTCTGACGGAGGAAGGGTTTGCCGTCTTCCCCTACACCACCGAGGACCTGGTGGTCGCGGAGCGTCTGCTCGCCGCAGGCTGCCGGGTGCTGATGCCCTGGGGCGCGCCCATCGGCACCGCGCGCGGCCTCAACAATCCTTACGGCCTGCGCAGCCTGCGCGCCCACTTTCCCGACGTGCCCCTGATTGTCGACGCCGGTCTCGGCCTGCCGTCCCAGGCGGCGCGGGCGATGGAGCTGGGCTACGACGCCGTTCTGCTGAACACCGCGGTCGCCAAGGCCGGCGATCCGGTCGCCATGGCGCGGGCCTTCGGACAGGCGGTTGCGGCAGGGCGGCAGGCCTACGAAGCCGATCCGATGGAGCCGCGCGACATGGCCGCGCCCTCCACCCCTGTTCTCGGAAAGGCGGTGCTGGGATGACCGTTGCCCTCGACCGCTTCTACCTGATCGTCGACAGCGCGGCCTGGATCCGGCGCCTCGTTCCCCTGGGCGTGAAGCTGGTGCAGTTGCGCATCAAGGACCCGCCGGAGAATGTTCTGCGCCACGAGGTGGCTGCCGCCAAAGCACTTTGCCGGCGTCACGGTTGCCAGCTCGTGGTCAACGATCACTGGCAGGTCGCTATCGATACCGGCTGCGACTTCGTCCACCTCGGCCAGGGCGATCTTGCGAACGCGGACGTGGCGGCGATCCGCCGCGCCGGTCTGCGCCTGGGTGTCTCCACCCACGATCATGCCGAGCTCTACCGTGCCCTGCTGCACGATCCGGACTACGTGGCGCTGGGCCCGGTCTATCCGACCGTCCTGAAGAAGATGCCCTGGGCGCCCCAGGGCCTGGAGCGGATCGGGGAGTGGAAGGAGATGATCGGCGCAAGGCCGCTGGTCGCCATCGGCGGGCTGAACCCGGAGCGCCTGCCGGGGGTCTTCGACGCCGGCGCGGACTCTGCTGCGGTCGTCACCGACATCACCCTCAATCCGGACCCGGAAGCGCGGACCGCCGAATGGCTGGCGGCGACCCGCGTGCCCGCCTAGGTCATGGCGCTGCCCGTCATCGTCATTGCCGGCAGCGATTCCAGCGGCGGCGCCGGCCTCGCGCGCGACGTTGCTACCATCACGGCGCTGGGCGGGTCGGCCCGCCCGGTGGTCACGGCGGTGACCGCGCAGACCGACGGCCGCGTGACGGCGGTTGAGCAGATGCCGGCGTCCCTGGTCGCCGCCCAGCTTGAGGCCGCGCTCGAGACCGGACCGACCGGCGCCGTCAAGATCGGCATGCTGGGCGCTGCGCAGGCGGTGGAGGCGGTCGCCGCCGTGTTGTCCGCCTGGCCCCGGCTGCCCGTGGTGCTGGACCCGGTGCTGGCGTCGTCCTCCGGCGTCGAACTCCTGGACACTGCGGGCCGTGACGCCATGAAGCAGGAGCTGTTGCCGATCGTCGAGATCCTCACCCCCAATCTGCCGGAGGCGGCACTGCTCGCCGGCCTTCCGGCGGCCTCCACGGCGGCGGAGATTGCGGCCCAGGCCGAAGCGCTGCTCGCCTGCGGGCCGCGCGCGGTGCTGATGAAGGGCGGCCACGCCGAGGGGGCGGAGGCGGTTGACCGCTTGTTCGCCGCCGATGGCAGCCTCCGCTGCTTCGCCGCGCCGCGCGCGCCGGTCAGCCTGCGCGGCACCGGCTGCACACTGGCCAGCGCCCTTGCCGCGGGCCTGGCCGCCGGTCAGCCGCCGGCGGCGGCCTGCGAAGCCGCGAAAGCCTTCGTTCAGCAGCGCATCGCCTCGGCAGGTTAGGTGCGGCTGCGGCGGTTCCTCTTCTTCGCCGGTTTTGCCGCCTGCTGGGCCAGCGCCTTCAGGCTCAGGCCGTCGAGCTGTGTCTTGATGGCAGCGGTGAAGTGCGGCACGGCGAAATCGGCGAAGGCTTTCACCCGCGCGGGCAGCAGGCGGCGGTGGGGATAGAGGATGCTGAGGGCAACCGGGTCCGGCGGATGGTCGAGCAGCACAGGCACCAGCCGCTCGCTGCGCAGATGGTGGGCCACCTCCCAGAGCGGCTTCAGCACGATGCCCCGGCCCTCCAAGGCCCAATCGGTGAGCACGTCGCCGTCATCGGCATCGAAGCGGCCCTGGACCGACAGCGTGCGCGGGCCGCCGTCCGACTGCAGAGTCCAGCGGTATTGCTGGGAGCCGGCGAACCGCAGCAGCAGGCAGTTGTGGTCCAGGAGGTCTTCCGGCGTCGCCGGCCTGCCGGCATCGGAGAGGTAGGCCGGCGCGGCACAGAGCAGCCGCTCGCAGTCCACCACCTTGCGGGCGATCAGCGAGGAGTCGGAGAGGATCGCCATGCGCACGGCGACATCCACCGACTCCGTCAGCAGATCGATGATGTGTTCCGAGAGCCTCAGTTGCAGGGTCACCTGCGGGTGGGCCGCCTGGAAGACCGGGACCAGGGGCGCGAGGATGCGGCGGGCAAAGCCGAGCGGCGCAGTCACGCGCAGCGTTCCCTGTGGTGCGCCGCCGGCACCGGCGGCGACGTTCTCCGCCCGCTCCACCGCTGCCATCACGTCCTGGCAGGCCTGGTAGAAGGCAAGGCCCTGTTCGGTGGGCTGCACCCGCCGTGTCGTGCGGTTCAGCAGGCGTACCCCGAGATGCGATTCCAGGGATTGGATCCGATGGCTGACGACGGCCGGGGAAAGACGGAGCTGCCGCCCGGCCGCTGACATGGAGTCCTGCTCCACCACGCTCACGAAGACCCGGATGTTTTCCAGCAGGGACATGGCCGCCTCACACTTATGCGGCTATTTTATTCGGGATTTTTTGAAAGTGATAGGGCAAGCCTTTCAATTCCTTGAAGGCTGCGCCTTCGCTAGCATAGCGAGGCGGCTTTGAGCGGCTGAAAACCGAGCAGGGGGTTCTGGAATGGTGACGGTGGCCTGGGAATGGCTGGATCTGGCGGTGCGCTGGCTGCACGTCATCGCCGGCATCGCCTGGATCGGCAGCTCGTTCTACTTCATCGCCCTCGACCTCAGTCTGAAGAAGCGCGAGGGCCTGCCGGAGGGCGCCGGCGGCGAGGCCTGGCAGGTCCACGGCGGGGGCTTCTACAACATGGTGAAGTACATGGTGGCGCCGGCGCGCATGCCGGACCAGCTCACCTGGTTCAAGTGGGAGGCCTATACCACCTGGCTTTCCGGCTTCGCCCTGCTGATCCTGGTCTATTACCTGCAGGCCGAGCTCTACATGATCGACCGCTCGGTGCTGGACCTCACGCCCTGGATGGCGGTGGCCGTTTCCGTCATCGGCCTGGCGCTGGGCTGGGTGGTCTACGATCTGCTCTGCCGCTCGCCCCTGGGGCGCGACGACAACCGCCTCGCCCTCGTCGGCTTCGTCTTTCTGGTGGCGCTCAGCTATCTCTTCACGCTGGTCTTCAGCGGGCGCGGCGTCTACATGCAGATGGGCGCCCTGATCGGCACCATGATGGTGGCCAACGTCTTCCTGGTGATCATCCCGAACCAGCGCAAGGTGGTGGCCGACCTGATCGCCGGGAAAGAGCCGGACCCGAAGCTGGGCCTGCAGGCCAAGCAGCGCTCGCTGCACAACAACTACCTCACCCTGCCGGTCATCTTCGTGATGATCTCCAACCACTACCCGCTGACCTTCGCCAGCCGCTGGAACTGGGTGATCCTTGCTATCGTTCTGGTGATGGGGGCGGTGATCCGACATTTCTTCAACACCAAGCACAAGGGCGGGAAGGAACCCTGGTGGACCTGGGGTGTCGCCGCCCTGGGGCTGGTCGCCATCGTCTGGCTGAGCGCCCAGCCGGCGACGCCGGTGGGGGAGGCGACGGTGCCGCAGGGCTACGAACTTGCTGATGTTGAAAACGTGGTGCTCGCACGCTGTTCCATGTGCCACGCCGCCGAACCCCTGTGGGAGGGCATCGCCGTGGCGCCCAAGGGCGTTCTGCTGGAAACGCCGGAGCAGATCCGCAAGCACGTACGGGGGATCGAGACCCAGGTGCTGCTGAGCGGCGCCATGCCGCCGGGCAACATCACCGAGATCGAGGCGGAGGAACGCCAACTGCTCGCCGCCTGGATCGCCGCCGGCGCCCCGGCCTGGTAGGCAAGCTTCCATGATTGCCACGCAAGATCTCGCCGCTTCACCCCCCACCCCAACCCTCCCCCGCAAGGGGGGAGGGGGTGTTCACAGCAGCCCTGAAACACTCTCCCTCCCCCTTCGATGGGGGAGGGTTGGGGTGGGGGTGACACCCTTGCCGCCAATATCTTTCGGTCGCAATGCGCCTACGGTGCCGCGGCTATGACTGCTTCCTCACGCGCCGTCCGTGGCCGTCTGCTCAGTTTCCGCGACGATCCCGCAGTGGTCGGGGCCGAAGGCTACGACTTCATAGAGGACGGCCTGGTGCTCATGGTCGAGGGCCGGATTGCCGACGTCGGCGCGGCGGAGGAGGTGATGCCGCGCCTCGATGCGGCCACGCCCATCGACCATTATCCCGATGCGCTGATCTTGCCGGGCTTCATCGACATCCACATCCACTATCCCCAGACCCAGGTCATCGCCTCCTACGGGGCGCAGCTTCTGGACTGGCTGGAACGCTACGCCCTGGTGGAGGAACAGCGCTTCGCCGAGCCGGAGCACTGCGCGCAGGTCGCCGCCTTCTTCCTCGACGAACTGGCGCGCAACGGCACGACGACGGCCATGGTCTATTGCACCGTGCATCCGCAGTCGGCGGAGGCCTTCTTTGCAGAGGCCCATCGCCGCAACGCGCGCATGCTGGCCGGCAAGGTGCTGATGGACCGCAACGCGCCGCCCGACCTCAGCGATACGGCGGAACAAGGCTACGCGGACTCGAAGGCCCTGATCGAACGCTGGCACGGAGAGGGCCGTCAGCTCTATGCCGTCACGCCGCGCTTCGCCGTCACCTCGACGGAGGCGCAGCTCGAAGCCGCCGGCACGCTGCTGAAGGAGTTTCCGGACTGCTACCTGCAGACCCATCTGAGCGAAAACCATCGCGAGATCGAGACGGTTCGCGCGCTCTTTCCCTGGGCGGAGAGCTACACCGGCGTTTACGAGCGTTTCGGCCTGCTGGGGCCGCGCTCGGTCTTCGGCCACTGCATCCACCTGGAGGACAGCGAGCGGCCCCTGCTCAGCGAAAGCCGCTCGGTGGCGGCCTTCTGTCCGACCTCCAATCTCTTCATCGGCTCCGGTCTTTTCGATCTGGCACGGGCGCAGGACCCCGCCATGCCGCTGCGTGTCGGCCTGGCCACCGATGTCGGCGGCGGCACCAGCTACTCCATGCTGTCCACCCTGGCGGAGGCCTACAAGGTGCTGCAACTGCAGCACCAGAACCTGCCGGCGCTGCAGGGCTTCTACAGGATCACCCTGGGCAACGCCCGCGCCCTGGGACTGGAGGACAAGATCGGGCGCCTGGCCAAAGGCGGCGAAGCCGACATCGTGGTGCTGGATGCGAAAGCGACCGCGGCCATGGCGCACCGCTATGCGCGGGTGGAGACCTTGGAAGAGGAACTCTTCCTGCTCATGACCCTCGGCGACGACCGCGCCGTGCGCGCCACCTACATTGCCGGCGATCCGGTCCACAGCCGCCAGGACGGCTGATCCGCTGCCTGCCCGGCAGCGGTCCCCTGGATATCACAACCTTTTGTAGATATTAGCTTTTTCTGCGTCTTGATTGGCGATGTCGCCGTCCCCACGTCCCGCTGACACCAATGCACCGCCGGGTCGGGGCGGGCTGACTATCAGACAGGATGGACGACATGGAACGCAGCCGTACTCCGGTTCTAGAACAGCCCAGCGACCGCCGCGCCTTCGGGCGGGTCATGGCGGGTATGGGCATCGGGCTGATGACCCTGGGCCTTGCCGCCTGTTCCGGCGTGCAGAGCCGGCCGCGCGATCCCAATCGCAAGCCCTTCTGGGAACGCAACGAACAACGCGACGACTGATCGGCACTTCGCCCTAGCGGCCCCAGGTCAGCGGCCCCAGGTCAGCGGCCCCAGGTCAGTGCAAGGGGGTTCAGGCTGCGGGCGATCTCCAGCAACTCGGCGCGGGTCGCCGGGTGCAGGGGGAAGGTCGGATGGCGCACGAAGTCCGACCTGATGACGCCGCCTTCCATCATCACCGTCTTGGCGGCGCGCCAGCCGCACTGGCGGTTCTCGAAGTTGATGAGGGGCAGGATGCGGGCGTAGCCGGCGGCGGCCTCGGCGCCGCGGCCCTCGTGGTGGTCGACCACCACCGGCCGGATGAGATCGGGCAGGGTGGCGGACGACATCGTGCCGGTGGCGCCGGCGTTGAGGTCGGCCATCAGGGTGATGGACTCCTCGCCGTCGAAGGGTCCTACGATGGCCTCGCCGCCGGCCGCGATGAGCGCGCGCAGCTTGGCGGCGGTCTGCGGCGTCTCGATCTTGAAGTACTGCAGCAGGGGAATGCCCCGGGCCATGCGCACCAGCAGGTCGATGGAGAGGGTCACCCCGGACAAGGGTGCGTCCTGAACCATCACCGGCAGGCCGCCAGCTTCGGCCGCGCGGGCGAAGTGCTCATAGATACCCGTCTCGTCGGCGCGCAGGGCCGCCCCGTGATAGGGCGGCATCAGCATCACCATGGCCGCGCCCAGGGCGGCGGCCTGCCGGCAGCGCGCCTCGACGATCCCGGTTGAGAAGTGAGAGCAGGTGACGATGACGGGCACCCGGCCGCCGACATGCTCCAGGCAGAGCCGGGTCAGGGTTTCGCGCTCCGCGTCCGACAGCAGGAACTGCTCGGAGTAGTTCGCGAGGATGCAGATGCCGTCGACCCCCTGATCGATCATGCAGTCCAGCACCCGCTTCTGCCCGTCTAGATCCAGGCCGCCGGCCTCGTCGAAGGGGGTGGGGGCGACGGGCCAGACCCCGCTGTAGACCTCAGAGGATGTCATGGCTTCCGTCTCTCCCTTCATGATTGCAGGCGCTCTTTCGTGTTGGCGCCGTGTTCCGCCGGCCAGGCGATGATAGGGGCGCGCGGAGGGGCGTCAATCCTGGCATACCACCGCTGGACATTAACCGCCGATCAGGGAAAAATCCCCAACTCGAAAAGACACGACAGGCGCGGGCGCCGAAAGCCCGCGCGCCAACGGGAGGACACCATGAAGACCTTGGGGAAGAAGACCGCCCTTCTGGGCGCCGCGGCCGTCGCGGCCTTTCTGGCGGCGGGCGCCGCCGCCCAGGCGGATACCGCCATCCGAGTGACACTGCAGCTTCCGGAGACCCATCCTCTGGGCGTGAACCTGAACGCGTGGAAGGGCTGCGTGGAAGCGCAGACTGACGAGCTGGATATCCAGATCTTCCCCTCGGCCCAGCTCTACAAGGACAACCAGGTGCCGGAGGCTGTCGGCTCCGGCGCCATCGAGATGGGAACGGCCTCGCTCACCCGCTTTGCCGGCTCGGTCCCCGCGGTCGACGCCGTCTACGTGCCCTTCCTGCTGGACACGCCGGAGAAGGTGGCGAAGTTCACCGCCCCCGGTTCGCCGGCGCGGGCGGCCATCGACGACGCGGTGCTGCGGGAAACCGGCGCGCGCATTCTCTGGTGGCAGGCCTTCGGGCGGACCATCTATCTCTCCAAGGACCCGATCCGCGTACCCGACGACATCAAGGGCAAGAAGGTGCGTACCTTCGGCAAGCTCCTGGGCTGGACCGCCGAGGCCCTGGGCGCGGCGCCGACGCTGATGTCCGGGTCCAAGCAGTTCCTGGCCTACCAGCAGGGCGCGGTGGATGCCGGCATCACCGGCCTCACCGGCGCCAAGTCGCGCAAGCTCTACGAAGTCATGGACTACATGACCCTGACCTATGACTCGGATATCGAGTTCGTTGCCGTGATGAACGACGAGGTCTACCAGGGCCTTTCCGATGCCAACCGCAAGGTCGTCGACGACTGCGGCGCCAAGGTGGAAAAGGAGCTGCGCGACAGCGTCTTCGAGATCGAAGCGGAGGCGCTCGCCTATCTGCGCGACAAGATCACTGTGATCGAGCTCACCGACGAAGAGCGCGCGCAGTGGCGCGAGGCCACCGCCGCCGTCGTCGACCGCTTCGTCAGCGAAGGCGGTGAGACGGCGGCCAAGGTCGTCGAAGAGGCGCAGAAGTTCTGAGCAAGATCCCAGGCCGAGGGGCTGCACCGCTATCGCAGGCCCCTCGGCAATTGGGCTTTCCCACGACCGGATTCACACCAGGCCGCCCGCCGTGATCAAGCTGATCGATACCCTGTCCGAGGTCGCGGGCAAGCTCGCAGCCTGGATGTTCTTTGCCATCGGCCTCTTCGTCACCTTTGAAGTGGTGATGCGCTACGTCTTCACTCTGCCGACCATCTGGGTCGACGAGGTCTCGCGCATCTTCCAGATCTGGGCGACCTTCCTGGCGGCGGCCTTTGTGCTGAAGCACCGCGACATGATCCTGATCGAGGTCGCTTTCAAGGATCCGACGACCCTGGCCCGCAAGATCGTGGAGACCTTCGGCCTGCTGGCGATCCTGCTGTTTTGCGGCGTCGCCTGCTGGTACGGCTTCGAGCTCTGGCTGAAGGCCGCGCGCGCCGGCCACACCACCGACACCTTCCTGGCGACGCCGAAGTGGATCACCCACGGCTCCATCTGGGTCGGGCTGGGGCTGCTGTTCATTCAAGGTCTCGTCGAGATCCTGCGGGTCTGGACAGTGGGGATACCGCCGAGTGCCGGGCACGGCGCGGCGGACGACCAGCCGGGGGGCGTGCACTAGGTGGAAGCCTTCCTCATTCTGCTGGCGCTGGTCGTCCTGCTGGTGCTGCGCGTTCCGGTGGCCTTTGCCGTGGGCAGCCTGGGCATCGTGCTGCTCTTTCTGAAGGGGCTGCCGATGATCGGCGTGCCCCAGCGGCTCTACGGCACCATGGACAGCTTCGAACTGCTGGCCGTGCCGCTGTTCCTGCTGATGTCCAACGTGCTGCTGCGCGGCGGCGTGGGGAAAGACCTCTTCGCCGCCGTACAGTCCTGGGTCGGCCACTGGCCCGGCGGCCTGGGGGCGGCGACGGTGATCTCCTGCGCGCTGTTCTCGGCGATCTCCGGGTCGTCGGTCGCCACGGCGGCGACCATCGGCACGGTGGCCATTCCGGAGATGACGCGGCGCGGCTACGACCGGCCCTTCGTGCTCGGCATGCTGGCCGCCGGGGGCACCCTGGGCATCCTGATCCCGCCGTCCATTCCCCTGATCATCTACGGTGTGATCACCGAGGAGTCGATCCCGACCCTCTTTCTGGCGGGGGTCGGCCCGGGCCTCTTCCTGGCCGGGATCTTCCTCGTCTACGGCGTGCTCTATGCCAAGTTGGGCGGCGGCTACACGCCGCTGGAGAAGGCGGGCTGGGCGGAGCGCCGGGCCGCCAGCCTGCTGGCTCTGCCCACGATCCTTCTCGCCGTCGTCATCATCGGCTCCATCTACGCCGGTATCGCCACCCCGTCGGAAAGCGCCGGGGTCGGCTTCGTGCTGGCGCTTCTCATCACCTTTGCGATGCGCCGCATGACCTGGGAGAAGCTGCGCGAGGCGACCTACAGCGCGATGCGCACCACGGTGATGATCTTCCTCATCATCGCCGGCGCCAAGGTCTTCTCCTACGCCATCACGCTCTACCTGATCCCGCAGACCATCAGCCAGGTCCTGACCAACACCTTTGCCGATGCCGGCCTCTTCATGCTGGCCGTGGGCGGGGTGCTGCTGCTTATCGGCTTCTTCCTGGAAGCGCTCTCGATGCTGCTGATCATGGTCCCGGTGCTCTTTCCCTCGCTGGAGGCCATGGGCATCAGCCCGATCTGGTTCGGCATTTTCTTCGTCGTGCTGATCGAAACCGCGCTGATCACGCCGCCGGTCGGCCTCAACCTCTTCGTCATTCAGGCGGTCGGCCGCGCGCGCATCGAGGAGGTGGTGAAGGGCGCCTGGCCCTTTGCCGTGATGATGCTCTGCACCGCGGTGCTGCTGTGGTTCTGGCAGGACCTGGCGCTCTTCCTGCCCTTCTACTTCTAGTGCTGCCGGTGCCGCCGGGACCGCACTGTCATCGACGGCGGATTGCGCGCCGCCGCCCGATGGGCTAAAACCCGCGCCCGGACCGTGGTTTGCGTGTCCTCCCGAGCATCATCCTTTCAGCGCCGGAGTATTCATGGCCTCCTATCAGTACGTCTATCAGATGGACGGCGTGTCCAAGACCTATCCTGGCGGCAAGCAGGTCCTGAAGGACATCCGCCTGTTCTTTCTGCCCGGCGCCAAGATCGGCGTCCTCGGCCTGAACGGTGCGGGCAAGTCGACCCTGATGAAGGTCATGGCCGGGATCGATACGGAGATCAATGGCGAGGCGCGCGCCGCCGACGGTATCAAGGTCGGCTATCTGCCACAGGAACCGCAACTCGACCCGGACAAGGACGTTGCCGGCAATGTTTTCGAGGGGGTGGCCGAGACCAAGGCGCTGCTGGACCGCTTCGAGGAGGTCAGCAACGCCTTCGCCGAGGCCGACCCTGACGAGATGGACAAGCTGATCTCCGAACAGGCGGAGCTGCAGGAAAAGATCGACGCCGCCGATGCCTGGGACCTGGACCGGAAGGTCGACATCGCCATGGATGCGCTCCGCTGCCCGCCGGGGGAATCCGACGTCACCAAGCTGTCCGGCGGCGAGCGCCGCCGCGTGGCGCTCTGTCAGCTCCTTCTGAAGAAGCCGGACATGCTGCTGCTGGACGAGCCGACCAACCACCTGGATGCGGAGTCCGTGGGCTGGCTGGAGCGCTTCTTGGAAGAGTATCCGGGCACCGTCGTGGCGGTCACCCACGACCGCTACTTCCTGGACAACGTCGCCGGCTGGATCCTGGAACTGGACCGCGGCCGCGGCCTGCCCTTCGAGGGCAACTACACCTCCTGGTTGGAGCAGAAGGAAAAGCGGCTGTCCCAGGAGGAAAAGACGGAGTCCGGGCGGCAACGGGTGCTGAAGCAGGAACTGGAGTGGATCCGCCAGAGCCCCCGCGCACGCCAGGCCAAATCCAAGGCCCGTGTGCAGGCTTACGAGACGCTGCTGGCCGACGCCGCCGACAAGGCCCCGGAGCCCGGGCGCATCACCGTGCCGGCGGGCCCGCGCCTGGGCGATCTGGTGATCGAGGCGGAACACATCTCCAAGGCCTTCGGCGACAAGCTGCTGATCGACGATCTCAGCTTCAAGATTCCGGCCGGCGCCATCGTCGGCATCATCGGCCCCAACGGCGCCGGCAAGACCACCCTGTTCCGCATGATCACCGGGCAGGAGCAGCCGGACAGCGGAACCTTGAAGGTGGGCGAGACGGTGAAGCTCGGCTACGTCGACCAGAGCCGCGACTCCCTGGCCGGCGAGAAGACGGTCTGGGAGGAAATTTCGGACGGCCTCGACGTCATTCAGCTCGGCAAGCACGAGACCCAGTCGCGCGCCTATGTCGGCGCCTTCAACTTCAAGGGCAGCGACCAGCAGAAGAAGGTCGGCCAGCTTTCCGGCGGCGAGCGCAACCGGGTGCATCTGGCCAAGATGCTGAGGGAAGCGGCGAATGTCCTGCTGCTGGACGAACCGACCAACGATCTGGACGTCGACACCCTGCGCTCCCTGGAAGAGGCCATCGCCGAGTTTGCCGGTTGCGTGCTGGTCACCTCCCACGACCGCTGGTTCCTGGACCGCATCGCCACCCACATCCTGGCCTTCGAGGGCGAAAGCCAGGTGGTCTGGTTCGAGGGCAACTACCAGGACTACGAGGCCGACCGCCACCGCCGCCTGGGGGCCGCCGCCGACCAGCCGCACCGTATCAAGTACAAGCCGCTCAGCCGCTAGCGGGCCTTACGGGCCCCGCAGCGATGGTTGGGCGGCAGCCGGGGGGCGGATGACCGAGACCGTAAGCATCGCTTTGGCCGGCGCCGGGCTGATGGGCCGGCGCCACGCGGCCGCGATCGCAGCCGTTACCGAAGCGCGGCTGGCCGCCGTGGTCGATCCAGACACGGCGGCGCGTGATTTCGCGGGCCAGCGCGGCGTTCCCTGGTATCCCGACCTCGCCGGGCTTCTCGAAAACGCGAGGCCGGACGGGATCGTCCTTGCCACCCCCAACCAGCTCCACGAGGCCCAGGGCCTGGACTGCGTTGCCGCCGGCCTGCCGATGCTGATCGAAAAGCCTGTCGCGACCACCGTGGCCTCGGCGCAGCGGCTGGTGGACGCGGCGGACGCGGCCGGCGTCGCCATCCTGGTCGGTCATCACCGCCGTCATAATCCGCTGATCCGCAAGGCCAAGGCGCTGATCGACGACGGGGCGATCGGGCGCGTCGTCGCGGTCCACGGCCAGTGCTGGCTTTACAAGCCGGACGACTACTTCGACGCCCAGTGGCGCCGCGAGGCCGGGGCCGGGCCGGTCTTCATCAACCTGATCCACGACATCGATCTGCTGCGCCACCTTTGCGGCGAGATCGTCTCGGTCCTGGCGCGGGACTCCCGCGCCGTCAGGGGCAACGCGGTGGAGGATACGGCGGCTGTCGTTCTGACCTTCGAGAACGGTGCGCTGGGCACCGTGCTGGTGTCCGATACCGTCGTCGGCCCCTGGAGCTGGGAGATGACGGCCAAGGAGAACCCGGCCTATCCGCAGACCGATGAGGCCTGCTATCTCATCGGCGGCACGCACGGTTCCCTGGAACTGCCGAACCTGCGCCTTTGGCACCAGGGGGAGGAGCGCGGCTGGTGGCAGCCCATTACAGCGGACGCCATTGGGGTGACCGCCGCCGACCCGATCATCCAACAAATGCGGCACTTCTGCCGGGTGGTTCGGGGGATCGAGGAGCCGCTGGTCTCGGGGCGCGAAGCTGTCCGCAGTCTCAGCGTGATCGAGGCGATCAAGGCCGCGGCGCGCTAAAGCGTTCGGGCAGGACCCGCTCTGGGCGGTCCGGCCGCTAATGCCGGGATACTATTGGGGGGCGAAGGCGCCGCCGGAGACCTTTTCGCGCAGGGCCGCAGTCAGGGCGTTCAGCTTGCCGCCGTTCTGCCGAATGACGGTGCCGTACTCGGACCGCAGAGTCTGCGCCATGCTGACCCCTTCGGCCCGGATATCCAGGATCTTGTACTGACCTTCTCTCTCGCGGATGCGCCAGCTCACCTTGTAGGGCTCGCCTTCGGCCCGCGGGATCTGTGAATTGACGAAGGCCACGTCGTTGCGGTCCTTGATCGGCGTGACCGTGCCGATCTCGAAACGTGCATCGCTGTTTTCCGTGAGCAGCGGCAGGAAGCGCTGCACGATGACGTCCTCGAAGACCGCGAGGAAGGCGTCCCGGTCCTGTTGCGAGGCGCCGCGCCAGTATCGGCCGAGCACGAAACGGCCGATGGCCGGCACGTCGAAGCTTTGATTGAACAGCCTGCGGAAACGATCTTCCTTTTCGCTGTCGGAGATCGATGCGTCGCTCAGCTCGGCGACCGCGCGTTCCTGCAGACCGCCCAGGAAGTCAGCCGCCTGCTGATTGTTGAAGGCGGCGGCCGGCGTCGCGGCCAGGGCGAAGATCGCCACAACCACGGCCGCCAGAGGTATGAAGGTTCGGACCGTCATGGATCTAGTCTACCACAGCGCTGCTCTGGTCGGCACCGGAGGAGTCCTCGCCCTCGGGCAGCACCGAGAACTCCGGTGCGTCGGCGGGCGGTGCGCCGTTGTTGATCTCGCTTTCCCGGTTCTGGCGGTAGAGCGAACGGATGCGTGCATAGAAGTCGAGCGAGTCGCGCTTCAACTCATCCAGTTCGTCGATGGTCCGCGACCGCAGGTCGACGCCGGTGGCCACGCCGCGGGCTATGCCGACGCCCTCCGGCGCGATATAGGTCAAGGGATCGATCAGGGTGTCGACCACCAGGCCGCCGGCATCGCGCAGCGACGAGGGGCCGAAGATCGGCAGCACGAGATAGAAGCCTTCGCCGGCACCGTAGGTGCCGAGGGTCTGGCCGAAGTCCTCGCTGTGATAGGGGTAGCCGGAGTCAGCGGCGATGTCGAAGAGCCCCAGCAGCCCGATGGTCGAGTTGATGAAGAACCGTGCCGCTGTGGTTTCGGCCCGTTCCAGATCGCCCTGCAGCAGATCGTTGGCCAGGACCACGGGGCTGCGCAGGTTGCGCAGGAAGTTGCGCACCGAATTGCGCACGCCGCTGGGCACGATGAAGCGGTAGGTGACGGCGATCGGACGGATGACCGCAAAGTCCAGCGCCTCGTTGAAGGCGAAGAACATGCGATTGGGAATCTCCAGGGGGTCGTTCTCGTCCGGCTCCGGGCCGAAGTCGTCGGCATCGCTCTGCGCCCAATCGTCCGCAGCGGCCTGGGCAACCTGCTCAGGGATCGGCTGCTCGCCGGCGGTCTCGCCCACGACCTGGCGGCTGCCGATCTCGGCACCCGCAGCGGCGCTGCCGGCACCGGTTGCCGCCGGGCCCGGCGCGGTGGCGCAGGCTCCAAGAGCGACGGTCAAAACGAAACAGGCGAGAAGAGAACGCAAAGCTTGCGGAACCGAAGAGATCACCGTACCCCCGAAAACAAACCCAACAATCTGATTGTCAGCCGCCTGAGGCCTCTGTCTGGTCATACAGGAGTTCGCTCGGCGGCGCACCGAAACAAACGCTCCTTGATGCCAATCTTTTGCAGAGCCCGAACCCTCAGGACGCTGAACCCTATCGGTCGAAGGGTTTGTCGAACGTGACAAATGTCAGTTAACGAACCCTTAGGAAACCGCCACTTTGACCGGTTAACGACACCGGTAAAACCATTGATCCCCCTATCATAGAGCGCGAGCAATGACTAGAGGTTACGCCGCGCTGACTGTCGTCGCTTTGCATCACTGTTGCAGAAATGCCGCAGACCTTGCCCGGCCGCCGGAAGCGCCGGAATTCTGCACTCTGCGGGGGGAGTTTACGGCGCTGCGATGGACTTTTAGCCTGTCTTGACCGAGCTGCTCTCCGCGCTCTCCGGCGGACCCAGAAGGCGCCGGTAGAAAGGCGCCAGCAAGGCCGGCAGCATGTACATCGGCAGCTGCGCCACGGCGAAGTAGAGCACGATGTCGAAGTCGGTCCCTGGCGGGAAGGCGGCCAGCAGCAAGCCCATGTTGCAGTTGCCGGAGACCAGTCCCACGGTCAGAGCGGCGCGGCGCCCCAGCCAGCAGAAGGCGAGTGTGCCGAGAAACTGCAAGGCAGGGTTCGCCACGAAGGCGGCCAGGAGCCACAGGCCGACCGTCGCCGGGTCCCGCAGCAGCGTCTCGGTCACGCCGTCCATGATGGCCACGGCAAAGACCAGCATCACGACCACGACCAGGCCGTCGACGTGACCGGCAATCCGGGACAGCCGCTCACCGCCCAGGACGCGGCGGATGGCGAAGGCGGCCAGAAAGGACCCGGCGATGATCGCCGCGAGACGCAGCATGAAATCCATCACGCTGATGTCGAGGCTCAGGCCCAGCAGGGCCAGTGCCAGCGGGGGAACGGTCAGCGGCGTGAGAAGGGTGGCCGTGAGCCCGACGACCACCGCCAGGGCCCCGTCCAGCCCCAGCATCAGGGCAATCGGTGCGGCGCTGAGGATCGGCGGGGCTGCCGCCATGAGGACAAGGGCCATGAACAGGCTCGGCGGCAGGGGCGCGAACTCCAGAAGCGCCGTCATCAGGAGCGGACAGCCCAACAGCAGCCAGACCGTCACCAGGCCCGTTACCCAGGGCCGGCGGGCGTGCATCATCATGACCTGCCAGTCGACCCGCACCAGCGTCGCGGTCAGAAGCACGGCTACGGCCGGCGCCAACAGCGGACGGGCAAGCTCGGCGAGGCCCGGCAGCGCCAAACCGAGAAAGACGCCCAGAAACAGAACCCAGGTCGCATGGCCGCCGAGAAACGCCAGAACTCTGCTCATTCCGACCTTCGCCCGCTGACCTCTTGGCGGCGTTGTGTCGGGCCTGCCTTGTGGGGGCGCTCTTCCATCTGCTCTTTCCGCGGGGCCACGAGGGCTGGAACGCTAGCGGCTTTGAGGCGCCGGGCCAATGATCTATGTTCTGGCCCGCGGCCATCCGTGGCTGGCGGCGCTGACCTTTGCCGAAACAGGCAACGGCCCGGGCGCCTGCCGGTTCCCAGGCTGCGGCAGGATGTCCCATTGGCAATCAGCCAGATGATCGAGGAGAAACCCGGGAATGATCGAGTCGCCCTTCGACCGCTATCGCGGCGAGGTCCTGCCGGAATGGATCGATTACAACGGACATATGAACGTTGCCTATTATCTGCTGGCCTTCGATCATGCGACCGATGCTTTTCTCGACTACCTCGGGCTCGATGCCGCTCACCGCGAGGCCTGCGGCGGCTCGACCTTTGCTGCTGATATCCGCCTCACCTACCAGCGGGAGGTGGCAGAGGGCGATGGTCTGCGAATCACCAGCCAGCTTCTGGGCTTCGACGACAAGCGTCTGCGCTTCTTCAACAGGATGTACCACGCGGAGGAGGGTTTTCTGGCGGCAACCATGGAAAGCCTCAGCCTCTACGTCGATCTCAATCACCGGCGCGTGGCGCTCCTGCCGGAGACGCAACGTGCGCGGCTGGCTGACGTCCTGGCCGCCCATCGGGACCTTCCCCTGCCCCCGGAGGCCGGGCGGGTGATCGACAAACCGGCCCTCCCGGCTCTGTGATCGTCTTCGGAAAATTTTCCGTTGCCCTTTGGCCCCCGCGATGGTGAAGCTTAGGCCCATGATTTCCGTTCGCGCTCTTGTCCTGGCCCTGGCCTTCTTCATCTTGGGTCCCGTTTCCGAAACGATGGCGGCCTGCACCGACCCCCCGGGGCCGGAGGTCAACTGGCGCCGCTGCGTCTTTGACCGCCTGCCTCTCAACGCCGTAGATCTGACGGCTGCAGAGCTGCGCGATGCCAGCTTCTTCCGCGCCGACCTGAGCGCTACCGTGCTGAACAACGTCAGCGCGTTTCGCGCCAAGTTCGTCAATGCGACGCTGAGCGAGGCCAGCTTCGTCGAAGCAAACCTGCAGGAGGCCGACCTCACCAAGGCCGATCTGAGCGATGCGAACCTGCAGGCCGCCGATCTCCGGCGGGCCCGCCTGTTCCGGGCCAACCTGCGCGGGGCCGACCTGACCGACGCCAGACTGGAAGGCGCCGATCTGGCGCAGGCCGATCTGAGCGGCGTTATCTGGACCGATGGCGAAAGGATCTGCGCCGAGGGATCGATCGGCCGCTGCAACTAGCCGGCAGGGCGCCCGCCGGGGCTATCAGAGAGAACGGATCCAATCTAGCGCGGCAGGAGACTGCCCCCCAGCACCATGTCGAAGCGGCCGCGCGGCCGCCCGCCCTCGGCTTCTGCATCGAAGGCGACCGTCACGCTGGCCTTCGCGGCCGGGTCGCGGATGGCGTTGTAGAGAAAGTCGCGGCCATTCAGCGGCTCTCCGGCAAGATACATCTGGGTGGTGAGCCGCTCGACCCCCGGTCCGGACACCGCAAAGTGGATGTGGGGCGTGCGCCCGGGATAGGCGACAGGCCGGATGGTGGTGAAGCGGTAAGACCCGTCGTCGTCCAGGGTCACGCGCCCAAAGCCCTGGAAGTTCGGGTCGGCGCGCCCGCCGCGGTCGCGCGGGTGGTGGTAGAAGCCGAAAGCATCGCACTGCCAGATCTCCACCCGGCCGCCGGCCAGCGGGCGCCCGGCTTCGTCGCTGACCCGGCCGACGACCTCCACCACGGTTCCCGCGGCGCGGGCGCCGCGGCCCTCCACCCGGGTGAGGTCAAAGTCGGAGTCGGCGGGAAGACGCAGCGGGTAGAAGGGGCCGGCGCTCTGCCGTGGGGTCAGGACCGTGGCCGCTGCGAGCCTGGTGGATGCCAGCCCCGTACCCAGCCCCGTACCCAGCCCGATTCTCAGCGCCCGCCTGCGTGACACGCTTGGCAGAGTCTTCATCGTTGCGCTCCTTCAAGACACCCGGCCCTGGCGCCGCCGGCGCGGCGGATCGAGCAGGCCTCCCATTCATCTGGTCCTGAGGGCGGCCCGAGGAAAGCCCGGGCCGGTGCCGAGGCCCGCTCGACCGGTCACGTCTTTGCGAGGCGCAGATAGGGACGGTGGGTGCTTGGGGGCCTTTTTGGGAAGGTTAACGACATGGTCCGGCTTTGCCGACTATAGTTCGGGAGTCGGCGCGCTTGCCGGCGCATGTCGTTGACGAAGCTTATCGTGGGACGGAGATGAGGGCGGCACAAAGATGAGGGCGCCCGGCCTGCCGGGCAGCTGTGAGGAGGAAGCCTGTACCCATCGGGGCAGGGGGGCTTGTGCGCCATGAGGCCGTCGCGTGTTCTGCGCAAACGCGTGCTCATTCCTCTGCGCCGCTTCGGTCGCAACGACCAGGTCGTGCTTTCCGTGCTCGCCGTGGTCATCGGCGCCGCCGCCGGAGGCGCGGCGATTGCCTTTCGCGATGCGATTGCCGGTATCCAGTGGCTGGCTTACGGCTTCGGTACCGAGGCGGTGGCGACGGAGATCGGCAAACTGCCCTGGTGGCAGGTGCTTGTGGTGCCCACCCTGGGCGGCCTCGTCATCGGCCTCTTCATCCGCTACACGCTGCCGGGCGGCAAGCCCCAGGGCGTTGCCCATGTCATCGAGGCCTCGGCGTTGTTGGACGCCCGGATGTCGCTGACCACCGGCATCCGCGCCGCAATTGCGAGCGCGGCCTCCATCGGCATCGGGGCTTCGGTCGGCCGCGAGGGCCCGGTGGTGCATCTCGGCGCGTCGCTGGGGTCCTGGGTGGCCAAGCGCCTGCATCTCGGCCGGGTGCTCGCGCGTACCCTGCTGGGCTGCGGCGTCGCCGCCGGGATTGCGGCGTCCTTCAACGCCCCGATCGCCGGCGCCTTCTTCGCCCTGGAGGTGGTGGTCGGTCACTACGCGCTTTCGGCCTTCGCGCCCATCGTCATCGCTTCGGTCACCGGCACCCTGATCAGCCGCGCCCACTACGGCGACTTTCCGGCCTTCATCCTGCCCGACGACTGGCTGATCGTCTCGTTCTGGGAGTTTCCGGCTTTTGCCCTCCTGGGCCTGGTTTCCGCCGCTGCCGCGATCATCTTCATGCGCTCGATCATGTTCACCGAGGATGTGGTGACCAGGCTGCCGATCCCCAGTTGGTCGGCCCCCGCCTTTGGAGGACTGCTGCTGGGCTGCATTGCGCTGGTCTTTCCCCAGGTGGTGGGGGTCGGTTACGAGGCGACCGATGCGGCGCTGTCGGACCTCTATCCGCTGTGGCTGCTCTTCGCCCTGATCGTCGCCAAGACGGCGGCCACGGCAATCTGCCTGGGCAGCGGCTTTGCCGGCGGCGTCTTCTCGCCCTCGCTGTTCATCGGTGCCATGGTGGGCGGCGCTTTCGGTGTCATCGCCACCCACGCCTTCCCGGAGCTGTCGTCCGGACACGGCGCCTATACGATGATCGGCATGGGGGCGGTTGCCGGCGCCGTCCTCGGCGCGCCGATCTCCACGATCCTGATGATCTTCGAACTGACCAACGACTACGAGTTGACCATCGCCGTCATGCTGGCGACGGTGATCGCCTCCGTCGTCACCCAGCAGGTCCATGGCCGCTCCTTCTTCGTCTGGCAGCTCGAGCGGCGCGGCGTTTCCGTGCGCGGCGGGCATCAGACCGGCCTGATGCGCCGCATCAAGGTTTCCTCGGTCATGGACAGCCGCTTTTCCTCCGTCGGCCTCGACACGCCGATCGCCGAAGTGCGTTTGAAGCTGCAGTCGGCGCCTTGGGGCGAGCTTTTCGTGATCGGCGCCGAGGAGAAGCTCTGCGGCGTCATCACCTATGCCGACCTGCACGAGGCAGCCTTCGACACCAGCCACGATTCCGAACTCACCGCAGCCGACGTCGCCCGGGCCGTGCCGGCGGTGCTGCAGCTTGGCGACCACCTGGACGCGGCGGTGAAGGTCTACAACCTCACCGGCGAGCCGCATGTGCCCATCGTCGCTGACAAGCAGTCGATGGTCATGCGCGGGCTGGCGCACGAGCACGAGGTGATGCTGGCCTACCAGCGGGCCCTGGACATGGCACGTGCCGAGGAACGCGGCGAGGCAACCTCGACCCGCCGCCGTCACAAGGCCTGAGCGCCCGGCCGCCGGCCCGTTGGGCGCCTCCTAAGCGGCCACTGCAACGCGCTCGGCGAAGGCCTGCTGCTTCTTGCTCTTGCGCTCCAGCTTCTCGTAGAGCCCGAGGGGCGAGAACCGCATGACGTGCTGAATGTCCTCGCGGCTCATCCAGACCAGCCACTCCTCGAAGGCCTCCTTGCCGTCCTGCGGATGCCAGATGATTCCGCCCGGGGCCAGGTGCATGTAGCCCTCGCGGGCGGCCAGCCCCTTGCAGGCGGCCAGGGGGTGGACCAGGCCGAAAACGTAGTCCGGCGACCACTCGAGGAGGGCCAGGGCCAGGGCCAGGCGCGGCAGCGCTGCCGTCATCCCGCCGCCGCGCAGGCCGTTGTTGCCGCCCTTGAGCCAGAGTTCGCCGTGATAGCAGACATCGCCGGTGATGACCTGAGAGGCAGGGGCGGCCCCGAAGTGGGACTGGTCCGCATCGACCGCAACACCCGGCGGCACGTAGGCAAAGCGGCGCTGATAGAGGTGATCTTCCAGGCTGCAGCCCGTCAGGTCGTTGAGGCGCATGGCCTGGGTATGGACGACCTCGCCCTTGCTGTTGGAGCCCTTGATCCAAAAGGCGTTCCTGGACCCCAGGTCCGAGATGGCGGGATCGAAGATCGGCGACAGCGGCGGCCGATCGTTCTGCTGCTTGCGCAGATCGCGGAATTCATCGAAATCCGAGCTGATTTCGATCTCGATGGCGTTACGCGCTGCGATCTCGGTGATCGCGCTGACAAACTGGATTTCGGAGAAAAGACGATCTGCAGGCATTCTGACGCTCCTTTGCCTTCGCTTGGTTATGAAGACAGAGGTTAGCGGTATTTATGCCCGTTGGGTTAGAAGCTAGGTGAAGATTGCACTTTGGGCCTGTGGAATCCGGGCGCCGGCCTACTAAATCTCGTACTCCATCAGGAGCTCCTCATCCATTTCCGGCAGTTCGCTGAGGTTGAGGCCGGAAATCGAGATGGTGTTGGTCCGCGCCACCAACAGCGTCAGGGCGGGTTCGCCGTCGGGAAACACGCAGCCCAGCAGGAGCCGCTGGAAACGCACCGGAATCGCGGGGCCGTTACGCGTCCGGGGAATTTCGCCGCAGATGTGGTCGAGCCGCGCGCCGCCATCCTCGAAGACCTTCGGATAGGCCTGCGACATGAAGTTGTCGAAGTCGATGCCGATCGGGTCTTCCTGGGAGAAACGGCCGATCGCGCTCTTGGCCCACTCCCAGCCCAGCCAGGTGGCATAGGACGACTTTTCGCCGATTTCGACGCACAGCCAGGCGTCCTCGCGGCGGCGATAAACCAGCCGGTAGGGCTTCATTTCAGACATGGCCGGGTGTTCGAGCTGCAATTCTGCCTGCGACCAGGCCTCGAAGCCGCGCCGCAGCATCGGCGGCCCATCGCGCCAGATGCGGCTGAGGCGATGCTGCTGGGCATGAAACGAGTAGCCTTTTTTGTCGCGATAGGCGACCCGGTCCAGCGAACTCAGGCCGCGTGTGCGGATGCTCTGGTTCGACAACCAGTTCTCCGCCATGGCCAGGATCTGCTCGGCTTCGCGGCGGTGCTGCTCTCCGGCCTCGGTCAGGAAATAGCGCCGGTTGCGCAGTTCCAGTAGCTTGATGCCTTTCATTTCCTCCAGGCTGCGGATATGCCGGCGGACCGTCTGGCGGGTCACCCCGAGGATCTCAACCGTCTCGGAAAGGTTGAGAGTGCGCGCTAGGGTGGTAAAGGAGCGGAGGATGTCGAACAACGTCGAAGGCTGACGGCTGTCGGCATCAGGGGGGATCATTGGGTGATTCAAAACGCTGCTGGACCCTCGAACATCGCTGAACGTCGCACAAATCGGGGCCGCAGCTTGGCGAGCGCGCCGAAAATACTTGGGAACATTATTGTTCCAGTCAGTATCATGAATCAGCACCTCATGCAAAGACATACTCTGTAATGGGTGAATTTATAGAGAATTGATTCATCTTTGAGTTTTAACAAACTGGCGACTGGATTTCGTCACCTAGCGATATGTGGGAGCTTGGCGGTGACACCGGAAGACTGTCGGCTAGGAAAGCTGATCAGCCAGGCGCGTGAGGAGCGCAATCTCAGCCGCGACGAGGTGGGCAGGATGCTGGGCATCAGTGCGGAGCAGGTCAGGCGGTTCGAAGAGGACCGCGAGCGGATGCCGGCGGGATTGCTGTACCGTCTCGCGGAACTACTCGATCTTCCCGTAACGGCCTTTTTCCGCAGTTAGCGGCCCGGAACGGAGGGCTCGGCGCCTCCGGCGTCCGTCTTTGCGGAACATGGGCAGCCCTCTGCAAGGTCAAGCCACCTGTTTCGGCACGGATGCGAGGCGGTTGAGGCCGAGCCACTTCAGCATGCTTTTCTGCAGCGCTTTGTCGCCGGTCAGTACCATGCGTTCGTCCTCGATCGCCTTGGCCATAGGTTCAAGCCCCATCCAGATGGCCGTCATGGTGCGCAGGTCGGTGTGTACGAAGAGGTCGACGTCGAAGCCCGGTTCGACCATGCAGAGGTCGACGCCCTCCTTGGGGTCCACAACCAGCCACCAGTTGCGCTCCGTCACACGGCGCTCCGGGTAGATGAACTGAATCACGCTGCGCTGGCGCGGCAGTTCGGGCACCTGGATGTTGCGGCGCATGTCCCACATCAGCAGACCGGCGTCCAGCTTCTCCAGTTGCGGCTGGGTCTCCGTCCAGCGCTGTCCCCAGATCCCCATTGCTTCGACGATCGGGCCCAGTTCCTTGCCGGAGGGGGTGAGGTGATACTCCATCACGCCGGGCTCCCCCGCGACGGGCATCTTCTTCACAATGCCGTTATCTTCCAGCTCTTTCAGGCGTTTCGACAGCAGCGCCGGCGACATCCGCGGCATGCCGCGGCGCAGGTCGTTGAAGCGGGTCGTGCCGGCCACGAGTTCGCGCACCAGCACCATCGTCCAGCGCGTGCAAAGGATTTCCGCGGCCATGGAGACCGGACAGAACTGCTGATAGCTGCCGCTGGTCATCGGACTCTTTCCGTTCTGCGTTCATCTCCCGCCCCGATTTTAGCCGAGTCCCCGGTTCAGAATCTATACCGGGTCGATTCAGTTTCTGAACTGGAGCGGTCGGGACGGTCTGTGACATCTCCCCTCTCGCCGCTCTACGCGCCCCGGGGAACCAGCCCGGTCATCGGCGCATCTTTAAGGAACTGACACCATGACTGTTGCCCTGCAACAAACCCAACCTGCCGCGGGATTGGATGCGGTAAAGGCCAAGCAGCAGGCCGCCTGGGCCTCCGGCGACTACGCCATCATCGGCACCACCCTGCAGATCGTCGGCGAGCAGCTCTGCGAGACCGCGAACCTGCGCCCTGGCGCCCAGGTTCTGGACGTGGCCGCCGGCAACGGCAATGCCACCCTGGCCGCCGCGCGCCGCTTCTGCCGGGTCACCTCCACCGACTACGTCGAGACGCTGCTCGACAAGGCCCGTGCCCGGGCGGCGGCGGAGCGCCTGGAGGTGGCCTTCGAACTGGCCGATGCCGAGGCGCTGCCCTATCCCGACGCCAGCTTCGATGCGGTGCTGTCCACCTACGGCGTGATGTTCACACCGGACCAGGCCAAGGCCGCGGCGGAGATGGCCAGGGTCTGCCGTTCCGGCGGGCTGATCGCACTGGCCAACTGGACGCCGGAGGGCTTTATCGGCCAGGTCTTCAAGACCATCGGCAAGTACCTGCCGCCGCCCGAAGGCGTGCAGTCTCCCGCGCGCTGGGGCACGGAGCAGGCCTTGCAGGACCTCTTCGGCGACGCCGCGGTTTCCATCGACGTGACGCCGCGCCATTTCACCTTCCGCTATCTTTCCGTTGACCACTTCATTGATGTCTTTCGCAGCTACTACGGCCCCATTCATAAGGCCTATCTCGCGCTCGGCGAGGCCAGCGACGGCCTGGAGGCCGATCTGCGCGCCCTGTTGACGCGCTTCAACACCGCGACCGACGGCACCCTGGTGCTGCCGTCGGAATACGTCGAAGTGGTGATTCGCAAAGCCTGATCCCATGAGCGTCCGGTCAGGCCAAGGCCTGCCGGAACTCTTGGTTCGCCCCAAACGGAAGGGACCCGCGTCGCGCGGGTCCCGACTGTTGTGCGAAAACCTTCGTCCACTGGGTTGGGCGCCTACTGGGTTGGGCGCTTAGTAGGTCGGGTTGAGCTTCAGATAGTCGTAGCGGTCGCCCGACTTGATGGAGACTTCGCGAAAGCCGTTGTCGCCCTTCAGGACGGTCAGGGGCACGTCGATCCCGGCACTGCCCAGCGCCCAGACCTTGCGATAGAAGTCGGCGAGCGTGCTGACCGGCTCGCCCTGCACGGCGACGATGATGTCGTTCTCCGTGATGCCGGCCGAGGCGGCGGGCCCCTCCGGGGAGACCCGGTTGATGAAGACCCTGCCGCGGACCTCTTCGGTGAAGAGGCCGAGCCAGGGTTTGGCCGGGCCACCGGCGCGTCCCTGGCGCATCAGGTCTTCCATGATCGGCTCCAAAAGCGAGATCGGTACGAACATGTTGCCGGGGAACTGTCCGCCTTCGGTCAGGGCATCGCCGACAATCAGCGAGCCGATGCCCAGGAGACGCCCGTCGGCGCCGATCAGCGCTGCACCGCCGAAGCTGCGGTAGGGCGGGGCGGTGAAGATGGCGCTGTCCAGCAGGTACTCCCAGTATCCTGCGAACTCCCGCCGGGAGACCACCATCGCCGGGCTCGGCCCGTCCGGGCCGGCGACCAGGACCTGGGTCTGCGCCGGAAGGTCGTCGGAATCACCGAGCTCGATCGGCGCGACGTTCAGGGGCGTTGCCGGGCGCAGCAGGCCGAAGCCCGTATCGTAGTCATAGGCGACAATCTCTGCCGGGATCGTTGCGCCGTCCTGCAACTGGATCTCTGCCTGCACGGCCTCGAGGATCAGATAGCCGATCGTCAGCACCAGGCCGTCGTCGCTGATGACGACGCCGCCGCCTTCCCGTTCGGTGCCCAGCGTTCTCGCGGTGCGGGCATCGGGCGGGACCTCGGCGCGCACAGTGACGACCGCGCTCAGCGGGTTGGCGGTGGCCGGCAGGGTCGCCAGCCCGAGAAGCAGAAGGAGGCTGAAAAACGCGAGAGTTCGCAGGGTCGCGAATGACCGGGGGCATGCCTTCGGCAGGCCGTGAGCTTCTGTCCACATGCCGCTCTCCTATGGTTGCGGCGTTTCCCCCTGCGTTTGATTAACCATAGCACGGGATCACCGGGAGTGTGGCGGTATTGTTGCTTTTGTCAGTGGTCAAACAGGTTCCTGGAGCCCTGCAATCCTTCGCACCGTTTACCGAATCGGAGGAATATACTGATACGAATTCTTCTTAGGATTGCATCTATGGGGCGCGTCTTGAGCCCCTCTGCTCGTGTCTGAGACCGCATCCGAGGGAGGAACTGCTTCTTGGTCGCCGTCGTTGGCATCGTTATGGCCGCCGCCATGTCGGGGCTCTTTCTGCTTGCCGGGTTCGTGGCAACGTTCCTGCCGGGATTGGCGGTGCTGCAGTTTGCCTGGGCGAAGAAGTCGGTTCCCAGTGCGCTCGCGGGCCTTGTTCTTCTGGCGGTGCCGCTCATCGTCGTCGGCGATTCCCAAGCACGGTTCCTGGAGGAGTTGAAGACGCACGATACCGGTTTTGCCTTTGCCCTCTGTTTCGTTCCAGGGCTGTTGGTTCTGCTTCATGCGGCCAGTTCAGAACCGCCCAATCTCGGCATTCGCTCGCTCATGGCCTATCTGCTCCTGCTTTTGCTGCTGGCGGCTTTCGCTGGCTCTGCTTCCGTTGCCTATCTCTGGGTCGTGGCCTTCGTCGCTCTTGGCTTCGTGCTGATTGCCGTGTTCGGCAGCCGGAAGTCGCTGCGCCCGCTCCGCGCTGCGGGTCTCGTGCTGTCAGCCGCCCCGATAGCGGCCATAGTGGTTCACGACCTTGCCATGGCATCCTGAAGCGAACCGCCAACGGACGGCGGCCTCCACAGTGCGGTGGCGCCGTGCCGTTTCGTTCCTTACTGAGTTCTGATCCGGGTGGTTGGAAGTCGTCGCGGCCTGCGTCGATGCCCGCGGCAAGGACGGCTGCCGTCAGTCCTCCAACAGATAATCGCCCTGGCGGTGCGGCAGCGCATCCTCTCCGACCACCTTGGCAATGGGCATGCCCGGGCGCGCGTAGCGCTGGCTGCGGCGCGACAGCACGAGGCCCGAGGCGCGGGTGGTGACGGGCAGGCGCGCATGCTCCGGCACTGCTGTCGGATCCACGATCCAGGCGATCACGTCCCCTGCTTCCACTTCGTCGCCCAACTGCACGGTGTAGGCCAGCACGCCGGTTGCCGGCGCGCGCACCGAATCGGTCGCATCCAGGGCTGTGGCCTGGCAGCGCAGGGTCGGCGGCGGCGGCGGATCGCCGGCGACAACGCCGAAGCGCTGCAGGCTGTGAAACAGGGCCTGGGCGTCACCGGCGGCTGTGGCATCGTCGACGTCGGCGAAGCCGCGCAGCTCCACGGTCGCGGCGAGGCAGGCGGCGGGAATGGGGTGCTGCGGATAGTGTTTGGCAAGCCGCGTCCAGGGCGTGGAGAAGGTCTCGTCGAAGGAGTTGCCGCCGGAATCCTCGGCCAGCAGCACTGCCCGGCAGCCGAGATCGGCGGCGAAGTCTGCCGCCTGGGGCCAATGCGCCGGGATGAGGAAGAGGTGCATCAGGGATTCGTCGTCGCAGTGCAGATCCCAGACCAGATCGGCATCGACCGCGAGCGAGGCCAGGGCCAGCCGCAGCGACTCCAGTTCGCTGCCCGGCTCCTGGGCCTCCAGGTGGGCGCGCTGCGCGGCGCGGATCGCCTCCACGTTGGCCGCTTCGTCGCTCCCCAGTCTGTCCTCCAGGCCGTCGACGATCGGGGCATAGAGGTCCGGCCAGTTACGGTTGAAGTTGCCGCCGCCGCCGGCCTCGTAGCGCCCGAGGTGCATGCCGTTGGCGAACTGGGCGAGGCCGATGGGATTGGCATAGGGCACCAGGACGATCTCGCCGCGGATCTCGCCACGCGCCTCGGCCGCCGCCAGCAGGCCGTGGAGGTGATGCAGCACCAGGAGCCCCGGCGTCTCGTCGGCGTGGAGCGAAGCCTGCAGATAGGCCTTGGGCCGCGCGCCCGGCTGCCCGAAACGATGGACTGTCAGTACGCGGCTGGTACCGGGGCTGGCGGGGAGCAGGGGGATGGTCTCGGTCCTGGGGGGCATCGGGGGAGTCCTGTGAGGGAGGGCGACGGCGGCATGAAAGGCGCAGCGCCGGCTCCGGTCAAGGCCGGCCTGCCGCCGGCCTTTGGCAGGGGCGCGTCAGTTGCCCGGCGGGGGGCCGTTTCCGCGCGTGAGCGGCCGCCCGCCTTACGCTATAAGGAGGGCATGTCAGATCCTCAAGTCTCGGAACCCGGGGCGGGCCCCATGGCCCCCCAGCCTTATCCCTATCTCGACGCCCTTAACGAGGGCCAGCGCGCCGCCGTCGAGGCGCTGGACGGTCCGGTTCTGGTGCTGGCCGGTGCCGGCACCGGCAAGACCCGCGTTCTGACCACGCGCCTGGCGCACCTGCTGATGACCGGGCGCGCCCGCTCGCCGGGGGAGATCCTGGCGGTCACCTTCACCAACAAGGCGGCGCGGGAGATGAAGGATCGGGTCGCCGCGCTGCTCGAACGGCCCTCGGTGGAGGGCTGGTGGCTCGGCACCTTCCATGCCATGGCGGTGCGCATTCTCAGGCGCAATCCGGAGGCCGTGGGCCTGCGCAGCAACTTCACCATCCTCGACACCGACGACCAGATCCGCCTGGTGAAGCAGATCCTGCAGGCCGAGTCGGTGGACGAGAAGAAGTGGCCGGCCCGGGCCCTGCTGTCGATCTTCGAGCGCTGGAAGGACCGCGGCCTGACGCCGGAGAAGGTCTCGGCAGGGGAGGCGGGGGACTTCGCCCGCGGCCGCGCAGTGGAGCTCTACGCCACCTACCAGGAGCGCCTCAGAACCCTCAACGCCTGCGACTTCGGCGACCTGCTGCTGCACAACCTCACGCTCTTTCAGAACGAGCCGGAGGTGCTGGCCGACTACCACCGGCGCTTCCGCTACATCCTGGTCGACGAATACCAGGACACCAACGTGGCGCAGTACCTCTGGCTGCGCCTGCTCGCCCAGGGCCACAAGAACATCTGCTGCGTCGGTGACGACGACCAGTCGATCTATGGCTGGCGCGGCGCCGAGGTCGGCAACATCCTGCGGTTCGAGGAGGACTTTCCCGGCGCCAAGGTGGTCCGCCTGGAGCGCAACTACCGCTCCACCGGACGCATCCTGGCCGCGGCCTCCGGTCTCATCGCCCATAACGAGGGCCGCCTGGGCAAGACCCTCTGGACCGAGGGCGAGGAGGGCGAGCTCATCCGCCTGCGCGGCCTCTGGGACGGCGAGGCCGAGGCCCGCTTCGTCGGCGAGGAGATCGAGGCCATGCAGGCCCGGGACAAGGACCTGGACCTGAAGGAGATCGCCATCCTGGTGCGCACCGGCGCCCAGACCCGGGAATTCGAGGAACGCTTCATCACCCTCGGCCTGCCCTACCGTGTGGTCGGCGGCCCGCGCTTCTACGAGCGCATGGAGATCCGCGACGCTTTGGCCTATCTGCGCGTGATCCAGTCGCTCGACGACGATCTCGCCTTCGAGCGCATCATGAACAAGCCCAAGCGCGGCCTGGGCAACGCCACGCTGCAGCTGCTTTATCAGACCGCGCGGGCCGGCAACGTGCCCCTCACCCTGGCGGTGCGGCGCCTGCTCGACACTGACGAACTGCGCCCCGCCGCCCGCCGCGCGCTGGGCAATCTGATGGCCGACTTCGACCGCTGGCGGGAGATGGCGGAGACCACGCCCCACCCCGAACTGGCGGAGCTGGTGCTGGAGGAGTCCGGCTATACCGAGATGTGGCTGAACGACAAATCCCTGGAGGCGCCCGGGCGGCTGGAGAACCTGAAGGAACTGGTCAACGCCATGGGCGAGTTCGAGACCCTGGCCGGCTTCCTGGAGCACGTCTCCCTGGTCATGGAGGCGATCTCCCAGGAAGGCCAGGACGTCATCACCATCATGACCCTGCACGCGGCCAAGGGCCTGGAGTTCGACACCGTCTTCCTGCCGGGCTGGGAGGAGGGGCTGTTCCCCAACCAGCGCGCCCTCGACGAGACCGGCCGGCGCGGGCTGGAGGAGGAGCGCCGCCTCGCCTATGTCGGGCTCACACGGGCGCGCAAGCGGGTGATCATCTCCTTTGCCGCCAATCGGCGCATGCACGGCTCCTGGGCCGCGGCCATTCCCTCGCGCTTTGTCGACGAGCTGCCGGGCGAGCATGTCGCCCAGGAAAGCGACCAAGGCATTTACGGCGCCGCGAGTTCCGCTTTTGGCGGTATGGGCGGCGGGATGGGAGAAGGCATGGGCGCCTGGCGCGAGGCGCGGGTGAGCCCGGGGCTCAGCCGGGCGCGGGCGCGCCAGGGCCAGGAGAGCGCCCCCTTTATCGACGTGACGCCGACGCGCATCGAGACCATCGGCAGCGGCGCCTTCCAGCGCGGCGACCGGGTGTTCCATCAGAAGTTCGGCTACGGCTCCATCGCCTCGGTGGAGGGCGAGCGCCTCAACATCCGCTTCGACAAGGCCGGCGACAAGAAAGTCATCGCCAGCTTCGTCGTCCCTGCCGATCAGGCCGGCTGAGCAATCAGAACCTCGAATCTCTATGAGGAAGAGAGCTTAAGCACCCTGGAACAAAGCTGAGGCAATGCAGCAACCGGTACGGATATATCTAGACACTTCGGACTACGCAGCTTTTTGCGGTGACCCTTTGAACAAAGAAGTCCGTCGAGTGAAAGAATATCTGAAAGAACAAAGTGCCCGAGGCACAATAGAAGTGGGGTTCTCATGGCCTATCATTTCTGAACTCATTCAGGACTTTGATGAAGAGCATCGACATAGCCGAGTAAGGCGAGCTGAAGTCCTGAAAGAGGTTTGCGGAACCAATGCGTTTTGCCATCCGACTGAGTTTCATCAAGGGCCCGTTTTCTCCTATGATGGATACTGGTTTCCAAACATCCAAGGATCCTTCGATATCCGAACGGTGGAGGCTGTTTGGATTAAGCAGATTGGAGCGAATAAACAGCTGATCCCAAATCGCTCCCAGCGCAATGCTCTGAAGAACGTAAAACACAGGAGACGGGCGCTTCGACAAATTCCACAGCTTGCGGATCTGACCAAGGCTGACCTAGGGCTAATGCCACTTACGGATAAGTTTGTGAAAGGTCAGTACCTGTTCAGGTTTATGGTTGGTGAGATATCGGAAGCTGAAGCGAACAGAGAGCTGCTTAAGATTGTTACAGATCCCGTGCTTTACATTGTTAGCTGGTTCGATATGGCGGGGAAGACGAACACCTTTACGAAGGAAATGCACTCGGCTTCAGCTGCAATGGAGGAGAAGTTTGTTGCCTTGAGGCTCCAGGCGGAAAGAGCAAGAGAGTCGATTGAGGATATGAAAGCAATCGAACGTGACATGTACAGAGAGAAGATGCCTCTAGACATCATAAGAGGTCATAAACAGATCAGGTCTAAGCTATCGAAAAAGCTTGAAATCGAACAAGTTATCAAACCGGATGCCGACCTCTGGCAGATCTTAGGCCACCACACTTATGAGGTTTTCATTGCGTACGTAAAGGAACGCCTTGACCCTTCTGGCATGAAGTCAAGGAGGTCTGATTTCGCTGATATACTGCATGCAGCGTATATCCCGCACTGCGATCTCTGGCGAGGTGACTCGCCTTTCGCAAACATGCTCATAAAGAGATCGATAAGTCTCTCGGACAGGATCGTCCCCAAGCTTACGGACCTTCCCAACCGTATTGAGCAGTTCCGAGAGCCGCGGATAGAATTCAATGAGTAAAACGACCTGTGTGTTCGGCATCGCTAGTATTGGCAAGAAGCTTTGACGGCAACCTACTGCCTGAGCTTGGCGCTGCCCGAACCTGCCCTGGCCGCCTTCGAAGCGGTCTTCGAGCCGCTGGGCGGGGCCGTGGTGACGGGCGGGCGCGACGGGCAGGGGCTGGTGCCCTGGCAGGTCTATCTTGCGGAGCCGCCGGAGGCCGGCGAGCTCGGTCGCCTGCTGGCTCTCGCGGCGGAGATCGCGGGGATCGAAATCCCTGATCACAGCATTGAAGCCGTGCCGGATGTGGACTGGGTGGCGGAGACCCAGAAAGCCCTGCCGGAGGTAACGGCCGGGCGCATCCGCATCCGCGGCTCCCACATCACAACGCCTGCGCCGCCGGGTGCGATCGATCTGCTGATCGATGCCAATGCGGCCTTCGGCACCGGCCGCCACGAGACGACCCGCGGCTGCCTGCTGGCGCTGCAGGATCTTGCCAAGCGGCAGGCAGCCCAGAGGGTGCTGGACATGGGCTGCGGATCGGGGGTGCTGGCCATGGCCGCCGCCCGGCTCTGGCCCTGTTTCGTGCTGGGGGTGGACAACGATGCGCCGTCTCTCGTCGTCGCGCAGGAGAACCTGCGCGCCAACGGCGTGGCCGACAGTGTCCGTCTGTTGCGCAGCGACGGCTTCCGCAGCGCGGCGGTGGCGGCCCAGGGGCCCTATGACTTGATCCTGGCGAACATCCTCGCCGAGCCGCTGTGCCGCATGGCGGAGGATCTGAAGCGCCACCTCGCGCCTGCCGGCAGCACGGTTCTGTCCGGCTTGCTGACCACGCAGGAACGCCAGGTCATCGCGCGCTACCGCGCCGCGGGCCTGCGGCTCAGGCGCCGCATCCGCCTGGCGGAGTGGTCGACCCTGGTTCTGGAGCGGCGGTAGCCCTCCAGAGCCCGACAAGGAAATGGCGGCGTCCGCCCCAAGGCCTCTGGGACAAACGCCGCCATCCTTCGCCGTCCTGGCGATCGGCCGTCCTGGCGGTAAAGCGGTTAGGGTCCGCGCATCAGGTCCGCTGCTCAGGCGGCCGTCGAGCGGCCGAGGTTGGCGTTCGCCGGAACCAGCAGGTCGGGCAGGGTGCCCGTCACGTTGGCGGGGGTCACGCTGGCCGGGACGTCGGGCCGGCTCGCCACTGCCGACGCGAAGGACGGGCTGGCGGCTGCAACCGTCTTGCCGTCGACCAGGGCCTCGGCAACCTCATGCAGGTTGGCCCGGTCCAGGCCGATGTCGTCCAGCATCTTGTCCGACAGCGTCGAGAGCTCGCTCAGGGTGCGGCGCAGCCGGTAGCTGCGCTGAACCCGCTGGGCCAGCACATGCCAGATCGAGCGATGGCTGGCCTGCGGCCCCGTCGCGGTCGTCGCGGCGGCGGCGATGTCGGCGCGCTCAATACCGATGTCGGCCAACATGGCATCGCTGAGCCCATGCAACTCGGCGATGGTGTGGCGGCGCTGCTGGGCGCGGGTCAGAGCGGAGACCAGGGCGGTCACCCCGGACCAGCGCGCAAGGGCGGCGGTGCTCCGGGTCAGGGTTTCGGCGACGAAGCGGGCCCTCATGTGGCGGGCGGTTTGAATGACATCCAAAACGTCAACGGATCGAGGTGCCCACCGAACGTCGGCCCCCTTTGCGGCGGCTTCTTGCAAGTCGTACAGGCGGGTCATTGTTTTTACTCCAGAATTCGAACGGGGCGTCACGGGTCTTGCCAAGCGGCCCGCGAGCCATGACTTTTCACTTGAGAGATACGCGCAAACGGTCGAAATCGAAGCCGGGATTTTTGCACTGCAGCATTGCGCTATCCGCATGGAACAGAATGCAAAACCGGATAGATATAGGAAAAAATGCACATGACGCCATCGGAACCTGCAGCGCTTGCCGAAAAGGACGCGAAGCGGTCCGCGCCTGCCGCCGGGTCCCCGGCGGCTGAGAGACTTGCAGCCTTGCGCGCGGAACTGGCCCGCCGCGGCGTGGAGGGCTTTCTTGTGCCCCGCGCCGACGAGCACCAGGGCGAGTATGTGCCGGCCTCCGCCCTGCGCCTTGCCTGGCTGACCGGCTTCAACGGCTCGGCGGGGATGGCGGCCGTACTGCCGGAGGCGGCAGCGATCTTTATCGACGGGCGCTACACCCTGCAGGTCCACACCGAGGTGGACACCGGCCTCTTCACGGCGCGGCACGTGACCGAGGAGCCGCTGTCGGGCTGGCTGACCGAAACCCTGAAGCCGGGGCAGCGCCTGGGCTTCGATCCCTGGCTGCACACCGAGGCCCAGATCCGCCGGCTGGAGAAGACGGTCGGCGCGCTGGGCGCGGAGTTGGTCGCGTTGGCGGGCAATCCGCTGGACGCCGTCTGGCGCGATCAGCCAGCGCCGCCACAGGCCGCCATCCTGCCCCACGACCTGCGCTACGCGGGGGTAGAGAGCGCCGAGAAGCGTGAGAGTCTGGGCAAGGGCCTGGCCGACAAGGGGGTGGCGGCCGCGGTCATCACCCTTCCGGATTCCATCGCCTGGCTGCTGAACGTGCGCGGCGGCGACGTCGAGCGCTCGCCGCTGCCGCTGTCCTTTGCCCTGCTTCATGCCGACGGCGGGGTGGAGTGGTTCGTCGATGGCGCGAAGGTCGGTGATGCCCTGGTGCGCCATCTCGGCAACGCGGTCTCCATCGAGGCGCCGGAGCGCCTGGCCGAGGCGCTGGACCGTCTCGGCGCCCAAGGTGCGAAGGTCCTGGCCGACCCTGCAACGGCGGCCCGCTGGGTCTTCGAGCGCCTGCGCGCCGCGGGCGCGGAGGTGGTTGCCGGGGCCGACCCCTGCTTGCTGCCGAAGGCGTGCAAGAACGAGACCGAGCTGGCAGGCACCCGCACCGCACACCGCCGTGACGGCGTGGCCCTGGCCCGCTTCCTCCACTGGCTGGACGGGGAGGCTGAGGCCGGTCGTCCCCTGACCGAGATGGCGGTGGCGGGGCGCCTGGCCGCGTTGCGCGGCGAGAACGGCGAGCTGCGCGACCTGTCGTTCGATACCATCGCCGGCTCCGGTCCCAACGGCGCCATCGTCCACTACCGGGTCAGCGAGGAGAGCGACCGGGCCCTGCAGGCGGGCGAGCTCTTCCTCTGCGATTCCGGCGCCCAGTACCCGGACGGTACGACCGATGTCACCCGCACCGTTGCTATCGGCACCCCCAGCGCGGAGATGTGCGAGCGTTTCACTCTGGTGCTGAAGGGCCACATCGCGCTGGCCATGGCGCGCTTCCCAAAGGGCACCTCCGGCAGCCAGCTCGACAGCCTGGCGCGCTACGCGCTCTGGCAGCACGGGCTCGACTACGATCACGGCACCGGCCACGGGGTGGGCAGTTACCTGAATGTCCACGAAGGCCCGCAGCGGATTTCCAAGGTGCCGAACTCGGTGGCGCTGGAGCCGGGCATGATCGTCTCCAACGAGCCGGGCTACTACAAGACCGACGCCTACGGAATCCGGATCGAGAACCTTGTGGCCGTGGTGGAAAGCCCGCGCGGCCCAGGCGAAGAGCGCGACATGCTGGCCTTCGAGACCTTGACCCTGGCGCCCATCGACCGCCGTCTCATCCAGCCGGAGCTACTGAACGCGGACGAGATCGCCTGGATCGACGCCTATCACAAGAGGGTCCGGGAGACGCTTGCATCCCAGCTTGAAGGGGCGGCGCAGGACTGGCTCGAAGCGGCGACGGCGCCGTTGGGGGCTTAGCCCAGGTCTGGTCTACTCGTCGGGCGTCTCGAAGAGCGCCTTCATGTAGATGTGCTGGATGTCCTGGATGTGGCGGGCGATGTCCGCCAGGTCCTGGCCGATCCGCTCGGCCATCTGCAGGTCTTCGCTGATGTAGAGGTCGGTGGGCTCGGCCCAGCGCTGGGTCATATGGATCAGGGCCCTGTAGGCGGCCTTCTCGTGCGCCTTGTCGCCGCGCCCCAGTTCCTGGACGCGATCGAGGATGAATTCCAGACTGTCGTCGGCCGTCAGCATGTTCCCACCTGCCCGCTAGATTGACCGGAGGAAACCTACAGATCACGGGTAAATAGATTGTTTAGATTGCGGAAAAAGGCCGATTTCCTTGGGGCTTCTCGCATCTGCTCAGGCGGCGGAGAAAAAAGTTTAGCAGAGGGTGATCCAAGCCGGATCCGCCCGCGTAAAGGCGAATACACCCATTTGATTGCTGTAACTCACGCCCCGCCTTTTGGCGGGGCATTCTTTTTTCCCTCCTGCTTTCCCCGGCTGCCGCACGAAATCCAGAAGACCGCCGCCCGCCACCGCATAAGTTGACTGGGGGGCCCTGCCCTGCGCCGGGAGATGTGTTTCGGCAGGCTTCGCAGCCAAGCCAGGGATTCTTTCACATCTCCTGCTCTTGCCGCAGAGGGCAAAGCCCTTACTTAGTAAACTGTTAAGTCTACCGATCCCCAGTTTTTCTCGCGCCGGCAAAACACCAACAAAGAGAGCCGGCACGTCAGGCGCTTTGGGCGGCGCCGACCCACCTACTCAGATCTGGAGCCGCAGGAATGGTAAGACTGCTGATCAATGGCGAGGAGCGTCAGCTCGATGTCGCTCCCGAAACCCCTTTGCTTTGGGTAATCCGTGACGAGCTGGGCCTCACTGGAACCAAGTTCGGCTGCGGGATTGCGATGTGCGGTGCCTGCACTGTGCACATGGACGGCTTTCCGATCCGCTCGTGCTCGACCGCCGTGGCCGATGCCGAAGGCAGCGAGATCACGACGATCGAAGCCGTGAACGGCAAGGCGGCGCAAGCCGTCCAGGCTGCATGGGAGAAGCTCGATGTCGTGCAGTGCGGTTACTGCCAGTCCGGCCAGGTGATGTCGGCCATCGCGTTGCTGAGCGAAAACCAGAAGCCGACGGACGAGGACATCGACGCGGCGATGAGCGGCAACGTCTGCCGCTGCGCCACCTATGTCCGGATCCGCGCCGCCATCCATGAGGCGGCTGAGATGATGGAGACCTGATGCCATGCTCGCAGGATTGAAAGACAGTGCCGTCAGCCTGACCGCTGACGCAGCCCCGACTGCGGCGCCCAGCCGCCGCCAGTTCCTCAAGGCCAGTGCCGCCGCAGGGGCGGGCCTCGTCATCGGCGTGACCCTGCTGCCGGGCGGCGGCAAGATCGCCCGGGCCGCGGCGCCGGCGGCAGCCGCGCCCGTTGACCCCAATGCCTTCGTGCGCATTGCGCCGGACAACACCGTTACGGTGGCGATCAAGCACATCGAATTCGGCCAGGGCACCTACACCGGCCTCTCGACCCTGGTGGCCGAGGAGCTGGATGCCGACTGGTCGCAGATGCGGGCCGAACACGCCCCCGCCGACGCAACGCTCTACAACAACCTTCATTGGGGACCGGTGCAGGGCACCGGCGGCAGCTCGAGCATCGCCAATTCCTACATGCAGATGCGCCAGGCCGGCGCGGGTGCGCGTGCGATGCTGGTCATGGCCGCCGCCGAAGCCTGGGGCGTGTCGCCTGAGGAGATCACGGTGGCCAAGGGCGTGGTGTCGCACGCCGGCTCGGGCCAAAGCGCGACCTTCGGCGAACTGGCCGAGCGGGCGGCGGCGATGGAACCGCCCGGCGAGGTGACGCTGAAGGACCCGGCGGACTTCACCTTGATCGGTAAGCATGCCCCGCGCCTGGACAGCCGGGCCAAGTCCCGCGGCGAGGCGATCTACACCATGGACAAGACCTTGCCGGGAATGTTGACGGCGGTGATCGCCCGCCCGCCGATTTTCGGCGCGACCCTGAAGTCTTTCGACGACACCGCGGCGCGCGCGGTGCCGGGCGTCACCGACGTGGTCGCCGTGCCGCGTGGCGTGGCGGTTGTTGCAAACGGGTTCTGGGCCGCCTCCCAGGGCCGCGATGCCCTCACCATCGAGTGGGACGAAAGCACTGGCGAGACCCGGGGCTCGGCCGAGATCATGGCCGAGTACAAGCGCTTGGCTGACCAGCCCGGCACGGTCGCGCGCAACGACGGTGCTGTGGAAGAAGCCTTCGCCTCTGCCGCCCGCGTGTTGGAAGCGGAGTACGAGTTTCCCTTCCTCTCCCATGCGCCGATGGAGCCGCTCGACTGCCTCGTCGATCTCAAGGCCGACTCCTGCGACGTCTGGACGGGATCCCAGATCCCGACCGTCGATCATGGCGCGGCCGTGGCCATCTCGGGTCTGAAGCCGGAGCAGGTGCGCGTGCACACCCTCCTGGCCGGCGGCAGCTTCGGGCGTCGCGCGACGGCAAACGCCGACATGGTCTCCGAGGGCGTCAGCGTCGCCAAGGCCATCGGCGGGCGCGCACCGGTCAAGGTCGTGTGGACCCGCGAGGACGACATTCAGGGCGGCAGCTACCGCCCCATGTACTTCCACCGGCTGCGCGCCGGCCTGGATGAGAACGGCAACATCGTCGCCTGGCATCACCGCATCGTCGGACAGTCCATCGTCCGCGACACGCCCTTTGCCGCCGCGCTGATCCAAAACGGCATCGACAAGACCTCGGTCGAGGGCGCGAACACCCTGCCCTATGCCATTCCCAATCTGGCCGTCGACCTGCACACCACCGACGTAAAGGTGCCGGTGCTCTGGTGGCGAGCGGTCGGCAGCACCCACACCGCCTATTCGACGGAGGCCTTCATCGACGAAATCGCAGAGGCCGTCGGGCGCGATCCGGTCGAGTATCGTCTGGAGATGCTGGCCGAGCACCCGCGTCACGCAGCGGTGCTGAAGCTGGCGGCGGAGAAAGCCGGCTGGGGCGAACCTGCGCCGGCGGGGCGCGCCCGCGGGATCGCGGTACACGAATCCTTCAACTCCTACGTCGCGGAGGTCGCCGAAGTCACCGTCGGCGACGACGGGGAGATCAAGGTGGATAAGGTGGTCTGCGCGGTCGATTGCGGCGTGGCGGTCAATCCGGACCAGATCAAGGCGCAGATGGAGGGCGGCATCGGCTATGGCCTGAGCGCGATCCTCCGCGAGGCCGTGACCCTGGATGGCGGGCGTGTGGAGCAGTCGAACTTCCACGACTACACGCCGCTGCGCATCAATGATATGCCGGAAATAGAGGTGCACATCGTGCCGTCGGCCGAGGCGCCCACCGGTGTCGGCGAGCCGGGTACCCCGCCGATCGGACCGGCGGTCGCCAACGCGGTCTACTCGGCGACCGGACAGCGCATCCGTCAGCTGCCGATGTCCCTGCACGGGCTCACCGGCGCCTGACGATCGCTGCATAGAAAGTACGCGAGCCCTCCCCGGTGCTGCCGGGGAGGGCTCAAGTCTTTTTGGGGGCTGCCGGTTCAGTCGGACAACAGGTCTGCCCGCCGTTCCAGCGCATGTTTGCGCTGCGCCGCCGCTGCATCCCGGGTGGCCGGGGCCTTGCGGATTCAGATCGTATAGGAGGGCAGCACCGCCTCCAGCGCCGTCGCTTCGACGCCCAGGTCTGCCAGGGTCAGCGCGTCGTCCGCGACCACGTTGTCCTGGCGCATCAGGGCGACCTGCGCGGCGGTGATCGGCGGGCGCGGAAGGACGGTGGCCAGCGTTGCGAGGCCCTGCCAGACAGGAAAGGGCAGGGGCAGCAGGCGGGGCCTCCTGCCGATCCGCGCCGCCACCAGTTCGAGCAGCGCGCGGTAGCTGTAGGTCCTGGGTCCGCCCAGGTCGTAGGCGGCCCCCGGCGCCGCCGGATGCCGTAGCGCGGCGCCAACCGCCGCGGCGACATCGCCGACGAAGACCGGCTGCAGCCGGGTGGCGCCGCTTCCGAAGAGCGGGACCACCGGGCTGCGCCTGATAACTCCTGCCAGCGCGGTGACGAAGCTGTCGCCGGGACCGAACAGCGCGCTAGGGCGCAGGATCGTCGCCTTGGGAAAGACATCCAGCACCAGCGCTTCCCCTTTGGCCCGGGAGCGCACATAGGCGGCCGGCGAGTTCAGATCCGCACCGATGCCGGAGATCTGGACAAGACGCGCGACCCCTTGCGCAGCGCAGCGTTGTGCAACGGTGCGAGCGCCCTCCTCGTGGATGGCCGCGAAGGTCTCGTCGCCCTGCTCGATATAGAGGCCGACGGCGTTCACCGCCGCATCAGCCCCCTGCAGCGCCGCGGCAACGGAGTCCGCGTCGCGCAGGTCGGCCCGGACCGCCTCTGCGCCCGGTACTCCGACCCGCTCGGGACGCCGGGCCGCGGCGCGCACGGGAATGGACTCTGCGACCAGGTGCCGAACGATCTCGCGGCCGAGAAACCCCGAGCCGCCGAAGACCGTGACCTGCCCGGGGCGCTGTTGCGATGCCATGGCGTTTCAGCCTCCGCGACCGAGTGTAGGGACCACGGCCGCGGGCGCAAAGCGCGCGCTGTCCTGGGGCATGGCTGCTCGCTTGCGCCCAGCGCTGGGCATTGTATCGTCTGATCCTCCCCAGCGCCGCGCACCGATTTCCCAACGCCAGAGGACCGACAGGAGAAAACCATGTCCGCCACCTTCGCGACCTACCCCAGCCTCGCCGGCAAGACCGTCTTCGTCACCGGCGGCGCGTCGGGCATCGGCGCCGAGATCGTGACCGCCTTTGCCGCCCAGGGATCGAAGGTCGGCTTCGTCGACCTGGACGCGGCGGCGAGCGCGGCCCTGGCCGAGAAGCTCGGCGGCGCAGTTGCCTTCGAGATCTGCGACCTGCGCGACATCGACGCGCTGAAAAGGGCCTTTGCCGCCCTGCGTGAGACGCTGGGTCCGGCCGGCGTGCTGGTGAACAACGCCGCCCGGGACGACCGCCACGACTGGCGCGAGACCACGGCGGATTATTTCGACGACCGCATCGCCACCAACCTGCGCCACATGTTCTTCGCCATCCAGGCGGTGGCCCCGGACATGATCGAGGCCGGCGGCGGCGCCATCATCAACATGGGCTCCAACTCCTGGTGGGAGGCGGGGGGCGGTTTCCCTGTCTATGCCACCGCCAAAGCCGCCGTGCACGGCCTGACCCGCACCATGGCCCGCGATCTGGGCGACCACCGGATCCGGGTGAACACCGTGGTGCCCGGCTGGATCATGACCGAACGCCAGAAGCAGCTCTGGGTGACGCCGGAGGCCATCGAAAAACACCGGGAGCGTCAATGCCTGCCAGACCTGATCGAGCCGGTCTACGTCGCCCGCATGGTGGTCTTCCTGGCCTCCGACGATGCCGCCATGTGCAGCGCCAACAACTACATGGTCGAAGCCGGTTCGATCTAGCCAGGTCGATCTAGACGGCTTTAGAAGGTGAACAGCCGCGTGTCGTCCTTCAGCAGCCCGGCGGCGATGGCCGGCGGCTTGGCGACGCCCACACCGGCAATCAGATCGGCGGCGGTCTTGCCGCTGTTGGGCAGGTAGAGCGCGCAGACCTGGGGCTGCACCCCCATCTCGATCAGTTGCATCAGCATGCCCTGGGGCGTCGCGCCGCGCGGCTTCAGCACCGTCTGCGGCGCGTCCTTCAGGGCGAGGTCGCCACCGGGGCCGCAGAGCAGCAGTTCCACCGCAGCGCCCTGCCGAACCGCCTGGGTGGACAGGACCATGGCCATCCCCTGGGTCTGGGGCTCCGGCGAGGTGACAACGACGAAGAGGGTTTCCCTGTCCTCGCTCGCCAGCGCCGGGCCGAGGCTCAACGCGTTCGCAAGTATCATGACAACCGCAACAGCGATCTGTCTCATGACGTCTTCTCCTTGTTGATCGGGAAAGGCGGACTGGAGTTCGCCCAGGCTCCAGGTCCCAGGCTCCAGGTCCCAGGCTCCAGGTCCCAGGCTCCGGGCCTTAGGCCGCGATTTCCTTTTTGCAGAAGTACCAGTCGGTGTACTCGTAGCCCTCTTGCCGGCGCGCCTCAGCCTCTTCGGCGGTTTGCGGCGGCGGCACGATCACCTTGTCACCGGGCTGCCAGCCTTCCGGGGTGGCGACGCCGTGGACATCGCTGGTCTGCATGGCTTCGAGCAGCCGCAGGAGTTCCGGTACCGAACGGCCGTTGCTCATGGGGTAATAGACCATGGCGCGCAGCATGCCCTCGGGGTCGATGAGAAAAGTCGCCCGCACCGCCGAGGTGTCGCTGGCGCCCGGCTGAATCATGCCGTAGGCCTGCGCCACCGTCATCGAGAGGTCTTCGATGATCGGGAAGGGGATCTCGACGCCGAAGGTCTCCTTGATGTTTCGCATCCAGGCAAGATGCGCGAACCGGCTGTCAATGGAGAGCCCCAGCAGATCGCAGTTCAGGGCCTGAAACTCGTCATATGCCCTGGCAAAGGCGATGAACTCGGTCGTGCAGACCGGGGTGAAGTCCGCCGGGTGCGAGAACAGCACCAGCCAGCGCCCGCGGTAGTCTGCGAGCGATCGACGGCCGGCCGTGGTCTTGACCTCGAAGGCCGGCGCCGGCGCATTGAGCTGTGGCATCGCGGATTGCGGTTGTGAGTCGTCCTTGGACACTTCGGAATGCTCCTTCGTGAGTGAGTGATGCTGCGCAGAGTGTTTCCGCGCCGCGGGACGGGCGGCCTCTGACGCTCTCGCGCCTGTCTAGAGCGCCGCTGGCGGGCGGTCGGTGACAAAGTCACCGGAATGCCCCGCGACATTGCGCCTCAGGGCGCGGCGCAGGAGGTCTGACGTCAGGCCGCGAGACCCGGCGTCTGGCGCACGTAGTCCACGACGGCGGTTCTGAACCAGACCTGGGCCGGGTCGTTGTGGCAGCGCGGATGCCAGACCATCTGCAGGCCGAAGCCGTCGAGCTCGAACGGCAGGGGAAGAATGTCGAGATTGGCGCCGCAGGTCATGGCGAGCCGCTCGGGAAACACGCAGACAAGATCCGAGGTTTCGATGACGGGCGCGGCCAGCAGGAAGCTGGGCAGGGATACCTGCACCCGGCGGGCCCGTCCGATTTGCTCCAGCGCCCGGTCGACGGCGCCGACGAAGCCGCCGCCCTCCGGTGAAATGAGCAGGTGGTCCAGCGCGCAGAAGCCGCCCAGATCCGGCGGCGTTGCACCGCGCGGATGGCCCTTGCGTTGCGCGAAGACAAAGCGCTCCTGCAGCAGCGGGCGCGCCTTGGCATCGTTGAGGGTGACGAAGCTGGTGACGATGCTTGCATCCAGGCGCCCGGACTCCAGGTCCAGCCAGGCCCTGTCGCTCCGGAACGGCATCATCGCCAGACGGATCCCGGGTGCGAGGCGGCGCAGGTGGCTGACCAGGCCGCCCGACAGCATGGCATGCACATGATCCGTGCCGCCGAGCCGGAAGGTGTTCTCAGCCGTGGCCGGCTCGAAGGCCGCCTGGGTGCGCAGCAGCCCCTCCAGGTCCTGCAGAAGCCGGCGCAGGGGATCGCGGAGCGCCTCGGCGCGCAGACTCGGCACCATCCTGCGGCCCGAGGCGACCAGCAACGGATCGCCGAACAGCGCCCGCAGGCGCGCAAGCTGGGCCGACATCGCCGGCTGGCTGACCCCGACGCGGCGCGCCGCGGCGGTTACGCTCCCTTCGTCGAGCAGCGCATCCAGGGACCGCAGCAGGTTGAGATCGAGCGTCTTTAAATCCATTGAATTGATAGATCAGATCAATGTCATCGATTTGAATTATCGAATGGGAGTGGCCAGATGGCAATTCCTGAGACTCAAAAAGATCCCGCAGCACCGCATCTCCGCGGTGAACGGCCGCTCATCCGCAGCGGTCGGAAGGCAATTGCGAGAAGAGCAGATACGAAAAGGACCGTGAACATGAAAATCGGATTCATCGGCAGCGGCAGCATGGCCCGCGCCCTGGCCGGCAAGTGGCAGGGCAAGCATGACCTGCTGTTCAGCGCCAGGGACCTGGGGAAGGCGGCGCTGGTCGCCGCCGACTACGGCGCCCAGGCGGGCAACGCCCGCCAGGCAGCCGAGTTCGGCGACGTGGTGGTGCTCGCCACCCGCTGGGAAGATGCGCTCGACGCCGTCGCGCAGGCCGGGGGCGACGATGTCTTCGCCGGCAAGGTGGTGATCGACATCAACAACCCGGTCAGCACCGAGACCTTTCTGACCACGCGCGAGGACGGCCGCTCGCTGACGCAGGCTTTGGAAGCGGTGCTGCCCGGCGCCGAGATCGGCAAGGCCTTCAACATGGCCCAGGCCGCCGTCTGGGCGAACCCGGAGATGACCTACGACGGGCGGCCCATGGTGACCCTCTTCACCGCCGAGACCGAACGCGCGACGGAGACCATCGCGGACCTGATCCGAGACGTCGGCGCCGAGCCCCTGAAGCTCGGCGGCAACGCCCATGCCTACCAGCTTGAGGCGGCCGCGGCGATCGTCATCAAGTTTCTCTTTGCCGGCCGCGACCCGCAGACGATCCTCAACTTCATCCAGCCGGAAGTGAAGCCGGTGCGCTGAGCAAAGGAGAGACGACGGGCATGGGCGGGCCGGATCTCACGGGAAAACACGTGGTGGTGGTCGGCGGCGGCAGCGGCATCGGCCGCGCCACGGCGCAGGCCGCCGCAGCGCAGGGCGCAAGGGTGACACTGTCGAGCCGCAACCGCGACAGGCTGGCCGAGGTCGCGCAGGCCATCGGCGGCGGGACCGCCGCCGTGCCGCTCGACATGACCGATCCGCGGGGCGTTGCCGCCTGGGCCGGCGCCCTGGGGCCGCTCGACCACCTGGTCATTTCGGCTTCCAGCGCTGCCCACGGCTCCTTTGCCGAGATGGAGATGGCGGCGCTCACCGGCATGTTCGAGGCCAAGTTCTTCGGGCCCTACCAGACTGCGCGGGCCGCCCTGCCGCAGATCGGCGACGGCGGCTCCATCACCTTCTTCTCCGGCGTGCTCAGCCGGCGCCCCGGCCTCAACTGCGCCGGCCTGGGGGCGGTCAACGGCGCCGTCGAGGGTCTGACCCGGGCGCTGGCGCTGGAACTCGGCCCCGCAATCCGCGTCAACTGCGTATCGCCGGGCATGGTACGCTCCGAGGCCTATGCTGCCATGCCCGCCGAGGCGCGCGAGCGCATGTACGAAGCGACCGGCGAGTCGCTGCCGCTGGGCCGGGTCGGCGAGACGGATGAAGTCGCTCAATCCGTTCTCTTCCTGATGACCAACAGCTTCACCACCGGCGTCGTGCTCGATGTCGACGGCGGCCATATGGTCCGCCAGTACGCGACACGGTGAGGGGGCTGGCGCCGTCGCCCCGCGCTGTCAGGTGCCGTGCGGTGACAACGCCGGCGGTAAGGTGGAAGAGCCGAAAGCGAGCCGAAGCGGTCACTGCTACCGGGCAACACGAACGCTGTGCGGGACAAAGCGGCCAGTGCGCTGATGTCCAAAGCGCGTCTGATTGCGGACATTCGCACCGCCGGCTATGCTGACGCTGCGCCGAAATCACCTGAAGGCTACAGCTTTTGATTATCGCATTCGTTCAAATACCCCTCGATGAGCCAAAACGTGATCACGACTTTGTCGTCAAGCAATCTGTTGAGGCGACCAAGATTTTCCATGACGTGAAAGGGCTCAAGCGGAAGTACTTCCTGAACAGCGAAGCCGGAGGTGGGGGCATCTATGAGTTCGCCACCAAAGAGGACGCCGAAGCCTGGTTCAACGACGGCTGGGCTGATTGGATGCAAAGTCGCTTTGGCGCGCGGCCTACCCTTACCCTGTTCGACAACCCTGTCGTATTGGACAACGTGGCCGACGAGGTTCGGGTTGACGGAAAACGCGTCGATCCCCCGTGGGCCGACGCTGAATGATCGAAATCAGTGTTGGGCACGGCGCCCTGTTGAGGACGGTCGGGCATGAGGAGTCACCGCCAATTGTTTTGCTCCATGCCTTCGGCGATTCCAGCCATTGCTATGATTATCTCCTCTCAAGCAAGCTTGCTGAGACCTATAGGCTGATTGCCGTCGATCTCTGGGGGTTTGGTGGTTCGCCGGCCCGACCTGACGTTCAGACCTTCGCGCAGTTCTCCAAGGCATTGGCCGATCTGCTGGGCGGCTTGTGGACAAGGCAGCCCATTGGTTTGGTCGGCCACTCAATTGCCGGCTCCATGGCTGTCGAGGTTGCGTCTTTGCTCGGTGACAGGGTTTCCGGCGTTTTTTCCATCGAGGGCAATCTGACGCCCGCCGATGCGATGTTCACCGGGAGAGCCTGCGACTTCGATGACCCCCGGTCGTTCAAAGAGGCTTTTCTCATGGAGATCTGGGAGCTCGGTCAATCCTCTCATGCCTTTCGGCACTACTATGCAGGGTCTTGCGTCGGTGACGCGGCGACAATGTGGACTCTCGGAAGGGATGCTAAGTTCGTGAGTGAAGGCAATCGACTCGGTAAAGCCTTCCAGGCTCTCTCTCATCCAAGCCTCTACTACTGGTCCCGGGCAAGCACTCCTCCTGAGACGCAGGAATGGATATCTGGCAGCGGTATTCCGAATGAGATCTATCAGAACGCCGGTCACTGGCCGATGGTAGAGCAGCCGCAAGACACCGCAGCGTCGATTGATCGATTCTTTCAAACTGTCGTCAAGTGATCGCATCGAAAGGCAGAGAAGCCTTTTGAACCCGGTACTTTCCGCAGAAGACCGAGGTCGTTGAAGGGCTCGTTCCTGTCACTGCGGTTGACTGTCAGCAATGACCTCTTACGGCAGGAAGCAGCTCATCCTTGGACTCCGGGCTGGAAAGGCTGGCCCGGCCTCAACAACAAGAGAGGCAGGTCCTCTCGCAGGGCGTTTCGTCCGATCAGGGTCTGCCATTCCTCTTCGCTGAGCTTGGCAATGCCGTGCTGTCCGGCCTTCTTGGCCTTAGAGCCGGTGTCGGCGCCGAGGCTTCCGACGAAACGGCCGAAGGGGCGGGTGCTGTTGCGTGCTGCATGGCGGCTGCGACATCCTGCCCCACCGCCGTTCGCTGTCTGTGGTCTGCCCGGGGCCTTTCCGGGGTTTCTCTGCGTGGCGCTTGCCCTGCGACTCTTTGTGTCACTGTGATGCGCCGCGCCCCTGTGACATAGTTACAGAGCGGGCTGCGGCCGCCGGTTAGAAACCGCCCTGGCTTGACAGCCGCGCCGTCGAAGCGACCATGGATATCGATCCCGCCGCCGTAGAAAAAGGCTGCTCTCGGCTCCTAGGCGCTTCGATTAACAACTTTCGAGAGTCGCAGTCCCATGTTCGCCTATTTCGATGCCGTTCTTCTGGCGCGTATACAGTTCGCTTTCACGGTCTCCGCGCACATCATCTTTCCCGCCTTCACCATCGGCCTGGCCAGCTATCTGGCGGTACTGGAAGGGTTGTGGCTCTGGACGAAGGACAAGCGCTACATAGAGGTTTTCCACTACTGGAAAACCATTTTCGCCGTTGCCTTCGGCATGGGCGTCGTCTCGGGCATCGTCATGAGCTATCAGTTCGGCACCAACTGGAGCGTCTTTGCCGACAAGACCGGTCCCATCCTGGGGCCGCTCATGGGCTACGAAGTACTGAGCGCTTTCTTTCTGGAAGCCGGCTTTCTCGGCGTCATGCTCTTCGGACTGAACCGTGTCGGCCCCAGGCTGCACTTCTTTTCGACGTTGATGGTTGCCGCCGGCACGCTGTTCTCCGCGTTCTGGATTCTCTCGGTGAACTCCTGGATGCAGACGCCGGCCGGCTTTGCGGTCAATGCTGCCGGTCAGTTCGTTCCCGACGACTGGTGGGCCATTGTTTTCAATCCTTCCTTTCCCTATCGCCTGGTGCACATGGTGCTGGCAGCCTATCTGACGACGGCCCTGGTGGTCGGCGGGGTCGGCGCCTGGCACCTGTTGCGTGCACCACGCGACGAGGGTGCGCGGATCATGTTCTCGATGGCCATGTGGATGGCTCTGATCGTGGCTCCGCTGCAGGTCGTCGCCGGCGACCTGCATGGCCTCAACACCCTGGAGCATCAGCCGGCGAAGGTGGCGGCGATGGAAGGCCACTACGAGACCCAAAAAGGCGCTCCCCTGATTCTCTTCGGCCTGCCGGACGACGACGCCGCGGAAACGCGCTATGCGGTGGAAATCCCGAACCTGGGATCGCTGATCCTGACTCATGACTGGGAAGGCGAGGTGCAGGGCCTCAAGGCCTGGCCGCGGGACGAACGACCGCCGGCCGAGATCGTTTTCTGGAGTTTCCGCCTGATGGTCGGCCTGGGCCTTGCCATGGTGGGGCTGGGTCTCTGGAGCGCCTGGGCGCGGCTGCGCGGTGTTTTCTATCAAGCGCGTTGGCTGCAGCGCGCTGCCGTCCTCCTGGCGCCTTCGGGATTCCTGGCCGTGCTTGCGGGATGGGTGACGACGGAGGTCGGCCGGCAGCCCTGGACCGTGCAGGGCCTGTTACGGACGGCGGAGTCCGTCTCACCGCTGGATGCCGCAGCGGTCGGCGCTTCGCTCGTCGCTTTCATCCTCGTCTACTTCGCGGTCTTCGGAGCCGGGACCTTTTACATCCTGCGGCTCATGGCCAAGCGCCCGGATATCGGAATCGACGAAGACATCGGTCCCGTGCGCGCCGCCGGCATTACCCCGGCGCCGGCCATCGACCCGGACCGTCTCATCCGCCCGGCCCGATAAGGAGGAGCATGTCATGGAACTCGATCTTCCGTTCATCTGGGCCGGACTGATCGCCTTCGCCGTGCTGGCCTATGTCGTCCTCGACGGCTTCGACCTCGGGGTCGGCATTCTCTTTCCGCTGATGAAGAGCGAAGGGGACCGCGATCTCGCCATGAACTCCGTCGCGCCCGTGTGGGACGGCAACGAGACCTGGCTGGTGCTCGGCGGCGGCGGGCTCTATGCCGTCTTTCCGCTCGCCTACGCGACCATCCTTCCGGCGCTTTACGCGCCGCTCATTGCCATGCTGATCGGCCTCATCTTTCGCGGCGTTTCCTTCGAGTTCCGCTGGCGCACCCGGCGTGGCAAGTTCCTTTGGGACTGGGGCTTTGCCGGTGGCTCCCTTCTCGCCGCCTTCGCGCAAGGCATCGCACTGGGCGCCCTGGTGCAGGGCATCGAGGTGGTCGATCGTGCCTATGCCGGTGGCTGGTGGGACTGGCTGACACCCTTCACGCTGCTGACCGGCCTCGCGCTGGTGGCCGGCTACGGGCTGCTGGGCGCGACCTGGCTGGTGATGAAGACCGAGGGCGCGTTGCAAGACCGCGCGCGGAGTCTCTCCCCGGTGCTGGCGGTGTCGACCCTGATCGCGATTGCTGTCGTCAGCCTCGTGACGCCGTTTCTCAATCCCGTCTATCTCGAACGCTGGTTTGCCTGGCCGACGGCGGTGTTCAGCCTCATTGTTCCGGCTCTGGTGCTGGCCTGTGCCTGGCTCATCTACCGCGGGCTGGCGACGCAGCGCGATGCTCTGCCGTTCCTCGCATCGTTGGGGCTCTTCGTTCTCTGCTACACGGGCATCGGCATCAGTTTCTACCCTTACATGGTGCCGCCCGGAGTCACCATCTGGCAGGCGGCCGCGCCCGACGCGAGCCTGGGTTTCCTGTTGGCCGGCGCGGCTTTCCTGATCCCCATCATCCTCGGATACACGGCTTACGCCTACTGGGTGTTCCGCGGCAAGGTCGATCCCTCGGAGGGTTATCACTGATGGGACGCCTGCGCCGGTTTCTCTGGTTCGTCGCGCTCTGGGCGGCGGGTGTCCTGACCATCGGCACCCTCGGCTATGCGATCAAGCTTGTGCTTGCGCCCTGAGGTCCGGCTGGCCGGTCGGGGGGACGGACCTGGGGCGGCGACAGACAGGCCGTTTCGGGCTGGTGAAGTCCCGACCTCTGCCAGCCCACTTCACCCGATCAGGGTCTGCCATTCCTCTTCGCTGAGCATGGCGACGCCGAGCTGTTCGGCCTTCTTGGCCTTGGAGCCGGCATCGGCACCGACCACCACGTAGTCGGTCTTCTTGGAGACCGAGCCGGCCACCTTGGCGCCGAGGGCCTCGGCTTTCGCCTTTGCCTCGCTGCGGGTCATGGTGACCAGGGTGCCGGTGAAGACCACGGTCTTGCCGGCGACGGGTGAGTCGGTGGTGGCCGCGGCCACGGCCTCGACCTCCAGTTCCGCCGCCAGGTCGTCGACCATTGCCTTGTGCTGCGGATCGCGGAAGAAGGCGCCGATGTCGTCGGCCATGTTCATGCCAATGCCCTCGATGTCGCAG
>NZ_JANQKD010000076.1 GCF_028281305.1 Pelagibius sp. | reverse complement strand
GCTCGCAAGACCGCGGCGCGTAAGCGTCCGGTCCGCAAGACGGCCGCCAAGAAGCGCGTCGTTCGGAAGAGCACCGCGCGGAAGACGACCGCTCGCAAGACTGCGGCGCGTAAGCGTCCGGTCCGCAAGACGGCCGCCAAGAAGCGCATCGTTCGGAAGAGCACCGCGCGGAAGACGACCGCTCGCAAGACCGCCGCTCGTAAGAGCCCGGCTCGCAAGACGGCCGCTCGTAAATCGACGACCCGCAAGACCACGGCCCGCAAGACGGCGGCGCGCAAGGCACCTTCCCGTAAGGCCCTTGCAACGCGTCGCCTGATCGCGTCTCGCTTGGCTTCTTCGCGTCCGTCGACGGCAAATCGCATGGCAGCGATTGCCAGGGCGACTCGCATGCGTTCCTACCGGAATGGCATGGCGCGCCGCTAACTACTGACGCGATTTCGGCTTTTCTGGTGTAAAGCAGTAGAAGGCGGGTGCCCAGCGGCACCCGCCTTCAGCTATTCTGGGCCTGGGCCTGGGCCTGGGTCTGGGCCTGGGCCTGGGTCTGGGCCTGGGTCTGGGCCTGGGTCTGGGCCTGGGCATGCCGGACGAAGTTTCCTGCGCTGCCCTTGCAGCCTTCCGACGGGATCAGTTGTCCCGGACCAGTTGTCCCGGACCAGTTGTCACAGTCCGAAACAGACTGTAATAAGCGGCAACAATTGTTGATTTGCTGAGGAAAAACGGCCTGTGGCAGTCTCCGGCCGTTTTCGGGAAACGGGCTTTGAACGTAGAAGTCCGATTCTCTTTTTCCGTTACTTGCGTCCGATCCACTTTGGCTTGCTGATCTCTCTATGCCCGCCCGTAAACTTGCCGTCGTAATCCTGGCCGCCGGTAAAGGCAGCCGAATGAAGTCCGATTTGCCGAAGGTTCTCCACCCGGTTGCCGGCAAAGCCATGCTCTGGCACGTCCAGGCCAGTGTTGCCACCCTCTCGCCGGAAGAAACGGTGGTCGTCATCGCGCCGGGAATGGCCGATGTCGAGGCGGCTGCGGCCCCCAGCCGCTGTGCCGTCCAGCAGCAGGCGATGGGCACCGGGCATGCCGTCGCGGCGGCGCGGGAGGCGCTAGAGCCGCTGTTGGGTCTTGTCGAGACCGACGTGCTGGTTGTCTTCGGCGACACGCCCCTGCTGACGCCGGCGACGCTGCAGCGGATGGTCGCGGCGCGCGCCGAGCCTGCTGCACCGGACATTGTCGGTCTGGCCTTCCGCCCCCAGGATCCGGCCCAGTACGGACGGGTCATCCTGGATGACGATCAGAAGATCGAAAAGATCGTCGAATACGCCGACGCGGACTCGGCCCAGCGTCAGATCGGTCTCTGCAACGCCGGCATCGTGATCGGCTCCGGCCGCCGTTTGTTCGAGCTGATCGACCGCCTGGACAGCCACAATGCACAGGGCGAGTACTACCTGACCGATATCTTCGGCCTCGCTCATCAGGAGGGCCGCCCGGCCGGCGTGGTGGAGGGGCCGGTGGCGGAGGTCCTGGGCGTCAATTCGCGCCAGGACCTGGCCTTGGCCGAGGCGGCCATGCAGGACCGGCTGCGCCGTCAGGCGATGGCCGACGGTGCGACCCTGATCGACCCGGCGACGGTCTGGCTCTCGGCAGACACGCGCCTGGGCCGGGATGTGACGGTTCATCCCTCCGTCTTCTTCGGTCCCGGCGTGACCGTCGGCGACGACGTGGAGATCCGCAGCTTCTGTCATCTGGAAGGGGCCAAGGTCGCCGATGGCGCCGTTCTCGGCCCCTTCGCCCGCCTGCGCCCCGGGGCCCGCATCGGTGCCGGGGCCCACGTCGGCAACTTTGTCGAGATCAAGAACGCGGAGCTTGGCGCCGGCGCCAAGGCGAACCATCTGAGCTACCTGGGCGATGCCAGTGTCGGGCCGGCGGCCAACATCGGCGCCGGCACCATAACCTGCAACTACGACGGCTTCGCCAAGCATCATACGGCAATCGGTGCCGGGGCCTTCATCGGCTCCAACACGGCACTCGTCGCCCCGGTCGCGGTGGGGGCCGGGGCCATTGTCGGGGCCGGCAGCACCATCACCCAGGACGTGCCGCAGGACGCCCTGGCGGTCGAGCGCAGCGACCAGGAGGTCCGCGAAGGCCGGGCCGCGCGCTTCCGGCAGGAACGCCAGGCGGCCAAGGACGCCAAGCAGGGCTAACCGGCAGAGCGCCGCGGTCCGACGGAACGAAGCACAGAGGAAAGGATAAGGACACCATGTGCGGCATCATCGGCATCATCGGCAACGCACCGGTCGCGCCATTGCTGATCGACGGGCTGAAGCGCCTGGAGTATCGCGGGTACGACTCAGCCGGCATTGCCACGCTGATGAACGGATCGATCGACCGGCGCCGCGCCGAGGGCAAGCTGGTGAATCTGGCCGAGTTGCTGGAGCGCGAGCCGGTGGAAGGGACCATTGGTATCGGCCATACCCGCTGGGCGACCCACGGCAGGCCGAGCGAAACCAATGCGCACCCCCACGCAAACGAGCGGGTGGCCGTGGTTCACAACGGCATTATCGAGAACTTCAAGGAACTGCGCAGCGAACTGCAGGCCGCGGGCCATAGCTTCGAGACCGAGACCGACACCGAGGTCGTAGTCCATCTTGTGCGCGAATACCTGGAAAATCAGAGAAGCCCCCAGGAGGCCGTCGCGGCGACGCTCAAGCGGCTAGAGGGCGCCTTTGCCCTGGCTATTGTTTTCGCCGGCCGCCATGACCTGATGATCGGTGCAAGGCGCGGCTCCCCGCTGGCGGTCGGTTACGGCGACGGCGAGATGTTCCTTGGCTCCGACGCGATGGCCCTGGCGCCCCTGACCGACCAGATCTCTTATCTTGAGGAAGGCGACTGGGTCGAACTCACCAAGGACGGCGCCCAGGTGCATGATGCCGAGGACCGGCCGGTGGCGCGGGAGGTCAAACAGACCGCGTTTTCCGGCGCGATGATCGGCAAGGGCGAGTACCGCCATTTCATGCAGAAGGAGATCTTCGAGCAGCCGGCGGTGATCGGCGACACCCTGCACTCCATCCTCGACCCGCTGAGGGGCTCCGTGCAGCTGCCGGAGCTCGACATCGACTTCTCCGCGATCCCGCGAATCACCATCTCCGCCTGCGGCACCGCCTCCTTCGCCGGCCTGGTCGCCAAGTACTGGTTCGAGCAGATCGCCCGCCAGCCGGTCGAGGTGGACATCGCCTCAGAGTTCCGCTACCGCGAGGCGCCGATGCCCGAGGGCGGCCTCGGCCTCTTCATCTCCCAGTCCGGCGAGACCATCGATACGCTGGAGGCGCTGCGCTACGCCAAGCGCAGCGGGCAGACCATTCTGTCGCTGGTCAATGTGCCCGAGAGCGCCATCGCCCGGGAGTCCGACGCGGTGCTGCAGACCCTGGCGGGACCGGAGATCGGTGTTGCGTCGACCAAGGCCTTCACGACGCAGCTCACGGTGCTCGCCTGCTTGGCGCTGGCCACGGCGCGCGCCAAGGGCAGCATCGATGCGGCGCGCGAAGCGGCGCTGTCCGAGGCGCTGCTGGAGGTGCCGGCGCGGGTTGCGGAGGTGTTGAACCACGACACCGCCATTCGCATGATCGCCGCCGACGTCATGGAGGCCCGCGACGTTCTCTACCTGGGGCGGGGAACGCTCTATCCCATCGCCCTGGAAGGCGCCCTGAAGCTGAAGGAGATCAGCTACATCCATGCCGAGGGTTACGCCGCCGGGGAAATGAAGCACGGCCCCATCGCCCTCATCGACGAAGACGTGCCCATCGTGGTCTGCGCCCCGGCCGGGCCGCTGTTCGAGAAGACGGCGGCCAACGTGCAGGAAGTCATCGCCCGCGGCGGCAAGGTTATCCTGATCTCCGATGCGGAGGGGATCGCGCGGGCGGGCGACCAGGCCGCCCATGTCGTGGAACTGCCGGCGGTCGACCCCTTCGTCGCACCCTTGCTCTACACTGTGCCGGTCCAGCTCCTGGCCTACCACACGGCGGTGCTGAAGGGCACGGATGTCGACCAGCCCCGCAACCTCGCGAAGGCCGTAACGGTAGAGTAGCCGCCGGCTGCTCCTGGATATCAGTAGTTGGTCATGCCGGAGATGTTGCAGTCGCCGGCGGTGTAGCTGTCCATGACGACACAGTGGCGCGTCATCTGCACCATGAAGTAGCCGCTGCAGGAGTTCAGCCGCACCCAGGCGTCGTAGGTGTAGTTCGACGAGGACTTGGCCCCCTTGCTGCGGCGGGTGACCTTGACGGACTTTACGTCACTCTGCGGAACCGACATCCGTTCCAGCGCCGTGTTGATCTGGGCCTCGCAGCGGACCGCGTGGGCCTGTTGCGGGGAGGAAAGCAGGGTGGTGCCGGCGGCAAAGCTGAACAGGCCGGCGAGAAAGAGGACGCGCAGACTCATGGCAACGCTCCAATGCGGTGTGTTTGGAGCCTTGCACATGGGGATTGCAGAAGGCCTGCCAAGATCGCGCAACCCAGCTATGCAGTGCGATCAGGCAGGCGCTCTGTTGTGTAATCAAACTGTCGCAATCTGCCCGAAGCCGTTAGCAGGCACCGAAGGGCTGTCCGGCTGCTCGACAGGTCAGTAGTTCGACAGGCCGGGAACCGAGCAGTCGCCGCGCGTATAGGTCTGGCGGACGAAGGCAGCCTTGCGATTCATGACGACAACCACGTGGCCGGTGCAGGAATTGAGGCGCACCCAGGCTTCGCCACCGCGGATATCCGGTCCCGCCCTGTCACTCTTGCGCCGAAGCAGAACGATCTGCAGCGACTGAATGTCAGCTTCCGTGATGTTCAGCTCCGCCAGATGCTCCCGTGCCTTGGCCTCGAAGCGATCTTCGCGGCTGTCGGCTGCGGCGTCTTGTGCGCCCACAAATGTCACCACCGCGAGCGCAGCAAGCCAGATACCGAGGTTTGTCTTTATCATCGGGCTTCGACCCCTTTGCCAATTCATCCTTGCCCATGAGATAGGGTGAAGCCCGCAGATTCCCAGTAACGGCTCGGTGACTAAGGCCTTCTTCACCCTGGCCGAATCGACGCCAACCCTTCGCGCCGGCGGGCGCCGAGAAGGCCGTCTTGTCTTCGCTGCATCAGGGCGGCGCTCGCTGGGCGGATGGCCGGTGCGGCTTGATGCTGCGGGGCTTAGTAGCGGGTGACCCCGTCGATCGCGCAGTCGCCGCGGGTGTAGCTCTGACGGACAAAGCAGCTGCGTGTCATGTCGATGATCAGGAAGCCGCTGCAAGACTTGAGCCGGACCCAGGCCCTGACGCCCAGGAACTGGGGGCCTCTCTCCGCCGGGTTGAGCATCTTCTCAAGGCGGATGGTGCTCACCGCATCGTCGCTGAAGGGCATGGCCTGCAAGGCCTCTTCGGCCTGCGGTGCGCAGGCCTGACTCATCTGTGCAGAAGCTGTCGCCGGTGCCACGATCAGGGCCAGCATGAGGGCCAGGGTTGGAAGCAGCAGAACCAAAACGGCGCGTCGCCGGAGCGTCATGGAAGCCTCGTGATGCGGCGGGGAGGGAGGAGAGTGGGGTTTGGGCGGCGACAGTCGGGAAAGTGACCTCTCAGCAGGTAGGGCGGCGTCAGTAGTTTGACAAGCCCTCTATCTGACAGTCGCCACGGGTGTAGGCCTGGCGCAGGAAGCAGCCTCGGCTCATATTGAGAACCAGGTAGCCGCTGCAGGAGTGAAGCCGCACCCAGGCGTCGACCCCGAAGATTTCCGGGCCGAAGTCGTCGGCGATGTTCACCCGCTCCATAATGCGCACGCTCTTGACGTCGCCCTGCGCCAGCGGCAGGTCGGCAAGGTGGTCGCGCACCTCGGCGGCGCAGCGGTCCGCAGCCATGCCCTGCGCGCCCGCCCACAGCAGCGTTGCTGCGAAACCCATTGCTGCGGCGGCGGCCAGCAACCCCTTTCGGGTTTTGCCGCAAGAAGCCCTGCTGCCGGCCTGTGGTGTCGTCGGCGTCATTCTTCCCCTCCGGTGCCGTCATCGGAAGCTGCCGTCCCGCGCGGAAGCCCCCTTGCGGGGCCGAACAGCCCCCACTGTCGCCCTTGCGGGGCCGAACGGCCCCCCTGGGAATTGTTCTTTCTCTCCACAGGTCTATACTCCGCGGCAAGCCCTGACAATGCCGGGCCAGGCTTTGCCCATCAACCCGGCCAGACTGGAGGACCCCCCCGCCATGACCGCCCAAGCCCAGCCTGTTGCCGCCGCCGCTCCCCGGCTTTCCGACCCCAAGCTGTTCCGCGAGCAGTGCTACATCGACGGCGGCTGGGCGGATGCCGACAGCGGTGCGGTCATCGAAGTCACCAATCCGGCAACGGGCGAGGTTCTGGGTTCGGTGCCGAACATGGGCGCGGCGGAGACCCGCCGGGCCATCGAGGCGGCGGAGCGGGCCTGGCCGGCCTGGCGCAGCCTGTTGGCCAAGGAACGGGCCACCATCCTGCGCCGCTGGTTCGAGCTCATCCTGGAAAACCAGGAAGACCTGGCCCAGCTCATGACGCTGGAGCAGGGCAAACCCCTGGCCGAGTCCCGCGGCGAGGTGGTTTATGGCGCCAGCTTCATCGAGTGGTTCGCGGAGGAGGCCAAAAGGGTCTACGGCGACACCATTCCCCAGCACCAGCCGGACAAGCGCATCGTGGTCGTCAAAGAGCCGGTCGGGGTGGTCGCGGCGATCACGCCCTGGAACTTCCCCAACGCCATGATCACCCGCAAGTGCGCGCCGGCGCTGGCCGCCGGCTGCCCGGTGGTGATCAAACCGGCGACCCAGACCCCCTATTCGGCACTGGCCCTGGCTGAGCTGGCGGAACGCGCGGGCATTCCCGCCGGCATCGTCAGCATCGTCACAGGTTCGGCCCGGGAGATCGGCGGCGAGATGACTTCCAGCCCGGTTGTGCGCAAGCTGTCCTTCACAGGCTCCACCGAGGTCGGCAAGCTGCTGATCCAGCAATGCGCCTCGACGGTGAAGAAGGTCTCGATGGAGTTGGGCGGCAATGCGCCCTTCCTGGTTTTCGACGACGCCGATCTGGACGCGGCCGTTGAAGGGGCGATGATCTCCAAGTACCGCAACACCGGCCAGACCTGCGTCTGTGCCAACCGCATCCTGGTGCAGGACGGGGTCTACGATGCCTTCGCCGCCAAGCTGACCGAGGCAGTCAAGGCGCTGAAGGTGGGTCCGGGCCAGGAGGACGGCGTCAGCCAGGGCCCGCTGATCGATCAGGCGGCGCTGGAGAAGGTCGAAGAGCACGTCGCCGACGCCACAGCGAAGGGCGCCAAGGTGGTGATCGGCGGTGCACGCCACGAACGCGGCGGCACCTTCTATCAGCCCACGGTTCTGACCGATGTCACCACCGACATGAAGGTGACGCGGGAGGAAACCTTCGGCCCGGTGGCCCCGCTGTTCCGATTCAAGACGGAAGAAGAGGCCCTTGCACTCGCCAACGATACCGAGTTCGGCCTGGCGGCCTACTTTTACGCCCGCGACATCGGGCGCATCTGGCGGATCGGCGAGGGTCTGGAAAGCGGCATGGTGGGCATCAACACCGGCCTTATCTCCACCGAGGTTGCACCCTTCGGCGGCGTGAAGGAGTCCGGCATCGGCCGCGAGGGCTCCAAGTACGGCATCGAGGAATTCCTCGAAACCAAGTACCTCTGCATGGGCGGCGTGTAAGGCGCTTTGAGGCGACGCCATCCTTCGAGACGCCGCCTGTCGGCGGCTCCTCAGGGTGAAGAACAAGCCCTCACCCTGAGGAGCTTGCGCCAGCAAGCGTCTCGAAGGGTGGGCGCCGCAATGTGACCGCGCTACGGCAAACGGGTCTGACGAATCCTACTCCGCTGCCTGGCTGGCGTCTCCGGCGTGGCCGTGTTCCCACTCGTAGATGTAGTCGCGGGTCTGCGGTACCGCCGAGACGTTCTTGGTGATCTGGATCTGGAACACCATGAGGCCCTGGTGGCGGAAACCCATTTCGCAGCCGATCAGGTAGGCCTCCCACATGCGGCAGAAGCGCTCGTCGTAGAGCTCGGCCACCTTGTCGCGGTTGGCCTGGAAGCGCTGCTCCCAGTGGCGCAGCGTCTCGGCATAGTGCAGCCGCAGCACCTCCACGTCGGTCACCGTCAGCATGCAGTCCTCGATCACCGGCAGCACTTCGCCCAGGGTCGGCACGTCCGTGCCCGGGAAGATGTACTTGCGGATGAAGGGGTTCACCGGGCCCGGATCGTTGACGCGGCCCACCGAGTGCAGCACGAAGACTCCGTCGTCGGCCAGCAGGTCGCTTACCTTGCGGAAGAACTCGCGGTAGTTCTTCTTGCCGACATGCTCGAACATGCCGACCGAGACGATGCGGTCGTAGCGGTTCGCGTCTTCGCGATAGTCGCGCAGGTGGAACCGGACCCGGTCGTCCAGGCCCGCCTGCTTGGCGCGCTCCTGGCTCAGCTTGTGCTGCTCGGTGCTGAGGGTGACGCCCGTCACCTCGCAGCCCCCCGCACGGGCCAGGTAGAGGCCAAGGCCGCCCCAGCCGGAGCCGATGTCGAGCAGCTTCAGGCCCGGGCGATTGAGATAGAGCTTGGCAGCGAGATGGAGCTTCTTGTCGGCCTGGGCCTGCTCCAGGCTTTCGTCGCCGGTACGGAAATAGGCGCAGGAGTACTGGCGGTCGGCATCAAGGAACAGATCGTAAAGCTCGCCCGAGAGATCGTAGTGGTGAGCGACGTTCCTTTGCGCCTTGCCGACAGGATTGTACTGCTTCAGGCGGCGTGTGTGGCGGCCCAGGGCAAAGCCCAGGGAGACCAGCTTGTTGCTCTCCAACTGCTCATAGTTGCGCGCCATCGTTGCGATGAAGTCGCGCAGGGTGCCTTCATCGAGGGTGATGTCGCCTTCCATGTAGGCTTCAGCCAGATAGAGCGGCGGATTGAGGACGAGTTTGTAGTCGAGAAGGCGTTTGTGGAGGCGCATGGTGCAGCGGCGGCCGCTGCCGTCGCCACAGTCAAAGGTCCGCCCCCGAGCGTCGATGATGCGCAGATTGCCTTTTTCGACCACCTTCTGCATCAGCTTCTGGAACAGCATCGTTCAACTCCGAATGTCTACCCCTCAAAGTGGTTTCTTGTGTTTTCTTGTTTCTTTTGTTGCTTATGTAACAGCATCTTGGCGCGATGATCCGCATCGCGCAACTCCCCGGCCCCCGGCGCCGGGCTTCCGAGGAGCGCGGTATCCGACGTCTTGCGGGCCCGTAAGCGCCTGCCTAGATTGGACTTTAATCATACCGCCAGGAATGCCGCCCGTTTCGAAGGAGCAGACATGACCGGATACGACTATGACCTTTTTGTTATCGGCGGCGGGTCCGGTGGTGTCAGGGGCGCCCGCATGGCGGCTGCAACCGGAGCGCGTGTCGGCATCGCCGAATCCTACCGCTACGGCGGCACCTGCGTGATCCGCGGCTGCGTGCCGAAAAAACTGCTGTCCTACGCCAGCCATTTCCACGAGGACTTCGAAGACGCCGCCGGCTTCGGCTGGACGGTCCCCCAACCGACCTTCGACTGGGGCGCGCTCATCGCCAACAAGGACAAGGAGATCGACCGGCTGGAGGGTATCTACAAGAAGCTCCTCAACACGGCCGGGGTCGAGATCCACACGGGCCATGCCCGCCTGCTGGACGCCCACAGGGTCGAGGTCGGCGACCAGGTCTTCTCAGCCGAGACCATCCTGATCGCCACCGGCGGCACGCCCTCCTTTCCCATGGAGCCGGGCTGGGAGCACGGTATCTCCTCCAACGAGGCGTTTCATCTGGACGACCTGCCCAAGCGGGTGGTGATCGCCGGCGGCGGCTACATCGCCGTGGAGTTCGCCGGGATCTTCAACGGCCTCGGCAGCAAGGTCACGCAGATGTACCGCGGCCCGCAGATCCTGCGCGGCTTCGACGACGACGTGCGCAACACCCTGGCCGCGGAGATGGTGAAGAAGGGCATCGACATCATCGTCGAAACCATCATCGACCGGGTCGAGAAGCGCGAGACCGATCTCCTGCTGCATCTCTCCGACGGCTCGACCCTGGAGACCGACCTTTTGATGGCCGCCACCGGGCGCAAGCCCAACGTGGAGAATCTGGGGCTGGAGGCGGCGGGGGTCGACCTGAACGAGAAGGGTGCCATCAAGGTCGACGCCTACTCCCGCACCACGGCGGACAACATCTACGCCGTGGGCGATGTCACCGACCGCATCGCGCTCACGCCGGTGGCGATTCAGGAGGCCATGGCCTTCGTCGACACGGTCTACCGCGGTAAACCGCGCGCCATGGATCACGCCGACGTGCCTTCGGCCGTCTTCAGCCACCCGCCGGTCTCCACCGTCGGGCTGACCGAGCTCGAGGCGCGGGAGAAGTACGGCGCCCTCGACCTCTACCGCTCCACCTTCCGGCCCTTGAAGCACACGCTTTCGGGCCGCGACGAGAAGACCATGATGAAGCTCATCGTCGAGCGTGCCGGGCAGAAGGTGGTGGGGGTCCACATGGTGGGCCTCGATGCGCCGGAGATCGTCCAGGGCATGGCCGTCGCCATCAAGGCCGGCGCCACCAAGCAGGTCTTCGACGCCACCGTCGGAATTCACCCGACGGCGGCTGAAGAGTTCGTCACCATGCGCGAACCCCTCCCCGAGCCGGAAGCCAAGGCGGCGGAATAGGGCCGGTGCTGCGCCTTCGCTCTACACGGCTTCTCCTAGGCGTAGCCATATTCGGTGTAACCGCCGGAGTGACGACCTTCTTCAACTTGGAGTCTTTTCCCGCGGGAAGACTGGGGCTCTCGATCGTTGCCGCACTTGCAGCGGGTCTCTCATTTGCCGTTGTGTATTGGCGCGACTGGCGGGCAAGAAGCATAGCCCTGCCATTACGCGCAGTCGTTTTGGGTGTCACCGTCGTACTCGGCGCGCATTTTCTGTTTGGGCTTGGCTTCTACTTACTGGTGGTGGCTTCGACGCTCTTTGGGTCAGAACCGGCAGACTTCCCGCACCTCTTCGCAGTCGGGTTCAGTTTTCTGTTTGCGGGCGGCGCTTCGTTGCTGCATCTGCCCGTCACCATTCCAGCCGGGATCTGCGCAGCTCTTGCCTTCGAACTGTTGGACCGTATGCCGGATCCAGACCCTGTGGAGTAGGCTGGAGCGGCGGACTGGGTGCGACAGCGCGTCCCCCACACCCAGCCCCGGCTAGGCTCGCTGTGCCCACCATGCCTGCGCAACCCTCTCCCTCCAGGGGAGAGGGTTTGCATTTCTAGCGGCGCAACGGATTGCCCTTCTCCCCTTCGTGGGAGGGTGAGGGCGACCTCAGACCGCCCGCTTCCAGGTGGTGCCCTGGGGGCCGTCGTCCAGCAGGATGCCGGCGGCCTGCAGGTCGTCGCGGATGCGGTCGGCCTCGGCGAAATCTCTGGCCTTGCGGGCAGCGGCGCGGGCGGCGATCTGCGCTTCAATCACCTCGGCTGTCAGCCCGCCGTCGGCGCTTGCTCCGTGGAACCAGACTTCCGGGTCCGCCCACAGCAGGCCCAGCACCTGGGCACCGGCCAGCAGCGACCCCGCCAGGGCTTGGCGTTCCGCGGCATCCTCCGCCTTGTTCAGCCGCCCCGCGACCTCGTGCAGTTCGGCCAGCGCCAGCGGCGTGTTGAGGTCGTCGGTCAGGGCCTCCAGGACTCCGGCCGGCGGCTCGGCCTCCGCCGCCTCGACGCCCCGCAGCGCGCCGTAGAGCCGGTCGAGCTGCGCCTTGCACTCGGTGATCTTGTCGCGGGTGATGTCGAGCGGCGCGCGGTAGTGGCCGGAGAGCAGGGCAAGGCGGATGGCCTCGCCGCGCAAGCCCTCCTCCAGCAACTGCCGGACGGTGAAGAAGTTGCCCAGCGACTTGGACATCTTTTCGCCGTTCACCACCACGTAGCCGTTGTGCATCCAGACCCGGGCCATCTCCGCCGTGCCGTGGGCGCAGCGGCTCTGGGCGATCTCGTTCTCGTGGTGCGGGAAGACGAGGTCGAGGCCGCCGCCGTGGATGTCGAAGATCTCGCCCAGGTGCTCCAAGGCCATGGCCGAGCACTCGATGTGCCAGCCCGGCCGTCCGCGGCCCCAGGGGCTGTCCCAGCCCGGCTGCTCGTCCGTGCTGGGCTTCCAGAGCACGAAGTCCGCCGGGTCCTTTTTGTAGGGCGCCACCTCGACCCGGGCGCCGGCGATGATCTCGTCGCGGTTATGACCGGAGAGCCTGCCGTAGTCCGCCATCGAGCCGACCGCGAACAACACGTGGCCCTCGGCGGCATAGGCATGACCCTTGTCGATCAGGGTTTCCATCATCGCAACCATCTGGCCGATGTGCTGGGTCGCGCGCGGCTCGACCGTCGGGTCCATGGCACCGAGCGCCGCCATGTCGTCGTGGTAGGCCTGGGCGGTGCGCGTCGTCACCTGATCGATGGTCTCGCCGCTCTGCTTGGCGGCCTCGATGATCTTGTCCTCGACGTCGGTGATGTTGCGCGCGTAGGTCACGTGGTCCGCGCCGTAGAGGTGGCGCAGCAGGCGGAACAGCACGTCGAAGACCACCACGGGCCGCGCGTTGCCGATGTGGGCGTAGTCGTAGACCGTGGGGCCGCAGACGTACATGCGCACGTTCTGCGGGTCGAGAGGTTCGAAACGCTCCTTGCGGCGCGTCAGCGTGTTGTGAAGCTGCAGGTCCATGATGGGGCTATCCGGATCGTCTGGGTGCGCGGGCCGCTCTCAGAGAGGCCCGCAAGCAAAAGGGCTGCCTCAGGCCGCGCGGGCCGGGCAGTCGCAACATCGCACCCATGGAGAGCAGGGGGTGCGGAAAACGGTCCAGATCACCATGGCGCGCACTTTAGGCCCATGACATCTGGGGTCAAGGGGTCTTTCGGGGCGCGTCGGCGGGTGCATTGGGCTTACGCCGTTTTCCCGCCCAGCCGGGCGGCAGCCCGGTCGCGCCCGATCAGCGGCAGCAAGGCCTTCAGCTCCGGGCCGTGGTCGAGGCCGGTGAGCGCCTGGCGCAGCGGCAGGAAGAGGGCTTTGCCCTTGGCGCCGGTGGCGGCCTTCACCGCGCCGGTCCAGGCCTGCCAGGTTGTCTCGTCCCAGGGCTCCTGCGGCAGCAGTTCGGCGGCCTGTTTGGTGAAGGCGGCGTCCGTGATCACCGGCACCACCGGGCCGCGGCAGATGATCTGCCAGACGCGCGCCTCGGAGAGTTTGGTCAGGTTGGGGCGCACTGCTTCCCAGAGCGCGGCGTCGAAGCCCTCCGGCAGGCGCGGCGCCGCCGTCTCGAAAGCCATGCCGTGAAGGATGCGGGCATTCAGGTGTTCCAGGTCCTTGGGATCGAACTTCGGGGTGGCGCGGCCAAAGCGCGAGAGATCGAAACCGGCCACCAGGTCGTCCAGGCTCTGCACAGCTTCGACGGGGTCCGGCGTGCCGAGGCGCGCGAGGTAGCAGGTGAGGGTCATGGCCTCCAGACCCTGGTCGCGCAGGGCGGCGACAGAGAGCGTACCCAGCCGCTTGGAGAGGGTCTCGCCGCCGGCGCCGGCAATGAGGGAGAGGTGGCCGAAGACCGGAACGGCACCGCCCAGCGCCTCGAAGAGCTGCACCTGCGCCGCCGTATTGGCCACGTGGTCCTCGCCGCGCAGGATGTGGGTCACCTCCAGTTCGATGTCGTCGACGACGGAGGTCAGCGTGTAGAGCGGCCGCCCGTCCTCACGGATCAGCACCGGGTCGCCGAGATTGGCGCCCTCGAAGGCGACGGACCCGCGGATCAGGTCCTCCCAGGCGATGGCGCGGTGCTCCAGCCTGAAGCGCCAGTGGGGCCGCCGCCCTTCGGCCTCCAGCGCGGCCTTGTCGGCCTCGCTCAGGGCCAGGGCGGCGCGGTCGTAGATTGGCGGCCGGCCGGCGGAAAGCGCCACCTTGCGCTTCAGGCCCAGTTCCTCGGCCGTTTCGTAGCAGGCGTAGAGGCGCCCGCTTTCCTTCAGCCGCTCGGCCGCTGCGGCGTAGCGGTCCAGACGTTCGGACTGCACGGCCTTTTCGTCCCAGACCAGTCCCAGCCAGCGCAGGTCTTCCTCGATGGCCGCGGCGAATTCCCGGGTCGAGCGCTCGCTGTCCGTATCGTCGATCCGCAGCAGGAACCTGCCGCCCTGGGTGCGGGCGTAAAGCCAGTTCACCAGGGCCTGCCGCAGGTTGCCGACATGGATCAGCCCCGTCGGGCTGGGGGCAAAGCGCAGTTTCATGGGGCGACGGTCTGACGGTTCCGGAGACGGGGTGTTCAGGCGTCTTGTTATCACCCGGCGCTGGCGAAACAAAGGGTGAATGCGGAGAAGGCAAAGACCTCCGGGATGCGCTGCCGAAGACCGGAACCGTGAGCCCCGCGGCAGGAGATCCTGCCGTCGCCACGGTCCAAGTGATCTTCAGAAAAGGCCCGGGTATCACAAAGACAAACTGTTGAATTTATTTGACGTTTCTTTAATCACCTCCTGCGCATTAATGCAATTCTGGAGTGCGTAAAGTAAATCTAAGCAACTGGGCATAGTGTAACTGATTAGAATAAGGAAACAAGACATGCTGGCAGCACTTAAGTCCAGGGATCGCCAGGGTACAGCTCTTGACCGACAGAGCTTGTTGCAGATGGTCGAATGCACGCCGGTTGCGGTGATGACGCTCGATCTTTCGGATTTCACCATCAACTATGCGAACCAGGCGTCTCTCGAGGCTCTGCGCTCGATCGAGCATGTGCTGCCTGTCTCCGCTGACGCCATCGTCGGCCAGAACATCGACATCTTCCACAAGGAGCCGGAGCGGCAGCGCAGCCTCCTCTCCGATCCCGCCAATCTACCATTGGAAGCCCGTATCGAAGTGGGGGGTGAGTACCTCGACCTCCAGGTCATGGCGCTGATGGGACGCGGCGGCAGGTACATCGGGCCGATGCTGACCTGGAAGGTTGTGACGGCGGAGGTGCGCAAGCAGCAGGATGTCGACCGGCTGTTCACCATGCTGGACCAACTGCCGATCAACGTGATGATGGCTGAAAGCGGCAGCCTCAAGATCACTTACATGAACAAGACCAGCCTGGAGACTTTGCGGCCCCTGCAGGACGCCTTGCCGGTGCCGGTGGAACAGGTGGTTGGATCTTCCATGGACATCTTTCACAAGGCCCCGGAACGCCCCAGGACGCTGCTTTCCGATCCAGCGAACCTGCCACACAACGCCAAGATCAAGCTGGGGCAGGACATCCTCGATCTGCGGGTCTCGGCGGTTTTCGACGACGCAGGCGGCTACATCGGGCCCATGGTGACCTGGTCGGTGGCGACCGGGCGCGAACGTCTGGCTGACGACTTCGAGAACGGGGTCGGGGCTGTGGTCGAGACCGTGTCTACGGCGGCCACCCAGATGCAAAGCAGCGCCAGGGGGCTCTCCACGACGGCGGAGGAAACCAACAGCCAGGCAAGCTCTGTTGCAACCGCTGCCGAAGAGCTGACCGCCTCGGCACAGGAAATCGCGCGGCAGATCAGCCAGTGTACGTCCATCGCCGGCAAGGCGGTCGGCGAGGCCAAGCGCTCGACCGATCTCGTCAACGGCCTTTCCGAAGGCGCGCAGAAGATCGGCGCCGTGGTCAGCCTGATTCAGGACATCGCAGAGCAGACCAACCTGCTGGCGCTGAACGCCACCATCGAAGCTGCCCGCGCCGGGGAGGCCGGCAAGGGCTTCGCCGTGGTGGCCAACGAGGTGAAGGCGCTGGCCAATCAGACCGCCAAGGCGACCGAGGAGATCGGGTCCCAGGTCTCGCAGATCCAAACGTCGACCGACGGTGCGGTGGGCGCAATTGCGGTGATCAGCGACGTCATCGGGGAGATCAACGAGGTGACGACGGCTATCTCGGCTGCTGTCGAGGAACAGCAGGCAGCCACGCAAGACGTCACCGGGAACATCAGTGGGGTTTCCAGCGCCTCCGCCCAGACAGGAAGCGCGGCAGATCAGGTTCTTTCGGCTGCCGAGGAACTCGGCAAGCAGGCCGACGACCTGAAGCAGCGCGTCGGCGCCTTCCTGGGCGAAGTCCGGAAACTCTGAACGCCGCGTTGGAAAGGGGCTTGCTCAGGCAGGCCCCTTGAAGGCGTTGGTGATGGGATAGCGGCGGTCGCGGCCGAAGGCTCGGCGGGTGATCTTAACCCCCGGGCAGGCCTGACGGCGCTTGTACTCCGCCAGCTCCAGCATCCGCCAGACGCGGTTCACGGTATCGCGGTCGTGGCCGCGTGCGACGATGCCGGCGATGTTCTCCTCGTCCTCGATCAGCGCCTTCAGGATGTCGTCCAGCACGTCGTAGGGCGGCAGGCTGTCCTCGTCCTTCTGGTCCGGCTTCAGTTCGGCGGAGGGCGGCTTGGTGATGATGCGTTCCGGCACCACGCGGCCGGCGGGGCCCATGGCATCGGGCGGCAGCACCTGGTTGCGCCAGCGCGCCAAGGCGAAGACCAGCGTCTTGTAAACGTCTTTCAGGACGTTGTAGCCCCCGACCATGTCGCCGTAGAGGGTGGCGTAGCCGACCGAGACCTCGGACTTGTTGCCGGTCGAGAGCACCATGTAGCCGAGCTTGTTGGAGATCGCCATCAGCGTCAGCCCGCGCGAGCGCGCCTGGATGTTCTCCTCCGTCGTATCGCCGGAGTTGGATTCCGAAGCGTAGCCGTTGAGGATCGGCTCCAGCATTCCGCCGAAGGCCTGCATGGCAGGCTCGATGGACACCTGGTCCAGCTTCACGCCCAGCAGCCCTGCTGCCTCGTCGGCGTCTTCCAGGCTTTCGCGGCTGGTGTAGGGGGAGGGCATCATCACGCAGTGCACCCGCTCGGGCCCCAGCGCATCCACGGCGATCGCAGCCGAAAGGGCTGAATCGATGCCACCCGAGAGCCCCAGGATGACGCCGGGAAAGCGGTTCTTGTTTACGTAGTCGCGCAGCCCCAGCATCAGCGTGCGGTAAATCGGCTCCATGCCGGCATCCGCGCGGCCCCCCAGGCCGTTGCCTTCCAGGCCGCTGTCCGGTGCCTCGCGCAGCCCGTTGGCGCAGCGCCAGCCGCCGTCGCCGCGCTCCCACTGGCTGACTTCCACCGCTTCGACGAAGGCGGGCAGATGGATCGGCAGGCTGTTGTCGCTGTTGAGCGCGAAAGAGGCCCCGTCGAAAACCAGCTCGTCCTGACCGCCAACCTGGTTCACGTAGATGATCGGCAGGCCGGTCTCCGTCACCCGCTGCACGGCGAGTTGGATACGCTCCTCGGTCTTTTCCAACTCATAGGGCGAGCCGTTGATGACGATAAGGATCTCGGCACCTGACTCCTCCAGGCACTCGCTGACCTCGGAGGTCCACATGTCCTCGCAGATCATCACGCCCAGGCGCACGCCGCGGTAGTTCACCGGCCCCGGCAGCGGACCGGCGCCGAAGACCCGCTTGTCGTCGAAGACGCCGTAGTTCGGCAGGTCGTATTTGGACCGCAGGGTCAGCACCTTGCCGCCGTCGAGAACGTAGGCGGAGTTCAACACCTTCCCGAACAGCGGCGGCGTGGCCTTGGGGTCGCTGCGCGAGGGTCCGCCGACGATCATGCCGGGGCCGCCGTCGGCGGTGTCCTTGGCCAGTTCCTCGATGGCCGCCTGGGCGGCGTCCAGGAACATGGGCTTCAGAACCAGATCTTCGGTGGGATAGCCGGTGATCACCATCTCCGAGGCCACCACAAGGTCGGCGCCCTTGGCGGCGGCTTCCATTCGGGCAGCGCGCAGGCGCGCCAGGTTGCCCGGGATATCGCCCATGGTGGGGTTGGTCTGCGCGAGTGCGATCTTCAGCCGGTCTGCCATAGATTTTACTTACTCTCCTGCCCGGGAGGCGGCAAGCCCGCCCGAGGCAGTCATCGGTTCATGGGCCCAGGGCGGATCGGGGCGGATCGGGGCTTAGCGGTGCAGATCCGCCCTAGGCCGGAGCGCAGCGCGCCGCCTCCTGGCGGGCAAGGTGGCGAATGCGCTCGACCATGGAAAACAGGCCGTTGGCCCGGTTCGGGCTCAAATGCTGCTCGAAGCCGAGCTTGCCGATGGTGTCCTTGATGTCGACCGCCAGGATCTCCTCCGGGCTGCGTCCGTCGTAGATCGACAGCAGGACGGCGATCAGGCCCTTGACGATATGGGCATCGCTGTCGGCCTTGAAGTGCAGGGTCGGCGGTGTCCCCGGCTGCAGTTCGTCGATGATCCAGACCTGGCTGGTGCAGCCGCGTACCTTGGAGTCCTCGGTCTTCAGCGCTTCTTCCATGGGGGGCAGCTTGCGGCCGAGATCGATGAGATAGCGGAACCGGTCCTCCCAGTCGTCCAGGAAGGAAAAGTTCTCGATCATCTCTTCAACACGCGGATCGCTCTTCACATCACCCAATTTGGACATCCCACTCAGTTCGGTCGCCCTCAGCGCGGTCCGGCACGGGCCCCCCGAGGCCCCGGCACATCCGCGGTTATCGGCGATGGGCCTTACTTTCGCAACAGGAACTCGCGGCCGACCTTGACTCGCGGGACGCCGTCGTACTCGACGATGTCCGCTGTCGCATAGGTCTCCGACCAGCGGTCCGGCAGGTAGGAGCCGGTGCCGACCACATCGACGGGTGCCTTCGCCTCGGCCATCAGGCGGCACTTGGCCGGGCTGAAGCCGGAGGAGGCGACGATCTTCACCTTGTCGAAGCCTTCGGCGTCAAGGCATTCGCGCATGCGCCAGATGGCCGCGGCGGAGACGCCTGGGCCCACGAGGTAGCGCAGTTCGTCATCGGTGCGATAGCCGCGCAGGGCCCCGGGGGCGTTGCGCTCTACGACCGCGTAAGATTCCGGCGGATCGAGCCCCTCGATGAACCGCCCGCCCGGGGTGTCGATGCGCACGGCCAGGTTGCCGGCGGCGGCGCGCTTGGGGAAGCGGCGGCAGCAGGTGAGGGCATCGGTCACCTCCCGCGCGAAGTAGTCGACCAGCACCGTCATCGGCTCGTCCGGAAAGGTCTCGTCGAACATCTCGGCGGCGCGCAGGGTGCTGCCGGCGTAGCCGATGAAGGCATGCGGCATGGTGCCCAGCCCGCCGTCGCGCCCGAAGTAGTGGGCGGTGGCGTCGGTGGCATTGCCGATAAAGCCGACGGCGGCCACCTTGCGTCTGGCGCGGTCCGAGCCTACCGAGGCGGCATAGGCCATGGCTTCGGCCATCTCCGCACCGGCGCAGTGCCGGGCGTCCATGGCCAGAAAGGCGGTCTTCGGCAGTTCGGCGCACATGCTGTAGGCGTTGTAGGCGGCAAGGCAGGTGGGCCCCAGCTTCTGCAGCAACAGGGTTTCCAGGTCAGCCAGATGCGACAGGCGGCCCGTTACGTAGAGCAGGGGCTCGCCGGCACCGACCCACTTGCCTTCGGCGTAGCGCAGATCGATCTCGAAGCTGGTGTCTCTGTTGACGGCAATCTGCCGCAGCCATTCGATCGCCAGGCGCGGCGCCGAGATAACGGGGCGGCGCATGAAGACGGCGTAGGTCGCCTCGGCATCGCCGAAGCGTTCCACCGCCTTGCGCGTTTTCTTGAAGTAGACATCCGTCCAGGCGGCGATGTCGGCCTCTTCCGTCGGCCAACGGTCCATCCTCGTGGTCGCGCGCGGGCCTTCGCCCTCAGGGGATTTGCGGCTGGGACCCTCTGGCATCGCTCGCTCCTTCAAGCCGCTGTCTCAAGGGGTAAAGGCAGGAGACAGGCTCAAGACCGGGAGAATCTAGCGCGAAGCGGCTACAGGACGCCAGCCTCGTCGGGCGATGGCAGCCATGCATACGGCGCGGCGTTCGCCGAACGGGCTGGCGGGCGGCGGCCTAGAAGGCCGCTGCCACCTTGCCGCCGCTGCGGCCGTTGCCGTTCTGGCGGGCGATCCGCTCATCCTTCAGCGCTTCGGAAATCAGGAAGGCCAGCTCCAGCGACTGGTTGGCATTCAGCCGGGGGTCGCAGTGGGTGTGGTAGCGGTCGCCGAGGCGGTCGTCGCTGATGGCCTGGGCGCCGCCGATGCACTCGGTCACGTCCTGTCCGGTCATCTCGAAGTGCACGCCGCCGGCATAGCTGCCTTCCGCCCGGTGGACGGCGAAGAAGTTCTTCACCTCCTCCAGAATGCGGTCGAAAGGCCGTGTCTTGAAGCCGCTGGACGACTTGATGGTATTGCCGTGCATGGGATCGCAGGACCAGACGACTTTGCGGCCTTCGCGCTGTACCGCGCGGATCAGCGCCGGCAGATGGTCGGCGACCTTGTCGTGCCCCATGCGTGCGATCAGCGTCAGGCGCCCGGGCTCGTTGTCCGGGTTCAGGATGTCGATGACCCGCAGCAACTCATCGGGATCCGACGTCGGCCCGCACTTCATGCCGATGGGGTTCTGGATGCCCCGCATGAACTCGACATGGGCTTCGTCCGGGTTGCGCGTGCGGTCGCCGATCCAGACCATGTGGGCCGAGCAGTCGTACCATTGGCCGGTCAGGCTGTCGACGCGGGTCAACGCCTGCTCATACCACAGCAGCAGGGCCTCGTGACTGGTGTAGAAGTCGGTCTCCTTCAGCTTCGGCACGGTCTCCGGGGCGATGCCGCAGGCGCGCATGAAGGCCAGGGCCTCGTCAATGCGCTCGGCCAGCTCCTCGTAGCGCTGCGCCTGGGCGCTGTCGGAGACGAACTCCAGGTTCCACTGATGCACCTTGTGCAGGTCGGCAAAGCCGCCCTGGGCGAAGGCGCGCAGCAGATTGAGGGTGGCTGCGGCCTGGTTGTAAGCGCGCAGCAGGCGCTCCGGGTCCGGCTGGCGTGCGTCGGCCTCGAAGTCGATGCCGTTGATGATGTCGCCGCGATAGCTCGGCAGCTCGACCTCACCCTGCACCTCCGTCGGGGCGGAACGGGGCTTGGCGAACTGGCCGGCGAGGCGGCCCACTTTCACGATCGGGCAGGCGGCGCCGAAGGTCATCGCCACCGCCATCTGCAGCATCACCCGGAAGGTGTCGCGGATGTTGTTGGGGTGGAACTCGGCGAAGCTCTCGGCGCAGTCGCCCCCCTGAAGCAGAAATCCCCGGCCTTCGGCGACATCGCCGAGTTGTTGGCGCAGGCGCCGCGCTTCCCCTGCAAAAACCAGGGGCGGGTAGCCTGCGAGCTGCTCTTCGACGCGCTCCAGCGCGGCCTTGTCGGCGTAGTCGGGCACCTGGCGGATCGGTTTGCTGCGCCAGGACTCGGGCGACCAGGTCGTGGCCATGGGGGGCCCCTTTCTGCTTCCTTAATCAATTCGGACCGCCGGTTTTACGCGCCTTGACCCGGTTTTTCCACAGGAAAAGCGGCCTTTCGGGCCGACAAAAAACCCGGTTAACCTTGGAGTCGCGCCGGACCGCTCGAATCCGCCGCTCCACCGAACAGGGTTAACCCGGGTCGACAGCCCGGGCTGACAGGAGGACATGATGATCCGCGGAAGCTGTCATTGCGGCGCCGTACGCTTCGAATATCCCGGCCGGCCGCAGTGGCTGAACCGCTGCAACTGCTCCTATTGCCGGCGTGCCGGCACGCTCTGGGCCTATGCGGAGACGCAGCAGATTACCCTGACGTTCGAGGCCGGGGCGACCATCCGCTACATCTGGGGCGATAAGACCCTGGCGTTTCACAGTTGCCGGACCTGCGGCTGCACGACCCACTGGGAGAACCTGGACCCCAGCCCGGCGGCGCGTATGGCGGTGAACTGCGCCCTGGCCGAGCCGGCGGAGATCGCCGGCCTGCGCATCCGCCATTTCGACGGCGCCGAGACCTGGACCTGGCTGGACTGAAGCCGGGGAACCGGTGGGACGGACTCAGGGCCATCCTTCGAGGCTGCGCTTCGCTCCGCACCTCAGGATGAGGTGTGCGTTTCTGCAGAGTGGGACCTCATGCTGAGGAGGGCCGAGAGGCCCGTCTCGAAGCATGCGACACCGCTTGGACCGCTGTCTGTGTCCAAGTGCGTCAATCCTGCAGCATGAACTCGATGGTGGAGACCACACGGACCCTTTTGTGGACCTGCTTTGCCTCCCGGGCGTTGGGGAAGCGGTCGCGGGGCAGGATCTGGAAGACCCCCTGGCTGGCGCGCCGGATCGTGCCGACGCCGCTGCCGGAATCGGCCGCGAACTGCTCGGCCCCGGCCCGCGCGTTCTCCGTCGCTTCGGCGATCATCGCCGGTTTCAGATCGTTCAGCCTGGAAAAGATGTAGGTCGGGCCGCTGTTCCACTGGTTCTCGTTCGAGAGCACCAGGCCGGCCGACACCAGCTCGCTGAGGCGCGCCAGAGTGGCAGCCACGGCGTCCACGTCGGCGCTGCGCAGCGTCAGGGTCTGGGCGATGATGAAGCGGCTGTCCACCTGTCCCGGCTGGTACTCCTGGGCGAGCCGGTCGGTGACCTGCAGGTCGCTGTTCTCGACCTCGGTCTCTGCGAAGCCGCTGGCGAGCAAGAAGTCACGGGCCAGGACCGCATCCGCGGCGATCTTCCGCTGCACCTCAGTGAGGTCGTTTCCGGTGGCGACGAAGCGCAGCGCCCAGACCGCGAGGTCGGCTTTCACCTCCTGCTCCGCCACGCCCTTCACCGTGACGTAGCGGTCCGCCTTGCGGCCCTGAAAGAAACCGTCGCCGACGAACCAGCCGGCAAGCGCGACCCCGATGGCCAGAACGAGGGCGGCTGCGAAACCGAAGACTGAATTGGGCATAGAAAAGACCTTGCTCGCTGCGTTGCGGGTGAGCCGACTGCGCCGGGAGTCACCGCTGGGAAGAGGGGTCTGTTTGGGCCAGTAGCGCCGGCCATGTGTCGATGGTCGTGCGGATCACGCCCTGGGCATCGGCAAAGAGGCGCGGGCGTTCACCGGGCCGGTCTAGGAAGTCGAGCCAGGCGAGAAGGTCCAGCAGCTTTGCCGCCGCCACCCAGCGCTCCGGCAGGATCCCGCCGCCCGCCCTGAATCCCTGGCCAAGCGCGGTCACGAAGAGTGGGTCCTGCCCCTGGGGCGCGCGCAGCATATGCCCGAGGTCCAGAAGCGGAGTTGCCGCCACCGCGAACTCCCAGTCCAGCACGGCGGCGACGCGCCAGCCCGCGTCTTCGCGTTCCAGCAGGATGTTGCTGGGATCATAGTCGCAGTGGGTGAGGCGGGCGGGCTCGGGCGGTCCGTCGAGGACCGCGGCGGCGTCTTCCACGAAATGCAGCAGGTCTTTACGCAGAGCCGGGTCGAGCCGTTGTGCCACACGCGGCCTGCCCGCGGTTTCGGCGACAAAGGAGCGGAACCCCGCGGCGCCTGTTGCGATGCTTTGGGATACCGTGAGGTCTTCAGAGAGAAATCCGGCCTCAGGGAACGTGAGACTGCCGATCCGGGCCAACACCTCGCCCACGGCGGCGGCCATCTGGCGTCGCTCCAACTGGCTTCGCGCGGCGCTCAGAGCAAGGTCCATGCGCCGCCCTTCCACCCAGCCCAGGACCGCGTAGGGGTGACCTGTCACCGCATTGTCCGGGGCAAAGCCATGCACCTTTGGGACCGGCACCTGGCCGGCGAGGCGCTGAAGGATCGCCACCTCCTTAGGTCCGGCAGCCGGATCGCGCACAAAGAGGCGCAAGAGAACCGGCCCAAACGGTGGCGCCAGCACAACCTTGATGTTTGTGTTGGCCTTGCCGCCCTTGGCGGCAGCGATCGATTCAATGGCGATTCCCGGGAAGGCCTGATGCAGCAGGGCGGCAACCTCGGCTTTGCTGAGATCGATCAGATCTTCCTGGCGTTCCCAGTCTTCGCGCATGGCCTGGTTCTCACGCATCGCTGGCTTCTCGGGCATGGCTGGGCCGCCGCTCATTCTCTCGCCGCGGCCGTTGCCGCAGCCGCTTCCGGCAGATAGCGGTAGCGCCCGGTGATGGGCCAATGAAATAGCACGTCTTCCAGCTGCGGCCCCGCGCCAATGTTGTGTACGATCATCGGCCGCCCACTGGGGGCAATGCGGTCGGTGACGATACCGATGTGCGGCAGGAAGCCACCTGGGCCGCGCAGGTTCCATGCCACCACGTCGCCGGCGCGATAGTCCTTGGGATCGTCGCTGGCCGGCATCTCCGCGCCCTGGCGGCGCAGGAAGGTTTCCAGGTTGGGTACCCGGCGGTGGTCGATGTTGCTGTCGGGCCGTGTCAGGCCCCAATGGTTGGGGTAGGCATCGAAGGCCGCGCGCATGTCCTCGTGCACCAGTTCCTGAAGATCGATCCCCAGAGTGCGGTAGGCCCGGATCACGACATCCGAGCAGACACCGCGGTCTGCCGCCACGTCGCCGCCGGGATAGGCGATCCGGCGGTAGGCGGGGTCGTAGGTGACGCGTGCCTCGGTCCGGGCGAGGGCAGCCGCGTTCAGCCGCTCGGCCAGGTTTCCGGCCGGCTGCCCGGCGGGCGATGCTTCGGCGTCGATCGATACGGCAACGCTTGCGGCCAGAGCCAGGACAACCAGGCCGGCAACACCGCGCGCAAGGACGATCATAGGCCGGAAAGTCCCCCAGTGGCGGCTCCGCGATGCGGCTTTGGTCATCGGTCGTCCCTCTTGCGGTCTTTGCGTTGGTCGGCTGCGGCTGCGGGCAGGTTCAATCGGGCTTGCGGCTTTTTTGTGGCGCCTACCGTCCGCTTTGCCGGTCTGCGCCGCCTTTTGCCGGCTGGAGCGGGGCCGCCGGGGGCGCTAAGCTGCGGCTCGCTGCGCGGGGGCGACGTCGGGCCCGCGAGGCGGGGTAACGGGCAAGAAGCGTGGTGGCAAAGAGGTTAGGGAGGCAGATCGATGTTCAAGACCATTCTCGTGGCCGTTGACGGTTCGGGCCACGCCGGCAAGGCAGTGCGCTGTGGCGGCGACATTGCAAAAACCTATGGGGCGAAGCTGGTCCTGCTGGCGGTCGACGGGCACCGCCCTCTGAAGGGACCGTTGGTCGATCTCGCGAAGTCGGAAGACTTGAGCCGCTCGGAAGTCTTCGAGCGAATTCTCGCCTCCGCCCGGATCCTGGCCGAAGTGCCGGAGGGCGTGACGGTGGAGCAGCGCGTGGGGTTTGGCGATCCGGCGGACGAGATCCTGGACGAGGCGGGCCGGATCGATGCCGATCTCATCGTCGTCGGCAGCCGCGGGCTGGGCGAGTATGCCGAACTGCTGCTGGGGTCCGTCTCCCGCAAGATCCTGCACCTTGCCAAGGTGCCGGTTCTGGTCGCGCATTCCTGAAGCGGCAAGCCAAGGCCGCCTCTTAAGACAATGCGGCCGGAGGGGGAGCGCGATTTGGCTTCGCAAGCAGACGATCCGTTGTCGGTGGCCCGACAGGAGCTCGAACCGGGCGAGACGCTGGTCTGGGCGGACCGCCCCCGGCCGGAGGCGCTGGCGCGGACCAAGCTGCCGCAGGTGATCCGCGGCGCCCTGGGGCTGGCGGTGATCGCCGGCCTGCACTGGTACGGCTATGTTCCGGACTTTCGGGCCTCAGCGGAGAATGCCCTGATGTTCGCCTTTCTGGTGGCGGCCGGGCTCTATTGCCTGGCGCTGGTGGTGGCTCCGCAGATCGCGAAGGCTTCCGCCGGCCGCATGGTCTATGCGGTGACCAGCCGCAGGGTGATGATCCTCTCGCTGTGGCCCCTTCGCAGCAGGCGCATCTTTCTGCCGGCGGAACTGGACGAGCCTCGCGCCCTGGCCGATGCCTCCGGCGAAGGTGCGGTGGTCTTCATCGAACGGAAACTGCCGTGGTGGAAACGCAGTGCCGGCGGCAGCTACCAGATCGAGGCGTTTTACGGCATTGCCGATGCGCCGCGTGTGGCCGCCGAGATCGCGCGCCTGCGCGACCCCGCAGAGGTCTCGCCTTTCGACAATGAGGATTGAGTTGTTACGGGCAAAGCTTTACGGGGCAAAAAGAAGGGCGGCGGGCCCTTTGCTCGGGGGGCGGCCCGCCGCCGCAAGTTGCAGGGTTAACGGTGTGTGCAGGGAACAAACGCCGGAGCGTTAGGAGCGATGCTCGGCTGATGCCGAGATGTCACCAAGGTCGTTGCGGGTCAGTCCGAGGTCTCTCAAGAGGTAGTCCGGCATGTCATTGAGCCGGTCCTTCTCTTCAAGGCGCCTCTGCCAGGCGAGCAGCGGGCGGGCCAGTGCGAAGAAGCCGTCCAGCAGCAGATTGGCGACCACTGCACGGTCCCGGCGCCACCGAATCTCTGGCCGGCCGAGATCGGCGTAACGGCCGGAAGATGGGCCTGAGAGTTGGCGGTAGGGAAGGGTTGCGTGGACCCCTGAAGAGGCCCCGTTTGAAGAGCTGGTCATTAGATCACCTGATGGTCTGGGGACGGTGTCCGGGTTGACAGATCCCAACTGTTCTGACCAGAAATATCGGTCAGATTCGAGAATCCCACAAACGATGATTCGTAATGGACCTGATAAGCTGGTCTAATGCCTGATCTGCCCGGAGACCTGCCCGGAGACGCCGATGCCATCGCCCCCGCTGGCTGCCTTGCGCACCTTCGAGGTCGCAGCCCGTCACCTCAGTTTCACCAAGGCCGCCGCTGAACTGCACGTAACCCAGGGCGCGGTTAGCCAGCAGATCAAGCAGTTGGAAGCGAACCTGGGGTTTGAACTCTTTCATCGCGGTGCGCGGGGCCTCACCCTGACCGACAAGGGCGAGGACCTTGCGGAGACGGCGCAGACCGTTTTTCGCCGGCTGTTCGACAAGGTGGCCGAGCTGCAGCGCCCGGAGGAGAGCGGCATCCTGACAGTCACTGCCAGCCCGTCTCTCGCGGTCAAGTGGCTGATCCCGCGACTCGGGCGTTTCCACGACATCCATCCGGAGATCGACGTGCGCATCCGGCCGACCGGCAACCGCATCGATCTGGTGGCCGAGGCGGCGACGATCGACATGGCCATCCGCTTCGGCCAGGGCCCTTTCCCCGGGCTCGCCTCGAAACCGATCATGCACGAGACGGTCTTTGCCGTCTGCAGCCCGGCGCTTCTGGCCAAGGGCCCGCCGCTGAGGCGGCCAAAGGACCTGAAGCACCAAACCCTGCTGCACACGGAATCGGCGCGTATGGAGGTGAACTCCATGGCCACCTGGTCGGTCTGGCTGGGCATACTGGGGGTCGAGGGTGTCGACCCGACCCAGGGGCCCGCCTTTCCCAACAGCTACATGATGATCCAGGCGGCGATCCACGGGCAGGGGGTCGGGCTGACCTGGGCCACCCTGGCGGAGGACGATCTGCGGGCCGGGCGGCTGGTGCGCCTGTTCGACCGCGCGGTCGAGGGGTCGATGGCCTATTTCGTCGTCTGCACGGAAGCCGCCGCCCGCAAGCCCAAGGTCATCGCCTTCCGCGACTGGCTGGAAGAGGAGGGCCGCAGCCTGGCGCGCGGCGCCGAAGAGGACCATCGCGTCGCCCAGCCCTCCTGAAACCGCTCCATGTCGCACAGCCGCCCCAGCCGCACGGCTTCGGCGTCCTTCCCAGCCAAGTTGACCTGCGGGCCTGCCTGTGCTGAATAGCGCCCTCCAAAGGGCGGATAATCACTATGGTTAATGACAGGCGGGTCTATCTCTTCGACTCGACCCTGCGCGATGGAGCGCAGAGTCAGGGCGTCGATTTCTCGGTTTCGGACAAGCTGGCCATTGCCCGTGCGCTCGACCGCCTGGGCGTAGATTACGTCGAGGGCGGCTGGCCCGGCGCCAACCCGACGGATGACGCCTTTTTCTCCGAATCGCCCGGTCTGGAGCGCAGCCGCTTCGTCGCCTTCGGCATGACACGCCGCCCGGGGCGCAGCGCCGAGAACGATCCGGGGCTGGCCGGCCTGCTGAACTCCTCGGCGGAGGCCGTCTGCATGGTCGGCAAGACCTGGGACTTCCACGTCGACGTCGCTCTTGAAATCGAGCGCTCGGAAAACGTCGCCATGATTGCGGACTCGGTGGCCCATGCACTCACCCGCAAGGACGAGGTGATGTTCGATGCCGAGCACTTCTTCGACGGCTACAAGGCCAACCCCGCTTACGCATTGGAGTGTCTGGAGGCCGCCCACAAGGCCGGCGCGCGTTGGGTGGTACTCTGCGACACCAACGGCGGCACACTGCCCGACGAGGTCGCCCGCATCGTCGGCGCGGTTTGCGAGCGGATCCCCGGCAGCCACGTCGGCATTCACTGCCACAACGACACAGAGAACGCGGTCGCCAACTCGCTGGCGGCGATCGATGCCGGCGCCCGGCAGGTGCAGGGCACCATCAACGGCCTGGGCGAGCGCTGCGGCAACGCCAACCTTGTCAGCCTGATCGCCAACCTGATGTTGAAGACCGACTACGACGTCGGCCTGGACGAGCATGCCCTGGGTCAGCTCACCCATGTCTCGCGCCTGCTGGACGACCGTCTCAACCGCCAGCCCCAGCGCCACGCCGCCTATGTCGGCGAGGCGGCCTTCGCGCACAAGGGCGGCCTGCATGTCTCCGCCGTCGCCAAGGACCCGCGCACCTACGAACATATCGACCCCGCCACGGTGGGCAATCGCCGCCACATCGTGGTTTCCGACCAGGCCGGCCGCGCCAACATCCTGGCGCGCCTCGCGGAGATCGGCATCGAGCTGGACCCCAAGGATCCCGGCGTGAACAAGCTGGTCGACGAGGTCAAGGCGCGCGAGTTTGAGGGCTTTGCCTATGACGGCGCCGAAGCCTCTTTCGAACTTCTGGCCCGGCGCGCGCAGGGCGAGGTGCCCAGCTACTTCTCCCTGGCGCGCTTTCGCATCATGGACGACCGGCGCTGGAACGCGCGCGGCGAACTGGTCACCGAGTCCGAGGCGACCGTGACCCTTGAGGTCGCCGGCAAGGCGAAGATGGAAGTCGCCGACGGCAACGGGCCGGTGAACGCCCTGGACACGGCCCTGCGCAAGGCCCTCGTGCCGCTCTATCCACAGCTCGAGGACATGCGCCTGGTCGACTACAAGGTGCGGATCCTCACACCCCAGGCCGGCACCCGCGCGGTAACCAGGGTCATGATCGAGAGTGCGGACTCCCAAGGGCGGCGCTGGACCACCATCGGGGTGTCGACCAACGTCATCGACGCCTCCTTCAATGCGCTGCATGACGGCATTACCTGGAAGCTGCTGCAGGACGGCGCCCAGGTGCCGGGGGAGGGGACGCCGTGACGCCGGCCTGCGTGTTCCGAGCGGCCATCGTCCTTTGCTTCGCACTGTGGGCTGGGGTGGCAGCAGCGCAGGCGCCGCAGGCGGCCCCCGAGGATGCGGAAACGGTCCATGCCGCCTTCGCAAGGCTGATCGAGCAAAGCGAGACGCGGACGCATTTCGGCCTTCCGGCGGACAGCTTCTGGCGCCACAGCGGGCCGCTTGGGATCGCCCTTCTGAGCGACAGCGCCGAAGCCTCCGCAGCCTCGCTGCGTCAGGTCGCCGCCGCTTTCTCAGAGCCGACGGGACTGGACATCGCCCTCGTCGAAACCGGCGCGGCGCCGCAGGCCGGCGACAGCCTGGACAGCATAGCCGCGGAGGCCGATCTGGTGATCGCGGTCGGGCCGCGGCAGGATCTGGCGGAGGTCGCTTTCGCGGCCGGCTTCGAGAAGGGCATGCTGGCGCGCTTCGAGATCGGCACGCTCCCTTTCGTTTTCTCCTTTACGGAAGGCACAGGCCGTCGCGGTGTGGTTCTCCTGGCCGACGATGAGCCGGAGCGGGCGCGGGAGGCGTCTTTCATCCTGGCGACCGTCTGGGCGCTGGGCGGCGTCACCCTGGGCCCGGAGCTGACCGGTCTCATCGATCCCGATCCGGCAAACGGACCAAGCCTGACGCCGCTGGGCAAAGCGGTCTTTGCGTTGTTCTTCCGCCCGGAGCTGGAGGCCGGCGCCAGCCTCTCCGATACGCTGCTGCGGGCCCGCGCCCTCCTGACCGAATAGGCGGGCCGTGGCGGGCACCGATCACACACACACGCCGATGACCGGCCAGGGGCCGGCCGTCATCCTGGTGGCCCCGCAACTGGGCGAGAACATCGGCATGGTGGCCCGCGCCATGCTGAACTGCGGTCTCACCGAGCTGCGCCTGGTGCGCCCGCGCGATGGCTGGCCCAGCGAGAAGGCGGAGGCGGCGGCGTCCGGCGCCTCCGCAGTGATTGCCGGCGTGCAGCTTTTCGACACGACGGAGGCCGCCATTGCCGACCTGCAGCGTGTCTATGCCACTACGGCACGGCCGCGCGGCATGGTGAAGCCGGTGGTCACGCCGGCCCGGGCAGCCGCTGAGTTGCGCGCGGCGGCGGCGGACGGCCAGAAGACCGGCCTGCTGTTCGGGCCGGAACGCTCCGGCCTCGTCAACGATGACATTGCGCTGGCAGACGCGGCCCTGACGGTGCCGCTGAACCCGGCCTTCTCTTCGCTGAACCTCGCCCAGGCCGTGCTGCTGGTGGGCCATGCCTGGTTCATGGCGGCCGACGAGACCGAGCCGCGCCGACTGGAAAGCGGGATCGGCCAGCCCGCCAGCAAGGAAGAGCTGGTGAACTTCTTCACCCGGCTGGAAACGGCGCTCGACGAGACCGGCTTCCTCTTCCCGCCGGAAAAGCGCCCCAACATGGTGCGCAACCTGCGCAACCTTTTCCACCGCATCGCCCCCACCGAGGCGGAGGTGAACACCCTCCATGGCATCATCTCGGCGCTGCGGAAAGGACGTGATAGCTAGGTCGGAGGTGTCTTGCCAAAGGGAAGGCTTATCTCGTGCTCATTCAGCACGTCCTTGTAGTGCGTTAAGCGGGCTTGGAGAGATTCGCGGACCTCTTCGATAGCTTCCAAGGCCGCCGCTGTTTTGCCATCGCGCAGAAGCCTGCAGGCCAGTTCCGCATTGCCGGTAAGGATCGAGAGAGAATCGCCCTGGATCAGGCTACCCGGAAAATGCCGGCCCGGGTGCCGCATGATTGCGAAGTTGCTGGCGTCGGAATAGATCTCGACTTCCTCTTTGCGCATGAAAGGATCCTGTTCGGTTCAGCCTGAATTTCCGCTCATTGTAGGGCGTTCCCCGCAATCTGGGCGAATTTGTCGTAGGTCCGCGCTGGGTAAGACATTAGACTTCCGCCGCTCAGACCGGCCCCACCGGTCACACGAGCATTCCAAACAAGAAAACGGTCGGAGGACGATGCAATGGCGAAAACGGCTTTGGTGACCGGTGCGAGTTCGGGCATTGGCCGGGCCTCGGCCCTGGCGCTGCACAAAGCGGGCTTCAGCGTGGCGATCTGCGGACGGCGCGAGGATGCGCTGAAGGAAACCGATGCGGAGGGCGGCGGCGGCATGACCGTGTTGCCCTGCGACGTCACCGATCCGCAGGCCGTGGCGGCGATGTTCGAGAAGATCGAGGCGGACCTCGGGCGCCTCGACGTCATCTTCAACAACGCCGGCACCAACATTCCGGCGACGAACTTCGGCGACCTCGACTGGAGCGGCTGGAAGAAGGTCATCGACGTGAACCTGAACGGCATGTTCCTCTGCGCCCACGGCGCGTTCAACCTGATGCGCCGTCAATCCCCCCAAGGCGGGCGGATCATCAACAACGGCTCCATCTCCGCCCATGTGCCGCGGCCCGGCTCCGCGCCCTACACCTCGTCGAAGCACGCCATCACCGGGCTGACCCGCAGCATCTCTCTGGACGGGCGCGCTTTCGACATCGCCTGCGGCCAGATCGATATCGGCAATGCCGCTTCCCACATGACGGAAGCCATGTCGTCGGGCGTGCCCCAGGCCGACGGCTCCATGAAGCCGGAGCCCACCATGGACGTGCGGCACGTGGCCGACGCGGTGGTCCACATGGCCGGACTGCCCCTGGAGGCCAATGTGCAGTTCATCACCGTGATGGCCACCAAGATGCCCTTTGTCGGGCGCGGCTAGAGCAGATCTGCGTTCGGCGGAATCGCCCTCCGAGTGCTACCAGGGTAATCCATCAATTCGCGACATGACCGAACTGTCCTTGGAAGAATGCACAGGCCATTCAACGCCTAACATGCAGCCTTTTGGACCGAATATATGGACCGTGAATGGCGACGATGTCCGAATGTACGGCGTGCTGCCGTTCACGACAAGGATGACGATCGTCCGGCTGGAATCGGGCGGGCTGTGGGTTCACTCTCCCGTGCAGCCGACGCCGGAACGTCGCCACGCTGTCGAGCGGCTGGGCCCGGTCGAGCATCTCGTGGCGCCCAACAAGATCCATAGCCTTGGCATCATGCCTTGGCGGGCGTTGTACCCTTCAGCCAGGGTCTGGGCCTCGCCGGGGTTCAGCAAGCGCCATCCCGATATCGCCGTCGATGCGCTGCTGACGAACGACACTGAAGCCCCTTGGAGCAGTGAGATCGATCACTGTGTGATGGATGGCCATGCCGTTCTGGATGAGGTCACGTTTCTCCACAAGCCTTCCAAGACGCTCATCATCACGGACCTAATCCAGAAGCATGAAGCGGCCGGCGAATCGTGGGTTTGGCGCGGCGTCAAACGCGTGGCAGGCATCCTGGGCGAGGGCGGCGGCGTTCCCCTGGATATCAAGCTCAGCCTTCGGGACAAGGCGGCGATGCGGCGCTGCATCGGAACGGTTCTTACTTGGGATTTCGACAGTCTCATCATAGCGCACGGTCATTGCCTGCAGAGCGGCGCAAAGGAAGAAGTCCGCCGCGCATTCGATTGGATCACGGGCGCTTAACGACTCAACGGACGGGTATGCACCTTGACCGCGTGCTACTCGGCCAGAAGAACCCGGTCGAGCACGGTGACATCGCCGTCTTCGCCGACCCGCAGAAGAACCATCTCGCCCGAGCGCGGGAACACACCCGTCAAGGCGGTGACATTCACCTGATGGGTGACGAGCACCGCTGTTTCTTCGGGCGGCAACTCTGCCAGGGCGGCAGCGGTGGCGGTCGTCTGGGCATCGGCGGTGCTGCGGTCCCGGAAGAAGGAGTTCAGCATCGGCGCCTCGGTCACCGGGCCGAGGTCCAGCAGGCGGGCGGTCTCCGCCGTGCGGCACCACTGGCTGGTGAGGACGTGGTCGACGGCGATGCCGGCGTCGCGGACCGCCGCGCCGATGGCGCGCGCCTGTGCCCGCCCGACGGCGTCCAGATTCCGCTGCGTCGTGCAGTCGCCAAGGGCGAAGTTCGCCGGGTCGCCGGTGCCGGGGGCCAGCGCGTGGCGCAGGATCGCGTGGGTGCCGGGTTCGGCCAGGCGCTCCAGAACCGGGTTGGCCCCTCCGGGCTTTGCGGACAAGAGGGCTGTCGCGACGACGAAGAAAGTGAGCAGTTTCGCGCGCATGGCAGGCTCCGGTGGTGCTGTCCTGTCACCTAGGCGCGGAGATGCCGAAGGCAAGTCCCCGGGAGCAGGGTCAGTTGGCGTCGTGTCAGTTGGCGCCGTGTCAGTCGGCACCGTGCTAGTCCTCGGGCGGGCGGCGGCGCATCTGCTTCAGGCGCCCGCGCTGAGCCTTTGTGTCGAGGCGGCGTTTCTTGGACGCCAGCGTCGGCCGGGTCGCCTTGCGCGGGGTCGGGGGGATTGCGGCTTTCTGCAGCAGCGTGACCAGCCGGGCCAGCGCGTCCTCGCGGTTGCGCTCCTGGCTGCGGAAGCGCGCGGCGGTGATCACCAGCACCCCTTCCTTGGTCAGCCGCTTGCCGGCCAGCCGCTCGGCCCGGGCGCGGACGGCAGCCGGCAGGGACGGGGAGTGCCTGAGGTCGAAGCGCAGCTGGACCGCGGTCTCCACCTTGTTGACGTTCTGTCCGCCGGGGCCGGAGGCGCGCAGGAAGCTTTCCTCGATCTCGGCGGGGTCGAGGGCGATGGTCCGCGTGATGGCGATCATGGCCCGGGATATCCGAAATGGGCTCGGTGACGGGTGTCAGGTCCTTGATCTGTATAGGATTTATGCAGGTTTGACATTTCCGCAGCGATTCGTATAGTCCGCGCTTCTTCCCGGGAATGCGGGCCGGCAGAGGCCTCAGCCCCGTTCAGGACCATTCCTAAGCCATTGCGGTCGGTCTTGAAACTACCGGGACAATATCAGCCGGACCCCAAAGCGGGACGGCGCCAAGCAAAGAAAGGAGCCGCCGGGCCATGTCCAAGCGCCTTGCGTCGAAGTACAAGATCAATCGCCGCCTCGGGGTCAACCTCTGGGGCCGCCCCAAGAGCCCCGTCAACAAGCGCGAATACGGCCCCGGCGAGCACGGCCAGCGACGCCGCAAGCCGACCGACTTCGGCATTCAGCTTGCCGCCAAGCAGAAGCTCAAGGGCTACTACGGCAACATCGGCGAGAAGCAGTTCCGCAGCTATTACAAAGAGGCCTCGCGCCGCCGCGGCGACACCGGTGAGAACCTCATCGGCCTGCTGGAGCGCCGTCTGGACGCGGTGGTCTATCGCTCCAAGTTCGTGCCCACGGTCTTCGCCGCCCGCCAGTTCGTGAACCACGGCCACATCACGGTCAACGGCAAGCGCGTCAACATCCCCTCCTACATGGTCAAGGACGGCGACGTGGTGCAGGTCAAGGCGAAGAGCCGCGAGCTGCCGCTGGTGCTTGAGGGCGTCGAGTCGGTGGAGCGTGACCTGCCGGACTACATCGAAGTCGATCACAACCAGATGAAGGCAACCTTTGTGCGCGCGCCCAAGCTGGCCGACGTGCCCTATCCGGTTTCCATGGAGCCCAATCTGGTCATTGAGTACTACTCGCGTTAACGCGGTCTGACAGCATTTACTCTGGGAGACGCAGCCCCCGCGTCAAGACCTCTGGGGGTTGCCAAGAACGGAGCCGCCCGGCCATGCTGCCGGGCGGCTTTTTTCATGAGGGGGACAGCTTATGACCCAGCTGACCATAAGCGCCGGATCGGTCACGATCGCGATCGAAACCCGTGACACGCCAACCGCGGCAGCGATCCTGGAGGTTCTGCCGATCCATGCGCGGGCCCGGACCTGGGGCGAGGAGGTCTACTTCGACACGCCGGTCAGCGTGCCGCGGGAGCCCGAGGCCAAGGCCGTGGTGCAGGCGGGGGAGATCGCTTTCTGGACCGACGGCGATGCTATCGCCATCGGCTTCGGCCCGACGCCGGTGTCCCGGGGTGACGAGATCCGCCTGGCGTCCCCGGCCAACATCTGGGCCGATGCTCTGGACGATGTGCGGGCAATGGCCAAGGTGCGCGACGGCGAGGCTGTCGTTGTGGAACGTGCTGTCTGAGAGACAAGGAAGGGGCGGTCGGCGATAGCGCACGGCCGTCCCCTTTTCTTAGGTCACTTAGTTGACGGTTC